>DHHU01000018.1:51142-73747 GCA_002403445.1 Salinisphaeraceae bacterium UBA4764 | reverse complement strand
TGGTGGGCCGTGCAGGTCTCGAACCTGCGACCAATAGATTAAAAGTCTACTGCTCTACCAGCTGAGCTAACGGCCCATACCTAAGCGCTATATTGTAACGAACCTCGAATAGTTTCGCACTGATAGGTTTTTTAAAACCTAAGCATATATCGTTGGATCCGGAATTCTGGCTTGCTCGAAACCTTGTCGCCGCAACCGACAGGCATCGCAACGACCACAAGCACGACCGATCTCGTCTGCCTGATAGCACGACACCGTATTGCTATAGTCCACGCCGAGATGATGGCCCGTGGCGATGATTTCGCTTTTAGTCGCATGCAATAGCGGCGTCCGAATATGGACTACACGACCATCTTCGACGCTCGCTCGGGTTGCGAGATTAGCCATGCGTTGGAACGCCTCAATGTATTCAGGCCGGCAATCCGGATAACCTGAATAATCTATGGCATTGACGCCAATAAAGATGCTCTTGGCATTCAATATCTCAGCCCAACCAAGCGCAATTGATAGAAAAATTGTGTTGCGGGCTGGCACATACGTGTCGGGTATGCCTTCGGATGGGGTTTCCGGCACATCACGGCTTTTATCGGTTAACGCTGATCCCCCGAACTGATCGAGTTCCACGCGGGCAATGCGGTGGTCCGCACCATAAGTGGTCACTAGACGCCTTGCGGCATCGATTTCAGCAACGGAACGCTGGCCATACTGAAAACTAAGCGCCGTGCAGGCGTAGCCTTCGTTCGCGGCTATCGCGAGACAAGTCGCCGAATCAAGGCCGCCCGATAACAAAACGACGGCTGCGGGTTGTGCATTGTTTGCATTCATCGAAAATTATCAATCAACGACCCGGTTGATCACCCCAGAGTTGTTTGTGCAACTGGAGTTGCAACCGCGCCGGTACACGGTCAGCGACCATCCAGTCAGCAAGCCAAACGGGATCGAGCGCGTCCGCAGCGGGCGAAAACCAAACCCTGCAGCCAATTGGCAACTCCAACGCGGCCAGTTGTTTACAGGCCCATTCGTAATCGTCGCGAGAACAAATCACGAACTTGACCTGATCGTGCGGTGTCAGCGCATGCATGTTGTCGAGCCGGTTGCGGTGCACCTCGCCAGAAGCTGGTGTCTTGATGTCGACGACACGTGACGCACGCGTGTCAATAGGGCGAATATCCAATGCCCCCGCTGTCTCAACACTGACCTCAAAATGTTCATCACACAGTCGCGTAACCAGCCGCGCAGTGTTCGGTTGGGCCAGCGGTTCACCACCGGTCACGCAGACGTACAACGCTTGATTGGAATGACACGCCTCAAGTATGTCATCCAGTGTCTGCCAATGGCCACCATGGAATGCGTAGGTCGTATCACAATAGGTGCAACGCAATGGACACCCCGTGAGCCGAACGAACGTGGTTGGAATCCCCGCGTCACGGCCCTCACCCTGCAATGAACAGAATATTTCGGTGATGCGCAACTTATCGTGGCGACGCTTAAAGTTGTCGCCAAGATCGCCCTTTCCGGCTATGACCTGAAGATCGAAACCATCCGCATACGGCATGCTTATTTCAGGATCCAAGCTGCTTTCGTTTCTTCCTGGCAAGATTCGCTGCGCGACTTTCCCCGTAGTTTTTAATCACGCGATCTAGCGTCGATTTAGCGTTGTCTTGATGGCCATCATGAATCTGAATCAAACCAATCTTGTACAAAGCATCCGGTAACTTGGGCGATTTTGGAAAGTTGTTAACGAGCTTTTCGAACGACTTTTTGGCGTTTTCATAATGTTGTTGCACATATAACGCTTCGCCGCGCCAATAGTAGGCATTATCAGTGAGCCCATTGTGCGGATGTTTAGTAACAAACGTTTCAAATGCTGATGCGGCCTTGTCGTAATTGCCGTTTTTCAGGGTGTTGAACGCAGCCATGTATTGTTGGTGAATGGCGTTTTCAGATTGATTTTGATGCTTCTCACCGGCCGATGTCTGGTGGGTGTGACCACCACTCGAGGACGACTTTGCTTGCTTCGTGGTCGAGGATTGTTGCGAGCCTCCGCCGCCGCTTGAGTTGTTAGAAGCACTCCCACCGTTGGTACTGGATTGCCCAGTCACTTTTTGGGCCAGACTCTGGTAATTCTTTTTTTCTAACTTGCGTGTCTGTGCCAAGCGATGTTGGAGAGTTTCAATCTCGCCCTGCATATTTCGAATGCGCTGCTTAAGCTGCTGCATCTGCAGATAAATAGTCAATACGTTGGCACCGCCACCACTGGTTTGGCCCGACTGTGATGAATCGGTCGCACCGGCGATCGGCGCAACAGCCAGAACCAGAGCAATGACTGCAGTGGTAGCGCCAAATCTTACAACTTTTGAGATCAGCATACCTGTCAGTGTTTGGTGTAGATGATGACGACGCGCCGGTTCTTGGCGTAATCAGCTTTGGTGTCCCCGACGACAGCCGGGCGTTCTTCGCCGAACGACAACGTCGAGATTTGGCTAGCTTTGGCTCCTGCCAGAACCATGGCTTGCTTGACCGACTTGGCACGCCGAGAACCCAGAGCGATGTTGTACTCACGCGTGCCTCGCTTATCGGTATGACCTTCAAGGCGGACGTGTACATTGGGATGTTTGCTCAAATAATGCGCGTGAGCCCGGATAATCTTGGCGTAGCGCGACGGGATACTGCTGCTGTTAAAGGCAAAATGGATCGTTCGTTTTGATAGCGGGTTGTTGGGGTTCTTGAACTTTGACAGGTCTTTTTTAGGCACGCCTCGCAAACCGCGAACCACGCTTTGGTTGCTTTTGCCTTGCGCTTTGGTCTGTCCATTGATGGCTTGTTGATTGCCGGACGAGTTCTGACCGGCACCACTTCCGGGCCCTGGACCGCCGGCTGCACAGCCCGCCAACACCACAACAGAACCTGCTGCAAGCAGCAGTTTGAGTCCACCCGTCCAAGAGGCTACTTTTATTTGCCAATTCCAACAATTAGGGGAAATCCTATCGGTCATGGTCTTTTAGTTCCTTGGTTGTGTATTACAAAAGCGATACGGCTCAAGAGCCGGCAGACGCGCCCCATGTTGGATCCTGAACGTGGCCTTTTTGAGAAAGTCGAGTCTTTGTGCCGCCTTTTACCGAGGCGATCACAAGTGAATGCGGGCCGCTCTGTTCATCGTATATGACGGCTTGTCCATTGGGCGCAAAACTCGGCCGCTCATCGAGCGGGCCATTGCTAATAATGCGGGTGTGCTGGTTGTTCAGCTTGCGTATCGCGACGCGATAACCATTGCCCTTGGACTGACGTACGAAGGCCATGAGCTTGCCATTGGGGCCATAGACCGGACTTTGGTTGCTGACCCCATCATAGGTAATGCGGGTGACATTGCCGCCTTGGTTATTCATGCGATAGATCTGCGGTTTTCCGGCACGATTGGAGGTAAACGCGATTTTTTGACCGTTTGCAGACCAGGTCGGCTCTGTATCAATGCCGTCGGTATGCGTCAATTGCCGCAATTTACCGCTGTTCAGATCATAAACATAGATGTTTGGATTGCCCTTATAAGACAGCGTAAGCGCCAATTTGGTGCCATCCGGTGACCAGGCCGGCGCTCCATTGATGCCTGGCCTTGACGAAATTTCCTGAATCTTGCCGGTTGCCAGATCCTGGACCCGCAGGCTGGTTCGGCCCTTGGCTACGTTGAAAGCCACATAAGCCAGCTTCTTGCCATTGGGCGAGAAGGCAGGCGACATGATGGGATTGGATGAAGTGAACACGGCCGATGGATCATGGCCATCATAGTCTGAAACCATGAGTTTGTAATGACGTTTGCCTTTTTGACGCGTCACTGTGACGTAGGCGAGCTGGGACTGGAAATACCCCGGTTCACCGAGCAATTCCTTATATACAAGGTTTGCGGCGACATGTGAGGCTCCGCGCAGACTCTGGTGGCCCGCCTTGATCTGCCAGCCGGCCATCGCTTTTCCGGGTGATGTCGACAGCAGATGGAAACGCAGCCGATAGCCGGCACCGCTGTCCGACGAAACTTTGCCGATAACCAGATTGTCGACCGATTTTTTTTGCCAGGACTTGTAATTCACGGCTGACACTGTATGAGGCTTGGCTGGCATATCCTTGACCGGTAGTGCCTTGAACAGGCCGGTCGAGGCCAGATCATGTTGCACGACACTTGCCACGTTCGTTGACGCATTGACCGATGATTGCTTAAACGGTACGACCGCGATGGGAATGGCTTGTTCAGAGCTTTTGGTGATATTGACCTTGAGTGCAGCATCGGCCGAGGAACTGGCAATGACCAAACCGAATGCGGCCACGATAACCGTGTGAGGAATAATGGCGAGTCGTTTCATTGGTTTTGAGTAAAGTTGAATTGGATTGTCCGCTGAAATAGATCCTGAGAAGATGGTGTGGGCAGCGGGCTGGATCGCTTGACCGCCCGCAGAACCGATTGGTTGGCCGCTTTACTGCCGCAACTTGTCACCAGCTTTTTACTCGTAATCTGCCCGCTTGGCAACTGATGAACCCGCACGGTGCAAGACACATTGTCCACGCCCGGAGGTTTAACCCAGTGACTTTCCACCTTGTTCTTTATAGCACTTACATATTGTTGCATAGCGTTGGATTTTTGACGTGATTCACGCGCTTTTTCCTCAGCGGTCAGCTGTTTCTTGAGTTGATTTTCTCTTTGCTTTTTCTGTTCAGCCTGCTGGATTTGTTTATTCAACGCGGTTTCGGCCCGTCTTTTCTGGGCCTGTCGTTCCTTTTTGGCTTTTTCACGGGCCGCTTTTTCGCGAGCTTTTTTCTCGGCCTCGCGCTTGGCTTTTGCGGCAGCTTCTTTTCTGGCCCTAGCCTTCGCGCGTGCAGCTTTTTCGGCTGCTTGTTTCTTGGCCTTGGCTTTTTCACGTGCGGCTTTTTTTACTGCTTTTTTCTTCGCCTCCGCTTTCCTGCGGGCAGCTTCTTGGGCAGCCTTTTTCTTCGACTCGGCCTTCTTTCGCGCGGCTTGCTGTGCGGCTCGTTTTTTGGCTTTTGCTTGTTTACGGGCTGCGGCCTGGGCAGCTTGCCTATGCGCTTGACGCTGTTTCTGTGCCCGGCGCTTTTGGGCCTGTGCATGTTTGCTTGCCGCCTTGGCCTGTTGTTTCCGAGCCGCTTTTTTGGCGGCTTGGGCTTTTTGGGCCTGATGCGATTTTTTGTTTTTCGATGTTTTTTCCACCGGCACGTTCTGCACGCTCGCATGCACGATCTGCGGTTTGTTTCCCGCATTGATCGGTTGCTGCGTTGAATAATGAACGCTGAAAAAAATCAGCAGGGCGAGTGCTACGTGTAATCCAATAGCGAACAACACGGCACGCCAATTACGGATTAAATAGTGGCCCATCAGTCGGCGTTCTGGGTTTGGTCCGTACTTTGATTATTCTGGACCTGTCTCGGTGACACGCCGTTCGTCTGAAGGCCAATGTTGCTGGCGCCGGCTTTTTGAAGCCGCACCATCACGCGCACTACATTGCCATAGTTAACTTGGCCATCTCCCTTAACCGATACCGGAGCCTGCGGATGAGCGGCGATCTGATGCGCGGCAATATGCTGCAGTTTTGCCGGCGAAAGCGGCTGTCCCGGATGGGGAGCCACATTCAAATAGAGCCGACCATCTTTTTTAACAGTCACGACTATCGGTTGCGCGTTGTTTTTGTTCTGCATCGGCTGAGCTGATGCCTTCGGCAGATTGACGTTGACACCGGTTTTCATGAGCGGGGCGGTCACCATGAAAATGATCAACAGCACCAGCATCACGTCGATATAGGGCACGACGTTGATTTCGGCGGTCAGTCGGCGCTTGCGGCGAGTGCGAAGGGTCATTGGTTGGGCAGCACTTCGGGGTTAAGGCTGTCGTCTATGCACATTAGTCACTCAGCTGAGCGTTAATGCCACGCTCGACGATACCGGTCATTTCCTCGATGAAGGTCTCGAGGCGGTTCTCCAAATACTCCAGCCGGTTGGTGAAATAATTGTAGGCAACCACAGCCGGAATCGCGGCAAACAGACCCATCGCCGTGGCAATGAGTGCTTCGGAAATACCAGGGGCAACCATCGATAGACTGGCGCGTTGCATATGGCTAAGACCGTTGAATGCGCTGATGATTCCCCAGACTGTGCCGAACAAACCAACATATGGACTGATGGAGCCGATGGTCGCCAACATGGCAACACCCGATTCAAAATGCTGCATTTCGCGCGATAACGTCACGCGCATGGCGCGCTGAACCGACGACACGACGTCGGCCGGCTGTCGGTCACGCGTATTGCGCTGTCGGCTGAGATGCTCATAGCCCACCTTGAAAAGCGCCGGCATACCCTGCGGCTGGTCGTCTTCAACCATGGTCTCAGCGTAAATATCCTTGATGTTGCCGCCGGCCCAGAAGCGATCCTCGAACTCCTCCATGTCGTCGATAGCCAGTTTGATCGTCCGGCGCTTGGCGAATATCACGACCCAGGAGGTAACGGACGCTACCAATAAAAGCAAGAGAATCAGTTTGACGAATAGGCTGGCCTGAAGAACCAGTCCCCAGACCGAAAAATTAGTCGCGACTTCCATTTATTGTCCTTCCAAGAGTTTCGTGGGCAACTCACGTGGGCGGAATTTCGCGAGATCAACACAGGCCACACGCGCGGTTGCCGTAACCAACAAGGCTTCGCCTAGCATCACGCGTTGCTCAAAATCGATCCGAACGCGGCGCTGATCAAGGCGATTGGTGATTACGCACAGCCGGTCATCGAGTCGAGCCGGTCGTCGGTAGTTCACGGCTATTCGCGCCAGCGTAAATCCGATACCGCTCGATTCAGCCAATTCACGATGATCAAACCCGGCGTCTGACAACCACTCGGTGCGCCCGCGCTCGAAATACTTCAGATAGTTGGCGTGATACACAACACCGCTGGCATCAGTGTCTTCGTAGTAAACACGCACGTTGAGCCGGTTCTCGAAGGCCAGATTTGTCATGACCGATCAAACAAGTCACGTTCTGTGGTGGAATCGCTGGCACCCGGGGGTGGCACGCGCCCGGTTTCGACATAGGCTATGCGCGTGGCCTGGCGGCCGCGCGGAGTGCGCAATAAAAAACCCTGTTGTATTAGATACGGCTCAACCACGTCCTCGATCGTCTCGCGCGACTCGCCAATAGCGGCAGCCAGACTATCAACGCCAACTGGTCCACCGTCGAACTTGTCGATCAACATATTCAGCACCGCGCGATCCATGACGTCGAAGCCGTTCTGGTCGACGGCCAGCAAGCCCATGGCCTGGGCGGCAATCGCAGCGGTCACTCGACCGTCAGACTTGACTTCAGCAAAATCACGTACGCGTCGTAACAACCGGTTAGCCACCCGCGGCGTGCCCCGCGCTCGCCGTGCCAATTCGTCGGCGCCGTCCGCGGCAATATCCACGCCCAAAATTGAGGCCGAGCGGTGAATGATGGCCGTGAGTTCTTCTGGGTCATAAAACCGCAGTCGATTGACGATGCCGAAGCGATCGCGGAGTGGCGATGTTAACGCCCCAGCGCGTGTGGTCGCGCCCACCAGCGTGAATGCCGGCAGGTCGAGCTTGACCGAACGCGCGGCCGGCCCTTCGCCAATGACGATATCGATCTGATAGTCCTCGAGTGCCGGATACAGGACTTCCTCGACCACCGGCGCCAACCGATGAATTTCGTCAATGAACAACACGTCGTTGGGTTCAAGATTGGTCAGAAGCGCGGCAAGATCCCCGGGCTTTTCCAGCACGGGGCCCGAGGTCTGGCGAAACCCCACACCCATCTCAACTGCCAGCACATGCGCCAGCGATGTCTTGCCTAGCCCCGGCGGCCCGAAAATCAGAACATGATCCAGGGATTCATGGCGCGCCCGCGCGGCAGCTACGAAAATCTCGAGTTGCTCACGCACGTCGGGCTGGCCTATATAGTCAGCCAGACCCGTGGGCCGCAGCGCGCGGTCACCGGCAGCATCGCCCGGTTGCGCAGTGCTGGCGATAGGACGCTGATCACTCATCAGCAGCTGCTGTTAAGTCCTTGCATTCTATACCCAAACAAGGGATGTAAGCTGTTGATCCCCAATGTCCAGTCATTTAGCGAACCGCACGTTTTAAAGCCTGACGAATAAGTGTTTCCGCGTCGGCGCCGTTTTCTTCATCGGCCAAGCCAGCCAGTAGCCGCTCAGCCTCGGCCGATTTGTATCCCAGCGCCACTAGCGCGTCGCGGGCCTCGCTGCGGGCGCTGGGCGCTACATCTCGCGCCGCCGTTGCTATCGAGGCCGTCGATGGGACCGAGGTGAATCCACTGCCCGCCAACCGGTCGCGCATTTCCACAATCAACCGTTGCGCGGTCTTCTTGCCGACACCGGGCAGGCCTGTCAGACGACCGCTGTCATCAGCGTCGATAGTGGTCACGAACTCGGTCACGCTCATACCCGAGAGGATCGTCAGCGCCATTTTCGGCCCCACGCCCGACACGCGCATGAGTTCTCGAAAAAGACTGCGCTCGTCCTCGCTGGCAAACCCGAAGAGTATCAGGGCATCATCGCGTACCACGAGATGCGTCAACAACCGGGTTTCAGCATCGCCGGCAGGCAAAGCGCCCAGTGTGGACATGGGAACCTGAACTTCGTAGCCCACGCCGCCCACGTCGATGACGACCTGAGGCGGCTGCCGTACTACAATCTGGCCGCGCAGTTGGCCAATCATGCGCGCCCCGCCGTGATCCGCGCGTTCGCCGATCGCGAGGCCGTTTGAGCGTGATGCGCATGGCACAACGCAACCGCAGCAGCATCGGCGGCATCCGATTGCAGTGGCGGCGTCAGATTCAACAGCAGCGCCACCATATGCTGAATCTGGCGTTTGTCGGCGTGCCCTCGGCCCACGATGGCACTTTTGATCTGAGTCGGCGTATATTCAGCCACGCTCAACCCTGCGGCCGCGCCGGCACAGATGGCTGCACCGCGCGCCTGGCCGAGCTTGAGCGCGCTTGACGCATTTCGGGCCATGAAGACGTTTTCAATGGCCATCTGATCGGGGGCATAGTCTTCAATCACGGCTTTCAACCGCATGAAGATAACGCCCAGCCGGGTTGGAAAGTCGCCTTCGGACAGTCGGACGCAGTCGACAACCCGTGCGGCTGGTTGCGGGCCGCCGTCGAGAACGGCGAAACCGGTCACGGTCGAGCCGGGATCGATACCGAGAATGCGCGGCGCCTGGCGGCTCACGCAGGTGATTCGGTTTCGGAATTGGCCAAGGCATCCGTGTCGAACTCGACGTTGGTATAAACCTGCTGCACATCATCGAGATCTTCCAGCGCGTCGATAAGATTAAGGCACACGCGTGCGCTGTCACCGGTCAGTTCCACGGTGGTAAAGGGCCGCATCGTCACATCGCCGTGCGCCGGCTCCAATCCGGCCGCCTCCAGCGCAGCCTTCACAGTCGAATAGTCCCCCGGCGCAGTGACGACTTCGAACGAACCATCTGCGGATTCGATCAGGTCTTCGGCGCCGGCTTCCAGTGCGGTTTCCAGCACCTGATCGGAATCGACGTCGGGACTAAACGTCAACGTGCCCTGGCGCGAGAACAGGTAGCTCACGGACCCGTTATCGCCCAGATTGCCGTTGTGGCGGTTGAAAACATAGCGCACGCCGGAGACGGTGCGGTTTTTGTTGTCGGTCATGCAGTCGACCATAATCGCAGCGCCGTCCGGACCATAGCCTTCGTACCGAACCTCTTCATAGGCCTGGTTATCACCTCCACCGGCACCGCGCTGGGCCGCGCGCAGGATATTGTCCTTGGGCATGTTGTTGGCCAGTGCCCGATCCCAGGCTAGACGCAGCCGCGGATTATCGTCGGGGTCAGCCCCGCCCTCGCGCGCTGCCACTGTTATTTCGCGAATCAGCTTGGTAAAGATTTTGCCGCGTTTTTTATCCTGCGCCTTTTTGCGGTGCTGGATGTTCGCCCATTTACTGTGGCCGGCCATTGCCCTGTGCGTCGTCTGTAAATATGAAGATGAGTTTAACAGCCGCGGTGGGCTACAGACGATTCGTTAAGGGTGTTCAAAACCAGCCCAAAAGTCCGCACCGCGCTCGCTCATGGCATCAACCGTGGCCCGACGTGCGCATCCCACGTATTCCAGGCATATCTTAATATCAATCGGCGGCAAACCCGACCCGCCTTTGTCGGCCCATTCCGCAAACAGCCAGTCTGTTGCAGGATTGATATCACGCAAGCCAAGATAATCCAGCTCGGCCGGATCAGCGAGTCGATAGAGATCCACGTGATACACATTGCGGCCGGCAACCGTATAAGGTTCCACCAGCGTATAGCTGGGCGACACCACCGGCCCTGGTTCGCCGAGTGCCCCCAGAATAGCTCGCATTAGCGCGGTCTTGCCGGCCCCGAGATCCCCAATAAGCGAAACCACAAGTCCTTGTTTCCAACGCGCCAAGACTTGGGCCAAGCGCCTGCCGAAGGCGTCGGTCGCCGCCGGCTCGGGCAATTCGATCGCTGTCGCGGATGGACCAGCGCGCGAATCGATCGACTCAGAATGCATTGGATACTCCAAATGGCAGCACGACCCACGCGTTTACCGACAATCTGAACTGGTCGACTCTTGACGCGCGTCTTCAGGCGCGGACGGATTGACCGCGGCACGCAGGTGCGGGAGCAAGTCCGCGGGCAAAAGACCGCGCGGCCCGCCAGGGTTGATCGCGTCATCGCCGGCTGTGCCGTGGACTCGCACCCCGAGGCGCGCGGCGTCGAAAGCCGACAGCCCCTGACCCCAGAGCGAGGCAATGACACCCGTCAATAAATCGCCCATGCCGCCCACGGCCATGCCGGGGTTACCGGTCGTATTGACCGCCACTTGATGGCCGTCGGAAATCAACGTGCCGGCACCCTTGAGTAGCGCAACCGCATTGTAGCGCTTGGCCAGGGCCAAAACTGCCGCGCGCCGATCGGCCGCGATCTCGGCCGTCGAACAGTCCAACAGTCGCCCGGCCTCGCCCGGGTGTGGGGTCAATATCCAGTGACCGCGCGCCACCGGGGAACTTGCCAGATGGTTGAGACCGTCCGCATCAAGGACCAGTGGCTTATCGCACGCCATGGCTGCCTGAAACCGTCGTTTGGCCCAGTCATCTTTGCCGAGCCCCGGTCCCAGCGCCACGATATCGGCAGTGTCGAACAACGAACTTTCGTCATCGGTGGCGTCAATCCCGGCCGCCATCAATTCCGGGCGGGCCTGGCTCATGGCCGGGGCAAAATCGGGATGGCATCCCACGCTGACCAGACCACTTCCAGCGCGTAGCGCGGCCTCGGCCGTGAGCCGAATCGCACCGCCGGTACCGCGATTGCCACCAATGCAGGCCAACGTGCCGTGTTGATTCTTGTAGGCAGTCGGTAAGCGCGGTCCCAAAGCGGCCAACACCTCGGCCTGCGTGACGCGCATGGCGTGGGGCTGAACCTGGCTGTAGATCATAGCGGGGGCACCGAGATCATCGAATACGATCCGACCGGCAACTGCCGGTCCGTCTGCGGTAAGCAGCCCCAGTTTCAGCCCGATAAATGTCGGCGTCAGATCGGCGCGGACACAGGTGCCCTGAATTTTGCCTGTGCCGGCGGTCAACCCCGAAGGCACGTCAACAGCAACCACGGCGCAGCCTTGGCGGCGACTCCGATTGATGGCATCGATGGCCGCGGCGTAGATACCTTCCACATTACGGTCGACACCGGTGCCAAGCAAGGCGTCGACAACGACGTCGCTGGCTGGCGCCACGTCGTCATGCCATGGCTCGACCAAGCCCCCGGCATCCTGATAGGCCTTTGCTGCCGCGCGCGCCGCTCCGGCCAAATTCGTTACGGGCCGTAACCCCACCACGTGCACAGCCCAGCCGGCCTCCCGAGCCGCTTGCGCAATCACATAGCCATCGCCGCCATTGTTACCGCCACCACAGAATATCGTGATCGAATGCGCCTCTGGCCAACGCCGGGTGATAGCCTTAAAAGCCCATCTACCGGCCCAGCACATCAGCGACTCGCTGTATACGCCGGTCGCCTCCATGAACGCGTGATCCAGTCCGCGAACACCGGCCCCGTCATAACAGGCAGCCGGCAGATCGTGATCCATAGCGGAAGGAGTCGACACGGTCGGGAGTGTCCGGATCAATCGAGCCGCGAACCGAGGGCGCCGGCCGCACGTTCGATCAAGGCTGCGGTTGAGGCATCGTGTGGGGCAGCTTGAGCCGGATTCGAAAGGTCACTTTCGAGTTGTTTGGCAAGTGTCTTGCCCAGCTCAACGCCCCACTGATCAAAACTGTTGATTCCCCAGACGATGCCTTCGACAAAAATCTTGTGCTCGTAGGCGGCCAGCATTGCGCCGAGATGGTAGGCATCAAGCTGCGGCAGAACGATCATGTTGGAAGGCCGATTGCCGGGGCAGGCGCGGGCTGCGGCAATAGCTGGATCCTCGCTGCCTGTCGCTGCCGCATCACGGCCGCACATCAAAGCCTCAGCTTGGGCCAGACAGTTGGCCAGTCGCGCCCGTTCACGCTTCAAATCTGTACTGTCGGCGGTCTTGAGCGGCAGTATGAAATCGACGCTGGACAGTAGATCACCTTGGTGCAGCATCTGGAAATAAGCGTGCTGGGCATTGGTGCCGACACTGCCCCATACGGTCGGCTCGGTGGCGTGCTGGGTTGGCTCGCCGTCGTCTGTCACCAGCTTGCCGTTGGATTCCATCGACAACTGCTGCAAAAAGCCCGGCAAATCGGCCAGGCGTTGGCTATAGGGCACGACGACATTGCTAGTCAGACCGATTGCATTGCGGTTCCAGACACTGACCAGTGCCAGATTAGCCGGTAGGTTGGCGGCCAGATCGGCCGTCTCGAAGTGCGAATCCATTGCATGAGCACCGGCCAACAAGGCCTCGAATGTGTCCATGCCCAGTGCCAGGGCAATCGGCAGCCCCACGCTCGACCACAGCGAAAATCGACCCCCGACCCAATCCCAGAAGCCGACCATTCGCTCGATGCCGAATTCGCCGACGGCATCGGCATTGGTCGATACAGCGACAAAGTGTCGATTGACGTCCGACTGAGCCGCGCCATCGGCCAGTAGCCATTGCTTGGCGGCATTGGCATTGGCCAAGGTCTCGGCCGTGGTGAAGGTCTTGGAGATGACGACAAATAATGTCGTGGCCGGATTCAAGCTTTCCAACGCGGCGTTCAGATCGGCCGGGTCGACGTTAGCCACGAAATGGGCGCAAGGCCCTGGCGAACCGGATTCCGTCAAGGCCTCGGTAACCAGCCGCGGACCGAAATCCGAACCGCCGATGCCGATGCTGACGACATCGGTAATCGCCTTACCGGTATAGCCCTTCCAGTTGCCGGTGCGCACGGCGTTGGCAATATCGCGCATCTTTGCACGCTCGTCGTGAACCGGTTGATAGAGCGGATTACTTTCAGGCCGGCGCAACGCGATATGCCAGGCCGCCCGGTTTTCACTCTTGTTGACGACCTCGCCGGCAAACATCGCTCGCCGGGCGGCGTCGAAGCCCTGGCTTTCGGCCAGGGAATAAAGCGCCGAAAGCGCCGAGTCATCGAGCCGCTGTTTGGAAAAATCCAGGCTGATCCCCGCCGCGTCGATCGATAGGCGCCGGGCCCGTTGGGGATCGGCCGCGAATGCATCGCGAACCGACGCTTGGCCCACGGACTCACCCAGATGCTGAAGCACATTCCACTGCCAGTCGACTTCAGGTGTTGCCATATTTACGTTCCTTGGCCATTCGGGTGACACGCATTGTGTGTGGATGACACGAATCGATCGGCTAGGCAGATTGGTCGGCGATTGAATGACTGGTTTTGATCACATGATTGCTGGCATCCAAATAAACCAGGTTGGGCTGGTGGCCCTCGGCCTCGGACTCGGTCATGGCGGCATAGGCACAGATGATCACGCGATCGTTTACGCTGGCGAGGTGCGCAGCGGCTCCATTGACCGAAATGACACGCGACCCTGGATCGGCACGAATGGCATATGTGGTGAATCGCGCACCGTTGCTTATATTGTAGATATCGATCTGTTCGAACGCCCGGATGCCGGTGGCGTCAAGCATATCGACGTCGATCGCACACGAGCCTTCATAATCGGGCTCGGCGTGCGTCACGCAGGCGCGATGAATTTTCGACTTCAGGAGCGTGAGTTGCATTACGTTTCGCGGCAACTGTTTATAACCGTTGTTAAGAAAAATATCATAACGCGCAATCTATCGCCCGGCATCAGCGGGAAGCTGGCAGATTGTCGATCAGGCGGGCTCGGCCCAGCCAGCCGGCGGCTAGCACGCGGAACTCAGTAGTCGACGTATCCGGCGGGTTGAGATTAACCGCCCGCACTGTGAAATAGTCGACCTGAAAGCCGGCATCACTTAGCCGCTGCCGGCCGAATTCCTCGATCGTCGCGATGTCGTGGCTGCCGCTGGTCAGGCGATCCCGGGCTTCCAGGAGGGCGTGGTAAAGCACCGCGGCACGCTGGCGCTGGTCATCATTCAGATAGGCGTTGCGCGATGATCGGGCGAGGCCGTCGGGCTCGCGATCGACGGCAACACCGCGCACTTCGACACCGGTGGCCAGATCATCTGCCATGCGTCGAATCACGGCGAGTTGCTGAAAATCCTTCTCACCAAAAAACGCAAGATGCGGCCGTATCCGATTGAATAACTTGGCCACGACCGTAACCACACCGCGAAAATGGCCGGGTCGATGGGCACCACATAAAATATCGGTCAGGCCCGGCACGTCGACGACGGTCGCCGCGGCC
The DNA here is from genome assembly GCA_002403445.1 of Salinisphaeraceae bacterium UBA4764. Classification (GTDB taxonomy): domain Bacteria; phylum Pseudomonadota; class Gammaproteobacteria; order Nevskiales; family Salinisphaeraceae; genus Salifodinibacter. The sequence continues at coordinate 58,908 of DHHU01000018.1, read as the reverse complement.
AATCCGCGGGGATACATCGTATCCACTGAAGGCGCGAACAGCCCATCCACACCGGCTGCAGCCAACTGATCGCGATCGCTAGCATAATCGCGCGGATAGGCCTCGTAATCTTCGTCCGGGCCAAACTGTAGCGGGTTGACGAACACGCTCGCGATAACCGTATCGCATTCGGCGTGCGCGGCCTCAACCAAGTGCATGTGGCCCGCGTGCAAACTTCCCATGGTCGGGACCAGGCCAATACGTCCCGTGGCGTTCTGGCGCCAATACGCCACGTCGGTGTGGGTAAACAATTCTTTCATGCGGGGATCATCATGGGGACGTCTATCTACGCGTCAAAACTCTCGTCGGGCGTCGGAAACGTACCGTCGCGCACGGCGTCGACATAGCCAAGTGCAGCTTCGGTAACCGAGCCCTTTTCTGCCAGGAAATCTCTGACGAATCGGGGTTTTTTCCCGGACGTCAAACCCAATGCGTCGTAACAAACCAATATCTGACCGTCGACATCCGGGCCGGCCCCGATACCGATCACCGGCACCTCAGCCATTTTCGCGATCTTCCGGGCGAGCGCACTAGGCACACACTCCAGCAGCAGTAAATCGGCACCCGCTGCCTCGAGTTGTCGGGCGTAGTTGACCAGTTCCCTGGCCTGTGTCTTGCTCCGACCGTAAATCTTGAAACCGCCAGTCTTGTGAATCTGCTGCGGACGTAACCCGAGATGGGCACACACCGGCACGCCGTTCCGGCTCAATGTTTCAACAACCGTCGTGTCAGTCGCGTCGGCTTCGATCTTGACCATGGCAGCCCCGCCTTCACCTATGAGTCGGCGACTGGTGTCGATTGCATCCTGGGGTGTCGCGAACGATAAAAAGGGCAAATCAGCCACAAGCAACGGCAGACTCAACCCCGCAGCAACGCAGCGAGTGTGATACACCATATCGGAGACAGTGACCGAAGTAGTGCTGGCCCGTCCCTGTACGACATTGCCGAGCGAGTCGCCAACCAGAACAAGATCGACGCCGCTGCGCTCGGCGATCTCTGCAAAACTGGCGTCATAGGCCGTCAGGCAGGCAATTTTATCGCCGTCGGTCTTCATCCGCGCCAACGTGGACACTGTGACGGGACGGTTTCGCTGCTTGTTTTCAGGCATGGGTGATTAAGGTCATGAAAAGTTAAGAATTGACACCGGGTTACCAATGTTCCATATCGCGAGCGTCAAGCTCGCGGCACAAGTCGATGACGCGTCCAGCCCGACCCAGACTCAGCGCCGGTGAAATCTCGGCAAGCGGCAACAAAACGAACGCACGTCGGGCGGCGCGGGGGTGCGGCAGCGTCAGCCTCTGGGTTGTCATCCGCAACGAATCAAACGAGATGATATCGAGATCGAGTGTCCGGGGCCCGTTGCGCTGGACCCGCTCGCGACCGTGTTCAGCCTCGATCGCATTTTGTGCAGTCAGGAGCTCGAACGGCGATAACATCGTGGCCACTGCGGCCGCGGCATTGCAAAAATCGGCCTGGCCAGGCGGCCCGCCTACGGGCGCGCTTCGATAGAGATTCGACCGAGCCAGCAACTGAACGCCCGGTATATCGGCTAGGGATGCAAACGCCTGACGGACGTGCTGATCCGGCTGCCCTAGATTGCTTCCCAGAGCAATCCAGGCAACTGACAGATGGTGCACGACAGACAATCCGCCGACCCGCGGCTCAATGCCGACCGCGGCCGCCGCGTCGCCGGCCACCGCGACGTTTGCGGGCGGATGCGTCTTTGGCTTCGTGATCCGATTGGCTCCCCTCGCTGGCAGCGTCTTTTTGTCGTTCGGTCCACCAGTCGGCCAACTCGTGTTCGACTTCGCCGACTTCGGCGCGCAGCAGCAAAAAATCATAGGCCGCCCGAAACCGTTCGTGGGCCATCAAGCGAGCCGGTTGTTTGCCTCGCCGGCGGTGAAACCGCGGTTGTAAATGCCATATATCACGCATTGGCATCGAGAAGCGCTTGGGCAAGGCGACCCGTGCCGATTGCTTCGCCACGACTTCGGCCTGGGCACTGGCCAGAGCGGGCATGGCCGGTGTGTTGTCACGCTCGAATGCAGCAGCGGTTTCGCGCACCGCCGGCCAGAGGATGGCCGCCAGGATGAATGCGGGCGTAACCGATTTACCAACTTCGATACGCGCCGCTGTGTTGGCGATGGCTTTTTCAATGAGTGCCTCGCTGGCACCACCGCCCGGCCCGTTCAATACTTGCTCGGTTTGCGGGAACAATACACCAAACAATCCAGAACGGCGAAGCCCGGCATATATTGCCGGCGCGGCCGGCTGCATGAACAATTTCAAGACTTCGTCGAATATCCGCGCGGGCGGCACATCTGCCAAGAGTTCGAGCAATGCTGCGGGTGGCTGGGCCGCGTCGTCGATAGCCAGACTGTGACTGGCGGCCAACCGAACCGCCCGCAGCATTCGTACCGGGTCTTCGCGATAGCGCACATCGGGGTCGCCGATCAAGCGTAAACGGCGATACCGCGCATCGGCCATGCCGCCCACATAGTCGTGGATACAGCCGTCGGCAATGTCGTAATACAACCCGTTGATGCCGAAATCGCGGCGCCCGGCGTCCTCGGCCATGGAACCGAACACGTTATCGGCCAGAACGCGCCCGTTGGCGTCCACGCGTCGATCATCCCGACCGCCGGCGTTGGGGTCGGCGCGAAACGTCGAGACTTCGATCAGTTCCCGACCAAAGCGCACATGCACGATCTGGAACCGTCGACCGATCAAGCGCGCACGCCGACCAAACACGGCCGCCACCTGCTCCGGCTCGGCGTCGGTAGACACGTCGAAATCCTTGGGCGTGATACCCAGCAGCAGGTCACGGATCGCCCCGCCCACCAGGCAGGCACGGTAGCCAGCGTCTGCCAGCACGTCCAGTACCTGCAGTGCGGCCGCGCTGAGATCATCGCGTTCGATTGGGTGCTGATCGGGTGGAATGATTTCCGGTGTTTGAATAGTTTGCCTCGTGGACCGGGAACTTGTGGGCCTGACTGATTATACCGACAGCCTAAACCGCCCCTGTGATGCGTCTGGCACCGGTATAAATATTAAATCGGTTGTTACGAACAAAGCCGACCAGGGTGGTATTGAAACTCGCGGCCAGATCAACCGCGTAGGTGCTCGGCGCGGATATAGCGGCCACGATGGCAGCATCGGCGGCTACGCTTTTTTGCACCAACTCGTAACTGGCGCGCCCTGACAGCATGATGACGTGGCCGGACAACGGCAATCGGTCCTCGCGCAGGGCCCATCCAATCAACTTGTCGAGTGCGTTGTGTCGCCCCACATCTTCGCGCACAGCGAGTCGCCTTCGCCCGCGTTCAAACAGACCGGCGGCGTGCAATCCGCCGGTAGCCTCAAAAACGCCCTGGGTTTCGCGCAGACGGTTGGGCAGTTCAATCAGTTCACGAGGCGCCAATGTCCAGTCCGGTTCGCCAGCGGCCCGAGTTTCGGGTGCGGGGGGATTAAAGGTCGGTTTGCCACAGACACCGCAGGCACTGGTGACCACCGTATTGCGTTCGATGCGATCCAGGCGTTCCCGCGCCGCCGGTTTGAGCATCAACCGCACAACATCGGGTTCACCCGGGGCATGGTCGTTATAAACAATCTCATCGCGACAATGGACAACACCTTCACCATGCAATAGACCTGCTGCCAACTCCCGATCGGCGCCGGGCGTGCGCATGGTGACGATCGGTTGGGCTCCCGCAACCTGTATCTCCAGGGCGCGTTCGACGGCAAGGGTATCTCGAACAGAGGAAAATTCCCCGTTCTGATAGACCGTGATCGGCATCGCGCGCCGTCCCGTGGGCTGGTCTTGCGGGATCGTTTGATCAGCACTCATGCCACGGGTCGGCGTTTTAGCCGGGCATAGTAAAAACCGTCAAACCCATATTGACCCACCGCGATACGCCGGCCGAACATCTCATCTTGTCCCCATTCAGCATATATCGGATCGGCGACGGTGTCTGCTTGCTCATCGATGAATCGTGCCACAATCTCCTCGCCTTCGGCGCGAAGCACAGAGCATGTTGCATATACCAACACACCGCCTGGCGCCAAAGTGGGCCAGAGCGCGTGAAGCAACGCCAGTTGGCGTTTAGCTGCCGACTGGACGTCACTGGACCGTCGCAGCCATTTGATATCCGGATGCCGACGAATAACGCCCGTGCCGCTACACGGTGCGTCGATGAGAATACGATCGAAAACGCCGCCGTCCCACCAGGCGCGTTCCGGGTCGGTCGCGTCAGCAACCTGCGTATCGGCCGCAAGACCTAACCGCTTCAGATTGTCCTCGAGGGTTGTGAGACGTGCCGCGTCGGTATCCAGCGCCAACACGGCCCCCGCACCCCGTTCGAGCAGATGCGCTGTCTTGTTGCCCGGTGCGGCACAGGCATCCAGCACCCGATCCGTCGGTGCGGGATCGACCAGATCCGCCGCAAGCTGCGCTCCGCCATCCTGAATCGATGCCGCGCCGGCAGCCAGTTCTGGCAATTCATCGGCCGCAACCGGCTCATCCAGACACACTGCGTCCGATGCCATCCCGCTGAGACAGGTCGTCAGCCCTCGACCGGCCAACTGCGCAGCGAGCTCATCTCGAGACTGGGCCCGGGCGTTGTTGCGCAGCCAAAGCGGTGGGGCCTCATTCAGAGCTCCCAGAACCGCCGGCATCTCGTCCGACCAGTCAGCCCGGATCGCAGCCACCAGCCAGGTCGGCAAGCTGTACTGGATGCCCGGATCGGCTGTGCTGGTGTCCATGGGAGTACGTTGATGGCCCCGCAGCACGGCATTAACCAGTCCGCGCGCTCGTCCGACACCCAATAACTTCGTGGCCGCCACCGTCGCAGACACGGCGGCGTGCGGCGGTACCCGCGATGCGTCGAGCTGCCAGACGCCCACTTCGAGTAACGCCCGAACCAGTGGTTGTAATGGTTTGTTCTTGAGATGTGGCTCCAGCCGTGCGTACAACAGGCGATGCCAACGTACGGTTTCGCGTGCCAACATCGAGGCCAGCGATCGATCGGCGGCACTGAGGTTCGCCAGTATCGGTGACAAAACAGTGTCGAGGCTGCGACCGTGGTCGACAACTGCGCTCAATACGCGCGCGGCGGCCGCACGAGGCGCCGCGCCCGTGGCCGGCCGCGAATCAGCCAAACCTTTGGCCTACCAGTTCCCGGCCGCGTGCCGCATCGATGGCCGGCATGCGTCTCTTGCCAGGAAACTGGATCGATGTCAGCCAGATGTCGGTGTCGGCCGTCGCAACGCGAATACCTTCCGCCTCGACCGCGACCACCGTGCCCGGCGCGGCAGTCGATAACCGGTCACTCGCGCTCGCCGCAAACAGGCGAAGGGTCGTATCCCCCAGCACGCTGTAAGCAACCGGCCAGGGCTGCATCGCGCGTATTCGACGCTCGATCGTCGCCGCGCCGGCCGACCAGTCAATGGTGCCTTCGGTCTTGTTGAGTTGAGGGGCATAAGTCGCGACGGCTTCATCCTGCTCGACTGCAGGCCACTGGGCACAGTCAACGGCAAGGTAGTCGGCCAGCAACTCGCCGCCCTGTGCGGCCAGCACATCGTGCAGCGACCCGGCCGTGGCGTCGGGCGCGATGTCGACAGCCCGGTTATCGATCACCGGACCGCTGTCCAGGGTACGACGCATCCAGGTTAGCGTTACGCCCGTTCGGGTGTCACCCGCCAGCAGCGCGCGCGTTATCGGTGCAGCACCACGCCAGCGGGGTAATAACGAACCGTGTACGTTGACGCACCCGTAACGTGGGGTAGCCAGCACCCCGCGACCCAGAATCGCGCCGTAAGCCACGACCACCATTAAATCGGGCGCCAATGCCGACAAATTCTGGGCGGCCTCCCGATTTTTCATCTGATCAGCTTCAACAACTGGTACACCCGCTTCGATCGCTGCCTGTTTGACCGGTGACTGCGTCAGCTTACGGCCTCGGCCGGCCGGGCGGTCCGGCTGCGTAATGACAGCCACAAGATCGTGCGAACTCGTGCGCACGGCATCGAGACTGGGCAGCGCAAAATCCGGCGTACCTGCGAAGACGATTCGCATCAGGCCCCACCATCGGTGCGGTCGGTTTTTTCGACGCGCTTACGAATGCGCTTGCGTTTTAAATGCGAGAGCTGGTCGATGTACAGCCCACCGTAGAGATGCGCCAACTCGTGCTGGACACACTGGGCCAGCAGATCATGGGCCTCGCATTCGTACCAGGCGCCGTTGCGGTCTTGGGCGCGGAAACCCACTGTTTTGTAACGCACGACCTGATCCGTGTGCCCCGGCACCGATAGACAGCCTTCGTCGACATCCACAGGCTCTCGTTGCCACAGGATTTCGGGGTTGCACATGACGATCGGATCGGGGGCATCGCCGCCACAGTCCATGACTGCGACACGCCGAGTATCCCCCACCTGGGTCGCCGCCAGGCCAACACCGGGCGCGTCATACATGGTGTCGAACATGTCATCAATGAATGACGACAGTTCAGCATTGAACTCGGTTACGGGCGTCGTGGTGCGACGCAAACGCGGATCAGGAAATGTCAATATCTCGAGCACGGCCATATGCTATGTTTCAGTCTGATAAGGAATACGACTGGGTCGTTGGACACAGGAGTCGAGAATTCTACGGATGTTTATTCAATTTGGCGCGTTTATTCGACGCATTGGACTTTTTTACGTTGCGAGCCTGTTGGCCATCGGGGCGATTGGCGGATGTGCATCTCACCCTGCGCAAAAGCCCGCAGCACCGCATCAGCATCAGTGCCATGTTCCCAGACAGGCGCATCGCTCCACCGGCACGTCGTCGCGCAATACACACCGGCGCAAAACGCGTCCTGGCACGACATCACATGCCAAGCCCAAACTGCAACTAGCGGCCAACGCACCGCATCGCTATACCGTCAAGAAAGGCGACACGCTGTGGGATCTGGCAGCGACTTTCCTCAAGGATCCCTGGCACTGGCCTCAACTCTGGGCCCAGAACCCTGACATCCAGAACCCAAACCGGATTTACCCGGGTGAAACCCTGGTATTGACGCGTTCGATCAACGGCCGACTCAAGCTCCGCCCCGCCGGCAAACACAAACTCAAACCCAAAGTTCGCGCCAAACCACTCGCCGACGCCGTACCGGCGATTCCGGAAACGGCAATACAGGTTTTTCTGCACGGCGATCGAATTGTCGCGCAGCGTAAGCTAAACAACGCGCCGCATATTGTGGCATTCGGCAACTCGGTGCCGGCGGCGACGACCGGACGCCGCACGTATATCAAAGGCCTGCAACGTGGCGGCCCCGATCGTTATCAGATCGTGGCAACGGCGGGTCCCTTGAAAAATCCGCACACCGGCCGGGTCTATGGCACCAAGGTCCGCAATGTGGGCGAATTGAAAGTAACCCAACGCGGGCCGGTTTCCACGGCAACCATCACCCACAGCGAGCGCGTCGCGGTGCCCGGCGACCGCTTGCTGCCGCTGCCCACCCGACCGCTGGATCGGGGGTATCACCCACATGCGCCTCGGGCCCCAGTACACGCCAAGGTGATCGATCTCTCCGGTGATCAACCCGTTGCAAGTCAGTATCAAGTCGTCACGATCAGTGCCGGCGCCCTGGATTGCCTGAGTCGCGGCGCGACTCTGAACGTCTACGCACCGGGTCGCAGCGTTACCGACCCTGACTCGGGCCGCAACGTGCAACTGCCCGGCCATCAAG
>DHHU01000018.1:0-51126 GCA_002403445.1 Salinisphaeraceae bacterium UBA4764 | reverse complement strand
CGACCCCGGCCCTGCATATGGTCTCTAACAATACGCTTACCAGCCTGGGTATGCCGGGTGCGGCAGGATGGGGTGACCACATACGTATTAAACAGCCCATTAGGCAGCTCAAGGCTGGCTCGAGCGGTCAAACCACCCATTTGTAGACGAGGCGTCCTCCGCATTTTCCTCGCTTTCTGGCCGAAAGCGACGTCGCGCTGCTCTGGCTTTATGCCAGTGTTGACGTTGATTTTCTGGATTGACCAGCGATTGCTATCGGGGGCAGTCGCAACCCGACAGCCGGCGGGCGCGAATCGTCGTGCCGTTTTGCGTATACTCGGGCTGGGACTGGGTTGGCCCTTGTCTCCGGACTGGCTCGTGGCATCGATGTGGCGGCCATGAAGGTGCCCTGACCGCGAACGACATAAGCGTTGCCGTCAGCGAGGCTGGCCTTGCATCGGGTATATTCAGCCTGTAACACCTAAACCCGGTCATTACCGACCTTGGCCAGGCCCCTTCGATGGTCGAAGCGGCGTGCCAATCCGGCTCGTTGATCATCGACCGGTCGGCTGACGAATTCGGCCGTGACTTGTTTACCGTGCCGCTCTATTCAAAACCTGCGGGCGGGCAACTGCCATTGACTCATCCGCAACCGCCCGGAGCTGATCGAACTGGTCGATCCAATCGTCGAGTCCATTGCACCCAGACTTTCTAATTTCGGTTTATGACACCCCCGGCAAGCGTCCAGACGGCAAAGACGCCGCCGCAACCGCCCGAGCAAAAGGGCGCGACAGATTCGTCCGCGGTGCTCATTCGGGTGATGGTCCACCCAACTGCGCGCATCGATGGTCTAGCGGCGCGCACTGACCGGCACGCAGTCGCCGTAGTATCCATTTTGCTGATTCTGGAGTTGGAAAGCCGAATCGTTGCCCTGGCCTGCGGCACTTAAGCTCCGACGTGACCCAGCAGAACCGCTTGACGTTGCGCCCTGTTCTGGAAAAAAGTTGTAGATGTCCATAATTTAGTTAATAAACCTTGCGGTTGTGTTAATTTCTTCGACCGCGTCTTATCGATACCCTGAACAACAGACGCTATCCTCCATCAACCCCAACCACCCCACTTCATGAGCGAAAATCTGGTAATCGTCGAATCGCCGGCCAAGGCACGCACAATCGAGAAATACCTCGGTCGCGATTACGAAGTGTTGGCCTCCTACGGTCATGTCCGCGACCTGATCCCCAAGGAAGGTGCGGTCGACCCCGACAACCACTTCGCGATGCATTACGACATCATCGACCGCAACGCCAAGCACGTCAGCAAGATCGAGCGGCATCTCAAAAAAGCCCGTTCGCTGCTGCTGGCAACAGACCCGGACCGTGAAGGCGAGGCGATTGCCTGGCATTTGCTGGAATTACTGCGCGAACGCGGTGAACTCGACGACAAACAAGTCCAGCGCGTGGTGTTCAACGAAATTACCAAGGGGGCGATCCAGCACGCTGTGGAACATCCACGCGACATCGCCGACGAGTTGGTCAATGCCCAGCAAGCGCGCCGCGCGCTCGACTATCTGGTGGGGTTCAATCTTTCGCCGCTGCTTTGGAAAAAGGTTCAGCCCGGCCTCTCGGCTGGCCGCGTTCAGTCCCCCGCGTTGCGGCTGATCTGCGAACGTGACGCTGAAATCGAAGCGTTTGTGCCACAGGAGTACTGGCGCATCGAAGCCCGGTTGAACAAGGACGGCGTGGCGTTCACGGGGCGCTTGTCGAAGCTCGACGGCCACAAGGTCGAACAGTTCACTATCAAGGATCAGGCCGGTGCCGATGCCGCGTATAACAAATTGGTCGCTGCCGCCGGCAACGCTCTTCGGGTCGCCAAGGTTGAGAAGAGTCAACGTAAGCGGAATCCCGCGCCGCCGTTTACGACCTCCACGCTGCAACAGGAAGCGGCCCGTAAACTCGGCTTCAACGCTCGTCGCACAATGCGGACCGCGCAGTCGCTGTACGAAGGTGTAGCGCTTGGTGACGGCGATTCCATCGGTCTGATCACCTATATGCGGACCGACTCGGTCAACTTGGCCAACGACGCGCTCAACGAAATCCGCGACACCATCGACAAACGCTACGGCCCCGATAACCGGCCAGCTAAACCGCGCACGTTCAAAGCCAAATCCAAAAATGCCCAGGAGGCGCACGAAGCCATTCGGCCTACCGCCAGCACGCGGCGACCGGACGAGATCAAGTCGTATCTAACCTCGGATCAGCACCGCCTCTATGAGCTCATATGGCAGCGCACCGTGGCCTGTCAGATGGTGCCCGCGGTTTTTGATACTGTCTCGGCCGATCTGGCAGCCGATGCAGACGGCCAGCACCTGTTTCGCGCCAGCGGCCGCACACTGCGCGAAGCCGGCTTTCTGGCAGTCTACTCCGAAGGGCGCGACGAAGCCCCAGGCGAGGATTCCAAGGACGACGATCGCGACAAACGCCTGCCGGCGCTAGTCGAAGGCGAGAACATCGCGCTGGAATCCATCGTACCGAGTCAGCACTTTACCGAGCCGCCGCCACGCTTTACCGAAGCCTCGCTGGTCAAGACCCTCGAGGAATACGACATCGGCCGACCGTCGACCTACGCCGCCATCATCTCGACGCTTCAGGATCGTGAATACGTGGAAATGGACGGCAAGGCCTTCGTGCCCACGCCGGTTGGCAAGATCGTGAATAAATTTCTCACCGACCATTTCGAGCACTACGTCGACTACGACTTCACTGCTCGCCTGGAAGACCGGCTGGATGCCGTGTCGCGTGGCGAGGAAAGTTGGCAGCCACTGCTGGCCGAATTCTGGGAGCGGTTTTCAAAGCAGGTTGAGGCCAAACAAGACTTGACGCGCGAGGAAGTCGCCCAGGCCCGCGATCTCGGCACCGATCCGGAAACCGGGAAACCCGTGATCGTGCGCATCGGCAAATACGGTCCGTTCGCCCAACTCGGCTCCAAGGACGATGATGAAAAACCCAAGTTTGCGGGCCTCCGAAAAGGCCAGGACATGGACAAGATCACACTCGACGAAGCGCTGTATCTGTTCAACCTGCCGCGCGATCTGGGCGAAACGCCTGAAGGCGAACCGCTCCAAGCCAACATCGGCCGCTATGGCCCGTATGTGAAATACGGCAACAAGTTCGCCTCGCTCAAGGCAGACGATCCCTATACGATTACGCCGGAACGGGCGCGCACCGTGGTTGCTGAAAAGAAAGAAGCCGACGCCAAGAAAATCATCCAGACGTTTGCCGAGGCCGGCATCAAGGTGCAACACGGTCCGTATGGGCCCTACATAACCGACGGCAAGAAAAACGCCAGCGTACCCAAGGATCGTGAGCCCGCTGACCTGTCGCTGGAGGAGTGTCGCGAGATTCTGGCCAAGGCCCCGGAAAAGAAAAAACGCGGCCGGGGCAAGAGTACTGCCAAGGGGAAGACGACCAAAGCGAACCAGCAGCCCAAAAATACTGCTGGCAACGCCAAGAAAGCTGGCAGCACCAAGAAAACAAACAGCAAACAGTCCAACCCCAAAAACGGCAAGGCCGCCCAAGCGGCCGGAAAGTCGAGCAAGACAGCGACCCAAACTAAGCAGGCAGCCGCGAATCGCAAGAATAAAACCGCGACTGCCGCGAAGAGTGGCGGCTCCAAGTCGGACACCCAGCCGTAGCGCTAAGCAGATTGGCAACGGCAAGTCCGACTTTTGGCTTGGGGAATAAGCGACAATCGCACCCGGAAGTTCCGGGCGCGAGACTAAGACACGCTGCGCGTATTGTGCGCGGTGGCGGCGTAGTAGCCCACGCAACCGAGGGTGTCTGGGGGCTGGCCTGTGACCCCACCCATCGCGGGGCAATTGAACATATTTTGTGGCTCAAACAACGCGCGCCGACACGCGGCCTGATCGTAGTCGGTGCAACGGCCAGCATCTTGAAACCATGGGTTGCTGAAAACGCGCAGGACGCTTGGGCTTCTGCTTTAGAGACTTGGCCAGGCCCGACGACTTGGTTATTGCCCGCCGCCCCCGGCATTGACAACTACCTGACCGGCGGTGGCGCGCAGATTGCATTGCGGGTGACAGCTCACCCGTCTAGCCATGCGCTGGCCGCGACCGCGGGCGGTGCGATCGTCTCGACTAGCGCCAACCCCAGCGCGCGCCCGGCCGCCATTCACGGCTGGCAGGTGCGCCGGTATTTTGGTCGCCAGATCGACTTCGTACTGGGCGGCCACTGTGCCAATCCCGGCACGCCCAGCACCATTCGCGATGCAACGACCGGGCAAACCATTCGGGGCAAAAGCAATGGCTGATAACGACGTCCCCGACACCGAACGCGTATCGGCCACGTTTGCAACGCTGCAAAACGAGCTTGCTGGCCGACTGGGCGGATTTGAGCCCGAACAGGATTTTCGTATCGACACCTGGCAGCGCCCGGCGGGCGGTGGAGGGGACACGCGTGTCCTGGCCGATGGCGAGATTTTCGAGCGCGCAGGGGTCAATTATTCACGCGTGTTCGGTAACGAGCTGCCGGCCGCAGCATCCAATCGCCGGCCCGATTTGACCGGCCGGTCTTTCACGGCAGTCGGCGTATCAGTGGTTGCCCACCCGCGCAATCCCTATGTGCCCACCGCGCACGCCAACGTCCGCTTTTTCGTCGCGCACGCGCCGGACAAGACACCGGTGTGGTGGTTTGGAGGCGGTTTTGACTTGACGCCCTATTACCCGTTTCTATCCGATGTACTGGCCTGGCACCGCGCAGCGCAAGCCACTTGCGACGCTTTTGACGACTCGCTGTATCCACGTTTCAAGACCTGGTGTGACGACTATTTCTACTTGCCGCATCGTGGCGAGACACGGGGCGTGGGTGGGTTGTTTTTCGATGACTTCAATGAACTCGGCTTCGACGCCTGTCTCAAGTTCGCGCAAGCTATCGGCGACACGTTTGCAAGGGCATTTTCGGGCATTGTCAAACGCCGAAAGAACACCGCCTACGACCAGCGCGAGCGCGATTTTCAATGCCTGCGGCGCGGGCGCTATGTCGAGTTCAACCTGGTCTACGACCGCGGCACGCTGTTTGGGCTCCAATCTCAGGGGCGTACCGAATCAATCCTGATGTCCATGCCGCCACTCGCCGCTTGGCAGTATGACCATCGGCCCGAGCCCGGCAGTCCGGAAGCGATGCTGATCGAAGAGTATCTAAAGCCACAGGACTGGCTGGATATCGACGGCACCCAAATCCAACCGTGAACCGCACGCGCATCCAGCACCGAACTAGAACACTCTCATGCCATGNNTTAGGTCGCGTTCGAGACACGGACATCCGAAACCCGGCACGGGTGATTTCCGCGCGACGACATGGTCAAGGCGCTCAAAAGCTCGATCCAAGCCACCCTCTATGGCAAGGTCTTAGTTATGAACATGAGCGAGGGAGCGGTTGATCATGCCGCGACCCCGGCTTGAATTGCCACGTCTGGGGCCTATTCAAACGTTAACGCTGGTCGCATTGGCCGGTGCGATGCCCGCTCTGGCCGCAAAAAATAGCCCCACCGTCGACGTTGATACCAGTGCGGCCAACCCAGTGGCACGGGTACTGTTCGTCCAAGCCTTCAAACAGGCCATCCACGGTCAACTTGCCCCCAACGGCCCCCTGGCCCGGGAGCTTAAAGGCTATCCATTGGCGCCCTATTTAACCGCGGCCCGCCTACACTATCGGCTGGCGCATCATCCGGGCCCTGCGACCGACCAACGAGTCGAACAGTTCATTACAACCTACAGGCACTGGCCAGCCGCGGCCCAGCTTCGTCAGCGCTGGCTCGCCAGTTTGGTCAAGCGCGGGCGCTGGCATACGCTACTCACCCGGGTTGGACCCAACCCGCGCGGCACATCGCTGCGCTGCGGTGTCGTCCACGCACGGATCGAGCGCGGTCAGAAACCCAAAAAATCAGCGCTGGCCCTCTGGGACGTCGGCCACAGTCAACCCAAAACCTGCAATCCGGTATTCGCTTGGCTTAAAAAAAAGGGCCAACTCACCCCGGAAGTAATCGAGAAACGTGCTCGTTTGGTGCTGATCGCAGGCCATACCGGCCTCGCGCGCTATCTCAAGCGGCAGCTGGCCGATGATTCGAAGCGGAGCCAGCAGCTGACCCGCTGGATCAATGTTGCCGAACATCCCAAACGATTGGATCAGACCCATCAAATGCCGCACGCCCTCGCACTTGCGCTATTCAAGCGTTTTGCCCTGTCTGACCTGGATAGTGCGGCGGCCGCACTGCCGGACATCGTGCACCGGTTGGGAATTGGCCAATCGAGGCGCTACAAAATGCGCCGTTGGGTCGCATTGCTTTACGCCGAAAATCATAAGGCCGCGGCATTGAAATGGTTTGCCAAAATTTCCGACAACCGATTGGCCGGGGATCCCCATGCCATTGGCTGGGCGGTTCGAAGTGCGATCTACCAGAATCGATGGCATCAAGCGCTTAAGTGGTTGAATACCATGCCCCAAAGCGATGCGAACCAACCGAAATGGCGTTATTGGCGGGCGCGTGCGCTGGCCCAACTTGGCCACCGATCACACGCTCGATCTATTTATACGCGTTTGGCCCACCAACGCGCCTATTACGGTTTTCTTGCCGCGGATCGGATCCATAAAGCCTATCACTATAACTATAGCCCCTTGCCCGACAACAGCGCATCGCGCACCACCTTGGCTCGCCGCCCCGGAATCATTCGCGCGCGTCTTTTATACCGGGCCGGCCTTGAGCACCGGGCCACGCGCGAATGGCGTCAGGCGCTTGTCGGCGCCGACAACACGACTCTGGCTCAGGCCGCTGCGTTGGCCTATGGGTGGGGTTGGTACTCGCGCGCCATCACCACACTGGCACGCGCCAACTACTGGGATGATCTGCGAATTCGCTATCCCATTCCCCACAAAAAGATCGTGCAATCGGCCGCTCGGGCCAACGGACTGTCCAGCGCCTTGATACTGGCCGTAATGCGCACCGAATCATTGTTTCAAGCCACGGTTCGATCCAGCGCCGGCGCACTGGGGTTGATGCAAGTCAAACCCCAAACGGCACGGTATGTTGCCCACCATCTCAGCAATCATCGATTGTCGGCAGGCCCGTTGACAAATCCGGCCATCAACATCCGTATTGGCAGTCGCTTGCTGGCCTACCTGTTGCATCAACGCTGGGGTAATAATCCAGCGCTCGCTGTGGCCGGCTACAACGCAGGCTCGGGCAAAGTAGCGGATTGGCTGCCCCAAACCACTCGCGCGGCCGATATCTGGATTGCCAACATTCCCTATACCGAAACTCGGCGGTACGTTGAGCGCATACTCAAGCACACTGTCGTCTTCAAGCATCGACTGGATCAAAAACCGAAACGGCTCTTGAAACGGCTAGGGCAAATCGAACCGGCCTATCCCGGTCAGACTGTGTCACGATGAACTCCACACAGACCTATCTCGTAGGTGGCGCCGTACGCGATGACCTGCTGGGACGGCCGGTCAACGACCGCGACTGGGTCGTCGTCGGCGCGACACCGCAGACCATGACCGATGCCGGCTATAAGGCGGTCGGCAAGGATTTTCCCGTGTTTCTGCATCCGGAAACCCACGAGGAATATGCGCTGGCGCGTACCGAACGCAAGACCGCGCCCGGTTATCACGGGTTTGTGATGGACTTCCAGCCCGGTGTGACATTGACCGAAGATTTGAACCGCCGCGATCTCACCGTCAACGCCATGGCGCGTTCCGACAGCGGTGATCTGATCGACCCGTTTGGCGGCCTAACCGATCTTCGGGCCGGTATCCTGCGTCACGTATCACCGGCTTTTGTCGAAGACCCGGTGCGCATACTGCGCGTAGCGCGCTATGCCGCCACCCTGGCACCGCTTGGCTTTGTCATTGCTAAGGAAACCCGACAGCTGATGCGCGAAATGGTGACCAATGGCGAAGTTGACGCCCTCGTTCCTGAACGCGTGTGGGCCGAGACGCGACGAGCCCTGGCCGCCGACGAGCCGGCAGTCTTCTTCCACGTGTTACGCGACATCGGCGCACTGGCCCATCTTTTCCCCGAAGTGGATGCACTGTTCGGGGTACAGCAACCCGTCCGTCACCATCCCGAAATCGACGCCGGTGTCCACACGCTTTTGGTCCTAGATCAAAGCGCCAAGGACAATTCATCAGTGGATTGTCGGTTTGCTGCACTCTGTCATGATCTTGGCAAGGCCACGACACCGGCCCACCGCCTGCCCGGGCATACCGGCCACGAAGCGGCGGGCGAACCTATTGCAAGAGCCTTGGCCAAGCGGCTTGGGGTCCCCAGACAGACCCGCGAACTGGCGGCACTCGCCGCACGCTGGCATACGCATCTGCATCGAATGCGGCAACTGCGCGCGGAAACAGCAATGGGTTTATTCGAAGCAATCGACGCGCTGCGTCGACCCGAACGCTTGGAGGCCATGATCAGCGTATGTCGCGCGGATGTACGCGGGCGGCTTGGATTCGAAAACCGCCCTTATCCCCAGGCCGAATGGGCGCGCAGCGCCCTAGCAGCGGCTCGGGCCGTGAACGCCGGGGAAATTGCTAAGCGATCCGAATTGCGTGGGCCGGCCATTGGCGAAGCTGTTCGACGGTCGCAAATCGAAGCCATCGACCAAGTGCTAAACAAGCAATCTCCGGAGGATTGATCGGTGTTCGTCACCAGCCTCCGAAAGCCATAACGGACAAAATCACAGCACCGAGCAGCACGCGATAAATCACGAACGGCATCATGCCCACGGCCTGGATGAGGCGCATGAAGACATCGATCGCAAGCATCGCGGTGATCCAGGAAAAAAGTGCAGCCAAGCCCAGCGTTGACCAGGCATAGTGATGAGTTGCCTGACTGATCTTGAGCAGCTCGAAGGCAATGGCCGCTGCAGTCACTGGAATCGCCATGAAAAACGCCACGCGCGCCGCTGTTCGTCGATCGAGCCGCAGGGCACGCCCCCCAAGCATCGACATGCCCGAGCGTGACGAACCGGGAATCAGCGCCACCGCCTGGGCCAAGCCGATGACAAGATAATCCCGCGCCCTTAGCGACTCGATGCCGAGATCCCCCGGTGCCCGCCGATCGATCACGCCCAGCAAGAGGCCAAATACGATGCTGGCCACGGCGATCAGCCAAGGCAGCCGCAGCACTTTTTCTCCAACCGTCACGCCAATAACAAATCCGATGATTAGCACCGGCAGACTGGCCAGTACGATTCCCCAGGCCAGACGCGCCTCGAGATCCCTTCGGCCTGAAAACACCGCTTGCCAGCCGGCAAGCAGCATATGCGCGACATCACGCCGAAAGTAGATCAACACTGCGGCTAACGTACCGAGATTGGTCGCCATATCGAACCCCACGCCTTGGTGAGGCCAGCCAAACGCATAAGGCAGTAGTATTTCGTGAGCGGAACTCGAAATCGGCAAGAATTCGGTCAATCCCTGAATGATCGAAAGCGATAGCAACTGTGCCCAACCCAAAATCAGCTCCAGTCATTGATGGTTTATACGGCCCGTGCGCGCCGTAAGTGCTGGCTAAGCTACCATAAGACGATCTTGTAACAGCCATTTAGATTTTGTTGATGCCGAGCCCTCCTGATCGCTACGTCGTCATTGGCCAGCCGGTCGCTCATAGCCGCTCGCCGGCGATACATGCGCGTTTCGCTGATGCCACCGGGCAATCGATCCGCTACGAGCGTCTGCCCGTAC
The DNA here is from genome assembly GCA_002403445.1 of Salinisphaeraceae bacterium UBA4764. GTDB lineage: Bacteria > Pseudomonadota > Gammaproteobacteria > Nevskiales > Salinisphaeraceae > Salifodinibacter. The sequence continues at coordinate 41,389 of DHHU01000018.1, read as the reverse complement.
CGGTCGGTCAATTCAATGCCTACACACAGCAGTTTTTCAACGCTGGCGGGCACGGCGCCAACGTGACCGTCCCGTTCAAAGTCGAGGCAGCGCAATTTGCCGATTCGCTCACCAATCGAGCGCGCGCAGCCGCAGCCGTGAACACACTCTGGCAAACCGCTGATGGTCGCATCTGGGGCGACAATACCGACGGGGCCGGCCTGGTGTGTGACTTGCGCAATCGACTGGCCATTGAATTGACAGATGCCAACGTGCTGATCCTGGGTGCCGGCGGCGCAGTACGCGGTGCAGTACCCGCCCTGCTGGCTGAAAACCCGGCCCGATTGACTATTGCCAACCGAACGTATTCCAAGGCCAAAACTATTGCCGATGCAGTTGGCAAGGGGGTCGTGGCTACCCCGCTGGACTCGCTGGACCAGCCGTTCGATCTGGTCATCAACGCCATCTCCGCCGGTCTGACCGGTGGCATGCCCGCCGTGCCCGAAATCGTAATCGGAGACGATACGACTGCCTACGACATGCTCTATGCCGAGATTGAAACGCCATTCATCAACTGGGCCCGGGCCCGGGGGGTTCGGCGTGCTTCAGACGGATTCGGCATGTTGGTCGAACAAGCGGCCGAATCGTTCTACCTCTGGCGCGGCGTGCGGCCCGACACGACGCCGGTAATCGCCGAACTCGCGCCCACGCCACGAGTTGACGAATCCTAATGGCTCATTGGGCGGCAAACGCCGCACACTTGCACGGGTACAACCGAGTTCGGCTTATTCCAAAAGAATGCAACACCTTAAGCTGAAAAGTGAATGGCCCATCCGTGCCTCGGAATGCCGCGCATTGCAAAACCAACTCGCCGACCAAGTGAAGCTGCGACCACACCGGGGAGTGATTCGCTGGATTGGCGGCGTTGATGTCGGGTTTCCTGGGCGCGGGCGCCAGACTCTAGCTGCCCTCACATTGTTGAACGCAGACACCCTGGCACTCGAATATTCAGCGCGGGCCGTCCTGCCAACTCGGATGGCCTACATCCCCGGGCTGTTATCTTTTCGGGAATTGCCGGCCGTTCTCGAAGCGCTCGCCTGCTTGCCGGTGGCGCCGGATCTCTTGATGGTCGATGGCCAAGGCATTGCGCACCCGCGTGGCATCGGGACGGCGTCGCATCTTGGTCTGGTCAGCGGCATCCCCGCCATCGGTGTCGGCAAAAGCCGCCTTGTGGGGACCTTTGACGCGCCCGACCAAGTCGGCAAGGCCTGCAGGATGTACCACAACGGCGTACACATCGGCTATGTTCTGAAAAGCAGAGCGCGCGCCAATCCGCTGTTTATTTCACCCGGTCATGGCATCGATCCGGACCAGGCGTTGGACTGGGTGCGTTATACCTTGACGGGCTATCGACTTCCAAAGCCCACCCGATTGGCCGATTTCCTTAGTCGTGACCGACTCAGATAGAGGCTCTGGTCGAGGATACGAGAGCATTTTCATCCAGCGGTTTTCCGGTTGCACGGCGCGCTGCTATAATCCTATCGACTTTCACTCCATCCATAAGGTTATTATGCAACGAAGTCTTCGGTTTGCCACGCTCGCACTGCTGGCATTGACAATGGTCGTGGGTACGGCCTACGCGGGTTCCGGGTCAAACAACAGCAGCCAGAACCACACTCAGGCTCTGATTCATCAGTATCAGAAAAAATCCCAAAAACTTCAAAAAATTCACCAAAAAACGCTGAAAAATAATTCGAGTCTGAAAAAAGAGCAGAATAATTATCAGCAAATGTTGCAGTCGGCGGTTAAGAAACAAGGCTACAACATGAAAGCCGGCCGCCAAAAACTGCAAGCACTGTCGAAAAAACTGCGCTCCGGCAACCTTAATAAGTCCAAGCGAAAAAAGGTAATGCAGCAGTTTCAGTCCGAGCGTAAGAAAATGACCAATGCTCGGCAGAAAGCGATGAGCCAGCCGAAGATCAAGAAGGCACGCCAAAAGCTGCAAAAAGATACCCTGTCGGCGATGAACAAGCAAAATCCGAAAACAAAAAGCTTGATCAACAGTCTGCGCAATATCCAAAAGCAAATGCGTAACTCTATGCATAAAGGCAAGCAGCAGCACTCTGGCTGATCCATCAGCTCTATGCATGATTAAACCCGGCCTCGCGCCGGGTTTTTTTTGCCGCCGGTGCTAGCAACGAACCGCTTCACGTCGGCCAACACCAATCCACAACATCACCAGATAAGCGCCTACCGCACCGGCGGCATAACTCGCCATTACAATGGCCATAGCCACGGCATCTCCCCCCAATAACCCGACAAACCAGCTCGCTACCGAACTTGCCGTGAACTGACAAACACCGAATAGTGCCGAGGCCGCGCCCGCCGCATCGGGCGCCAAATCGAGCAATCCGGCGACGGTATTTGCGCCCGCCATGCCCACAGTCGAGAGCAAAAAGAACAGTGGCACGGCTACACCCCAGAAGCCCCCCCATCCTGTCAATGTCGTGACCAACAACACCAGGCCACAAGCCTGCGTATTCGCCACGGCCACCCCTAACAACGGACGGTACCCATAACGGCGAACCAGATGGCCATTGGCCCAGGTTCCGCACAGCATCGCCGACACATTGGCAGCAAAGTAGAGCCCAAACACTTGGCGATCAACGCCGAATTCAGTAATGTAAACAAAAGAACTGGCCGCGACATAAGAAAAAAGCGCGCCGAACATCAAGCTGCCACAGACCAGAAATAGCGCGATCCGCAACCGACCCAACAGTGCCAGATAGCCCCAATACTGGGCGGCAAGACTGCGATCACGAACACGCACTTCAATCGGGTGCGATTCCGACAGGAAAAACCACAGGATACCCAGGCCGATCAGGGCATAAACCGAAATAAAAACAAATATACCCCGCCACGAAGCTATAGCCAGCAACAAACTACCGAGCAGCGGCGCCACCAGTGGTGCTGAAGCCATGACCATCACCACGAAAGACATCACACTGGCCGCCTCGTTGCCGGCAAACCGGTCGCGCACGATCGCCCGCGTCATGACCGGCGCACTTGCGGCACCGAAGCCTTGAAAAAAACGAGCAACCGTGAGTAAATCAACCGATTGCGCCAGCGCGCACGCCATGCTGCTGGCCAGATACAACACCAATCCGAAATACAGGATGGGCATACGACCGTAACGATCTGAGAGCGGTCCGTATGTCAGCTGCCCGATGGCCAATCCGATAAAAAATACGCTCAGCGTGTACTGCACGGATGACGCCGCCACACCGAAATCTTGACTGAGCGCCGGCATGGCCGGTAAGTAGGTATCAATTGACAGTGGGCCGATCGCCGTAATCGCCCCAAGGACGATAATAAGCCCCCATCGATGAAAACCGGCTTCCGACTTAGTCGCCATTGACATACTGCTTCACATTGAAAAAAAAGCGATGAAACTTAGCGGCAAATTCCGTGTGCAACAATAAGAGTTCGCATCGCCCGACCAACACGGGCCGTAACATATCGTCTATGACGCCGACCGGTTTCGAGCAGCGCCGTATTTGACTTCGACTATTCCATTCAGACCCAGCGACGCCAAACACCGAGCGCGCCCCACCAGATGTTCCCGATGGGCCGTTCACGCACTGACTCTAGCGAGTGCGGCGGTATTGCTGCTCAGTGGTTGCGCCAACCGATCGTTAACCCAACTCAGCTCGCCCAAGTTCCAGATGCCGGCGCGTTTTAGTGCCAGCGGCAACGCTCCCCGGCCCAACCGCTGGTGGCAAACGTTTCATGATCCGGGTTTGAACCAACTCGTCGAACGGGCGCTTGGCCATAATTTTTCATTGCAAGCCGGTTATGCGCGCGTCAAGCGCGCGCGTGCTTTGGTGAACTCGGCCAACGCCAATTTATATCCCACAATCTCGGGCAGCGTGAGCCAATCGGCGACCCGACGTCCAAACTCGTCGACTTCCAGTGCCGGTTCGTCCAGTACCGCCTTGACCTCGCGCAACAGCCGCCTCAGCAGATTACCGATTGGCAAGGGAAACCGCAACAATTGGCGAACTTCGCGCAGCGCCCAGGTCAACGTTAATTACAACCTCGACATCTGGGGCAAATACCGTGACCGCAAACAGGCCGCCGCTTACAGTCTACGCGTACAGCGACAAACCCTTAAGGCCGCCAGTATGACAACTGCCGGCGATATCGCCAGCGACTGGTACAAGTTCTTGGAGTTGCGCGCCAAGGTCGGGCTTTTGAAACGTCAACTTAAGGTGAACAAGGATATCCTTCGGCTGACGCACTATTCATTCAATAATGGCCAATCTTCGGCGGCCGCCGTTTTACGACAACGCGAGACCGTCGCATCGAGCAAGGGTCAACTCGCCAAGACGCGCTCGCAAAAACAGGCCATGCGTCATGCCCTGGCAGTTCTGGTCGGCCAGCCCCCCAAGAGCTTTCAGCCGCCCAAAGGCCACCTAGTAAGCCTACCGCCATTACCCAAAACCGGGGTTCCAGCCAAATTGATGATGCGCCGTCCCGATGTGCGAGAAGCGTTTTTTCAAATCGCGTCCGACAATAAAAGCGTCGCCGCTGCTCTGGCCAATCGCTACCCCGATGTGTCGCTATCGGCGACGTTCAATTCGGCCGCTAATCCGGGATCCATTCTGAGCCACTGGGTGGCCCAGTTGATGGGCACACTCACGCAAACGGTTTTCGACGGCGGCGCCAAATCGGCCCAGGTACAGAAAAACCGCGCTCAAGTCGACGTCGATGTGGCGAACTATCAATCCAAGATGTTGAAAGCGCTGCAACAAGTCGAAAACGCCCTGACCCGAGAGCGCCATCAAAAGATCTACATCAAACACCTGAACCGGCAACTGGCGCTGTCAAAAAAGACCGTAGCCAATCTAAGACTACGCTACCTGCGCGGCGCCACCGATTATTTCAATGTACTTAACGCCGTGATCAACCGCCAGAGTCTCCAAACCAACAAACTCACGGCGCGATACAACCTGTTGCAATACCGTATCAATCTGTACCGGGCCCTGGCCGGTGGCGTGCCGGTTTCTTCAATAGGTCACAAGGCGACCGATAAACAGAAGAGCAAGTCAGACCAATGATTACCGGCCATAGCAACAGTCAGCGCGGCCTGATCAGGCGCTGGCTTTCACCGATCATCTCGCTACTGATTCTCGGGGCGGGCAGCGCGATCGGCTACTGGCTGCTGACCACGCCACCAGAGGCCAGCCGCCATCAAAACCAGCCTAAACATCAGGCGACGCTGGTGGCGGTTCAAAGCGCCCGGGCGACATCCCAATATTTCATGATTCACGCCCACGGCACCGTCGAGGCCGCCAACAAAACCACACTGAGCCCACAAGTCAGTGGCCGACTTGTCAAACTCGACCAGAATCTTGCACCTGGCACGCATTTCAAGGCCAACCAGACGCTGGGACAGATCGACCCCAAAGACAGCAAGCTCGCATTGCAGCGGGCCAAAAGCAATCTGGCCACGGCCAAGGCCAAACTGGCCACCGAAAAAGGCCAGCAAGCCGTCGCCAAGCGAGAGCTCAAACAAGTTGGCTCGAAAAACGTCACCAGCAAGGAGCGGCGGCTCGCATTACGCAAGCCACAATTCAACCAAGCAATGGCCAGCGTTCGCTCCGCTCGAAGTTCTGTCAAACAGGCCAAACTGAATCTCAAGCGCACCCACATCCGTGCGCCGTTCGACGGTATCGTGATCTCGCGTAACGCATCCATCGGTGATGTCGTCTCGACCGGCAGCCCTATTGCCACATTGGCATCAACCGATCAGTACTGGATAACTGTCTCATTGCCGGTCAAGCAGATCCGCTGGTTACACGCGAGCAGTGGTCAGAACAAGGGCTCTGCTGCCCGCGTGTATTACCCGCAAGACTGGGGCCCCAAACAATATCTGAAAGCTTCAATACTGCGCATCCAGGGGCAGCTCGAAAAAAAAGGCCGGATGGCACAAGTTCTTTTACAAGTGCCGAATCCGCTAGGCGCTGCAAGCAACGGTGGCCAGCCTTTGCTGATCGGGGCTTTTGTGCCAGTGCAGATCAAAGCACGTCCGCCCTCGGACGCGGTTACGATACCTGCAGCCGACCTGCGGGAAAACGATCACGTCTGGATCGATACTCCACAAGACAAACTTGCCATTCGCAAGGTCCACGTGGCCTATAAAGGCAACTCACGCGCAATAGTCACAAGCGGCTTAAAACCGGGCGATAAAGTAGTCAAAACGGATCTGTCGGCGCCGATTGCCGGCGAACCGCTGCGCGTAAGCCACAACAACGCCAGCCAACACAAGACCGCGGCGGCAACCAAGAGGAACAACAGGAACAACAAAACACATAGCAGCGATCCATCAAATGACTCGGCGGCCCAATCCAGATCCAAACCGCCGCCTAATAGCCTTCGTCTGGCGCCGGCTGCCGGCTTGATCACACCCGCCACAGCCCGTCACAAAAACCCCGCGGCTCGAGACGCCTCATGAGCCAAGAATCCAAAGGCGGGCCGATCGCGTGGATGGTTCACAACCGGGTCACGCCCAATCTTTTGATGCTGGCACTGCTGGCCGGGGGGCTGTTGATGGCCACCACGATTACACAGGAAGTTTTTCCACAGTACAGCCTCCAGCGGGTGACCGTGACCGTGACCTATCCGGGCGCTACGCCGAAACAGGTCGAGCAGAACATTGTGTTGGCGATCGAGTCGAAAGTTCGCGGCATCGACGGCGTCCAGAAAACTACTGCCACGGCCAGTCAGGGTGTCGGCACGGTTATCCTCAAACTACAACAGGGTGCCAACGGCCAGCAGGTGTTCCAGGATGTATCGCAGGCCGTGAACCAAGTTCAAACGTTTCCCAACGCCGCCAATAAGCCGATCATTTCGCTCTCGCACCACAAGCGCCAAGTTCTCAACGTCCAGCTTTATGGTCAGGTGCGACCCACTGCCCTACGTGCCTACGCCGAACAGGTCCGCGACAAACTGCTGGCCTCGAACAAGATTACCCAAGTGTCGTTGACCGGTGCCCGCAAGTATGTCGTGCGGATCAGTGTGCCGCAGGCTACGTTAAAAAAATATGGGCTCTCACTACCGGAAATCGGCAACAAGGTCCGACAGGCCGCAGTAGATGTGGCCGGGGGCAGCGTCGATACGCAATCCGGGCAGATTTTATTGCGCCTGAAAGGGCGCAAGGAAGCCGCACGCCAGTTCGCGCGTATTCCAATCATCACGCAGCCCGACGGCTCGGAAGTCCGGCTCGGACAGATTGCAAGCGTCGTTAATGGCTTCCAACAAAGCCACAAATCGGCGACCTACAACGGCCAGCCGTCGCTCGGCATTGCGGTGTCGCGCGTCGGTAATCAGACGCCTATCGCGATCTCGAATGCGACCCGTCAGGCGATGACTCAGATCGCGAAGCACATGCCGCCGCAGTTGCACTACGCAATCAACGGCGACACCTCCAGGATCTACGCTCAACGGCTGGATTTGCTGCTCCGGAACGCCGGACTTGGCCTGGTCCTGGTGATCGTGATCCTCGGCCTGTTTCTGGAAATGCGACTCGCCTTCTGGGTGATGCTGGGCATTCCCACAGCGTTTATCGGCGCACTCATTTTCCTGCCCACACTGGGCGTGACCATCAACATGATCTCGATGTTTGCGTTTATCGTAGCGCTCGGCATCGTAGTAGACGATGCGATTGTCGTGGGCGAGAGCGTCTATGCAGCCCGCGAACGCGGATTGAGGCCCCTCGATGCGGCCATCATCGGAGCACGTGAGATCGCTCTGCCGGTATCGTTTTCTATCATGACCAACATCGTGGCGTTTGTGCCGTTGCTGGTGGTACCAGGGGTTATTGGCCAGCTTTTTACCCCCATTCCGCTGGTCGTGATCAGCGTATTGCTCATTTCCTGGGCCGAGGCGCTGCTCATCATGCCGGCCCATCTGGCACACGGGCGCGTGCGCGATCGCAATCGCCTCATCAAGTCGATACACGGGGGTCAACAGCGGTTCGCCAACGGCTTCTCGACGTTTGTCGCCCGCTATTACGCGCCGGCAGTACAAGCCATGCTGCGCTGGCGCTATATTACCAGCGCTGTCGGTTTTGCCGTGTTGATGATTGTATTGGCATGGGCCGGTGGCGGGCACATGGGGTTTTCGCTCATGCCGCGAGTCGAGTCCAACCACGCCGACGCCACGCTGACCATGCCGTTCGGAACCTCGAGCAAGCGCATGAACCAAGTCCGAAAAAGGCTCGAAGCAGCCGCTGAACAGGTCAAAGCCAGACACGGCGGCGACAAACTGGTCACCGGCATCTTTTCCAATATCGATCGGAACAAGGTCCACACCAAAGTCTACTTGAGCTCCTCAGGCAAACGCCCAATCAGTACCATCGCCTTCGCCAACGACTGGCGTCAGGCACTGGGCCCGATCGCGGGCCTGCAGTCGACGCGTTTCCAATCGAACGCGGGCGGACCGGGTGCAGGCAAGTCAATTGCGGTGGAACTGGCCATGCGCAATTCAAGCAAGCTGCGCCAGGCCGCAAAAAGTTTGGCCGCCTCGTTGCACCATATCAAGGGCGTCAGCGACATCGACAGTGGTGTGGCACAAGGCAAGCGACAGCTCAACTTCAAACTTAATCAGGCTGGCCGCAGCCTCGGGCTGACCAACCAGGATGTCGGCCGACAAGTGCGGGCAGCGTTCTACGGGAACCAAGCGCTGCGTGAGTTGCGCGGACGCAACGAGGTCAAAGTCATGGTTACCCTGCCCCAAAACGAGCGCAACAGCGCCGCGTCGGTCGCGAATTTGCTGATCAAAACGCCGGCCGGCACCTACGTACAACTGGGGAACATCGCCACGATCAAGAACACGCGGGCATCAACCCAGATCACCCGGCGCAACGGCCGCCGCAACATCGAAGTCAGCGCCAATGTCACGCCTCCGTCTGCCAGCCAGCGCGTGGTTACCACCTTGAACAAAAAACTGCTGCCCAAGCTACAGGCCAAGTATCCGGATTTAACGTATAGCTACGGTGGCCGCCAGCAGAACCTCGAGAATTCGCTGGACTCACTGTTCATTGGCTTTTTCTTTGCACTCGCCGGCATCTATATTTTGCTGGCCATTCCGTTTGCCAGCTATACCCAACCCATTATTGTCATGCTGGCCATTCCTTTTGCCATTGTTGGCGCCATCATCGGCCACGAGATCATGGGTTTTTCCCTGTCCATCATCAGTCTGATGGGCGTAGTCGCGTTGGCGGGTGTCGTGGTTAACGACTCGCTGGTATTGATCTACTACGCCAATACATTGAAACGCGAAGGCGAGACCGCGGCGCGGGCCGTGGAACTGGCCGCTATCCGACGTTTCCGACCTATACTGCTGACGACGCTAACGACTTTCGGGGGCTTGGCGCCAATGATATTCGCCACATCGGTGCAGGCAAAATTCATTGTGCCGATGGCTATATCACTGGGGTATGGCATCCTGTTCGCGACGGCAATCACGCTCATTCTGGTGCCGTGTTTCTACGTCATCCTGGACGACATCAGCGCGAAATTGGGCACTCCATGACCCCATATTCAATGCCTGGGCCATCCGCGCTTGTCGGCAGCATTTTTGTCACTTTGAACGGTAAGGCGCTAAGCAGCGGTCGCGACCGCAGGGTCGAGATCCAGCGTTCATAGAGTCGTTCGGATTTGGCCCTGCGCAACGTTCACGCGCAAACACCAGGTTCGACCAGTGAATCGGCGGTCAAACCTCGGCTGGCAGACTCGCGGCGAGCCCTTGCCTGAAATTGGCATAGCGTGGTTCACGCCCCAATGCAGCCACGAGACAACGGTTATCCAGCCGCCGCGACTCCCGCAGAAACGATAGACGCATCGCCGAAAATCGCTGTTCGGCTTCCGCCCAACCTATTCTAGGGACGGCTGGCACACCCAGCATGTCGGCGATGGCATCGTAATAATCGCCCAGTGATGAGGGATGGCCATCGCTGGCATTGATCACACCGGGTGGCCAATCGGCCGCGCTGGCTCGCCACGCGATCTCAGCTAGATCGTCTACGTGGATGCGATTGCGCCAACCGGCCTCGGCGTCGGCCAGAATCGGCTCGCCGGCGCGGATGGCGGCAATCGGTAACCGCCCCGGGCCGTAAATCCCGGGCGCACGCAGAATACGCGCATTGTGATCAAATGCCTTGACCTGTTGCTCGGCATCGACACGGCGCACGGCCCGGTCGGTGCCCGGTGCAAGGCGCGCGTTTTCATCAACCCAGTCACCCCCGGTGTCGCCATACACGCCAGCAGTGCTGATATAAACCGTCGCGCGCGGCTTGGTGTCGGTGTTCAGTCGTTTCAATACGCGAGCCAGACGCGAATCAGTTCGACCGTTGCGTGGCGGTGGAGCGAAATAAAAGAAGCGCTCGGTGGGGGCAACGTCGAAATCAGCCTGGTCCAAATCAATCGCCTGCGCATAGGCGCCAATTGCGCGCGCCCGACGGGCACTCGCCGCACTCTGCACAATAGCGTCCACCCGATACCCCGCCGCAACCGCGCGCGCAGCGACTCGCACGCCCGTTGCGCCACACCCAACAATTAGACAGCGTTTTATTTTAATCACCAACCAGACACGCGGTCAGGTTTGATTATTAGTTGGTAACGAGAAGTCTTCGCGATAGGCCGAGCGAACCTGCAAGGCCAGGCCGTCTCGGTAGGCTATGCGCGCGTTATCAGGTTGGCCGAGTTGTTCGTAAAGCGATCCCAGTTCCAAAAGTACCTCGCTACGCGACTCTTGCTCCTGGCTTTGTTCAAAGTATTGCCGAGCTTTATCCCATTGCTGGATGCGCAGACACAGACGCCCCGCCAGCAACAGAAGCTCAGGTTTGTGACCGTGTTTTCGCAACCATTTTTCAACGTCAGACAGTTTGGACTCAGTGTCGCCACCGGCCAACTGACCGTAAAGCCGGGCTAGGCCCGGCGACCAGTGTCTGTCGATATATTTGCGGGTCGTTTGGCGAGCTTCATGATCAACGTTGAGTTTATGTAGCAATCCCACGTAGATTTCGACCATTTTCGAATCATCTTTGACAGCACTTGGCATGCGTGACCAGGTACTGATTAACGATTCAGCGTGGTCGGTATTATCAGCCAATGCGCTCGACCAGGCACGGCGGGCCAGCTCAAACCAGTGTTTATCGCTGATATTGGCGTACTTGCCCACGTCCGAGAGCAGCCCCCTGAGTTGGCCATAGGCGCCGGCATGATCGAGCTCATCAGCATAGAGCGCCAGAACCCGCGCATGATGTGGCGCAATGTTATTCAATCGGTCGAGACGGGCCAACGCTGTCGAGTGATCACCAACCCGCGCGGCCAGTTCGGCGGCCGTCAGTTCCATACCGAGTTCGCTGAGACTTTGACAGCGACTCGCATCCGCCAGATACCGCGCGCTCGCGGTTTCATTCCCTTGAAACGAAGCGCTACAAGCCGCCGCCAGACGCGCGATTCCCCCCAACTCGCTTTTCTGATCAACGCGTTTGAGTTCAAGCTCGGCGGCACGCCAACGTTGTTCAACGAATCGACCGAGTCCGTCGATCAGCGCCGTATATTGGCGCGCCTCATGGCGGGCTGACCAACGGCGACGGATGTGCATCGGCAACAACACCCCGCCAGCAACGATCCGCAAAACTACCAGGAGCAGCCAGATCGCCACGATCAATCCAATGACCGCAAAAGCCAAGCTGGTTTGTACACGCCACGAGCCGTAGGCGACCAGCAATTCACCGCGATGCTCGTGAAACACAAACACCGCACTAATGCCTAGCAACAAAAAGACACAAAACGTGATAATGGCACGTCGCACGGTTATTGGCCCGCCGCGTCAGAATTAGGCTTCGACGGGCCATTATGCTGGCCATCCGACCCCGAATGCGCTGTCGTTTGTTTGCTGATCAACTGATTGACCGTCGACAAGCTCGCGGAAATATCGGGCATGTGCTGCTTAACATTTTTGTTCTGCAGGTCGCGAAGCTCGTTGATCAAACCTGCCACCTTGGAATTGCTGGTATCGAAATACTGCTTGAGCCACTTAAGCGCGCTGGCCAGATTCTTTTTATACAGCTTGGCTTGCCGCTGAAGGATAGCGGCTTGGGCGTTGTTCAGATCCAGCTTGATGTTTTGTGTCAGATAGGCCGCACGATCTGGGGGCATCAGCTGCGGCGGCGGATTGTTGCTGTGACGGACCGTAACCAATTGGCCGAGTGAATGACCGACCGTATGCAGGGCCCGCAGGCCCGCCGATTTCAGATGCGCGGCCCAACCTGAGTTGTGCGCCGTTTTAGAATTGGTTTGAGTGGATGGCCCTGAAGATGTCCCCGAAGAGCCGGCGGATGCGTTTCCAGTTGATTTCCCACTTTTGCCGGACGACACGAAGCGTTTGGGCACGCCTTGGGCCAGTGGCAAATTGTCGACACGATTACTGGCGTCCGACAATTTGAGTGCAATACCAGCGCGATCAGGCGTGGGCACTGCGCGCAGAGCCCCCATTTCCTTGGCTAATTCCTTGCGCAGGCCCAGCAGATTCGGGTCGCTCAGCGTCGCCACGCGTTGATCGGCGAGTTTAAGCGCGGCCAACGCGACCTTGGGATTATTTTGCAGCTGGGCGGCCTGATTGGCCGATAGCAAAAGCGCGCGTATACGACGTAACTGCCAACTGCGCTGGGACCCGGAAATTTCATTGGCCAGACGCTGGTTGCGTTTTTTGATGGCGCTGAGCTGATTCTGGATCGAAGTCAGTGACTTGGTGTTGTGCTTGTTGCGCTTTTTGACGGCGTTGAGCTGATGCCGGGTCGTGGCCAGTGTTTTGGCATGATGCCGCTCATGACGCGCGATTGTCTTAAGGCGGCGCGACTGTTGATCACTTTGATCGGCAAGTTGACTCACATGCTGCTTCAGCGAAGCGGCCTGATTGCGCAAGCCATCGAGCTGGCCCTGGCGACTGGTGATGAGCCAGATCACAAGACCGAGTGCAATCAGCGCCACGATCAGCGCAACCACCGCCAGTATTGTTTTGTTTCCGCGTGGGGGCCACCAGCTTTTTTTACCGTGTCGGCCAGAGGTCGAGTTATTCGGCGGCGTGGCGCCCGCCCGGGGTCCCGAAGTGCTATTTTGTGTCTTATTCGGTGGCCCTGCGGCGGCACCCGAATCGGTTGACGTCGTGTTCTGGGATTGCGCNNGTCGGGGCACCAGTTGTCGAATCGTCTGATGAAGCGCTGGATTTGGAGGTACGTTCCGGTACCCCATGATTAGAGTTTTTGTCCGCATCTTGCGTATCACTAGCGTGCTGGGCGTCGCTGTGCACCGCGTCTGATTCGGTTGACTGTGATCCGGACTTGTTACCGGATTGGCCGGTCGGGGTCGATTGGGACGTGGGTCGTTTCGGCTCGACGCCCTTTTTTTGATTACTCATCCAAGCACAATCCGGACAGGTTATTCATAACCATTGTTAATGGGTGGGCTCGATCTTGGCAAGTGCATCTACGATCGAGTCGGGCTGCATGGCCGGTAAAACATGGCAATCCTGGGTATCTACAATTCGATTATCCGCTCGTGAGATTGAGCGCTCGCTCGGGACCCAAAGTTGCGATAGACAATCACGGGTCATGCCTGCAGCTAATAATAAATGACAAAAATGCGCCAGCGCATCGCCACTTGTCACTATAATTGTGTTGGCCCATTCAACCAACCCAGCCAGTTTTGGCTTGGACAGATTGCATCCTATACGTCGGTAGGCGGCAATTTTTTCTACTTGCGCCCCGCGCGCGGCCAGTTCGTTGGCCAACCGCGTGCGCCCGCCTTCCCCCGCGAGCATTGATACAAACTGGCCGGCAACCGACTGCAATTCCGGCATATCCAACACAGCGTCAGCGTCAAAGCGCGCCGGACACACAACTTCCCGGCCCGTCGCGCGTTCAAGCGCTGCACCGGTTGCCGAGCCCACAGCAGCGAGCCGACCAGACGGTGCGAATCCGGGCCGTAGCGCCAATGCGCGTTGTACAGCGTTGGTCGAGCAGGCGATAGTCCAATCGGCTGATTCGGCACGCACCAACGCGCCAAGCGCGGCTCCGGCATCCTGCGGCGGCACAATCTCGAGCAATGGTTCACTCTTGACCACGGCCCCGGCAGCGGTCAGTGCATCGGCCCAAGCCGTATTCTGGCCAGCTGGTCGTGTCAACCATACCCGGCGATCAGCCAGTGGCTTGCTCACGCCAAACCCCGCAAGATTTCGTTCGCCCCGGCCGCCAGCAATCGCTCGGCTAATGCGGCACCCAGTGCTGCGGCGTTTTCTACCGGGCCTTCAATCCCATCAGCTATGACCCGGCTTCCGTCAGCCTCAGCCACACAAGCCTGGAGGGATAATCGAATGCCATCGTGTGTCGCGTGGGCAGCGATCGGCAGATAACAATTGCCGTTTAAGTGTCGCGCCACTGCGCGCTCCGCCTCGATGCGAATAGTGGTGTCGGTCTCAGCCAGCGCTTCAATGTACTCGCGCGTGTCGCCATCATTCGCGCGCAGTTCGATCCCCAACACGCCTTGCCCAATAGCCGGCAAACATTGAGCGGGTGTCAGACGCGCGCTGATGCGCTGACTCATACCCAGTCTATCCAGACCGGCGCAGGCAAGGAGAATGGCGTCGAAATGCCCGTCATCGAGTTTACGTAGACGGGTCTGGATGTTTCCCCGAAGAAAATCGATTTGCACGTCGGGTCGCAGTCGCCGAAACAATGCCTGCCGGCGCGGACTGGATGTGCCGACCCAACTGTCCGCGGGCAAGTCGGCCGGTGTGGCATATTGGTTCGATACGTAAGCATCCAGCGGACTGGCCGGCGCCAGAACCACGGGAAGCGCCATATGGTCCGGGATTCTAGCTGGCACGTCTTTCATGGAATGCACAGCGATATCGGCGTCGCCGTTTTCAAGGGCCGACTCGAGCGCACTCAAAAACAGCCCCTTACCACCGACCTCCGATAACGGCCGATCAGTGATGCGATCACCACGGGTGCTCAGACCAACAAGTTCTACCGCCAAATCGGGCCACGCCGTTTCTAGTCGTTGCTGGACCAGTCGGGCCTGCCAAAGTGCCAGCTCGGATTCACGTGTGGCGATACGCAACGTGTCTTTCATATCGGGGTATCTTAACGTGTCGGACGACACCCGATTAGACTCCAAGGGCCATATCCGGCCAGCGTTGCTAGAATCGTTTCAACAAACAGCTTCCTCTGAGACAACAAACCTATGACGAGCAGCAGCCATCAGACTTGGGGTGGACGCTTTGCGAGCGCCCCAGCGCGTCGTGTTCAGGCGTTTACCGAATCGGTGAGTTTCGACCAGCGACTGGCCGAGGCCGATATCCGGGGATCAATCGCCCATGCCCGCATGCTCGCCCACATCGGCGTACTCACTGATCAGGAATTTAACACGATTGCCGACGGCCTCCGACGAATTGACAAACGCATCAGCGCCGGCGATTTCGAGTGGCGTACGGCGCTTGAAGACGTCCACATGAACATCGAGTCGGCTTTGACCGATGACATAGGCGACCTCGGGAAGAAACTCCACACTGCCCGCTCGCGAAACGACCAGATTGCCACCGATATCCGGCTCTGGCTGCGTGAGTCGATCGACGAACTGGCCGCCAATCTCGCCCATCTCCGACGAACGCTCATTAACCTGGCCGAACGCGAGGCGCATACCATCATGCCGGGCCTGACCCACCTTCAAGTCGCGCAGCCAGTGACATTCGGTCACCACATGTTGGCCTGGGAGGCTATGCTGGCTCGCGACAGTGAGCGCTTGGCCGAAGTGCGCGCACGCGTCAATCACCTGCCACTCGGGGCTGCGGCTCTGGCCGGCACTACGTTTGCTATTGACCGCGAGATGGTTGCCCGGGAACTTGGTTTCGAACACGTGATCGACAATTCGCTTGACGCCGTCTCTGACCGGGATTTCGCGATCGATTTCGCCAACTGCGCCAGCTTGATCATGACGCATCTATCCCGCGCGGCCGAAGAAATCGTCATGTGGGTAGCACCCGCCAGCGCCTTTATCGAGCTGCCGGACGGCTACTGCACCGGCTCATCGATCATGCCGCAGAAGAAAAACCCCGATATTGCTGAACTCATTCGCGGTAAAACGGGCCGAACGAACGGGCATGTGGTCGCACTCCTGACCCTGACCAAAGGTCAGCCACTGGCCTATAACCGAGACAACCAGGAAGACAAGCAAACGCTATTTGATCTGGTCGACACGGTTGGTGCCAGCGTGGTGATATTTACCGACATGGTGTCGAACATGCAGGTGAATGCCGAAAATTGCCGTCAGGCAGCCAAGCTCGGCTACGCCACCGCAACCGATCTGGCCGATTACCTGGTGCGAAAGGATGTCGCATTTCGCGACGCCCACCGCATTGTCGGCAATGCAGTAGCACACGCCATATCGGCCGAATGTGACCTGGCGGATCTTGCATTGACCACACTGCAACAATTTTCCCCTGCGATCGAATCCGACGTATTCGATGTCCTGACCCTTGAGGGCTCGGTCGCCGCCCGCGATCATATTGGCGGCACGGCCCCTTCCCAGGTTTTGGCAGCGGCCCATCGCGCCCGCGAGCGACTGTCCGCCGAGGCTCCGGCAGCGTAATCAAGGCAAGTGATTGCATCGGGCCATGTGACGACTCGATGGGAGTAATCGCAGCGTCAGGATCCTCCTCAGGAGCTTTACATTTGCAATACGGTATGAATCTGCATGCCGGCGGTGAAGCCCAAAGCCAGTGGGGGTTTGGACTACTTTTCGAATAATACCAACCGACTTGACGCCTAATGCATCACGGTTGTGGCACATCATTGGGGACAGTCAGGGCAAATGCCGGAATCCCTGCATGAACAAGGTGAACCCCAGTCCCCAAACGGCGCCAACCACTGCCACAGCCTCACAACGGATCACCCAATCAGTCACAGGCGGTCCGAGACCCACCCAAGTCAGAACAACAACCACGACAACGGCTGCCACCGCAGACAGAAGTATACCGGCCACGTAATAACCCGCTGCTTCGCTTTGGCGAATCAGTTGCCAGACGATCAATCCCGCGACCGCGCCGATCGCGCATTCAAGCCCGATTAGCGGGATGTGCGCCCCGACCGGCTCGGCCAACGGATCGATGAATGCGCGGGAATAAAATGGCGCCCAGTTTTGACGGGTGATCAACCAGGCTGCACCCTGCAAAAACGTTGCAGAAGCCAGAATCCCTGCAATTAAGGCTTTGACGTAATTCCTCATGACAGTAGCCCGTATTTCAATACGAAATCTCGCGCCGAAAAATCGGCACAACGTCGAAGATTGCAGAAATAATTTAAGACTTGTCTATTATTGGTGTGGGGGCGCAATCATTTATTGTTTCGCAGTGATTAATATTGCAAAACTGATACGAGAATAATCCATCAACCAAGTAATCGTCGTACAGATTGAGCTTGGCCCCATGGAGTGTTTGCCATCGCCGTTCATGGTCGTGATTTTTCCGGTGTCTGGAATTATTGGGATACTCAAGAACGGCCCTGGAGGTTGGCACTCAACATATAGCCGCTTACTCCCACTCGATCGTGCCTGGCGGTTTGCCGGTCACGTCATACACCACGCGTGAAATGCCATCGACTTCGTTGACGATGCGCGACGACACCCGGTCAATCAAATCGTACGGCAACCGCGACCAGCGGGCCGTCATGAAGTCTACGGTCTCTACCGCCCGCAGGGCGATCACCGGCTCGTAGCGTCGCCCGTCCCCCATGACGCCCACGCTGGAAACCGGCAGAAATACAGCAAACGCCTGATTTACCTGTTGATACCAATCGGACGCTACCAGTTCTTGTATGAAGATAGCATCAGCACGCCGTAGCCGGGCGGCATATTCGGGTTTGACTTCACCCAGGATGCGCACCCCCAGTCCGGGACCGGGGAATGGATGCCGGTCAAGCATAGACGACGGCAGCCCCAATTCCCGGCCTAGCGCGCGCACCTCGTCCTTGAACAGTTCCCGAAGCGGTTCTACCAACCCCAGATTCATTGCCGCCGGCAATCCACCGACATTATGGTGAGATTTGATCAGATCCGCCTTACCGGTCGCTGCACCCGCCGATTCGATGACGTCCGGATAGATCGTGCCTTGCGCCAGCCAAGCAACGTTATCCAGGGTAGCGGCTTCGTCGTCGAACACGTCTATGAACGTGTTGCCAATAATGCGGCGTTTGGCTTCCGGATCATTGACCCCAGCCAGGGCATCCATAAACCGAGCCTCGGCATCCACGCGTCGCACATCGATACCGAAATGGTCGCAAAACGCGGTCATGACGTCATCGCCTTCATTTTCGCGGAGCAGACCGTTGTCGACAAAGACACAAGTCAGGCGTTCGCCCACCGCGCGGTGGACCAGCGCTGCGGTAACAGCCGAGTCCACGCCGCCGGACAGTGCCAGCAGCACCCTGCCATCACCGATTTGATCAGAAATGCGGGCCACCAGATCGCGGGCAATGGTGTCGGTGCGCCATAGATTGGCACAACCACAGATGTCGTGGACAAACCGCTCGATGATGGCCTGCCCCTGCCGCGTATGGGTGACTTCGGGGTGGAACTGCAAGCCGTAAAAACATCGCCGACTGTCGGCCATGGCCGCCAGTGGCGCATTCGAAGTGCGGGCAATCGCGCTGAAGCCGGGCGGTAATGTGTCCACCCGGTCACCGTGGCTCATCCAAACATCGAGTTGCGGAATGCGCGTCCTGTCGTCGGCCGAATCAACGTCGCGATCATCAGGCAACGAGTCAACAAGGCCGGACAATAAACCGTCAACGTCGAGATTATCTACTTGGGCATAGCCATATTCGCGCGTGGTGCCAGCCGCAACATGACCACCCAGTGCCGCAGCCATGGTTTGCATCCCGTAGCAGATACCAAGCACCGGTACGCCCAACTCGAATATCAACGGGGGAGCGCTGGGTGCGGTGTCACCGGCGGCCGAATCTGGTCCGCCGGAGAGTATGATGCCGCTTGGTGAAAAATTTCGTATGCGCCCGGCCTCGATATCGCAGGGAACGATTTCAGAGTAGACCCCCGCTTCGCGAACGCGTCGGGCAATGAGCTGGGTATATTGGCTGCCAAAGTCAATAATCAGGATGGCGTCGGCGTGGATATCGACATGTTGCGCCGATGCCGAAATGTTCGCGCTCATTCGCCGGCTCCAGTCACGGCGGCACGCGCGTCCTTATTCAGCACGATAATTTGGCGCTTCCTTGACGATGTTGACATCGTGAACATGCGATTCCTTAACGCCCGAAGCGCTGATCTGTGTAAACCGGGGCCGGGTTCGCATGGTGGGGATGTCTGGAGAGCCAGTGTAACCCATGGCGGCACGAAGCCCCCCGGCGAGCTGATGCACGATGCCACCCAGTGGCCCTTTGTAGGGAACGCGGCCTTCAATGCCTTCCGGCACCAGCTTTTCGATTTCGGCGCTGGGATCCTGGGCATAACGATCAGCCGATCCGGTTTCCCCAGCCATGGCACCGATCGACCCCATGCCGCGATATGATTTGAATGAACGCCCCTGATAGAGCTCGATTTCTCCCGGCGCTTCGGCCGTGCCGGCAAACATGCCGCCGATCATAACCGAATGTGCAC
This sequence comes from Salinisphaeraceae bacterium UBA4764, assembly GCA_002403445.1. Lineage (GTDB taxonomy): Bacteria > Pseudomonadota > Gammaproteobacteria > Nevskiales > Salinisphaeraceae > Salifodinibacter. The sequence continues at coordinate 21,671 of DHHU01000018.1, read as the reverse complement.
CAGCGGCAATCGCCTTGGCCAGATCCCCCGAGTAGCGGATGCCGCCGTCGGCGATCAGCGGCACGTCGGTGTCAGCCAACGCAGCCGCCACATTGGCCACAGCCGAGATCTGCGGCACTCCGATTCCGGCAACGACTCGAGTGGTGCAGATGGATCCCGGCCCAATCCCAACTTTTACAGCGTCCACACCAGCTTCGACCAGAGCCTGAGCGCCCTCGCCGGTACCCACGTTGCCGGCGATAATCTCGATTTCCGGCCAGTAGTCTTTGAGCTCGATTACCGTATTGATCACGCCCGACGTATGACCGTGCGCAGTATCCACGACCAGCGCATCGACCCCGGCCTTGATCAGTGCCTCAGCGCGCTCGATGGCGGCGGCACCCGCACCGATGGCCGCTCCCACTCGTAGACTCCCTTGCTCGTCCTTGGCCGCGTTCGGGAAGTCTGATGATTTCTGAACGTCTTTGACCGTGATCATGCCGGCCAGCTGGCCTGTGTCTGAAACCACCAGCACTTTTTCGATACGGTGAGCATGGAACAAGGCCAAGATCTGGTCGCGACCGGCATTTTCAGGCACTGTGACGAGTTGTTCCGCCGGCGTCATGATGTCGGTAATGGGCGCTTCCATGCGATTTTCAAATCGCAAGTCGCGACTCGTGACAATGCCCACTGGCTTGTCGCCATCCACGACAGGCACACCTGAAATCCGGCGCTCGCGCGTGAGTGCGACCACTTCGGCGACGGTTGCACCCGGCGAGGTGGTAATCGGATCGGTAATGACGCCGGCCTCGAACTTTTTGACTGTGCGCACGTGGCGCGCCTGGACATCAATCGGCATGGACTTGTGCACAATGCCAATGCCGCCATCTTGGGCCAGCGCAATGGCAAGATCGGCTTCGGTCACCGTATCCATCGCAGCCGCGACAAGTGGCAGATTGAGCCGAATACCCCGGGTCAGATAAGTGGTTAAATCCGCCACCTGCGGCAGCATGTCGGAATACGCCGGCTTGAGTAGCACGTCGTCGAAGGTCAGTGCTTGCTCGTCTATACGTAGCGTCATAGGCTCGCCATCGGATGGGCGCACCGTGCCCCGGGCGCCGGCTTAAAAGCCTATTATAAAACCAACGTAGCCAATTGCACATGACCGAGATTTCTGACAACCAAGCACCTATCTACAGCGTTTCCGAACTGAACAAGGCCGTGGCCGACTTGCTGAGCGCGAGCTTCCGGCTTTTATGGGTGGCCGGGGAGATTTCCAACCTCGCTCGTCCCCGGTCCGGCCACATATATTTCACGTTGAAGGATGACCAAGCGCAGGTGCGCTGTGCGCTGTTCAAAAGCCGGGCGCGCTATGTCCAAACCACGCTCGACAACGGCTCTGCGGTGCGCGTGCGAGCTCGCGTGGGGTTATACGCCGCGCGCGGCGACTATCAGTTGATCGTCGAACACATGGAAGACGACGGCGAAGGTGCGCTGCAGCGCGAATTTGAACGGGTCAAGGCCAAACTCGACGCTGAAGGCCTGTTCAACGCCGGGCGCAAGCGCCCATTGCCACCTGTAGCCGACCGAATAGGCGTCATCACCTCGGCCACGGGCGCCGCCGTACGGGACATCTTACGGGTCGTGGCGCGGCGCTTCCCGCTCTCGGCAGTGCGTATTTATCCAGTTGCGGTTCAGGGCGATTACGCCGCCACGGCGCTTATTAATGCGATTGGCCACGCCGGTCGACGCGCCGACTGCGATGTATTGATCATCGCGCGGGGCGGCGGATCACTGGAAGACTTGGCCGCGTTCAACGACGAGTCCGTGGCCCGTGCACTTGCGTCGTGCCCGATCCCCACGGTCAGCGGTGTCGGACACGAAGTGGACGTGACCATTGTCGACCTAGTTGCTGACCAGCGCGCCGCCACTCCTTCGTCCGCCGCCGAAGCCGTGTGCCCGGATTCGGAAGCTTACGAGCAGCGTCTGAGCGAACTCCGCCAACGCCTAGTCACAACGCTGATCAATAACAATAAAAAACGCAGCGATGCTGTCCAAGGGCTTTATCAGCGACTCGCCCGCCAACACCCAAGACGCCGGCTTGACAACGCCACGCAGCGCCTAGACGAAACCCAACAACGCTTGGAAGACGCCGGCAGGCGTCGACTTGCCCACGTGGCGTACCGTCTGGACAACCTGGCCGCACGCCATAGAAGCGCCAATCCGGGACCGGCCATTAAGCGCGCTAAAACCCGCGTGGATGAATTACAACGGCGGCTTACCCAAGCCCAGCGCCGAAACCTCATTGTAGGGTCGCGACAACTGGCCGGCCTATCGCGGTCGCTGGATAGCCTGAGCCCGCTACGAACACTTGATCGGGGCTATGCCATCGCGCGTGACACGAAAAATCACATTATCCGGCAAGCCGATACGCTGACAATCGGTGACCAAGTCGAGATAACTCTAGCCCGCGGCCGGTTGCGTTGTGAGGTCCTGACGATTGAGCCCGATTCTCAGGCCGTCTTTAAAACCTAACACCATTGACAAGCGCTCATGCCAACACTCGGCGCCGCGGAAAAAACCCGTTGGGACGGATGGCGCCACTCAGTTGATGGCAGTTATTTTTCAGCTCAGGTTGCGCATAGATGGCAACACCGGTTCAAACATCTGACAGGTCAACCTTAGGCCTGTTTATATTATGTGCCCTGTAAAGTTTTGATGCTTTGTGGGATTCCGGTTTGCGTCATCAACGGCTTGCGTAGGGATTACTGCCCGTGCGATAGATCATATTGATGGGGGTGCCGAACAGATCGAAGGCCTCGCGAAAACGGCGGCACAAATAGCGTGTGTAGACGGCCGGAACGGCGCCGGTCTGGTTGCCGTGAACCACGATCGTCGGCGGCTTGCGTCCGCCTTGGTGGGCATAACGCAGTTTAATCCGCCGGCCGTTGATCAGCGGTGGCGCGTGCTCAGTGGTGGCCTCTTCGAGCACGCGGGTCAGTTGAGCCGTCGACAGGTCGGCCGTTGCTGCTTTATAGCCAGCATGAACGGCGTCGAACATGTTGTTGATTCCATATCCGTTTTGAGCGCTGATGAAACACAGCGGTAAAAAACTGAACCTCGTGAGACGGTCGACCAATTCACGGTGGATTGCTTGTCTTGCCCTGACGTCCAGCCGGTCCCATTTGTTAACGACAATCACTGCTGGGCGGCCGCGTTCGACGGTCAGACCAAGCAACCGCACATCCTGGTGAGTCAGTCCATCGACAGCATCCAGCACCACCAGCACGATTTCTGCCGCCTCGATAGCCTGCATGGACTTGACGGTACCCAGGCGCTCTACCGTATCAGAGCTTTTCGAGCGGCGGCGTATGCCGGCAGTATCAATTAGCGTATAACGTTGCCCGGCGCGCTCGAAAGGGGTTTTGACGGCATCGCGCGTGGTCCCGGGCTCGTTCTGGGTCAGCATGCGTTCGCTGCCCAGCAGCCGATTGATCAATGACGATTTACCGACGTTGGGTCGGCCGACAACGGCCAGTTGAATGCTGTTGTCGGCTGCCTTGGTGTCGGCGTTGGTCTCGGACTGCGGCAACAAGGCGGTAACCTGGTTAGTGAATACGCGGAGTCGATCGCCATGAACAGCCGAGATGGCCAGCGGCTCACCCAGGCCCAGTGCGTGAAATTCAGCGATAGCTGCCGACGGCTGCAGGCCCTCGGCCTTGTTCGCGGCTAAAATCACGCGGATGTGACGCCGGCGCAAGCGATCGGCAATGATTTCATCATCGGCCGTCAAGCCCGCGCGGGCATCGACCACGAACACAACCACATCAGCCTCGGCCAGCGCGGTGTCCACTTGAATCGAAGCCATGGCATCGATGTCGTCATCATCCCCAGCCAGTCCACCGGTGTCGATTACCACACAGCGCCGGCCATCCAGCGTGGCATAACCGTACTGCCGATCACGCGTCACGCCGGGCTGATCGACAACCAAGGCATCGCGCGTTCTTGTCAGGTGGTTGAACAGAGCCGACTTACCAACGTTGGCGCGGCCGACCAGCGCGACCACGCCAAGCCCTGCTCGCGGCATCGGGTTCAGCTACCGCCAGCTGAGACGAATTGAACGGCGGCCAGCGTACCGCCTGTGCCCAACACCAGCACCTTGTTGCCAACCACGAGTGGCTTGGCCCGAATCCCCTGGCCAAACGGATGACCGCGGCCGATTTCTTTGCCGTTATCGCTTCCGAGCCAGTGCAGATAACCCTGATAATCACCGACCAGTACACCGCCGTGATAAAGCGCCGGTGGCGATAAATGACGATACGCCAACGCCTTGTTCTGCCATCGCTTACTACCGCCATTCAACGATAATGCCAATACTTTACTGTCCGGATTGACGGTATAGATGCTTTGGTTGCCAACAACCAGCCCTTTCGATGACCCGACTTTTTGCTTCCAGCGAATATTGCCGCCACTGAGAGCCATGGCGGCCAACCGATTGCCAACACTGATTGCGTATAAATCATTCTGCTTGATCACCGGATCAGCATCGATATCCACGATGCGCGCCAACTGGGAGCGACCGGTAGGCAAGGCGACGGTTTGCGCCCAGCGTTTCTCGCCGGTTGCAAGCTTTAATGCAAGAACTTTCCCGCTGTCCATGCCGACGTATACGTTGCGGCCCTTGATCACCGGGCTCGAGGTGCCGCGCATGGTGAGTTTGGGTTCGGACCGCTGCACGGTCCATTTACGATCCCCACTGCCAACGTCGAACGCCACAACCCGGCCGTCGAGTGTTCGGGCCACAAGCGTATGATGCGCAATCGCGGGGGCGGCGATCACTTCACTCGAGAGTTGTTGGTGCCAGAGTGATTTGCCGTTTTTCGCGGACAATGCGCGTAGTTCACCATTGCGGGTTGCCACCACAACCACACCATTTCCCACGCCAGGGCCGGCGATGAGCGGTGTGTTGGTATCGACAGACCAAATGGCTTTGCCGTTTTTCAGGTGGCGGGCACTGACTCTACCGTTGGAACCAGCCGCATAAACCCGATGGTGTTCAACAGCGGCCTGCAATCCACTGACGCTGCTGCCCGGCCCGCTCCCGATGTCTTCCGACCAAAGGGTTTGCATGTGGTATCCGGCTTTCGGGAGTTGCTGCAACGCCTTGGGTTGATGAAGTTCCGGCGAGCCGCCACAACCAGCCAGCATGAATCCGGCTGCCACAAGGACCGCCGCCGTTGCGGCATGTTTTAAAACCATAGACTTCATGAACTACTCGCTGAGGTCGAATTGTCACCGGACGTGGCCGTTGACTTTAGTTTGGCTTGGAGCCGGTGTTTGCGCTCATAGCGTGTCCGGGTTGCCAGTGCTTTTTTGTAGGCCGCGTGGGCGTCACTTCGCTTGTGCTCGGAAACCAGAATATCGCCCTCGATTTCATCGTAAAGCGAGGTGAAGCCAGGCGCCGGTTGGGCGTTTCGCAGCAATGCCAAGGCTTTATCGGCATGGCCGCTGTTCCAGATGGCGCGGGCCTGACGTGCACGTGCCAATGCGCGTATGCCGGCATTCGGCGCATGTTTCACAGCCCAGGCGAACTGGGTGATTGCCTTGTCGTTGTCACCATGTTTCAGACGATAGCGGCCAAGCGCCAAAGCAGCCGATGTCGCATAGGGCGTGCTGGTGTAGTCGTTTTTGAGACTCTTAATGGCCTCTTCGGCGCCGGCACTTAGTTTTTTCTGGCCAAATGCCTGGCTCACCTGGCTGTATAGCTGTGCGGCCTGCTTGGCCTGACGGTTCTGATACCAGTGCCAGGCGTACCAGCCCGCCACCACCAACAACCCCAGTGTGACGCCGATCATCAGTCCACGGCCGTTATTGGCCCACCACTGTTTTAGTTTGGTTAGTTCATCTTCTTCGTCGAATTCAGCCACTCGGGTTTCCTATATTGATTGCGTCGTTTATTCGGCAGGTGCCGAAGCAAAGAGCCAGTCGTCAATAAGCGCCGGTGCGTCGGTCAGTGCTACCGATGCCTGTTCACGTTGATCGGTCAGCGGTTTGATCGAGATACTGTCCATACTGGCTTCAACCTCGCCGATCACCAGCGCCAGACGTGCGCCGGAACGGTCGGCACGCTTGAACTGTGACTTGAAGCTACCGCCACCCGTGTTGACACGTAGCCGGAGTTTGGGCAGTTGATCGCGGAGCCATTCGGCAATGGCGCTTATACGCGGCGTACCAATGCTATCAGCGGCAACCAGATACGCATGCGGCGACACGTCGTCGCCAGCAAGTTCCTGAGCGGTCATGAGTTGCACCAAGCGTTCGGTGCCGAGTGCAAAACCGGTTGCCGGCGTTGATGAACCGCCCAGTCGGGCGACCAGACCGTCGAATCGCCCCCCCGAACAGACCGCATCCTGGGCCCCGAGATCCGTGGTGATCCACTCGAAGACCGTGCGTGTGTAGTAATCGAGACCGCGCACGAGTCGCGGGTTGATGCGATAGCCAATGCCAAGCTGGTCGAGTCCCTGGCAAACACCGTCAAAATGGGCCCGCGATTCATCCCCCAGATGGTCTTCCAGGGTGGGAGCATTGGCAATTATCTCGGCCAATTCGGGGTTCTTGCTGTCAAGAATCCGCATAGGATTGCGCTCGAGGCGATTCAAACTGTCCTCATCCAGTGATTCTCGATGTTCGCTGAAATAGGCCATTAGCGCCGCCCGATAGTGCCTTCGCTCTTCGGGAGTGCCCAATGTATTCAATGTGAGCATCAGCCCACTGACGCCAAGGCGGGTGAACAGGCGCGAGGACATCGCAATCTGTTCAATATCGACATCCGGACCGGTCGGGCCAAAGGCTTCCACGCCAAATTGATGAAACTGCCGATAGCGGCCTTTCTGTGGCCGTTCGTGGCGGAACATCGGGCCGCTGTACCAAAGCCGTTGTGTGGTGTTGTGAAACAAGCCGTTCTCGATGCCCGAGCGCACCACGCCCGCCGTGCCTTCCGGCCGCAGTGTCAAAGAATCGCCGCTGCGATCCGTGAAGGTATACATCTCTTTTTCGACGATGTCGGTTGCCTCACCCACACCGCGCTCAAACAAGCGTGTGTGTTCAATGATCGGTGTGCGGATCCGGTCATAACCGTAGGTCGCGAAAACTTCGGCGGCAACCCGTTCCAATCGGGCCCAGACCGGATTCTCAGCCGGCAACACATCATTGATACCGCGAACTGATCGCACTGCGTCACTCATTACTACTCTTCTGACTGCGCGCCGGAATCGTCAGGTGTGCGACACCTTGGTGGGTGTTGCCGGGCACCGAGTAATGCTTACCGCCAATCATAATGTTCACGCCTGGCGCATACCCCAGAACCACGTGATACGGCGGTGTGCCGTTGAAAACCCGGGTTTGGCCGGCCTTGAAAATCCCCTCGTACAAGCGGTTACCGTTGGCATTGGTAACCCGGACCCACGATTTTTTCTTGAATTTGAGTTTGAGCCGATTCGGCGGGGTGCTGGATTGGGTGTCTTTAGCCTGGGATTTTTGAGCTCGAGCCCGTTGCTGAGCCCGAGCCGCCGCCACACTGGAACCCGGGTTGCCGAATATCGAGGCCACTTTGCGGCCACCCTTGACGGCGTTATCCGCGCCGGATTGCGGTTGCCCTGACTGGTCTTGGTTGCCTGCCTTTTCGCTCGACGCTTTGTGTTTCGAAGTCTCCGAGACGGATGGTGTGGTTGGGCCGCTGTCGGTAACTGTCCCATTTTTATTACTTTGGGAGGTACCTTTAGGGGCTTGGCCGGCATTGGACGCCGTCATTTGACGAGCGGATGATGATTGCGATTCGGCCGCGGAACTGCCAACTGACGACACGTCAGCAGTGCTCGCACTGGACTTTGAATTGTTCGACGAAGATTGATTGATGGGGCGTGACAGATTGTGTCCCCCGTCCGATCCCGAACCCCCAGAACCCGACAGCGAGACCGACGGCAACAACACGACTACACCCGCAACCGCCAGGGCGATCACCAACACAATGATCAGCAGTAATCGCGGCAATCGTCGGGGCCCTGTCGGGGTAACGTCAATTGGCGCAACAGCCAGCGGCCCGAAAGCTTGACGACTCGACAACCCCGCACTCGTACCCACGGTATCGCGGAAGGCGGCCATTAATTTGTCTTCATCCATGCGCATAGCCCGCGCACACTGCCGGTAGTAGCCTGCCGCCAAAGCAGGTTGGGGCAGTCCGGCATAATCATCGACTTCAAGCTGGTGGAGCGTCGATTTGAAAAGACGGGTTTCGTGCGCCAGATCCTCCAGCGTATAACCTAAACGCGTGCGCGCATCGTGAACCATCGCGCCCGGCGTCTGGTGCTCCGCCTTGTTTTCTTCGAGATACGGACCCGGATCGGACTCCGTTGAAACTTCGCTCATTAATTAGCGCTCTGATTGCGACCGTGGCGGCGCAGCTTACCGATAGAAAGTTGGGACTTTTTGGAGGTGTGGTTATTGTATTTACTGATGTATTCCAACGCCGCGTCCCGATTTCCGGTCGCCAACGCAACACGAGCAGCCAGTTTCAACTGCTTCTGATTGAGATGCGTGTGTTGCTCAAGGCGCTTCATGTAATTCCGTGCGCGGCGGTTATTACCGCGGTTGAGCGCAATACGCGCCATCTGGGTCAATGCCATGGGCTGGTTCTGATTCTTGGCCAATGCTTTTTTGAAAAACTGTATTGCACGGGCCTTATTGCCGTTTTGCTTGAGGCACAGGCCAGCATTCGCCAGTGGAACACCGGGATGATTGTAGTGGGCATCGTGCGCGGCCTTTTGGAACAGCGGAATCGCTTTACTGGCATTGCCGTGCTGACACAGGAAAGCCGCATAGCTGTTGACCAACGCCGGTTTTTGCTTGACCGACATGGCACGTCGATAAAAATTGCCCGCACGTTGAACATCGCCCTTGCGGTTATTCGTGACCGCTAGCCCCCAGAGTGCATTGACACGATGTGGATCGTATTTGAGCGCCTTTTTAAAGTATTTAGTTGCTTTATCGAGATCACCGCGACGCAGATAATCACCGGCCAAGTTGGTATTGGCGCGGGCCGCACTATTTTTCCGAATGTTTTGATTGCCCCCCGCACAACCGCCGAGTACCAGGGTGCTCAGTAGCAAAAGCATCACTGCCAGGCCAAAGACACTAGTTTTCATGCGTCGGCCCTTGTTTTATCTACCCGGATCGGTACGTCACCGAGTCGTCGCGACTGCCGGCTGGCCACCCGGCCAACCAGTTGCCCGCAGGCTGCATCGATATCGTCACCGCGCGTTCGGCGCACCGTGGTACGCAGCCCGCGTTCGTGCAACGCATCCTGAAAGTGCTGAATCCGAGCTTCCGACGGACGCTCATAGTCCGTGCCGTCAAACGCGTTAAACGGAATCAGGTTGACCTTGGCCGGCCGCTGCCCCAGCAACCGCGCCAACGCGCGGGCATCCTCGACCCGATCATTGACACCGGCCAGCAGAACATATTCATACACAACGTGCGCACGTCGCGCCTTGCCGGCTATGTAGCGGTCACAGGCCGCCATCAACTCATCGAGCGGATATTTGCGGTTGATCGGCACCAGTTCGTCACGCAGATGATCGCTGGCAGCATGCAATGACACCGCCAGCGCCACGTCGACTTCGGCATGGAGTCGATCCATCAACGGCACCAAACCGGACGTTGAAACAGTGACTCGGCGCTTGGACAACCCGAATCCATAATCATCCAGCAGGATACGAATTGCGGTTACCACTTCGCGATAGTTGGCCAGCGGCTCGCCCATGCCCATGAACACAATGTTGGTCAGCGCCCGATCACCGCGAACATCACCGCGCGCGCGCAGTTCGTGCTCGGCCATCCAGACTTGGCCGACGATTTCAGCAGCCGTAAGGTTGCGATTGAGGCCCTGCTTGCCAGTGGCGCAAAAGCTGCAATCAAGGGCACAGCCAATTTGCGAGGAAATACACAATGTCTGCCGATCCGGTTCGGGAATATGCACAGCCTCGATGGCATTGGTGCCCATCGCGCCAGCACCGGCTACCGACAAAAGCCATTTGCGCGTGCCATCCGCAGCCTGTTGTTCTTGAATCAAAGACGGCGGTCGGATACAGGCAATGCGGCTCAATTTGTGCCGTAGGGCCTTGCCGAGGTCCGTCATGGCGGCAAAATCGGTTTCGCCCCGGGCGTAGACCCAACGCATGATCTGTTTGGCGCGGAAAGCCGATTCGCCGTATTCGGTTAGAAACGCCGCTAAACCGTCACGATCGAGCCCGAACAGGTTTATCGGCTCGAACTCGGTCGACTCGGAGGTTGTTGGCGCAGAAGTATTCATGCAATAGAGCCTGGAGCCAATTCAGCGTTCAGCCAGCTCATCAGCCTTGAAGAAGAATTCGATTTCGCTGGCCGCGGTTTCCGGCGAATCGGACCCGTGCACGGCGTTGGCGTCGATCGTCTCGGCAAAGTCGGCACGGATCGTGCCGGCTTCAGCTTCGGCCGGATTGGTCGCACCCATAAGCTCGCGATTTTTGGCGATGGCGTTTTCGCCTGATAGCACTTGTACCACGACCGGGCCGGAGATCATGAACGAGACGAGTTCGTTGAAAAATCCGCGTTCCGCGTGTACCGAGTAAAACGACTCCGCTTGGGCTCGCGACAGCCACAGCATACGCGCCCCTATGACTTTAAGGCCGGCATGTTCGAAGCGGCTGGTTATGTCCCCAATCCTGTTTTTGGCAACAGCGTCGGGTTTGATGATAGAAAGCGTGCGTTCAACGGCCATTTGGGCTCCAATAACGGGGCCGATGCCTCTCCAGGCGCCGGCATGTTCAATGTCAAGCCCTATATTGTAACCACTTGGCACAGTGCCCGTCAGCGCATCCAGCCAAGCGAAGCGGGCGCGATTCAGACGGTGAAGGACTCGCCGCAGCCGCAGGCGTTTTGAGCCTTGGGATTATCGAAACGAAACATGCGGTTCAAACCCTCGGCGCGGAAGTCCACGGTGGTGCCGCCCAAGACCGGCAAGTGGGTCTGATCAACCACCACCGTGGCACCGTGCGCCGAAAACACGCTGTCACGGTCGGTTACGTCATCCGCGTAATCCATGGTGTACATATAACCACTGCAGCCGGACTTGCGCACTCCGATGCGCAACCCCAGACCGTGACCGCGCTTGTCGAGCTGCGCCTTGATGCGCTCGGCGGCGGCTTCGGTCAAATCGATGCTGTCGTTATCAAGTTCGGTAGCTGTCATAAGGCTTCCAATCAATCACTATCGTAATTCTGTAAAGGACCGTGTCGGCACTGGAACAAAATGTCCGTCATGGCGTCTTGGACAGCGATGACGGCAAATCGATCCGTGGCAGCGATTGCCAATGCACGTTCGAACCAGTCAATTGGTGGCCATAGTGGCGTATCGACCCCGCTTGCGCCAAGGGCAACGTTGGCTAGTGGCTCTCGCAAACCTTCCAGATATTCACAAATCCAGTCTGCACAGGCTATCAGTATTGGCGGTCCATACGCGCCAAACCGGGCAATCCGAGGCACCCGATGATGAGCCGCAGGCGCCAGATAGATCGCAAGCCGCGCATCATCCACCGGTGATGTCGCTCGGCCCACAAGCCAACCCGTGCAATCGGCATCGGCGGCCAGCGCATGACGCGGCGCCAAGAACCGTGCCTGCCACGTCCCGGTTGGATTTTCACGCGCCATGCGCGAGTTGACGCAAACGCCCGACTTCGTTGGCAAAACGAGTCGCAGCACGTTCGACCGTCCTGGTTTCGGTCGTCCAACCCAGACTAAACCGGACACTGGCCGCAGCGCGTCGCGGAGAATAACCCATGGCACGCAGCACATGCGACGACTCACCGCGCGCCGCGCTGCAGGCCGAACCGGGTGAGACGGCCAATGCCGGATCACCCAGAGTCAGCCCCGCCAACAGCGCCTGGCCATGCACACCATCCACGCTGACGTTGACAAACCCCGGTGCGCGCGATGCCGCTGCGCCGTTCAAAATCACACCCGGTGTTTGCGCTAGAAGGTGCCAGAGACGCTTACCGAGGAATTCGAGTCGCTCACGCTCGGCTGGTCCAGCTACACGGGCCGCATGCACCGCCGCGCCAAGGCCCAAGATCTGATGCGTCGGCCGTGTCCCGCCACGTTGACCGGCCTGTTGGCCGCCACCGCGCAGGCGCGGCGTCAACCCCACGCCAGGACGCACGTAAAGCGCGCCTATGCCTTTCGGGCCGCCTGTCTTGTGGCCCGACATCGAAACCAAGGATGCATTCATAGCATCAACGTCTAGCGGAAAGCGGCCGAGGCTTTGCGCAGCGTCAACGTGCAGCAAGACATCATAACGAGCACACAGCGCCCCGATCTCGACAAGTGGGGCCATAACGCCGGTTTCGTTATTCACATGCATGACCGATACCAGCGTCGCGCCAGACGCCAGAGTCTGCTCGAGTTCGTCAAGATCGATCTCGCCGTTTTCATCAACACCGAGAACGCTTAACGTCGAACCACGGCATTTGAGTTGCTCGGCAACGTCAAGCGTGGCTCGATGTTCCGTGGCAAACGTCACGATGTGACCGCCGCCAATAAAATCCATCGATCCGGTCAGCGCCAGATCAATGGATTCAGTCGCGCCCGAGGTCCAGACCAAGGCACTGGAATCGGCGTTAAGCGCGGAGGCGACTTGCTCAGCGGCCCAGTTAATCCGTTTCGCCGCGGCCTGCCCCGCCGCATGCGTGCCATCAGGATTAGCGACGTCCTGCAACAGCGACTCGCGCATGGCTTCAACCACTTCCGGCAGTGCCGGAGAACTCGCGGCGTGGTCGAGATACAGTATTGTTTGGCCACACTCGGCTCCCGCGTGTTGGCCCTCAATGAGCTGCTCACTGGACCGGTCATCCACGTTTTGCATTGTATTCATTGCCAAGTGTCACTGTACCCGAATCCATGACGTCAGTTATGAGGATTCGACGTACTCGCTATCCAGGGCACTGCGCATCTCTTCGAGGCGGGTTTCGAGTTTCTCTTGGCGACGTTCCATAGCGTCGATGTGGTCGAGCATGGCATCGATGCCACCCGCTACCGGATCCGGCATATCCTGTGCTAGAAGGCCGTAGCTCGAGAACCCAATACGATCCGCCGTCGCCTTGCGTCGATCCTCGGGCGTACCATCGGCGCATTTGACCAACTTGGCCGGAACACCAACCGCAGTGCATCCGGCGGGCACCTCCTTGACAACGACGGCGTTCGAACCGACCCGAGCCCCCGAGCCCACCGTGAACGGCCCAAGAACTTGCGCACCGGCTCCAACCACGACACCGTTACCCAGTGTGGGATGACGCTTGTCATCCACCAGACTCGTGCCACCGAGCGTGACCCCCTGGTAAATCGTGCAATCGTCGCCGATCTCGGTTGTTTCACCAATCACGACCCCCAAGCCATGATCGATGAAAAACCGCCGGCCAATGCTGGCCCCCGGATGTATTTCGATGCCCGTCAACCAACGCGCGGTATTGGAGATAAACCGCGCCAGCCATTTGGCCCGTCGAATCCAAAGCGCGTGTGAAATACGCCAAGCCCAGAGGGCGTGGAGCCCGGGGTAGCAGAACATGACTTCAAGCGTCGTTCGCGCCGCCGGGTCGCGCTCTAGAATGACGTCGATGTCTTCCCGCATTCGCCGCCACATAATTATTGACCTGTTGCCGTTGGGTCAGTGCTGCGCACTTGGATCGTGATTATGCCTAATTTTGCGGCGTTATCGACATTTTACAACGCCTACGAGTCACGACCGCGTGCAGCCTCGGACAGTGCGCGCAATCCGCCACGTAACAAATTGACTTCCGCCGTATCCGGCGCTGCCCGATAGAACAGGCGGCGGAGCCGGCGCATCAGGGCACCGGAGCGGCTGGGTTTGAAGAAACCGGCGGCACGCAGCGTACTTTCCAGATGCCAGAACAAGCCTTCCATTTCGGCATTCGTAGCTGACCGGCGCGGCGTAGGCGATTCATCGTACGTCGGTTGCAGGGCACTCATGCGGAGCTCGTAAGCCACCACTTGTACCGCAGCCGACAGGTTCAGCGAGCCGTAGTCCGGGTTAGTGGGAATGCGCAAGTGCCGTTGACACATATCAAGGCAGGCGTTGTCCAGACCGCTACGCTCGCAGCCAAAGACCACCGCGACCGGCGCGCAGCTCGCGGTTGACACCAGCCGCTCGGCGGCCTGGCGCGGATCGTCACGTGGCCAGGCTGTGCGCCGCTCGCGCGCACTGGTGCCTATTACCAAAGTACAGTCGGCCACGGCCTCTGCCAACGTGGCAGTGGTCCGAGCATTGGCCAGCACGTCCTTTGCGCCGGAAGCGCGTGCCGTGGCCACATCATTCAGTGCTCTTTTGGGGGCCACCAAACAAAGGTCGGACAAACCCATCACTTTCATCGCGCGTGCCGTGCCACCCACATTGCCTGGGTGCTGCGCTCCCACCAGAACGATGCGGACATGATTCAAACAATCGTCTTGATCAAGAACAGACATGGGATCGCCGGAGGTCTATGGATGAGGAGTCTACGCCAAGCGATGATAGGCTAATGCGCTAAAACATTCGATCGGATGATTTGATGGAGCCGTTGACCAACGTCGCCGTTACTGCAGCCCGCCTAGCGAGTGAGACCATTCTGGATTATTACCGACGCAGTGACACCGGCGAACTGACCCAAAAAGGCCCAAATGATTACGCCACCGAGGCCGACCAGCGGGCCGAAGCGCTCATCATCGACACCATCGCGCGTCGCTATCCGGAACATGGATTCATAGCCGAGGAATCGGGCGTTAGTGGCGGCGCGGACACGGTCTGGATCATCGACCCGATCGACGGCACCGCCAACTTCATGCGCGGATTGCCGCATTTTTGCGTCTCGATCGCCTGCCGGGTCGACGGAGTGCTGACGCTAGGGGTGATTTATGATCCGGTACGTAACGAGCTGTTCACGGTTGAACGCGGGCGGGGCGCCGAACTCGACGGCCGGCGGATTCGCATCTCCGGCGCCAAACGCTTGAACAACGCCTTGATCGCCAGTGGCTTCGCGAACCGTCAAGACAGCCACATCGATTCCTGGATTCCGCCATTCAAACGTCTGACGGCGAGCGCCGGCGGCATGCGGATCAGCGGCTCGGCCGCACTCGATCTAGCCTATGTCGCCTGTGGCCGGCTCGACGCGTTTTGGGAAGTTGGGCTAAAGCCCTGGGACATCGCCGCCGGCATGATGCTGGTCCGTGCCGCCGGTGGCATTGTCGCCCCGCCCGATGACAGCGATCCCCTGGAAAGCGGCCACATGCTGGCCTCGACGCCTAAGCTTATGCCGGCCCTGCACGCCGAGATCAACGGCTAGAACAAACCCAGTTACCTATTCGGTTCGCCGGGCATCACGCTCGGCGTCTTCTTCCTTGGGCGGGAAGAGGTCAGTGCTGGTCAACCTGAGGCGAAGCGCCAACGAACTCGCGACAAACACCGATGAATAGGTGCCGATGCCAATGCCCGTGAGAAGTGCAGCGGCAAAACCGTGAATGATTTGACCGCCGAGGAAAAACAGAGCGAACAGTGTCAATAGCGTGGTGCCGGCGGTAATGACAGTACGGGCCAGGGTCTGGTTGATCGAGACATCAACCACTTCCACCGGAGTCGCCTTGCGCATACGCCGGAAGTTTTCGCGAATGCGGTCAAAAATGACAATGGTGTCGTTCAACGAGTAGCCGAGCACGGCCAGAACAGCCGCCAGAACCGTCAGGTTGAACTGCATACTCGTGACCGAGAACACCCCCATGGTGATGATGATGTCGTGTATCAGGGCGGCTACCGCCCCCAACGCTAGTTTCCAATGAAACCGGAAGATGACGTAAATCAGAATGGCGATCACGGTGTACAGGAATGCCAATCCACCCTTGTTCAGAAGGTTCTGGCCGACCTTCGGCCCCACAACCTGTACGCGTTGAACCGAGGCACCTTTCGGCCCGCTGGACAGCGTCTTGAGGACCATTTTGCCCAGCTTGGTCTTGTCTTTTTTGGGTTGCGGCGGCAACCGGATGGACACGTCCTGAGCACTGCCAAAGTGCGTCACTGAGGCATGCTTATAGCCGCCTCCGGCAATCGCGGTACGGATGGGGGCAAGTTTCACCGGTTGGGGATAGTGGACATCAACAACCACACCCCCCGTGAAATCGATGCCAAAACTCAGGTTGCCGTACGCCAACGACGCGATCGAAAGAACAATCAACGTGACCGAGAAAACCGCTGCAATACGGGCATAGCGCGTAAACGGGAAACGGATATCAGAGGGGATGAGTCGCATAAGCTTAAATAGACAAACCGGTCAAGCGCTGGCGCCGACCGTAAATGAGGTTGACCAACGCCCGGGTTCCGACAATGGCGGTGAACATCGATGTCACGATGCCGATCGATAACGTGATGGCAAAACCCTGCACCGGCCCGGTTCCAAAACCGAAAAGCACAAGCGCTGCAATCAATGTGGTGATGTTCGCGTCAGCAATCGATGACAACGCGCGATCGTAGCCGGTCTTGATGGCCGACTGCGGACTGACACCGGCATCTAGTTCTTCGCGTATGCGCTCGAAGATGAGCACGTTGGCATCCACAGCCATGCCGACCGTCAACACAATGCCCGCAATGCCGGGCAGCGTCAGGGTTGCCTGAAGGATTGATAACGCGGCAACAATCAGGACTAGATTCATGAACAAGGCGCAGTCGGCGATCAATCCGAAGATCCCATAGTAGATCGCCATGAAAACAACAACGAGCAAAAATCCCGCAATAACTGCGATCCGGCCCTTGGCAATGTTGTCGGCGCCAAGGCTCGGCCCTACCGTACGCTGCTCGACAATATTCACGGGCGCGGCCAGTGAGCCAGCACGCAAGAGCAACGCCAGATCATGGGCCTCGCTACGTCCCAGCCCAGTGGTTTGGAAACGCTTGCCAAAGGCACTACGGATGGTGGCAACACTGATGACTTTCTGCTGAGTTTCGCGCTTGGTTATCCGCTTGCCGTTTTTGTAGACGGTGTTGAGTTTGGTCTGTGTGTAAAGCACGGCCATTGGGTCACCGACATGCGCAGCCGTGACATTGAACATGTGCTTCGCCGCTTGATGATTAAGGGTGACTTGCACATCAGGGGAGCCGCTTTTCTTGTCGATGCCGGCCGATGCCCCGGTAAGCTGATCACCGGAGACAATTACCGACTTTTTAAGCAGGATGGGCTTGCCTTTTTTGGTGTGGTAGAGCGAGTCGCCACTCGGCACACTGCCGGTGCGTGCGGCTTTCTGAGCGCTGTGCTGGGTATCGACCAGATGGTATTCCAGCGTGGCCGTCTTGCCCAACAGGCGTTTGGCACGTGTCGTGTTCTGTACCCCAGGCAGCTCTACTACGATGTGGTTGCGTCCCTGACGCTGCACCAGCGGCTCGGACACGCCCAGTTCGTCGACACGATTACGCAGCGTGTTCAGGTTGGTTTGCAACGCCGAATTGACAATAGACTGATGTTTTTGGGTGGTGTAACTGGCCAACAGTGTGTTGGGCGCACCCTTGGCTCGTTTAAAAGTCAGCGATGTATATTTACCGGACAGCGCATTGCGCGCCTTATTCAGTGTTTGCGCATTGCCAAAGCTGATCTGCACGCCGTCCTTGACTTGATGCGCGCGCCGATAACCAATCGACTTTTTTCGAAGGTATTTAGCCAAGTCACGTACGTATTGCTGATAGCGCTTTTTGAACAGTGCTTGGGTGTCGACTTTCAGCAGGAAATGCACACCGCCACGCAGATCCAGCCCTAACGCCATCGGTTCGGCGTTGATCGATCGCAGCCACGCAGGCGTCTGCGGAGCCAAATTAAGGGCCACGGTTTCTTTGTCTCCGAGTGCGCGCTTCAAGGCACCGGCGGCTTTGAGCTGTTTATCGTTGGATTGATAGCGCGCCAGTACACTACCGTGGCTGTATCCAACCCTTCTAGGCTGGAGATTATTTTTCGCCAATATGTGACGAACGCGCGACGTCAGCGACTGGGGCGCTGGTTTGCCATTGGCGCGGCTAACTTGTACCGCCGGTTGGTTGCCGAACAGGTTGGGGGCGGCATAGAGCATGCCCACCACAATCACGGCAACAAGCAACAAATATTTCCACAACGGATAGCGGTTCATAAAATCCTAGAATCGACGCGGGGTGGGGCAATCCATCAACGCCTCTCTGAAGCCAGCCCGACGCGACAACGAGCCCCCTACAGCGTGCCCAGCGTTCCCTTGGGCAACACGCGAGTGACCGAACTTTTTTGTACTTGAATGTGCACATCGCGGCTGATCTCAACGGTAAGAAAGTTCTCACCCAGCTCGCGGATTTTGCCGGCCATGCCGCCCGAGGTGACGATTTCGGCGCCCTTGTCGAGACTCTCGAGAAGCTGGCGTTGTTCCTTCTGGCGTTTCATCTGCGGGCGGATGATCACGAAAAACATGAACACCAGGAAAACCGCCACCATCACGATGGTTGGCCAGATACTTTCCTGACCGCCAGCACTCGATGCTGCATGTGCCGTGCCGATAAAACCGCTCATATTGATCCGCTCACTATTGATAATCTCATTTGCTATCCCAAGCGCAGCCATTCTAAGGGCCGGCGCAAATAACTCGCTAGTATGCCACAGCCGCGGAGCCTTCCTGCACGCCTCCAAAGTATTCGGCCGCATGACTGCCGGAACCTTCCGGGCCTGTCAGAAATGCATGGCGAAAAGAGGCATAACAATCATCCGCAATCGCTGCGCGAATACGCTGCATCACCGACTGGTAGTACCAAAGATTGTGTAGCGTATTCAGCCGCGCACCGAGTATTTCTCTGCAGCGAGACAGATGGTGCAGATACGCGCGTGAATAACCACAACAAGTCGGACAGCAACAGTCAGCGTCGAGCGGCGACAGATCATCCCGATGCACAGCATTCTTGATTTTGACCACACCACGATGCGTGAACAGATATCCGTTGCGGGCATTACGGGTTGGCATGACGCAATCAAACATGTCGATCCCCCAACCCACGGCCAACACCAGATCAGCCGGGGTTCCGACCCCCATGAGATAACGCGGTGCCTGAACCGGTGCAGCAGCAACCGCGGCTTCGATGGCCACTGCCTTGTCCGGCCACGACTCGCCCACCGAGACACCACCGATAGCATAGCCATCGAAACCAATGTCAGTCAGCGCGGCCATCGATTCAGCGCGCAAATCAGCAAAGATATTGCCCTGATTGATCCCAAACAGTGCGTTAGGGCTACCAGCGTGGCGGGTTTTGCAGCGCTCGGCCCATCGCATCGAGCGTTTCATCGACGCAGCAGCGGCGGCTTTTGCCACGGGAAAATCGGTGCATTCATCGAAACACATCACCACATCGGAGTTGAGGGCGCGCTGGACGTCAATCGAGCCTTCCGGCGATAGAAAATGCCGCGAGCCATCGACCGGCGATGCGAAGGTGGCGCCGTCTTCGGACAAATCCCGATTCGCCGCCAGACTCCATACCTGAAATCCCCCGGAATCGGTAAGGATCGGCCGGTCCCAGCCCATGAATTCGTGCAAACCGCCGTGGCGCGCCACAATGTTGGCACCCGGCCGCAACATCAGATGCAACGTATTGCCGAGCACGATGGGCGCGCCTAGCGCATCGAGTTCATCGGGCGTCACACCTTTAACCGTGCCGTAGGTGCCCACCGGCATGAATGCCGGCGTATTTACCATTCCGTGGACAAGGCGCAACCGGCCGAGACGGGCGCCATCCGAGGCGGCAATAGGGTCGTAAATCATGCGCGGAGTCTAGGTGTTCATGCTGTGCTAGTCGAACGCCGTCGTATACTGTCACGCAACCGTTTGCCACAGGCACGCTTTGAAGCTAGCTTGCCAGTGTTTCCAACACTTGAATTCGTCACCATTGAGACACTTGCTGTTCGCATTTCTGGCTGTTGCGTATTTAGTCGCGATAAATTCGGCCGCTGACGCCGCTCCCCTGCCCGCACTCCGACAACTTGCCAAAACAGCGCAGGTGTCGGCACTGGTCGTCAACCTTGACAACATGCAGACGATCGCGGCGATCAATCCCGGTAAACGCCTGACGCCCGCCTCGGTCAGCAAACTTTTCACCACCGCTGCAGCGCTGCGACAATTCGGACCGGGCCATCGATTCATCACCCGCCTAACTACGAGGGGCTCGGTCAGCGGCGGCACACTCCACGGCAATCTGAGCCTGATCGGCAGCGGCGATCCCATGCTAAACGTCGAGGATTTGCATCATCTCGCGCAGCGCTTGCGCGCGCGCGGCATCCAGAACATTACCGGCAATCTGGTAATCAACGCATCGCACTTCGGCCATGTCCCCTGCCTAACACCCGACCGCTGTCAAGCCAAATCACAATCCAGCCACGCCTACGATGCGCCATTGTCGGCAGTTGGCCTTGGTTACGGCACGTTGCATGCCACAGTTTATCCCGGCCCGCGACCAGGCACATCAACACACGTCGTCTTACATCCGCTGGGCATGGCTGGCTACCGCATCGATAACCGCTCAAGCACACATGGCGCAACCAGCCACCCGGCCCTGCGTGCATGGCGAACCACCGGCAAGCATCAAACGGTATTACATATCCGTGGGCAGCTTCCGGCCGGGGGCAAGCCAGTGGAACTCTTTCGATCGGTTGCCAAGCCGGGACGCGAAACGGCATACGCCATGAACCGTATCTTGGCCGATGCCGGAATTCACGTGCAGGGCGTGGCACGTATCACGCGACACCGCAAGCCAGCCACCCAGTCCCGCACCATTACCCTGGCGCGCATAAAAAGCCGCACCCTGGCCGCGCAGTTGATTCCCATGCTGGCGTTTTCCAACAACTACATGGCCGACACTCTGACGCTGGACATAGCCACCGCAAAGGGTATGCGACCTCCATTGACGCTGCCCGAAGCCGCCCAGCCGCTTGAACATCTCGGCCGACGTGTACGTCGTCAGATATTTGGCGCGGCAGCCGGGCAATCGGCACCGACATTTGCCAGCGGCAGCGGATTGAGCACGCGCAATCAAGTTTCAGCGCGAGACCTAGTAGCGCTGCTGGCTGCCATGTATCGCGATAGCGCGCTGTTTCCCGCTTTTTACGGCGCCCTGCCGGTGCCGCGTTATGCTCCTGAAAAGATGCTCAAACACGCCAACTCGGCTTTCTTGAACCGTCTGACGGCCAAAACCGGGACCCTGCACGACCCGGTTTCGGCGCGCTCTTTGGCCGGGTACATGCGCACTCAAAACCACGGTTTTCTGGCCTACGCCGTGCTCATTAATGGCACCAGCAACCACCCGCATCCGGGTTTCTATAACACAGTTGGTGCTTACGAGTCCGATCTGGAGCATTTGCTAGCCCGTCATTAAGGCCATAGGTTTAGCTCTTGCACCAGCATCGGTATAATTATGTTTTGGCCCGGGTGGCGGAACTGGTAGACGCGTCGGACTCAAAATCCGATTCTGGCAACAGAGTGCGAGTTCGAATCTCGCCCCGGGCACCATAGCGACTTCCCAAGCGTTCCATATCCTTCCAGAAATCCCTTACAAAGCCGCCACTTAGGCGGTTTTTTATT
>DHHU01000062.1:10763-33336 GCA_002403445.1 Salinisphaeraceae bacterium UBA4764 | reverse complement strand
TTGCCCCTACGTCGGGCGTTCCCATGGGATTCGTCTGACGCGCCATTCGTGGATCACCAAAGCGACGACGGCGATATCGAGGACCGTTAAGCCCAATAGCAGTGCCGAGGGCGACTGGGTCAGGCGATAGGATTGATAGCTGATAAACGCCAATAGCGCCGTGGTTGCGGCCGGAAACGACCAGTGCCAGCCACGCAGGAGCCCGGTAACCAGCACCAGTTTGATCACGCCATGGCCCAAAAGATAAAAGCTGACGAAATGCTGTTGCCCGGCGGACAGGTGATGTGCCATGGCACGTAGATGCGTCGCGACCAGATCCTTCGGATCCTCAGCCAATTCACCACGTGTCAGGATATCGACGATGTGGATGAGATTCGGTCGCGCCGTCAGCCACAGCACGAGACCGCCGAGGACTTCGAGTGCCCCGTCCAGACCCTTGATCAGAACCCCGGCGTCGAACAGCCGGCGATAGAGTAGGTCACGATCGAATTCCAATTGATCGGATGTCGAGTTCCGTATAACCAGGATAATGTACCAGTTCGCGTTGGAACAGGGACCTACTTGGTCAGTAACCCCCACCGACGTCGGAGCAGCTCACCGGAAACGCAGCGTCCCGATCGGTTTTGTTTCAAGGGTACCGCGGTCACGGTAGACGAGTGACTTGGGTGCACGACGCGTCATCGATGCAGCCGTCCATAGCATCAATAGCGCCCGTCTAGTAATCTTAAAGATTCGAATCAGTCGATTGCACAATAAAAAGGCTCAGTGCCTGATTCGATCGCGCTACTGCTCTGAAGCCGGCCGAAGCACTTTCTTGTCGCGCAGGAAGTCGATGATGGCTTCCGCGGCCTTTTCGGGATCAGCAGCCTCGATCTGTTGGCCGCCGGCACTCTGTGCGCCGGCGGCGGCGCGGAGTCGCTCGGCGGCAGACTGGTTGCCGCTACCCACATTGATGCGTTTCGGCCGGCGTCGAGCAGGCCTTATATCGAGTTCGTCGAGAGCCGGCATCTCGGCCGGCGGCTCAAGCGTGCGGATCTCGCCGCGCCGGGACCGTGCGTAGACGAACGGGGGGACCGTGGTGGCCGTGGCGTCCACAGTGGCCAGCAACGGCGGAGTTGCCGCGAGCGCTCTTCGCTGCCCCCCAGGCAACGCCTGATGGATTCGAAAGTCGCCGTCATGGGTCGTATCGATCGAGCTCACGCCCGGTGTGAGTGACAATCCGGCGCGCTTGGCCAGTGCGTAGGGCAACAAGCCACTGGCTCGGCCGCGTTCGGCCTGGCTGGCCGTGAGGACCACATCCGGCTTACGCTTGTCGATTTCGTGTGCCAAGCCCGGCATGACATCGCAGCCAGCGGGCACTGGCAGGACTTCAATGCAATCAGCGCCGATGCCGAGATATTCTGCGAGAACCGGCGAGTCGGGGTCGCCGGCGTGGACAACCTTGATATGGCTGCGATCGGTCAGCGAGCGTGCCACCGCCAGTGCCCGGGCATCATTTACAGCGCGGCGCTCGCGTCCAGAGACTGGATGACGCCCGATCGAGACCAGTACGATGATTTCAAGCGGCTTCATGCTTGGCCTCCAGTCGCCTCAAAAGTGCTTTCATGATCGTGCTAGCGTCGCCGACCACACCCAGATCGGCGCGTTTTTGCATCGGCGTATTGGCCTTGACGTCGATCGCGACAACATTTTCGACGTCGGTAATACCTTGTAGATGTTGCGGCGCGCCGGAGATGCCGACGGCCACATAGCAGCGTGGATTGACTATCGTGCCGGAAGCGCCGACCTGGCGGTCGCGCGGCATGTCACCGGCGTCGCAGACCACTCGGGAGGCCCCTTCGCTGGCGCCCAGCGCCCTTGAAAGTTCGTGAAATGTTTCCCAATCACGGACTCCATTGCCGGCCGCAAGAATGAAGTCGGCTTCAGCCAGCGGGATGCTTGCTGGGTCAACCGGAACCGGGCCGAGATCTCTTATGCCGGTGTCGACTTCGGGCGTCTCGAATTCAATTATCCGACCTTCGCGCGGTGCCCCCGCGACCGGTTCAGCACTTTCGGCGTCGACAGCGATCAAGAGTGGCGGTGTGCAATAGACCTCCGATTTGGTGCCGTCAACCCGACTGATAACCTGATCGCCCGCCACGCGCTGACAGTGGGTGGCCAGTGGTTGGTTGCGTTCGGCGGCGACGCGCCGGGCCAGGTCGCCGCCGTTGATACCGGCGTCGGGAAAGACGACGTGCGCAGGCGCCAGCAAGTCAATCGCGGCTATTACACAAGCCATCCGCGTTTCGGGCGTATAGTCGTCGCCAACGCTGCTGGTGTCGATGACCCGATCGGCGCCCAGGGGCCCCAGTGCGGCGCGGCCGCCGAAGTCGAGAGCAACGACAGCGCCGCCGTTACCCGCATCGGCCAGCGTGCGTGCAGCGCCCAGAATGTCGCGGTCTTGACTAGATGGGCGGCCGTCGGCGCAGTCGGGCACTGCCAGAATATAGAAAGCGGGCTGGTCGATGACAATCGGCCGGGGTTCGGCTGCGCTCTGGGTTGTAGCGGCACTGCCCATCGATACCACGGTCTGACCGCGACCGCTACGATCCAGTCGGCGGCGGCCGGAGTCAGCCATCTGACCGCGCGCCGCGCGCGGATCGTAACGGCGGCGCCCAGTTGGGCCAGTACCGCCAGTCATGGCGCTCGGTGAGCGATTGATATCCCGCTCGGCACGCGGGTTACGTCGTTTAGTGCCGGTCGCGTGCGGCGCCCGGCGGCGGTTACGCACTGTCATGTTTTGCCTCCACGCCTTGCCATAGCAATTCGGCGACGTCTGTAACCTCGGCTTTGGCATCGACCGAGCCGTCGAGCATCGTGGCGCAGTGCGGGCAGGCCACCGCCACGGTCTCGGCGCCGGTCGCATCGACTTGTTCCATGCGCACGTCGGAAATGCGGCGATCGCCCGGAATGTCATTGACGGCCATGCCGCCGCCGGAACCACAGCACATTGAGCGTTTGCCTGAGCGTTCCATTTCCCGCATTTCAACATTCAGGGCATCGAGAATTCGTCGCGGTGCCGATACTTCGTCGTTGTAACGGCCTAGATAACACGGGTCGTGGAACGTCAGTGATTGGTCNNGTGGTGTGGTGCTGGATATCGTAATTCCCGCCCAGGGCCGGATATTCGTTCTTGATGGTATGGAAAACGTGCGGATCAGCGGTCACGATGCGGTTAAAACGGTGTGCGTTCAGGGTTTCGATGTTGGCCTTTGCTAGGCGTTGGAACGTGGCTTCGTCGCCCATGCGGCGCGCGATATCGCCACAGTCGCGCTCTTCGTGGCCGAGCATGGCCATGTCGACTCCGGCATGTTTCAGCAAGCGGATAAGTGCCCGCAGCGTGTTCTGGTTGCGCAGCTCGAAGCCGGATTCGCCAAACCATAATAGGACGTCCGCGGATGCCACATCGTTGATTTGTGGCAGAGCCAGATCAGTAGCCCAATTGCTCCGCGCCGCAGCGGGTTGCCCCCTCATGGTGTCGGTTTCGCGCAGGTTGTTCAGCACGTCGGCACCTTTGGCTGGTGTGGTGCCTTCTTCCAGCGTCTGGAAACGCCGCATATCGATCACGGCATCCACGTGTTCGATCATCATCGGGCATTCCTCGACACAGGCGCGGCAAGTCGTGCAAGCCCAAAGGGTATCGGGATGGATAGTGGCGTCCGCACCAATCAAGGGTTGATCCGGCCCGCTGCTGGCCCGGGTGTCGTCGCAGTTGGGATGCCCCTCGCCGGCGTAGGCACCGGTGCGATCGTGAGCGGCCAGCGTGATGTCCTGAATTAGTTTTTTGGGGTTGAGTGGCAGACCGGCCGCATAAGCTGGACACGCCGACTGGCAGCGTCCGCATTCAACACAGGCGTCGAACCCAAGGAGTTGGTTCCAAGAAAAATCGGCCGGTGTTTCCACACCCAGCTTATCGGCGTCGAGGTCGATCGGTACCAGGCCGGTTTCGGCAGCGGGGTTGGCGAATCGGGCCGGGCGCGAATGCCACGCCAGATGCAGCGCGCCAGCCAGTGCGTGGTGGAGCGCGCCGAGGGCCAGACCGGCGTAGCATTCGAACGCAGCGTATAAGCCGACTATAAGCAGTATGGCGCCACCAATAGAAGCCCAGTCGATGCCGCCGATGACACCGGCCGGTTTGAGTGTGGCGGCAATGAAAAAGACGATGAACGCGCTGAGTCCGAACGGCAGCCGGCTGTAGGCGCCTTTCGACAGGCGCTGTGGGAGTTTGGGATAACGCCGGTACCATTCCATGCCAACGCCGACCGCCATCGCGATCAACGCAACGATCAGAATCCAGGCCAGCGGCGTACCGCCGACGCCAAATATGTGCACCGGGATGATGAGTATACTGGCTGCCACGAAACCGCCCGCGGCAAAGATATGCATCCGCGCCGACTGGGCGCCGCTATCGCCTTGGCCATCAGCCCCGACCGGGTCGCGACTCACGACGTCGTGTACATTGTGTAGATAGCGGCGCGGCATGGCCGCAAGCCCCTGCCAGATGGCCACCGCTGCCGGTTTGCCTTGGCGCCAGCGCGCCGCACGCAAACCGGTGGCAACGGCCAGTGCAATCAGCCCGGCCAGATAGATTGTGGCGGGGGCAGGGTGATAGGTCATTATGGTGCGGCTCTGAGTTCTAGGGCGTGGTTCGGCGCGGCGTTAGGCAGCAGGCGAAACGCTTTGCGGTTCAGCGATGTTTTGGCAATAGTTCTAAAAACCATGGCGTTACCTCGTCTCAAAAATCCTTGCACAAGCGCAAGGAGTCATAGATCGCGGCGTGGATATTGCCGGGCGAGACACAGTCTCCGACTCGGTACAACAGGAAACTGTCACCGTCCCACTCAGGCTGGGGCTGACTGGCGAACAGCCGCTCCAGATCAGTTTGGCCCTGGTTGCGCGACTCNNTGGTCGACGGCTCGTTCTTCCTCGTTGCCGGTGTATTCGTTGGCGAGTACAGCGATGATCTGATCCCCTTCGGTGTAGGCTTGGGTCAGCGACACGTTCGGGGCCAGCACTACGTCCTTGCGATAGAGTCGCTCGTATATAACTGGGGCCGTGGTGCCGCCGAGGAGTTCTCCGATCGCCATGTCGGGCGTGGCCAGTTCGACCAGTGCGCCTTGATCGGCCAAGTAATCGGCACACGTCGATCCAGGGTATTCACCGGTAACGTCGAAGACCAATACGTTCTTGCCGGGTTCGACGGCACCTGAAAGGATATCGTGAGTAGAAACGACCAGGTTATCTTCCCAGTGCCAGCCAGATTGCCGGTCGAGAAATGGTCGACCCCCCTGTGCCAACAGGATGATGTCGGGACCGAGTTCGCGCAGGCTCTTGGCGTCGGCCGTAGTTTCCAGTCTCTGATCGACCCCGAGCCGCGCGAGTTCGAGCGAGAACCACCGCACGATGCCGCCGATCTGGTCGCGCCCGGGCGCATTCGCTGCGAGATTGATCTGCCCACCTAGCCGGTCGCTGGCTTCGAACAGCGTCACCTTGTGGCCGCGCTCGGCGCAGACGCGCGCGGCTTCCAGGCCACCGGGACCGGCACCAACCACTGCCACGCGGCGCTCGGTGTTGCTCTTCGAGACAATATGGGGCATGGACCGCTCGCGGCCCGTGGCCGCATTCTGAATGCACAATACCTCCTTGCCGTCGTACTGGCGGTCGATACAATAATTGGCGCCCACACACTGACGAATGCGGTCGACGTTGCCGTCGCGGATCTTGTTGACGAAGTGCGGATCGGCGATATGCGCGCGGGTCATGCCGACCATATCGATATGGCCGTCGCTGATAGCCCGTCCGGCAGAATTTGCGTCTTTGATGTTCTGGGCGTGCAGCACCGGAATATCGACTTCAGCCTTGATGCCGGAGGCTAGATACAAAAACGGCGCCGGCGGATAGCTCATGTTGGGGATACAGTTGGCCTGTGTGGCTGCGGTATCGGCGCCCGAACCGATAACATCCAAAAAGTCGATCAGACCACTATCGGCGTAGCGCTTGGCGATCTGCTGGAGCGTGGTTTGATCCAGCCCATCGGGGTGAAACTCGTCGCCCGTCATGCGCATGCCAATGGCGAAATCGGGACCGACTTCATCGCGGATTGCCTGGAAGGTCTCTAGGCCGAAGCGCATTCGGTTTTCGAGACTTCCGCCGTATTCGTCGTTGCGCTGATTGGTGCGCGGCGACCAGAACTGATCAATGAGATGCTGGTGTGCGGCGGAGATTTCGGCGCCGTCCAGTCCGCCCTCTTTGACTCGCCGTGCGGCTTGGGCGAATTCGCCCTGAATGCGTTTAATCTCCTCCGGTTCGATAGTCTTGGACATGCCCTTGTGGACCTGTTCGCGAAATCCACTTGGCGACATCAGGTGCGGCCAGTCACCGCCGTCGTAGTTCGAGCGCCGACCCATGTGAGTGATTTGGATCATGATCGCCGCGCCATGCTCGTGGACCGCGTCGGCTAGTTGCTGGAAATACGGTATGACGCGATCGTCGGAGACATCCACCGCACCCCACCAGTATGGCGTCGGGCTGGTTCGTGAGACAGATGAGGAGCCACCGCACATGGTCATGCCGATACCGCCTTTGGCTTTTTCCGCGTGGTAGTACCGGAAACGTTCGGTGGGAACGCCGTTTTCGGCATACACCTCGCCGTGCGGTGTGCTCACGATCCGGTTGCGGATCGTGAGCTGATTGATGGTCAGGGGTTGCAGGAGTTGGTCGAAATCGCCCATGGCGTTATCCGGCGGTTGCAGTAACAGGTGTATTAAGGTGGTCGACAGCCTCTTCAGCCCGGCCCCAGACTGTGTCGAGAAGCGTCAGCCAGTTGCCGCCGATTACGCGTTCGATACGCGACTCGGTCCAGCCGGCTCGCTTCATGGTTGCGGTTAGGTTCGGAAAGTCGGCAATCTCGCGAAAACCGGCGGGATTGCGGATTTCGCCGAATTCGGTCAGCTTACGACCATCGCCCTTGTCGCGGGTAATCCAGTCAAAGAACTCCGGCGGCTGGCCTTCGGTGAAATCGGTTCCGATCCCGACATTGGCTTCACCGCAGACGTTGATGACGTAGTCGATTGCTTCGACATAATCGTCGATCGTGGAATCCGCGCCGTTTTTAAGAAACGGCGGGAACATCGTCACGCCGACAAAACCCCCGTGGTCGACGATAAACCTGAGCTGCTCGTCGCTCTTGTTGCGCGGATGGGATTTGAGGCCACCCGGCAGGCAGTGGCTGTAAGCCACGGGTTCACGCGAGGTGCGAATGACGTCGATACTCGTCTGCTGCCCGACATGTGACAGATCGCAGAGGATGCCGAGCCGGTTCATTTCGGCGACCACTTCACAACCGAAATCCGACAGCCCGCCGTCTCGAGATTCGTAGCAACCGCTGCCGACCAAGTTCTGGGTGTTGTAGGCCATCTGCATAATGCCGACACCCAGTTGCTTGAACAGTGCAAGGCGTTCAATACGGTCTTCGATGGCCGAGAGATTTTGAAAGCCGAGTATGATGCCGACCCGGCCTTCAGCCTTGGCGCGCTCGATGTCTTCAGGGGTATGAACGGGCCGTATGAGATCGGCGTGCTCGGCGAAGTGATGCTCCCAAGCCCCGATATTAGCCATCGTTTCCTTGAAGTTCTCCCACACCGAACACGTACAGTTGGCAGCAGTCAGGCCGCCGGCGTGCATGGCCTCGAATACTGGGCGCCCCCAGTTGGCGATGATCAAACCGTCGATTACCGGGGCCTCGGTGGCGATCGTTTGATTGTGTGTATTGCGTTCCGACACGGCGTTTGGCAGAGCTAATTGAACCTATGTGTGCAACTTAGCTCTTGCCTTCGATCGACGGGCGCCAAACTGCGACTCGCACTTTGGCAATTGCGTCAAGNNGCGTGTTCCTGATTGGATTTGAGACTCATTTGATCATGACGACGGGCGAATATTTCCATGTTTTGGCTTGATCGGACGATGTGCCGCAGCAAGACAAACCGGTTAACCTTTTTGGGCGACTTTTTTCGTACATGAAAAATATGGAGCTCGCGTCTAACCTGAACCCGTCTCCTGTTCAATCCAATGCTGAGCGCCCAATCTCCCCGGTCTAACTGAGCAAGCCAAGTTCAATTGGGACGTAAGTTACAGCTTTGACCTTGACTTGCACGCGTGATCGTTTGGCAGCTAATCAGGCGGTGTTGGCGACTTTTCCGACTGCGTCGGCTTCGTGCCACTCGTCGAGTTTTTGGTGGCGCCAGGCCTCGGTGGCCTCGATCTGGTTGAAGGTGTTGATGTGTAGGCCGGCGATATTCAGGTCATCGTCGGCGACAGATTCGACTAGGCCGTCGATCAGATCGTCGGGCTGATATTTACTCCCCGAGAGCAAGCCGCCGAGCATGCCGGTATTCTTGCGCAGGAAACGCACTGAATCACCAATGCCAATTCGTAGTGCGATACTCAACAATTTGGTGCGTGCCATGACGCCGGGCACGCCGATGTAAATCGGCAGGTCAATGCCGGCCTCGTGGCGCGTGTGCCTTAGCCAGTCGAGTATGACGCGGCTGTTAAAGCAGAGTTGACTGACCATATAGTCAGCGTGTTCAGCCTTGGCGGCCAGCGTCGATTCCAGAGTCCGGGTATCGATGAAGCTGTGACCTTCCGGGTAGCAGGGCACGCCAATCGAGTTGATGCGAGCCCCCGACTCGCTCAGTGCACGGATAAGCCCCAGTCCGCTGTCGAATGCTCCGGGTTGGTCGGTCCGGTCCCCGCTGATGACGAAAACATCGCGGATACCGGCCTCGTCCAAGCGCTGCAGGATGTGATCCAGGTGGGTCTGATCCGTCACCCGCCGGGCCGCGATATGCGGGATGACCCGAAGCTCGAATTCGGCGATACGGGCCGCGAAATCCACTGTACCGTCGATGCCTTGGGCCGGCGAACAAGTCACGGCGGTAATGGCGCCGGCCGGCAGTTGGCGTGCAGCTTCCATGCCGGTTTTGATCGGCATGATTTCAAAATCAGGACAGGCCAGTGCCCGTCCCATGGTGATGTTTGTAGCATGGCTCATGATCGCTACTCCCAGAGCTGAATCAGTATGTGGAGGCCACGGATTCGGTTTCCGTCGGCATGCCTGATGTCGTTTGTGAAAAATGGTCGTTGATGTATTTTTCACCTTCGTCGCAGAACAGCGTCACGATGGTTTTTAACTCGGGATAGGTGTCACGGACATGGCGGGCCGCCTCTAAATGGCCGCCGGAACTCGGGCCCACGAGCAGGCCGTAGTCGCGCGCCAGCTCACGCATCGTGGTCAACGCCTGTTGACTGGTGACCGGGTATACGCTGTCCACGATCTCACGGTGGTTCGCATAGATCCCCGGCACGAAGCCGTCAGATATGCCCTCAATGTCGTGTTCGCCGATCATGCCGCAGGAAATCGTCGTGGATTCGGATGGCTCCATGGCGAACAACCGGACGTTCGGATTGGCGGCCCGGAATGCCTGCCCGACGCCGATCAGCGTACCNNTTTTCGCCTAGTTCACGGGCCTTGGCCAGCGCATCGTTGACGTGAAAATGGCCGGTGAAAAGAACCTCGGCACCATAGGCGCGCGAAATCGCCACGCGCTCACTGGTCATGCCGCTGGGCATCACCACCAGCATGCGATAGCCCTTGACTGCGGCCACCATCGCCAGCGCATTGCCGGTATTGCCGCTTGTGGCTTCGACAATAGTGTCGCCGGGCTGCAGTTCGCCTACGTATTCGGCACGTTCGATCATGTATTTGGCAATGCGTGCCTTGATCGACCCCGAAGGATTGGTGAATTCGAGTTTGGCAAAAATACCGTCGATTTCCATCAACGGGGTATCACCGATGGTCTCCAGAATACTGTGAATTATGCGCTGTGTTGTCATGGAAAGTGCGCCGGTATCAAAAGCGATCTCTTTACTTAAATCTAAAGTACGCCCGCAGCGGAGCGTGGCCCCGCTTGAATGCGACATTGGCATGCTCGTAATCGACTTTGGGGGGCTGGCACATCTTGTGACCAATCGTCTCGGGGGTTTCTAGTGGTTCCGTATTAGCGCTAAGCTTGCCCATAAGACACTTTTTGCCCGCTTATCGAGGGTCCGCGAAGTTGGGATTAACTGTGCCGTCCTCCGAGCAGGCTTTCAGGATCGGTTTTTTGGTATTACCGCAGTTCTCGCACTTTGCCTTCACCTCGGCAGTCGAGCCGTTGCGAATGGCCAATCAACTTGCGGGACAAACACACTATGAGTGGCCCGTGATCAGCGTGGATGGCTCGGCGATCACTGCCAGCAATGGGTTATCGGTCGGCACGGACGCCGCAATGGCGGATTCGACCCACTATCAAATGGTATTCGTCTGCGGCGGCACGGATATTCAACACGCTTTTGATGAGCGGATATTAAACTGGTTACGGCGCTTGGCGCTTCACGACGTTGCGCTCGGTGGATTGTGTACCGGCACTTATGTTCTGGCGCGTGCCGATTTATTGAATGGGTATCGCGCTACGATTCACTGGCAACAGATTTCAAGTATCCACGAGCAGTTGCTGTTTCCGCTAACCGAGTTTGTCAGCGATTTATTTGTCATCGATCGCGACCGCTATACCTGTTCCGGCGGGGTGGCGCCCCTGGACCTAATGCTGAATATCATTCGCAAGCAAAAGGGGTCAGCGCTGGCCGAGGCGATTTCGGAAGAGTTTATTCATGAACGCATCCGAACCCATTCCGATGAGCAGCGCAACCCATTGCGTGCCCATCTGGGATCGGGCCATCCCAAGATGGAAGACGCGGTGCGGCTGATGGAAGCCAATATCGAAGAGCCCCTCACGCTGGATGAATTGGCGTACCACGTGGGCGTGTCCAGACGCCAGTTGGAAAGACTTTTCAAAAGGTACATTAATAACGCCCCGACCCGCTATTACTTGGCGTTGCGGCTCAATCGCGCACGTCAACTTTTGTTGCAGACCAATTATTCGATCATCGAGGCAGCGACTGCCTGTGGCTTCGCCTCACCGTCACATTTCAGCAAGTGTTATCACGACTTCTTTGGCCGCCCGCCAAATGACGAACGGAGCTGGTATCGAGAGTCGTTGGGATGATCGGAATTCGGCCGTGCGCCTAAGATGTGTTTTGTGCCCGAGCGAATCGCTTGGCGCAGGCCACCATATAGACCGAGCCGGTTGCACAGACGAGCCCGTTTGAGCCGGCGCGTTTCATGGCGGCGCCCAGTGCGCGCGTTGGGTCGGGCTGGATACCAGCGATCGACGGTCCAATTGCCGCGATGCGTCGAGCTGTATCGCGTGCGTCGTGGCTGCGACTGGGTTCAGCACAGGTAGTAATCACCGCGTCGACGACCGACCAAAGCCTATGCGACCAGTCACCGGGGTCGTGGCCAGTCGAGCACGATACAACGAGTATTTTGGGATTTTTGCGATAGGGTTGATCATGGAAGCCAGCCAGCATGCATGCCAAGCGCCCCGTTGAGGCGGCTGTATGGGCGCCGTCGGTCAGAATCAACGGCTCAGTTTGTAACGTTTCCATGCGTCCCGGCAGTGCTACTTCGACGAGCCCCTGCCTTAGGTCGCTATCGCTGATGGTAAATCCCGGAAGCCGGCGCGCCGCGGCGAGCGCGAGTGCGACGCAGTCCGAGAGTCGGGCCAGGGGATCGGTCAAAGGCAGATGGATCGCGTAATCCCGTTCGCTATAGCGGCCGGTTACGCCGAGTTTAGTTCGTTCCACCGTGAACTCGAAATCACGATCGGCCAAGACAAGTCGTGCGCCTTTAGCACTGGTTATTGAATCAACGATCGATCCGATTTCGGGAGCCATGCGTCCCGACACAAAGGGCACTCCAGGCGCTGCGATACTGGTTTTTTCGCGCGCCACATCAGCGACAGTGGGGCCAATGATGTCGAGATGTTCGCCCTCGATAGTGGTCACTATAGAAAGCATCGGTCCCAGGCAATTCGTGGCGTCGCCACGGCCGCCGATGCCGGCTTCAACAATGGCCAGATCAACTCGGTTTGCCTGGAAGATTGACAGCGCAGCAACCAGCAACACCTCGAACAAATCGGGGCCGGCTACTGTCGGGTCGGCGCGCAGGCCGTCGACCATCGGAGCCAGCCGGGCGAGTGTGGAGGTCAGCCGTGACACTGGAATATCGCGCTCACCAACGCGGATTCGTTCACACCAGTGTTCAATATGCGGCGAACTGAAAACCCCGACATGATATCCAGCCGAATGGAGAATGGCAGCCAGTATCCGGGTCGTCGTACCCTTGCCCTTGGAGCCGACGACGCGGACAGTATTCAACCGGGCATGCGGCGCGCCCTCTTTGTCCAGCAGCCGCATCAGACCACTCCGCGGCCGATCGCGACGACTCTGGCGCGGGCGCGTGGCCAATTCGCTCAGATAAGCGTCGAGCCAGTAAGCGTCGCTTAGGGATATGTCGTAATCGTTCAAATTGCGAAAAACTGCTTATCGAAACACGATGGTTTTATGACCTTCGATGAATACCCGTCGCTCCACGTGCAATCGGACGGCGCGCGCCAGGGCCCAGGTTTCGATGTCGCGGCCTTCGCGGGCCAGATCTTTGGGCGAGTAGGGGTTGTCCACGCGTTCGACAACTTGTTCGATGATCGGGCCTTCGTCCAAATCGGTGGTGACATAGTGGGCGGTAGCACCGATGACCTTGACGCCGCGTTTGAAGGCTTGCTCATAAGGTCTCGCACCCTTGAAGCCGGGCAGGAACGAATGGTGGATATTGATCGCACGGCCATAGACTGCGTTGCAAAGTCTCTCACTCAATATCTGCATGTAGCGCGCGAGGATCAGCAAATCGGCATGATAATCGTTCATTAAATCGAGAACTGTCTGTTCTTGTTGTAATTTTGTTTCGTCGGTGACTGGTAAGTAGTGGAAGGGTACATTGTGTGCTTCGGCTATCGGCTCCAGATCGCGATGATTGCCGACTATGCCTCGGACGTCGATGTTCAATTCGCCCAGCCGCTGCCGATAGAGCAGGGTTAGGAGGCAATGGTCGGCTTTCGATACCATAATCAGTGCCGGGATCGGCTGCGACGGGTCGTGTAGTTGCCACTTCATCGGCCAGTCGCCGACTCGTTCGGCGAACTCTTCGCGAAGAGTGTCGGCCGACACCGGGTAACGGGCACTGACGCGAAATTTCGTGCGTGAGTAAAAATTACCGGTTCTGGAGTCGTCGTGCTGATCCATTTCGATGATGTAACAGCTGTGTCGGGCCAGAAAACTTGCGATCATCGCGACTGTGCCGACGCGGCCTGGACATACCGCGTTGAGAATAAAGGCGTGGCCGTATTTGTTGTCGTCGTCCATAGCTTGTTGCGCCGCGCGCTTGGGCGTGACTTGAATTGAAGGTCTCGACAAAACAAACTCTAGGTCAGTTCGGCCCGGGCAACTAACGTACCTGCGACGCTGGTTAGAACACGCGCGACCGGATCGCTCCAGCGGCTTTCGTTTCCGGCGACCCGTTTGCGTGCCACCTACTGCGACGTGCACTCAACTCATTAATAAAATAATCCCCTTGTCCTGTTTAAAACAGGCGCCTATGAATCGGCCATCCAAGATTCGTATCGGAACACAGTGGCTTAAACGTGGCGGCTTAGCGGGGTAACAGCGCCGTTTCGCCGGCGGACATCATGTTGGCCAGCGGAAATCTTGAGCCATGCGGTTTTTGGGGCGTGACACGCGTCGGAGTTTAAGCCGACGCGCAAGCAGGGTTGTTAACTCGTAAGATGGCGTTGTGCCGTGTTTTCGATGGTTTCAACCATTGAATACAGACCGTTGCGGCGGTTCATCGTGATGTGTTGTTCAAGGTTGAGATCGGCGAAAATCTGGTTGATGTCCAGATCGGCGATTTCCTGCGGGGTCTTGTCGGAATAGATCGTCAACAAGACACCGATCAGCCCCCGCACGATGTGGGCGTCGGAATCGCCGCGGAAATGGAGCCTGTCGTCGTCGCTCGCGTCAGCCACCAGCCAGACCTGGCTCATACAGCCACGCACCCGGCTGGCTTCGTTGCGTTCGTGGTCGCCCAAGGGCTCCAGCTGCCGGCCCAGGTCGATGATATAGCGATAACGCTCTTCCCAGTCGGGCAACATCTCAAACGTTTCTTTCAGATGTTCAATATTGCTGTTCATGGTCATTGACGGATAAAAATCTTGTGACAACAAATATTGGCGCCACAATATGTGTATCAAGTACGTCGCGCCACGATAATTAAATAGTGATTGGGTTCAACCGTTGTATCAAGTCGCGGATGTTTGTTGCTTTGCGCTTGGTCTTGGGCCGGGGCGTAACGTATCTGATGATGGTCCCGATCAAGATCTACACTTGGGTTGTATCGCCTCTGATCGGGCCGCGTTGTCGGTTTCTGCCGACGTGTTCGGAATACGCAATAACTGCCCTCGATCGATTCGGGCCGCTGCGTGGCAGTTGGCTCACAATTAAACGCCTTGTGCGCTGTCATCCGCTGTGCGAGGGCGGTTTCGATCCCGTGCCGCCTAGATCCGCAACACGAGACTGATTGGTTTCCGCCCGAGCTGACCGATAAGACTGGTGCAGTACTGGGACGCGCGGGTTAAACTGGGGTGTTTGGATCATGTCTTGGCAATGGATAGTCATGGCCGCTTATGAGCTGCCCGGAACGCTGGATATGCCCGCTCTCGACGCCGAGGTTGATGCCTGGTGGCGCGAGCACAGCGTGTTCAAGGCCAGTACCCACCAGCACGCCGACGCGCCGGTGTTTACCTTCTATGAGGGCCCGCCAACGGCCAACGGCCGGCCGGGTATACACCATGTCCTCGGGCGCACGGTCAAAGATACGTTCTGTCGCTACAAATCCATGCAAGGCTATCGCGTGGATCGCAAGGCCGGCTGGGATACCCACGGTTTGCCCGTGGAAATCGAGGTCGAAAAAGAAAAAGATCTGGCATCGCGCGAAGATATCGAGGCTTATGGGATTGAGGCCTACAATGAAGCCTGTCGCGAATCGGTTCTGCGCTACACCGATCAGTGGAACGAACTGACGCGTCGGATCGGCTACTGGGTCGATCTCCAGAATCCCTATGTCACATACTCGAACGCGTACATCGAGTCGGTCTGGTGGTTGCTGAAACAACTCCACGGCCAAGGGTTGCTCTATAAAGGCCGCAAGATCCATTGGTATTCGCCCGGCTCGGGCACGGTGCTGTCATCGCACGAAGTCAGCCTCGGGTACGAAGAAGTTCAGGATCCCTCGGTCACGGTCAAGTTCTTTCTCGAGGCTGAGCCGGATATGGCGCTTCTGGCTTGGACCACCACGCCGTGGACCCTGCCGTCGAACGTTGCGCTCGCGGTTGGTCCGGACATCGAGTATTGCACCGCTCGAGTTGGTGAACAGACCTATATCCTGGCGAAGGAATGCGTTGCGGCCACGCTGGGTGAAGATGCCGAGATTCTCGAGACATTTGATGCCGACGCGTTGATCGGTTGGCGCTACACCCCGCCGTTCGACTGTTTTGTTGACCATCCCGAGGCCGGTAAAGCCTGGCGCATCATCGCCGCCGATTTCATTACCACCGAAGATGGCACCGGCATCGCCCACGAAGCCCCGGCGTTCGGCGCCGACGACTACGAGGTGACTAGCGCGGCCGGTATGCCGGTATTCAACCCGATCAACAGCGACGGCTGTTTTCGTGCCGATTTCCCGCTGGTCGGCGGGCAATGGTTCAAGGATGCCGACAAGCCGATCGCGCGCGATCTCAAAAACCGCGGATTGCTCTTCGATCAGGGCGTGACTGTCCATAACTATCCCCACGACTGGCGCAAAGGCACGCCTTTAATGAACTATCCGGTCGAATCCTGGTTTGTCGCCACACAGGCGAATAAGGATCGGTTGGTGGAATACAACAACCGGATCAACTGGTATCCGGCGCATGTTGGCACGGGCCGCTTTGGCGACTGGCTTGCCGGCAACGTCGACTGGGCACTGTCACGCCATCGCTACTGGGGCACGCCATTGCCGATCTGGGTCAATGACCGCAACCCGGATGATTTTGTGGTGGTTGGATCGATCGACGAATTACGGGGCTATGCGGGTGACGCCGTTGCGGATGACGCCTCGCTCGACCTGCACAAGCCGCAGGTCGATGCCATTACCTGGTCAGCACCGGACGGGGGCATCATGCGACGCGTCCCCGAGATCATCGACGTCTGGTTCGACTCTGGCGCCATGCCATTTGCGCAGTGGCATTATCCGTTCGAAAACCGCGAAGCATTCGAGGCCAACTTCCCGGCCGATTTCATCTGCGAGGGGGTAGATCAGACGCGCGGCTGGTTCTATTCATTGCACGCCATCGCCACGTTGGTCATGGATTCGCCTGCGTATCGCAATGTCGTGGTCAACGGCCTTTTGCTGGACGCCAAGGGCGAGAAGATGTCCAAGTCTAAGGGTAATACGGTCGATCCGTTCACCGCTCTGGATTCACATGGCGCCGATGTCATCCGCTGGTACATGCTGGCCACCAGTGCACCCTGGGAGAACACCAAGTACGACGATCGTGGCCTCAGGGCAACCCGCACCAAAGTTTTTGGCACGCTGGAAAATGTCTACGCCTTCTTTGCGACCTACGCCAATATCGATGGTTTTACGGGCGATGCCGAGGCGCCGCCTGTGGCCCAGCGCCCCGAACTGGACCGTTGGATATTATCCCGGCTGCAATCGACCATCGCGACTGCGATCGAAGCACTCGACAACTACAATCCGACGCCTGCCGCTCGCGCTATCGAGTCGTTCATTGATGCGTTGTCGAACTGGTATATCCGTCGCAGCCGGCCGCGCTTCTGGGCCGGAGCGCGTGCCGATCGCAACACCGGAGCGCCGCCGGCGGATGTTGCCGACAAACGCGCGGCGTATCACACCACACTCGCGTGTCTGGGAGGTGTCGCCCGCTTGATGGCGCCGTTCGCACCATTTTTCAGCGAGTGGCTTTATGCTCGATTGGTTGCTGATCGAGGCGCGAATGCGTCCGTGCATCTGACCGATTATCCGAAGCCTGACACAGTGCTGATCGACGAGATTCTGGAGCGTCGAATGCGTCTGGCGCGGGCGATCGTGGGCAATGTGCTCGCGCGTCGCAACGACGCGGGGATCAATGTCCGGCAACCGCTGGCCCGGATTCTTGTAGTCGAGGAAGCCGGTGTTGCGCGCGCCGATATCGATGCCGTCGCCCACATTGTCCGCGATGAAGTCAACGTCGACGCGG
Organism: Salinisphaeraceae bacterium UBA4764; assembly: GCA_002403445.1. Taxonomy (GTDB): domain Bacteria; phylum Pseudomonadota; class Gammaproteobacteria; order Nevskiales; family Salinisphaeraceae; genus Salifodinibacter. The sequence continues at coordinate 16,009 of DHHU01000062.1, read as the reverse complement.
TCGAAATAGTCTCTGGAAATGCCGAACCGGTTACACGCCGCGCCAAGCCCAATTTCCGTCAACTGGGTAAACGACTTGGCCCGCAGATGAAGGCCGCGGCCTCGGTCATCAGCCAGCTCGACAGCACGGCAATCGGGCACTATCTGAAAAACGATCGGCTGGAGATCGAGGTCGACGGGACGAAGATTGAACTCGGCCCCGGCGATCTGGAAGTCACGGCCGAGGGCATTTCGGGTTGGTCGGTCGGCCGCGAAGATGGGGTGACAGTCGCCCTGGATACGCAAGTAAACGACGCATTGAAGTCGCGAGGCATTGCGCGAGAAGTGGTCAACCGCGTGCAACAACTCCGTAAACGTGCGGGTTTTCACGTAGCTGACCGAATTGCGGTACACTACGATTCAAACGAGGAAATCGCGCATAGCGTCGCGCAACATAAAAAATCCGTCGCCGGCGAGATTTTGGCGACCCGACTTGATGTCGTAGATTCGCCCGACGGAGAAGCGGTCGAAACATTCGATCTGGATTTTGGACACATCACGATCGCGATCAGTCGATCGATCGACGACCGGGCTAGCGTTACGAATTAAGACGCGGGCCTGCTACCTTAACGGACTAATCTCGAGAACAACTGAACGGCACAGACTTATGCAAAAAGATATACATCCGAATTATCGCCCCGTAGTCTTCAAGGACATGGGGGCGGATTTCGCTTTTTTGTCACAGTCCACTGCAAAAACTGACGAGACCATCGAATGGGATGATGGCAACGAGTACCCGCTCGTAAAACTCGAAGTCACAAGTGCAACCCATCCGTTCTACACAGGCAAACAGAACATCATGGACACTACCGGCAAGGTGGAACGTTTCCGTCAACGTTACGGCCTGAGCACCAAGTAACCATCGTCCAAGACAGTGGTTTTCGATCGAGTCGGCAGCGCGCACGCATAGGCTGTCGCGCTTGCGTCGAGGCATTTCTAGCGTCGACCAAGCCCGTGCGAAAACATTTGAACCAAAGGTGACAATACAAGCATGACTATTGCGCAAAACCTTGGCTTTCCGCGTATCGGCGAAAAGCGTGAACTCAAGAAAGCGACCGAAGCCTATTGGAAAGGTGATCTGGATCGTGCCGGTCTGGAATCTGCTGGCGCTGAGTTGCGGAAAAGCAACTGGGAAAAGCAAAAAGCCGCGGGAATCGATCTGATTCCTTCCAATGATTTCTCCTACTATGACCACATGCTCGACATGATGTGTCTGGTGGGTAACGTCCCAGAGCGCTTTGGTTGGAGCGGCGGCGACGTCGATCTCGATACACGGTTTGCAATCGCACGCGGTATCCAAGACGGCAATAAGGATGCGATTGCCGCTGAAATGACCAAGTGGTTCGATACGAATTACCACTATCAAGTTCCAGAGTTTACCCCGGATACAACGTTTGCACTGTCCTCGACCAAGGTCTTTGACGAGTTTGAGGAGGCCAAGCAGCTCGGCATCACGACCAAACCGGTGCTGGTGGGGCCGGTGACGTTCCTGACCCTGGGCAAAGTTACCGAAGGCGATTTCGACAAGATGTCGCTGCTTGATCAACTTCTGCCGGTTTACGAGCAAATCCTCGGCAAGCTGGCCGAGCAGGGCGCCGAATGGGTGCAACTTGACGAGCCGGTGTTCTCGCTGGATTTGTCGAAAGCCCAGCAAGACGCGCTGCGCAAGGCTTACGACCGTCTGTCCAAGGTTAGTGGTATCCAGTTGTTGGTTGCCAACTATTTTAATGATCTGGCCGACAATCTTGACCTATTCACATCACTGCCGGTTCATGCACTGCACATCGACGCCGTGCGCGGATTTAACGATATCGAGCCGGTTGCGGATCGCTTGAGCAATAATACTGCCCTGTCGGTTGGTATCGTTGATGGTCGCAACATCTGGAAGACCGATCTCGAGAAAGCACTGGCAGCGATCAAGACCGCCCACAGCAAGGTGGGTGGCGATCGCCTGATGGTTGGTCCCGCCTGCTCGCTTTTGCATACGCCGGTCACGCTGCGAAACGAGGCCAAGCTTGATGAGGAGTTCAAGAGTTGGCTCGCCTTTGCCGAGGAAAAACTCGACGAAATCGTGTTCCTGGCCCGTGCCGCCGATGGAAAAGTCGACGAGCAGATGCTGGCGTCCAATAAGGAAGCCCTGGCCAACCGAGCCGAATCGGCCCGGATTCACGATCAAGCTGTGCAGCGGCGTGCCGCCGGCATCACCGCCAAGGATTACGAGCGCCAGTCGCCCTATGCTGAACGGGCTCAAAAGCAGCAGGCTAAATTAGGTCTGCCGGCGTTCCCGACCACGACCATTGGTTCGTTCCCGCAAACGCAGGATGTCCGCAAGGCACGTGCAGCCCACAAGAAAGGCAAGATGTCGGACGCCGAATATGACGCTTTCCTGGAAAAAAAGATTCAGGAAGCCGTCAAAATGCAGGAAGACATGGGCTTCGACATGCTCGTGCATGGCGAATTCGAACGCAACGACATGGTCGAGTACTTCGGCGAGAAAATGTCGGGTTATGCCTTCACGCAGTTCGGCTGGGTGCAGAGCTATGGCAGCCGCTACGTCAAGCCGCCGATCATCTTCGGTGACGTATCACGGCCCGAGCCAATGACTGTGAAATGGTCGAAGTACGCGCAGTCGCTCACCAACAAGCCCATGAAAGGCATGTTGACCGGTCCGGTCACCATGGTTCAGTGGGCTTTCGTGCGTGATGACCAGCCGCGTTCCGAGACCGTCAAGCAGGTGGCTCTGGGCATCCGTGACGAGATCGTTGATCTGGAAGCGGCCGGGCTCGCTGCCATCCAGTGCGACGAGGCCGCGTTCCGTGAGGGTCTGCCGCTGCGGCGCGCGGATTGGGCTGAATACCTCGACTGGGCGACCAAATCGTTCCGGCTGGCAGCTTCCGGTGTCCGCGACGAGACGCAAGTGCATACCCACATGTGCTACTCGGAGTTCAACGACATCATTGAAGCCATTGCTGATATGGATGCCGACTGTATTTCTATCGAGACCTCACGGTCGCAGATGGAGTTGCTGGACGCATTCGTTAAGTTCCAGTATCCGAACGAAATCGGCCCGGGGGTTTACGACATCCACAGCCCGCGTGTTCCAGAGAAGCAGGAAATGGTCCAGCTTCTCGAAAAAGCTCGTGACGTACTGCCGGCCGATCGGATCTGGGTCAACCCGGATTGTGGCCTGAAGACGCGCGGCTGGGCTGAAGTCAAGCCCGCGTTGCAGCACATGGTCGAGGCTGCGAAAGAACTTCGCGAAACGACCAAGGCCGCTTAAACACGGCCCACCAACGTCGGAATGGGCATTCCCGTTTCGGTGTTACTTAAAAAGCCGGTCCGCATCACTGCGGGCCGGCTTTTTTATGGAGCCGAATTTGCCAACAGACCGAACTCAACAGTTGAGTTGTCAGATTTTCCGGTTACCTGACGGCGCTGAACCAGTTTTAATGGCGAAATGGATGCTGTACTGCGAATTACGGCTTGGCTTCGGCGATTTCTTCATCCGAGGCTTGGGCCACAAGTAGGCAACAGTCGAGGCGGTCGAGTAGTGACGCGCCCACCGAGCCGCGCCACCAGCGCGATAGAAGTCCACGTCGTTGGTGGCCTACAACGACTAAATCGACGTCCAGTTCAGCCGCCAGATCAGCGATCTGGTGGGCCGGTTCCCCAGCACGTAGATAACCCGTCGCCGAAATACCGTTATTCTTAAGTCGCTCGACACCGTCATCGAGGATTTTCTGGATTTGGTCTCGCTCGGCTTCGTACATACTCTCCGTATAGAAGCCGTCTGCCGCGGCCACCGCACCGGCTAGTGGCACCACTGCCAGCAGGTGCACAGACACGTTATCGGCATCCATCAGTGGCAGACAGCGCCGCAGCGCAACCCGCCCGCGCTCGCTACCGTCATAGGCGAGCAAGATTGTTTCGAAATTCCGCATCGCGGCGTCTCCCCTAGTCTTACTACACGATATAAAATCGAGTAGTCGATCGCTTGTCAAGCTTGGCTTGTTCTGTCAACTTCGTCGCCCGTCTTGAGCAGGGCCTCGACCTCTGCCAGCGTGGCACGCGACATGCTGGTTCCATCGACCAGGCTTGTCGGAGCTTGTCGGAGATCGGCAACTCCGAATACCGTTGCTTCAATACGATCGTCACCGGCCATAAAGCAAAATGTGGGGTGAAATACCGTCTGACCCCCATTGAATTTGAAACGGCGCTCGACGATCTCGAACGGTATACCGTTGTCGCCCAGAAACATGTCCATGGCTTCGGGCTGATCGGCGAATAAGTGCAAGCATATAGGTGTGTACGGACCGGCGGTGCCGCTGAGTACTTCGCCTACAAGGCGAGGATTGAAATCCGCGAAAAACTGCATCGCCTGCCGTGCGGTCTGGCGCATCCGATACAACGCGGCGGCTTGTTCCTCACCTCCAAAAAGTCGCTGATATTCGGCCGTGGCGGCTTCGATTTCGCGATTTTTTGGCAGCACTGAGTTGCGCGGGTTGATCCCGAGATGTTCGGCGGCTTTCTGCTTGGCAAAGCGAAAATCACGAATACCCCCCTCGACCATAATGCGTGCTGCGGCCTGGGCCATTTCAAGTCGTTGAGTTTGTTGTTTACGCGCGCTGGTCATGGCGTTCTCATAGTTTCAGAACAGATTCTGCACATCGTTTGACGGTCTGTGTGATGGTCTGATCCCCAAGCCTCGCCCTTGGTTGGCCCTGGCTGCTTTCGAAAGTTTTCGACGATGCGCCACTCAGCAAAGCATTTTGGCTGGTTAGGGGATTGATCTTGACGGGGATGATGCCTTTCTTTTGCTTGAAGTGTGCGCTCGATTTGTTTTTTGACGCTGTGGCCATGTAATGAATCCATATTGACCATGCTACGTGGGCGATGGCCTCGTGGTGGCCGATCGGCTTGAGACGGTCCAATCCCAACCCGGCAGATCGTACCCAAATTGATATTGAAGCATCGTTCGTCTTCAGCCGCGACAAGTGCCTTGACCAAGTTTGTTGTGATGTCGGAGTATTCAATGGCGATACGTTTTATTCGCCATGATCCACGATCNNCAGACGCCAGGCCAAGCCATAGTAACGTAGCTTCAATTTTTCAGAACGGTCGGTTTAAGTGCGGGGACACGGCTGTTTGTCATATTGACTATGAACTGCTGCCGTATATTGATTGTGTCAGAGGCGAACATTTAGTACT
>DHHU01000062.1:0-10747 GCA_002403445.1 Salinisphaeraceae bacterium UBA4764 | reverse complement strand
TCGGCAAGAAAAGCAACGGGTTCATGGGGGTTGATATCGGTGCCAAGCGCGTTCAATTGCTGGAGTTTAGGGATAGTGGTCGTCTGCGTGTAAATGGGTATGGCTCTGCACGACTCACTGACCCGGCCGTGGTAGACGATATCGTTACCGATGTTGAAGCCGTTGGCAATGCCGTCAAGAACGCATTACGAAAAAGCGGTATCAGCAGCCAAAATGCGGCGGTAGCGGTATCCGGACCGGGGGTCATCACCAAAATAATCGAGCTCCCCGCCCATTTTGACGATGCAGAAATCGAAGAGCAGATCCATTACGACGCAGAATCTTATATTCCCCATCCGATCGAGGAAGTCCATCTCGATTTTCGCGTGGTTGAGCCCGATCCCAATAAGCCGTCGGTCAATCGCGTTATGTTGGCAGCCTGTCGGCGGGAGACTGTCGAGACGTATATTGAAGCGCTCAAAAAAGGCGGCGTAACCGTTGAAATAGTCGATCTTGCGTCGATCGCACTTCAAAACGCATGTAGCCTACTCATCGATAGTGACCCGTCGAGCGATGAACGATCGAATTACGCCGTATTTGATGTACGTGGCGAACAAACGCGAATGACGGTTCAGAGTAATGGCGAGAGCGTCTATACCCGCGAGTTAACCTTGGCGACAGGCTCGATGCTTGCATCCTTGGTCAGCCAAAATAAAGTGCTGGACGAAAGCGAATTGTTTGAACGCCTTCGAGATGGAACTATTGACGCCGACATGGTTGCCGATGACGTTAAGAAATTTGCAACCAATGCCGCGGCACAGATAGAGCAGGCGTTACAGTTTTTCACTTCAGCGACTGGGTTTTACGAAACCATCGATGAAGTCATAGTCACGGGCGAAATTGGTCTTTTGCCCGGCATTGAGACAGCGCTAGGCGAACATCTGGGTCGGCCCCTGCGCCTGGGTAATCCAATCGGAAAAATGCCTGCGAGCAGCGCGGCCAAGAAAAAAGGTGTTGAATGGTATGGGCCCGCACTGGCAGTCGCCAGTGGGCTGGCGATCCGGTCCGTGCGATGAATGATCTAATCCGGTTCAATCTCCTGGATTGGCGGGGGGCCCAACGGCAAGCCCGTCAACAGCGTTTTATCCTCGTTATGAGCGTGACCGGAATACTGGCTATTGCCGTGTTCGCGTTGCTCCCGCATTGGTACTACGGTCATCTGATCAGTGCCCAACAATCGCGTAACCAATACATTCAGAACCAGATCAACGTCGCAAACCAGAAACTTCAAAAGATAAGCAAACTTAAAAGCATACGTAGCCGGATTATTAATCGCATGCAGGTTATTGAGAAATTGCAGAACGCCCGGCCGGCGATCGTGCATTATTTCGATCAGCTTGTGGCGACAATCCCGAACGGGGTCTATTTGAAGTCCCTGCAGCAGTCAGGCAGCACGACGACCCTACAAGGCGTTGCCAATGCCAACGCCAATATTTCGGCTTATATGTCCAACCTGGCCCAATCCAAATGGTTTGCCCAGCCCCGGTTGATCGTCATACACCACCATTATTCCAACGGTAAGCAGCATTCGGATTTCACGCTGAAAGTGCAAAGCAGTCATCCAGCCAGCAAGTCGAAAGACAAGAGTCACAATGGAAAGAAAGGCCATTAAATGCGATTAGCTGGCTGAGGGGGCAGATGTGAGAAACTTAAACGATTATATTGATCAGTTAAAAGATCTTAAAAGGGATAATATCGGCAGTTGGCCGACATGGGTCTACGGCTTGTTTGTAGTGGGGTTGTCTGTTGCCATCCTGATTGGCTCCTATTACTACGTTGTTCTACCCAGCCGGCGATCGCTGGCCAATGCACAACACCATGAACAGCATTTGAAGCAGGAATTTAAGCAAAAGCACGAGCGGGTCGCGCATCTGGCGCAATATCAAAAACAGCTGACCCACTTGAAAAAAAGCCTCAAGGGCTTGGTCTCTGAACTGCCGAGCAAGACTGAGGTGCCCGATCTGCTGCGCAAAGTATCCAAAACTCGCGCGTCAAATGGCCTGAGCGANNATCGTCACTGTCGACAGTGTCGATATCCATCCCGTCAAGAACAATCCCGCTCATCTGACAATGAGTGCCACACTCAAGACCTATCGATATATAGGCAATGGCCACTCTTAAATCAAACGTTCCAATTCTCCTGACGCTGCTGCTTGCTGTGGTGGTCACGCTGGCGGGCTGCAGCAACAACAACAGCGGTGAAGCACGGGCCTTCGTCAAAAGAGTGCGAAGTGAAAAACCGGGGCCGATCAAACCAGCACCCAAGATCAAAGCCTACAAACCTTTTACATACCATGCGAATGGGCGTCGGCAACCTTTCCAGCCGATTCATCAAAAGAAACAGCACGCGGTGCCGACCGGACCTAAACCCAATCCGAATCGACCTCGTGGGCCGTTGGAGCATTACTCGCTCGGCTCGTTGACCATGATGGGGACGATGACTGCCGACTCTGTCACCTATGCGTTGATCAAAGTGCCGTCCGGTTCGATCTATCGCGTTAAAGCCGGCCAGTATCTAGGCGAACATTCCGGCAAGATAATTCGTATTTCTTCGACTGGACTGATCATGCGTGAGATCGTGCCCAAGAGTGGCGGCGGCTATAAGAAAAAACGCACAACCATGACCGTTGGGCAGTCGGGGTAAGACAAACAATACTTGGGAGTTAAAGGTGAGCTTTAAAACGATTGGCGGTGGGCTATTTCGCAATTGTGGTACAGAACCGCAATGCTGCGCCGATATCCGCCTGGAACACTGGGGGCAACGTGGCTTGTTGTTCATGGGCATGGTGCTGGCTTTGTTTGTTGTGCCGTTGATTGCGTCTGCCCAGCAGTTAACGGCATTCAGGATATCGGCCAAGGGCCACAATGCCGAAGTCGTCACCATGCAGTTTTCTGGACGCGCCCCGCGACCGTCGATTTTCAGCATTGACGCACCGGCACAGCTTACCGTTGACCTGCCGGGTGTGAGTAACTCGACGTCAAACCTAGATCAAAGTTCAGGACACGGATTGATTAAGTCGGTGCAGACGGGCTCGGTAAAACATGGTTTACGTCTGGCCTTTAAGCTTCGGCACAACGTACCGTATCACCTTGAGCGTTCGGGGCATCGATTGCGGCTTTTTCTGAACGTCAAGCCGAATCGGCCGAGGCAAGTAAATGGCATGTCGGTGACGCGCCTTGGCCAAACGCAGCCCTCGTCTGGTAGCCAATCCAAAGTGGGCGGAGCGAACTCGCATTCGCAGTCTTCAGGGCCCCGACATGTGACCCATATTGATTTTCGGCGTGGGCCCAACGATGCCGGCCGGGTGGTTCTAAAGCTTAGCCGGGCTAACGCGCCAGTTAGCGTGTATCGAAAAGACGGACAGGTCATTGCCACGATCGGCCACACCCAGTTGCCCCAGCGTCTGCAAAAGCATCTCGACGTTCGCGATTTCGGCTCCATAGTCAAGGGCATCGACGTTAAACGCCAACACGCAAGTGTCCGAGTGGTAATCAACCCACGCCAAGGCGCAGATTTTTCCCAGCTTGCCTATGAAACCGGACAAAAAGTGAATATCGAGTTGAAACCGCGGGGGGCCGGCCATAAAAGCGGCAAGAAATCCAATAAGCCGAAATACACCGGTAAGAAGATTTCCTTGTCATTCCAGAATATTCAGGTTCGCAAGTTGTTGCAGATCATCGCCAGCGTTGCGGACGTCAATCTGATCACCTCCGGACAAGTAAGTGGCACCACGTCATTGCGGTTACAGCACGTGCCTTGGGATCAAGCGCTGCATATCATTCTCCGTTCTCAGGGGTTGGGGAAACGCAAGAATGGCAACGTCATTACCATCGCCCCGCTGTCGCAGATGGCAGCGCGCGACAAAGCTCAAAAGGCGGCGAATCAAGCTACCGAGAGCCTCAAACCCATTCGTACCCAAATCATCCGGCTTAACTACGCTACCGCCAGCAACATCAAGAAACTGATCAAGGCGGGCAAAGGCGGTGGTACCGGCTCATTGCTCTCAAAACGCGGTCAGATCGAGGTTGACAAGCGAACCAACAGCTTAATTATCAATGCCACGCAGTCACATATCGACGCGATACAAAAACTCGTCAACAAGCTCGACAAATCCCAACAACAAGTGCTTATCGAAGCCCGTATTGTGGTGGCCAATCGCAACTTTCAACGCGAACTGGGTAGCAAGTTCAATGTGCGTGGCGCCAATCAGAAAGCCGGCACCGGACCAGGGGGCAATCAGCTTGTCAGCGGGGCCAGCAATAGCGCCAATCAAATCAACTCAGGCGGATTCTCGACCAGCCTTCCGGTTAGTGGTGCGACCAGCCAGTTGGCGACTTCAATTATTACCGGCCACATGAATATCGGCCTAGTACTACAGGCATTGCAAAGCGAGAACGAAGGCAAGGTCGTATCGTCACCACGCGTGATCACGGCAAATGACCAAAAAGCCTCCGTCAGCCGCGGCACCCAGATTCCCTATATACGGTCATCGAGAGGAAGTCTAGCCGGATCCAGAGTGAGTTTCAAAAAAGCACAACTCAAACTGTCGGTGACGCCCCGCATTACGCCCGACGGGCATGTGCAAATGGATCTGGATATTAAAAAGGATAGCATCGGCAGTAATGTCCCGACTGCCAGTGGCAATTCGGCACCGGCGATCAATACCAACGAACTCAAGACTAAGGTGTTGGTGAACAACGGCAATACGGTCGTGCTCGGTGGCATTTACAAGCACACCAATACCAAGAACACATCAGGCGTGCCATACTTTGATAAAATTCCCCTGTTAGGTCGATTGTTCAAGATGACCAATCGCACCAATAACCGTCGCCAATTGCTTATTTTCATAACACCGCGGATTCTGAATTCACAGGTTCGCGCGACAGCGAACAACTAACCGCCAATGGCTTCGAACCCCAATATATTTCTGGTCGGGCCAATGGGTGCCGGCAAGACCACCATCGGACGCCGCATTGCTGAAATGAAAGGCATGCAGTTCGCCGACTCCGACCAAGAAGTCGAGAAAAAGACCGGCGTCGATATCTCGTTTATTTTCGACATGGAAGGCGAAGCGGGATTTCGCAAGCGCGAGCGTGACATGATCGCGCAGCTGTCGGAACAGTCGAATATCGTAATCGCCACCGGTGGCGGTGCAGTCACCGATGCGGCTACCCGTGATCTGATGTCGGCGCGCGGCGTAGTGGTGTATCTGCAAACCTCCATTGAGCAACAACTGGCCCGAACCCGCAGAACCGATAATCGGCCGTTGCTTGAAGGCGTTGACGACGTGGAGCAGACGTTGCGCGATCTATCTGAGTACCGTGATCCCCTTTACCGCGAAATTGCCGATATTACGGTAGTCTCGGGTCAACAGGCCGCCAAGCAGATGGCCAGTCAGGTCGTCGAGCAGCTCGAAGCTGTCGGTCACGGATAACGGGTGATCCGTTGGAGCAGGCCTCGGCTGACACTGGCGTTTCCGGAGCCGGTCCGGCTAGGCTCGCCATGACTGATCAGGAATTGGCCACTCCACCCGATTCGAGCATTGACAGAGTCGATGTCGATTTGGGTGAGCGGGCCTATCCGATTTATGCGGGTCCGGGAATGATCGACCGTGCGGCCGATTTCATCAAAATGGCACCCGATTCACGTGTGCTCATCGTTACGAACACTGTAGTGGCGCCGTTTTATGCCGAGCGTTTAAAAACAGCGTTGTCGTGCGTGTGTCGGGCGGACATTCAGGTTTTACCTGACGGCGAGGCCTTTAAACAGATGGCGGCCTTAGAAACAATTCACACTCGGCTACTGGCTACGGGCTTGGGTCGCGACGGCATGGTGGTAGCGCTTGGCGGCGGTGTCATTGGTGACATCGCGGGGTTTGCAGCGGCAACTTATCAACGCGGGGTCGGTTTTTGTCAGGTGCCAACGACCCTGCTTGCACAAGTCGATTCGTCCGTTGGTGGCAAGACCGGAGTGAACCATCCTCTTGGCAAGAATATGGTGGGGGCTTTTCATCAGCCGCGTAGCGTGATTGCCGATCTTGAAACGCTGGATACGTTGCCAGAGCGCGAATACGTGGCGGGTTTGGCAGAAGTCCTCAAATACGGTCTGATTGGCGATCGAGTCTTTTTCGATTGGCTGGCGGCGTCAACAGATGCACTAATAAGTCGGGATCGCCAGACGCTGAGAAAAGTCGTCAAGTGTTCCTGTCAGACCAAAGCCGACATCGTAGCAGCCGATGAATATGACACCGGTCAGCGCGCTTTGTTGAATCTCGGCCATACTTTCGGGCACGCCATCGAGGCGCAGCTGGGTTACGGCGCATGGTTACACGGCGAGGCCGTGGCCGCTGGCATATGCATGGCCGCTGACGTCTCGATGCGATTGGGCTTTCTGGATGCTCACACGTGCTCTCTTATTGAACGAGTGATCGACACACTGGGCCTGCCGACGGCGCCGCCGCGCCATATTGGCCGGCGACGTGCACGTGACGTAATGGCCCGGGATAAAAAGACCACTGGGGGTCAACTGCAGTTGATCGTGCTGCGCTCGATCGGTGAGGCAGCAGTTGTGCCCGCTGAAGACTCAGCGCTGGAAGCGACGTTGGCACGTTATTTCGATTAGTGGCGACTCGCAAGCGGTCGGATTCCGCAGGCCGTGGCTGACGGGTGCTGCTGTATCCGGCCCCAAACCGGTTCCAAAACAGTCGCTAATCTACGCCACGCGGCTATTTGTACCATGTGACCGCGACTCGTATACTTAATCTGTATTAAATGTTGCAAATGTTGCGCGCTTTCTGCGTACCGATCATCTGTACGCCTTCGGCGAACGTAAGCCGAGATAGACGCCTTCTTCCCTGTATCGTGAACGACTATGCAAAACGAGAGTACCGGTCTTTATTCACCGCGTTTTGAAAAAGACGCTTGTGGCTTCGGGCTGATCGCCAACATGGATGATGTTCCAAGCCACTGGCTGGTGGAAACCACAATCAGTGCGTTGAACCGTCTTACCCATCGTGGCGCGGTGGCAGCCGACGGCAAGAGCGGGGATGGCTGCGGCATCCTGATGAAAAAACCCGACGCGTTTCTGCGTTCGATCGCGGCAGAGGCCAAGATTGAGCTAGGGTCGCACTATGCCAGCGGGTTGGTGTTTCTTGATCCCGACCCCGGTAGCGCCGAACAAGCCCGAAAACAACTGACCGATGCCCTGCGCGACCAGGGGGTGTCGGTGGCCGGTTGGCGCAATGTGCCGACTGATCCGGATAATGCCTGTGGTGCTCAAGCCCTTGCCACATTGCCGCGGATCGAACAGATCTTCGTGAATGCACCGGATACTATCGAAAATGAAGATTTCGAGTCACGCTTGGTGTTTGCCCGTCGTCGCGCCGAGAATGTACTCGCCGACGATCCGTATTTCTACGTCGTCTCGCTGTCGGCGAATGTACTTGCCTACAAAGGTATGGTCATGCCGGCTTATTTGTCGGTGTTCTACGCCGATCTAGCCGACGAGCGGTTGGAAACTTCGCTGTGTGTTTTCCATCAGCGATTTTCAACCAATACGTTGCCGCAGTGGGCGTTGGCACAACCGTTTCGCTATCTCGCCCACAACGGCGAAATCAACACCATTACCGGCAATCGCAACTGGTCGACGGCGCGTGCCGCCAAGTTCCAGTCCGATAAGTTGCCGGACACGGAGGAATTGCAACCGCTGGTGTCGATGCAAGGTTCCGACTCGCAGAGTCTGGACAATATGCTGGAAATCTTGATTGCCGGCGGCATGGACATCTTCCAGGCTATGCGGTTGCTGATGCCGCCCGCTTGGCAAAACGTCGACTATATGAGCCCCGACTTGCGGGCATTTTACGAATATAATGCGATGCATATGGAGCCGTGGGATGGCCCAGCCGGTATCGTACTTACCGATGGTCGGCACGCGGCCTGTTGCCTGGATCGTAACGGCTTGCGGCCGGCGCGTTACGTCATCACAGACGATCGCCACATTACGTTGGCCTCGGAAGTAGGTGTCTGGGATTACGATCCGGCTCGCGTCGTGGCCAAAGGCCGGCTTAAGCCCGGACAGATGATTGCCGTGGATACCCACGCCGGTGAGTTGATCGAATCCGAGGAAATTGATCGACGCCTGGCATCCCGGGCCCCTTACAAGGAATGGCTTAAAGAGGGCGCCGCCATGCTCGAGTCGCGCATGGCCGACACCCATGGCGAGGCATGGATGGAGCGCAGCCGCGTCAAGACGCTGGAAAAACTCTTCCACGTCACCTTCGAAGAGCGCGATCAGATCCTGCGGCCGCTAGCCGAAGGCGCCAAGGAAGCCACTGGGTCGATGGGCGATGATACCCCGTTCCCCGTGCTCTCTAGGGTGGACCGTATGCTGGCTGATTACTTTCGACAGCAGTTTGCCCAGGTCACCAACCCACCGATCGACTCGCTGCGCGAGCAGATCGTGATGTCACTGGAGACCTGTTTCGGGCGTGAGCGAAATGTTTTCGAGGATTCGCCGGAACGGGCCAAACGCTTGGTTGTCGACTCGCCGGTGTTGTCCACCGGCAAATATCGGAACCTGCTGGCCCAAACCGATCCCGAGTATCGACATGCGGTGATTGATCTCAACTTTCCGGCCGAGCAGGACCTGAAAGAAGCCATCGAGTCTGCTTGCGAGGACGCCGAAGCAGCCGTTCGCGATGGCGCCACGATTCTGGTGCTCACCGATCGCGATATCGACAAGACCACCCTGCCGATGCCCGCTCTTATGGCGACCGGCGCCATCCATCACCATTTGACTGCAGCCAATCTGCGCTGTGACGCCAATATCGTCGTGGATACCGCTGTCGCGCGCGACGCGCATCACTATGCCTGTCTGCTTGGTTTCGGTGCGACGGCGATTCACCCCTACCTGGCTTATGAGACGATCAATGACCTCGTGGTCTGCAACCAGATCAAGCAGCGTAGCGCTGACGAACTGTGCTCGAGCTACCGCAAGGGCATCAACAAGGGACTGCTCAAGATCATGTCCAAAATGGGCATTTCCACGGTTACGAGCTACCGGGGGGCGCAGCTCTTCGAAATTGTCGGCCTGGCCGACGAGGTTGTTGATCTGTGTTTCCGTGGCACGGTCAGCCGGATCGGCGGCGCCAATTTTGCCCATATTCAAGCCGAGACTGCCGGTCTGGCCGAAAAAGCCTGGAAACCGCGGTTAGCCCTTCAGCAGGGCGGGTTACTGAAATTCGTCTACGGGCAGGAATATCACTGCTTCAACCCGGATGTAATCGCCACGCTGCATCAAGCGGTTTCCACCAGTGATTACGACAAGTACCGCGAATACGCGCATATTGTGCAAAATCGGCCGGTCGCCGTGCTGCGTGATCTGCTCAAACTGCGAGAGGACGTTGAACCTATTGCACTCGACGATGTCGAGCCGATCGAGGCAATCACGACGCGTTTTGACTCGGCCGGTATGAGCCTTGGCGCGCTCTCGCCCGAGGCCCACGAATCGCTGGCCCAGGGCATGAACCGCATGGGTGGTCGTTCGAACTCTGGCGAAGGCGGTGAAGATCCAAAGCGTTTCGGCACCGATAAGGAATCGAAAATCAAGCAGATCGCTTCCGGCCGATTCGGCGTCACACCGTCTTACCTACGCCATGCCGAAGTCCTGCAAATCAAGATCGCGCAGGGCGCTAAGCCTGGCGAAGGCGGGCAACTGCCTGGTTTCAAGGTCAACGAAATGATCGCCTACCTGCGCTGCTCCAAGCCCGGAGTGGCGCTCATCAGCCCGCCTCCGCATCACGATATCTACTCAATTGAAGATCTGGCACAGCTGATCTTCGACTTGAAGCAGATCAACCCGAATGCACTGGTATCGGTTAAGTTGGTGGCCGCGCCTGGCATTGGCACCATCGCCGCTGGCGTAACCAAAGCCTACGCCGATCTCATCACTATTTCCGGCTATGATGGTGGCACAGGTGCCAGCCCGTTGACTTCTATCCGTTACGCTGGAACCCCGTGGGAGCTGGGACTGTCGGAAGTCCAGCAAACGCTGCGCGGCAACGAATTGCGCGGCCGCGTTCGGATTCAGACCGACGGCGGTCTGAAAACCGGGCTGGACGTTATCAAGGCCGCGATTCTGGGCGCCGAGTCGTTCGGCTTCGGTACTGGCCCAATGGTGGCTCTAGGCTGTAAATATCTACGAGTCTGCCACCTGAACAACTGTGCAACGGGCGTCGCGACGCAAAACGAAGACCTGCGCGATAATTACTTTATAGGCGTGCCGGAGATGGTTCAGAACTTTTTCCGGTACATTGCCGCTGAAACGCGCGAGTGGCTGGCCACACTGGGTGTGGCATCGCTCGAGAGTCTGATCGGGCGCACGGATCTGCTGGAGATCCTGCCGGGCGAAACTGACAAGCAGCGGGGGTTGAACCTGTCGCCGATTCTGGCCGACGCCGANNCCAATAAAACCGGTGGCGTATTCGAGTATCGTGTAGCGAACAACAACCGGTCACTGGGTGCGCGGGTTTCGGGCGAAATCGCGGCCCGGTACGGCAATACCGGCATGTCCGAGGCGCCCATTACGCTTAAACTCACCGGCACTGCGGGCCAGAGTTTCGGGGTTTTCAATGCGGGCGGCTTGAACCTTGACTTGGTCGGCGATGCCAACGACTACGTCGGCAAGGGCATGGCGGGCGGCCGCATCGTT
>DHHU01000021.1 GCA_002403445.1 Salinisphaeraceae bacterium UBA4764 | reverse complement strand
CCATCGCCGCCCGGACGACACGCCGGTGGACAACCGGCCGGCGTCGATTCACAGCAATGCTCGATCAGGAACCCGACCAGACCATGAGCTTCGGCGTACTCGACGGCGTAGTAGACTTCGCGGCCCGCGCGGTGGGAGACGACCAGCCCAGCGTTTTTCAACTCCTTGAGATGGAACGACAAGCTGGTTGGCGCGATCCCGAGTGCTGCAGCGATGTCCTGCGCTGCTACGCCATCCGGCCCGAATCGGGTGAGATACCGGAACACGTTCAGTCGGGTCTCGTGGCCCAGGGCGCAGAGTAGAGTCACGGCATGTTGGGTCGTCATAAGCAATCGGCATTACTTATCTATTCAATAGTTCGACTATTGTTGAATTATAGTTAGTATGTAATTAAACAGCAAGTTGGTGTATAAGCTGTGAGCATATAGGGCGCGCGAAGCATCGCCTGCCTGATTGCCGGAAAACACTTGTTTCCCGACAGGNNCGTGACGCACTGCTGGCGGCAGGTGATACGTCGGGTCGGCCTAACCCGAATAAGGCCGCGAGTAAGTCTACCGCCGCGGCGCCTTTATGTTTGTGCTCTCGACCCGTGCCATATTGCTTCCGAAGCCGGGATAGTTGCTGGCTGCCACAGCCTTGAGTGAAGGTCTGAGTATTACTGGCCCCGTGCAAGAGCCTTGGGATCAACACATGGGATATAAAAACCGTACGCCAAGGGTATCCTCCGTAGGCAATCGCAATAGATCCAACAACCCCGGACGGTAGTTGCCTCATTCGTGACGTAATTCGAAGATCAGCCGAGGCAAACTCTCGATTATATTTCGAGGTCATCCGTTGTTGATGGAGGCATAAAAAATTTGTGATTGCGAATCATTCTCATTTAGCCTATCGTATTGGAATAGTTGCACTTAACCATGCCCAGGTGCCGTAATGAATCGAGATGAAATCAGCTGGACTGATCAATCAGCGCCCAGCATGCCGTTGGCTCTAGCGGGTGTTGGAGAACGCGTGCGAATCGTGGATGTCTCGGGGCAACGCACGACGACAAAGCGGCTCGAATCCATGGGCTTGCGTGTGGGAGTCGAATGCGAAATCGTCCAGCGTCAGGGCAACGGCGTGGTAGTCCAGGTCGAGAACACGCGTTTGGCCCTGGGCACCGGATTGTTGCACCGTGTCCGCGTTGATCATGTCCGATGATAAACAGGCTGGGCGCGAACCAAGCCTGGCGGATCTGCGAGTGGGCGAAAGAGGACGCGTTCTGGGATTCGCCAAGGGCGAGGCCAGCTATCGCCGTCGTCTATTGGCCATGGGATTGACGCCACGGACGGAGTTTAGCGTCACGCGGGTTGCCCCGCTAGGAGATCCGGTCGAACTTCGGGTACGCGGATCGACGCTGACGCTCCGTAAACACGAAGCATTGGTGATACGCATTGAGCGCTGTTAACAGCGGCGCATTTATTTTTCTCCAGGCGGCTCGAGTGCAGTCGCAAGTTTCCTGAAATATGTCTGATCTCACCATCGGTCTGGTTGGCAATCCGAATTGCGGCAAGACGAGATTGTTCAATGCCCTGACAGGCTTGCGCCAGAAGGTGGGTAACTGGCCCGGCGTGACAGTCGAGCGCAAGGTTGGCGCATTCGAGGAGCAGGGCACCCAAGTAGAGGTTGTGGATCTGCCCGGGATCTATTCGCTGGATGCCGCATCCGGCGGATCTCTGGATGAAGTGATTGCTCGCCAGTTTGCGCTTTCCGGCGACGCTGATCTGTTCGTCAATATCGTTGATGCCAGCAATCTTGAGCGCAACCTCTATCTGACGACTCAACTGGTTGAAATGGGGGTGCCGGTGGTGCTGGCCGTCAACATGCTCGATTTGGCCCAAGAGGCCGGTATTGAGCTTGATCCCAAGCAATTGGAAAAGGCGCTCGGCTGTCCGGTCGTACCCATGGTCGCCACTAGAGAAGAAGGCGTGGATGTTCTGAAGCAGCGTATTGTTGCCCTGTCCAATGGGGGCGCTTTGCCGACTAGCAGCATGACGTATGCGCCCGAGATCGAGACAGCATTGAATACGCTGGAGCCCATGCTGACGTCTGCAGCGGCGCAGGAAGGGATTGAACCGCGCTGGATGGCTGTCAAGCTCCTGGAAAACGATCAGCGTGTAATGCAAAGCATTACCGCGACAATACAAACGCAAGTCGAGAATCTACAGGAACAGGTTGAGCAGAAATCGGGCGAAGAGGCCGATGTGCTCATCGCCGATGCGCGCTATACCTTCGCCCATGAGGTCATCGAGCGCTCTGTTCGACGCCAAGGGGAAGTCAAGCGATCCCTGACGGAGCGTATCGATCGCGTGGTGCTCAACCGCTTTCTTGGTATTCCGATTTTTCTGGCCGTTATGTACCTGCTGTTCGTGTTGAGCTTCAACGGCGGCAATGTCTTCCTGAACTTCTTCAGCGGCGTGACGCACACTTTTTTCGTGCAAGGCGTCGGCCACCTGCTGAGCGTGATCGGAAGCCCCCAATGGTTGATTTCGTTGCTTGCGAACTCGGTTGGAGGGGCATTGGAACTGGTGTCCACGTTTATTGCACCGATCGGCATGACATTTCTGTTTCTGTCGGTTCTTGAGGATTCGGGATACATGGCACGCGCCACTTTTGTCATGGACCGCTTCATGCGGCGCCTGGGGCTTCCCGGCAAAGCGTTCGTGCCGATGATTGTCGGATTTGGGTGCAACGTGCCGGCAGTGATGGCAACACGTACCCTTGAGGATCCGCGAGAACGTCTCGTGTCCGCAATGATGCAGCCTTTTATGTCATGCAGTGCTCGGCTAGTCATCTACATGGCATTTGTGACCGTTTTCTTTCGCCACGACGGCGGTCAGATCGTTTTCGCTTTGTATATGTTGGGCATCGTGGCCGCGATCATGACGGCATTTCTGCTCAAGCGTACCGCCTTGAAGGGTGAAGCTACGCCGTTCGTGATGGAGATGCCGGCTTATCACGTCCCCACGATCCGGGGTATTCTTCGCAGTACCTGGGCCCGTTTGTCAGTATTCCTCAAGCGTGTGGGTAAAGTCATTATCGTGGCGTCAGTCATCGTTAGCGTATTGTCGAGTTTCAGCCCCACCGGCAAGCCGCTTGATAGCAGTGGCGTGAATCACTCGGCTTTGGCTTTTGTTGGCAAAAGCATCACGCCTGTTTTCCAGCCGATGGGTATTACGCAGCAAAACTGGCCCGCTACTGTGGGGCTTCTCTCGGGTGTCGTGGTTAAAGAAATCGTGATGGGTACACTGAACGGTGTGTACAGCAAAATGGGGAATTCTGGGGCAGTATCCCAGCAATCGAAAACGGGGTCCCGACCATGGCATGTGGTGTCGGATCTTGACGCTGCGGTCCAAACGATTCCACGTAATGCCAAACGGTTCGTGAGCGGGCTTGCGGATCCTCTGGGATTCGGTCAGGTTGGCAGAGCGGAACAAAAAAGCCTCCAAAAGGCATCGAAGCAGCAGGGACTGGCCACATCAACACTGACCCGTATGGGCGCATTGTTCAGCGTGCCGGCAGCGATGGCCTATTTGATTTTCGTTCTGCTCTACATCCCTTGCGTTAATACGATGGGAGCAATCTACCGTGAAACCGGTAGCCGGGCTTGGACGGTATTTGCCATAGCCTGGGGCCTGGAACTGGCGTACGGGTTGGCGGTGTTGTACTACCAGTTCGCCACTTTCGGTGCGCATCCCGCCAGTACCGTGGGTTGGTCAGCGGCTATTTTTGTCGTTTTCTCTCTCACTGTGGCGATGTTGCGTCTGAATGGCCAGCGGCGTGATGAAGCTTTGGCTAGCTTTTGAGGGAACCATGAGTCCGATTCAAGTTAAACAGTATTTGCAGGCGCGCGGATCAGCTCCTATGAGCGATCTGGTCAATCGGTTCGACTGCGACGCCGGCGCAATCCTTGGGATTTTGGACTTTTGGATTCGCAAGGGCAAAGTGCGTACCGTCGCAGGGCAGGCGGGATGCGCCACGGTCTGTTCTGGCTGCAGTGGGGGCTCCTGCGGGACTCCGGAACTCAGCTCGGTCTATATCTGGGTGGAACAGAATCATCGCGGTGAGTCGCAATAATCGGTCCCAGTTAATATCGACGATAAATCGGCTATGAATAGGGTCTGTTCTTATTGGAGATTGATATTGATCTCTCGAGCTCAGTGAAAACGGGGTTTTTATATGGGTCATAGTCATAGCCATCACGGCGACGGGCATGGCCACCATGATCACAGCCATGCGATTTCTGCCGATGCTGATCGGCGTTATCTTTATATCGCTCTCGGACTCCTGCTTGCCTTGATGGGGGTCGAAATCGTGGTTGGTACGCTGGTTCATTCGTTGGCCCTGATCGCAGACGCCGGCCATATGCTTACTGACGCGGGGTCAATTGCGCTGGCGTTGGTCGCAATGCGTCTGGCGAGCCGCCCGGCGACCGGGCGGCTCACGTTTGGTCTCAAGCGGTCTGAAATGCTGAGCGCGCAAGCCAACGGCATCACGCTGATCGTGCTGTCAGTGTGGTTCGTCGTCGAAGGCTTCATGCGGTTGGTTTCGCCGCCCCCGGTTGATGGTTTGTTTGTCGGGATCGTGGCCCTTGTGGGCGTTGTATTCAATCTCACCGCAACGATGGCCCTGAGCAAGGCCAATCGCGAGAGTCTGAACGTCGAGGGCAGCTTCCAGCATATCCTCACCGACCTGTTCGCATTTCTCGCAACTGCGATTGCGGGCTTTGCCATCTGGTGGACCGGTTGGCATCGTCTGGATGCCGTGGCCGCGCTGATCGTGGCTGGACTTATGCTCAAGACCGGTATCGGTCTCGTGCTCGAATCGGGGCGAGTTTTTCTTGAAGCAGCGCCCGCCGGTCTGCATCCAGAAACATTGGGAGCCGCCATCCGCGATGTGCCCGGCGTTCTGGGCGTCGAGGATCTTCACATATGGGAAGTCACGTCGGGGATGGCCTGTTTGTCAGGCGATATTCTCGTCGGCACGCACGCCGACTGCCATGCGATCCGCCGCGCCGTGCAAACGATGCTGCACGACCACTACCGGATTAAGCACAGTACACTTCAGGCCGATCATGTAAGCGAGGACCCGGCGCATATCGGCACACGAGAAAGTGCAGACGATTCCTGCGTGTTCTCTGGCGGGTACAGGTAAGTTCATGATGCCGACTATTGCCCTGTCGCAATCGGGAGTTTGATTATGGCCGGAAATT
>DHHU01000041.1:24027-24169 GCA_002403445.1 Salinisphaeraceae bacterium UBA4764 | reverse complement strand
GATCATCATGTGGCGGATAGCACTTCCGTGCTGCCCTTTATCGAAGCCCGATTTACCCTCGATCCCATGGGCTCGCGTGATGCCAAGGCATACAACTCGGTGCACGCATTCGATTTCAGCCAATCTCCAAAGCCGCCAAAAT
>DHHU01000041.1:0-23992 GCA_002403445.1 Salinisphaeraceae bacterium UBA4764 | reverse complement strand
ACGACGACCCGGTCATCACCGGTAACAAACACATCGACTCGGGCCAGTCCGGCACAGCCCAGCGCCTTGAATGCGGTTGCGGCCACTTCCCGAACGCTTTGGCACATGGACGCCGATATGTCTGCCGGTACCATAACCCCTGCAGCTTCAGCATCGAGATATTTGGTGGCAAAGGAATAGAAGCCGTCAGCCACCACGATTTCACCGCAGCCGCTGACCCGGACTTCGTCATTGCCAAGAACGGCGCATTCGATCTCGCGGCCGGCCAGGGCAGTTTCGATGAGCACTTTGTTATCGAACGCCAGCGCGTTATCCAGTGCAGGTTTGAGTTCTGTTGCACGTTCGACCTTGCTGACCCCGACAGATGAGCCCTGGTTGGCGGGTTTGACGAAGAGTGGTGACCCCAGCTCGGCGGTCAATGCGTCGAAATCGGCACGAGTTGCCTCTTGTCGGGTCAAAGCTCGATAGGGCGCCGTGGCCAGTCCAGCGCCGGCCAACAGTCGTTTGGCGATGTCCTTATCCATGGCCACTGCCGACCCGGTGACATCGGAGCCCACAAACGGGATGTCCAGCCAGCGTAAAACGCCTTGAAGGGCACCGTCTTCGCCCGATGTGCCGTGGATAATGGGAATGGCAACGTCGATGGGCTCAATTGCTTGGCCACTAAAGCTATCGATGAGGGCTGCGTGCCCGCCACCAGGATTTAGAAGCAGCCGATTGTCGGGCCTAAGAAGTCGTATGCGCATGGGATCGTCGGAGTGGCTTACGAATGCTTCGGGTGAGTAGTGATGCCAGCTCCCGTCGCGGCCGACGCCGATCACATTGACCTCGAACCGGTCGCGGTCTATGGCTTGAACGATATTCACCGCCGAGATCAGGGAAATGGGATGTTCGGCGGACGGCCCGCCGCAGATAACCCCGACGCGCTGTCGTCTCATGATCGGCTAGAAGCGCTAGTGACTGGCAACATCCGACACCTCGGGTGAGCGGCGACTTGAAAACCGGTCTTTTGGCCCACAAGACAACCAATCAGAAGCGGGGGAGTCACGCTTTGTACCATTTGTCAGACCACGTGAAGAGAATATGAGCGAAACTAAATCAGATTCCAGCAACGCCGGGCAAGCTGCGCCCGAAACACACGGCTTTCAGGCCGAGGTCAAACAGCTCCTGCAGCTGATGATTCATTCCATGTATTCCAATAAGGAGGTGTTTCTGCGCGAGCTCATATCAAACGCCTCTGACGCATTGGATACGTTGCGATTCGAAGGGATCAAGAACGACAAGCTCTACGAGGACGATCCGGATCCTAAAATTTGGATCGAAACCGATAAGGACGCAGGTACGCTGACCGTCGGCGACAACGGCATCGGCATGACGCGTGAGGAGGCGATGGAGCGCATTGGCACCATCGCTAAGTCCGGCACGCAGGCGTTTTTGAACTCGTTGACGGGCGAAGAGAAAAAAGACGCCCAACTGATCGGCCAGTTTGGGGTGGGCTTCTATTCGTCGTTCATTGTGGCAGACCGTGTGACCGTGGAAACGCGCCGTGGTGGTGAGACAACCGGCGTGCGGTGGGAATCCGACGGTGGTGGTGAATACACGCTTGAAGAAATAGACAAGCCGCGCCGCGGCACCGAAGTTACGCTACATCTGCGCGAGGGTGAAGAAGAGTTCCTGGAACACCAGCGCTTGCGCCATATGGTCACCACCTACTCGGACCACGTGGCATTCCCGATTTTGATGCAGGAAGAGCAGCAGCCGGAATCCAGCAACGACGCCAACGATACAGAGGAGGAAGAAACACCCGAACCGGAACTGGTCTGGAAACAGGTCAATCGCGGTGCGCCGCTGTGGACACAACCTAAGTCGCAAATCTCCGACGAAGACTACATTGAGTTCTATAAGCACACCTGCCATGACTTCGAAGCCCCGCTGACCTGGACGCATAACAAAGTCGAGGGCAGCCAAGAATATACTTCACTGCTGTATATCCCCAGGCGCGCGCCATTCGATCTGTTCGATCCACAGAGCAAGCAGCACGGCGTGAAGTTGTATGTGCAGCGCGTGTTCATTATGGACGATTCCGAAAAACTGATGCCGCGCTACATGCGCTTCGTGAAAGGCATCATCGACTCCAACGATCTGCCGTTGAACGTCTCTCGGGAGATTCTTCAGTCCAACAAGGCGCTGGAGAAGATTCGTTCGGGCTCAGTCAAGAAAGTTCTCGGCCTGCTTGAATCCATGGCCCATGATGACGAGCGCGCCGATGATTACGCCACGTTCTGGAACGAATTCGGTCAGGTGCTGAAAGAAGGCATCGTCGAAGACAGCGAAAACCGCGACAAGATCGCCGGGCTGTGCCGTTTCCGGACGACAGTTGACGAGTCCGATCCGGGCGTGTCGCTCGACACCTATATTGGGCGCATGGCCGAGGGTCAGGACAAGATTTACTACATCACGGCCGACACCATAGCTGAGGCCAAGCACAGTCCTCATCTGGAGATATTCAAAAAGAAGAATATCGAAGTGCTGCTGCTGACTGACCGCGTGGATGAATGGGTCATGGCTCATCTGACGGAATACGAGGGCAAGGAATTTTCGTCGGTGGCCAAAGGTGCGCTCGACTTGGGCGATGCCGAAACCGAGGAAGAAAAACAACAACAGGAAAAACTCGAGCAAGAGTCTAAAGACCTCTGCGAGCGCATCAAGAATGCACTCGGCGATCGTGTCAACGAAGTGCGCGTTACCCATCGGCTCACCGATTCGCCGGCCTGCCTCGTGGCGGATGAGTCTGGCATGTCGGCACATCTCGAGCGGATTCTTAAAGAAGCCGGTCAGACTATGCCGAATCAGACGCCGCATCTCGAGATCAACCCGACACATCCGCTGGTCGAGAAGCTGGCCTCCGAGGAGGCGGAAGACTCGGTCGAGTCGTTCTCTCAACTGTTGTTCGAGCAGGCCATTCTGGCCGAGGGGGGTGAGCTGGACGATCCGGCCACGTTCGTCTCACGCATGAACCAGATGCTGCTGGCTGTCTCAAAGGGTGCTGCCTAAAAGTTAGCGCCGATTCGCCAATGGGCGCGGACAGGCAAGATCATTTGCGTTCGTTCGTGTTCATTGGCGACGAGGCCAGAGAACTCGCTGGCGTGTCGTCAAGCTCAGCTCATGCCAAGTTTGGGCGAGTGGCTTCCAAACAAGTGACGTGATCGTCTAACTGTATGTGTGTGCCCGTTTTATCAATCTACAAGGTTGGCGACGCGCATCATTCGCCGGTCTTGGCGTGAAGACGCTTGGCAACCGCGGCCGGCACTAGCCCGGTCAGACGTCCGCCTAAAAACGCAATCTCGCGGACCAGGGTTGACGAGATGTGGGCATATTCGGCCGAGGGCGCTAAGAAGATTGTGTCGACTTCGGGGGCTAGATGGCGGTTCATGACGGCCATCTGTTTTTCATATTCATAATCCCCGACACCGCGTACTCCGCGCACCAGAACGTCCACGCCGTGTTGCCGCGCAAAGTCCACGACCAGATCGGTAACCGGAAGTACGCGCACGTTGGGCACGTCGGCTAGAACTTCGCCCGCGATCTCAACGCGTTCGTCGTGGTTGAAGATCGAGCGTTTCGCGTTGCTGGTTGCCACCGCCACGATCAACTCGTCGAATAGGCCGGCAGCGCGGCGTATTACGTCGGCGTGGCCGTTGGTGATGGGGTCGAAGGTGCCGGTATAGGCGGCACGAACCGGATGAGACGGAGCCATGATGCGATAGGGTCAACGGAGGTGCCGCGAGATCGGCACAAAATAAGTTATTGAGAATAGCAGTTGTGATCTTACATTTGCGCGCTACGTAGACGCGTCAGGCAAAAACCGACATCGCCGGCGCGTTTGTCACGCAGGATTTCGAGCCGTGCCTCGATCATTGCTGCAATTTCGGCCGATTGCGCAGCCGGAAATTCCAGATAGATATAAGCCTGTGGGGCGAGCATCGGCAACAAGTGTTCGATGGCCCAGCCGTGAGCTGCCAGCGCAAAAGGCGGATCCACGAAGGCCACGTCGATGGATTGAGCGGGCAGAGTGACGTTTTCGAGACCGGTTGCTGCGAGTCGCGCCCGACTGGTCGCGCCCAGCGTGTTGATGGATTCCTGCAAGCTATAGGCCACCTGTCGATCGGATTCCATGAAGTGGACCCGTGCCGCACCGCGTGACAGCGCTTCCAGACCTAACGCCCCGGTACCCGCGAAACAGTCTATGCAGCGCGCGCCAACGATGACGGGCGCCAACCAGTTGAAAAGCGTCTCACGAAGCCGCTCACCGGTGGGACGCAACCCCTCCGAGTCGATAACGGACAGGCGACGATTGCGCCACTCGCCGCCGATTATTCGAAGGGTGTTTGTTTTGCCCGCGCGGGGGCGCTGCTTGCGTCGACGGCCGATCATACGGCGGCGCGCGTCAGCCGGCTTCGGTACCGCCGACGGTGATTGCGTCAATGCGAAGTGTGGGCTGACCCACGCCGACCGGTACATTCTGGCCCTGCTTGCCGCAGACGCCGACACCCGAGTCTAAGGCGAAGTCGTTGCCGAGCATGGACACTTGATTCAGAACCTCCGGCCCGTTGCCAATCAAGGTGGCCCCTTTGACGGGAGCGCCGATCCGGCCGTTTTCGATTCGATAGGCTTCGTCGGCTGAGAACACGAAGTTGCCGGAGGTAATGTCGACCGAGCCGCCCGAGAAGTTGACGGCATAAATACCCTCAGTGACCGAGCCGATGATGTCGGCCGGGTCGTCGTTGCCGGGCCGCAGATAGGTGTTGGTCATGCGCGGCATCACGGTGTCGGCGTAGGACTCGCGCCGGGCATTGCCGGTGGGTGCTGCGCCCATCAGGCCGGCGTTGTGTTTGTCCTGCATGTAACCGGTTAGTGTGCCGTTTTCGATCAGGGTGTTGACGGCCGCCGGCGTGCCTTCGTCATCGACTGCCAGCGAGCCCCGCAGACCGTCCAGCGTACCGTCGTCGACAACGGTGCAAAGCGGGGAGGCGACTTGTTCACCCATGCGGCCGGCGTAGTTGGACGCCCCCTTGCGGTTGAAATCGCCTTCTAGGCCGTGGCCCACGGCTTCGTGCAATAACACGCCGGGCCAGCCGGCCCCCAAAACTACCGGCATGGATCCCGCCGGGGCCGGTTCGGCGCGCAGTCGCACCAAAGCCCGCGCCACGGCCTGGCGGGCGTAGTCGGCCACGCGGTCGGCATCCCCGGTAAAAAATCCGTAGTCAGTGCGCGCGCCGCCTCCGGCACTGGCTGACTCGCGGACACCGTTTTCTTCGACCTGGACACTGACGTTGACCCGGACCAGCGGCCGAACGTCACCGGCCAGCGTGCCGTCGGTGGCCGCAATGAGCACCGTATCACTGGTCGCAGCACAGGAGGCTGTGACGCGCACGACGCGATCATCGGCATCGCGGGCGATTTTATCGGCGTGGTGCAGCAATGCCAGCTTGGCGTCGGCATCCAGACTCGCCGATGGGTCGATCGGCTGATAGCGCGTCAGCGCGACATTATCGGCCCGGGCAAGCGGATTCACGCGCGCCTTACCACCACCGCGCGCAATGGCGGCGGCCGCATTGGAAGCTTCCGACAACGCCGGAAATGCCAGCTCGTCGGCATAGCCGAAACCGGTCTGCTCGCCGGCTAGCGCGCGGACCCCCACACCCTGGCTCTGGGTGGAAGCCGCGGTGCGGACGATGCCGTCATCGAGGACCCAATGTTCGTTCTTGTGGATCTGAAAATACAAATCGCCGTAGTCGACGCCGGGCATCATCAAACCGTCCAGCGTGGCCTGCAGTTGACTGGCGTCGATTTTGGCTGGACCGAGCAGTGCGTTTTGGGCTATGTCGATTGGATTTTGCATATGCATAAGCCTAGCATTTAGCCACTGCAGCTTGCCCCGCCCAGTACACAGAACTGAGCGCAGTGCGGATGATTGAGTGAAATGGCCTGATCCGCTTCGGCCAGTGTGCGCCCCAGCTCGAAGGCGCTGTCGTAAGGCAGCAGCGTGCAGGACAATACGGCCGGCGAATCAGCTCCCTTGCGTTTGACCACCATGCGCGAACTGGCGCACATGATGTCATCAGGCGATTGGTCCAGGATTTCCCAGCAGTTGCTCGTGATCTCGGCCACGTCCGTGTCAGCGTTCATTTCCGGGAATAGCGTCAAATCGTCAGGAGAATTGGCATCCAGGTTAAGGCGCTCTTCGGAGAATAGCCGGGCGAACCCTGCCCGCATCTCGGTTTCGGTTTCGGTAGTGAACAAGCGGCCAGCCAGCGAAAGGTTGAAGCCGTGCTGCGATAGCCATGCAAGCCCGTTGATCATAGGCGTCCAGCTTGCCGGCCCGCGCTCGGCTTCGTGCCAGTCGCGCGTATAATGATCGATCGAAACGCGGACGTGCAGGCGCTGGCCATATTGGGCCCGCAGATTCAGCAGGGCTTGACGGTGATGGGTCATGGGTTTCATGGCGTTGGTTAGCACCAGCACCTCGAAACCGCGGCCGAGTGCGTCGTCGAGCATGGTCATGAACTCGCGGTTCATGAAGGGTTCGCCTCCGGTGAAACCAATGGTCTGCGTGCCCCAACCGTCACGCTCGATTTCGTCGAGATAGGCCGCCACTTCGGCTGCCGTGATGTAGACCAGCGCGTCGTTCCGCGGTGACGACTCGATATAACAGTTGGCACAGGCCAGATTGCACAGGGTGCCGGTATTGATCCAAAGCGTATCCAGTTGATTCAACGAGACCGTGGCGCGCTCGGCACCTGTCGCCGTCCGCTCGGGATCCCGGAACTTGGCGGTATCCAGTGTCGGTTTATCGTGGCTAATGGTTTCCATCACACATCCTTGTTAAGCAAATCCTTCTACGTGGTGGAACAAGAGTATCGATGCGAGTCGGGCCAGAATGCTGGGAAACCGGGATCCCCATCAACCACCGCGCCGCCAGGCATGAAAACGGGCAAGCCAGGCCAGCACGCGCCGTGGGGCATGGGCCTGTTTCCATTGGCCTGCGGTGTGGCGGACGGCTTCCATGTAAGTCGGGTAGACGTGGATGGTGGATAGCAACTTGTTCAGCCCTAAGCCATGGCGCTTGGCCAGCGTGAATTCGTGGATCAACTCGCCGGCGTGGGCGCCGACGATCGCTGCTCCCAGGATCGTGTCCTTGCCCGGGACGGTGAGCACCTTGATCGTGCCGCCAGCGTTCCCGTCGGCGATCGAGCGGTCGAGTTCGCCCAGGTCATAGGTGGTCACTTCGTACCTGATATTGTGCTTGGCGGCTTGCTTTTCGTTCAGGCCAACGCAGGCGATCTCGGGATCGGTGAACACCGCGCGCGGCAACGCGGAATAATCCACCTTGAAGCGTTTGAACCCCCCGAAAAGGGCGTTGACCGAGGCGTGCCAGGCTTGATGGGCGGCGGCGTGCGTGAACCGGTGCGGGCCGGCTACGTCGCCGCAGACGTAGATGCCCGGCACGTTGGTTTGCAGAAAGGAATCAGTTTCAATCGATTGGTCATCGGCCAATTCCACGCCGAGCCGTTCCAGCCCCAGGCCTTTGACATTCGGTTGACGGCCGACGGCGAGCAGCAGGCGGTCGAAGCCGATTGCAATCGTCTCGCCGGCGTGTTGACCAGTTACAACCCCCGCGCCGGCTTTTGACCCCTGAATTTCAGTGACATTGAATCCGGTTCGGAGCTCAATGTTTTCAGTCTGAAACTGGGCTCGGACAGGCTCGGCAATGTCGGCGTCTTCGCGGGGCAACAATTGAGTGGTGCGCGATAGCAGCGTCACGCGGCAGCCAAGCCGGGAAAACGCTTGCGCCAGTTCACAGCCGACTGGCCCCGCGCCGATTATCATCAGCCGCTCGGGGCGTTCGCGAAGACCCCAGACCGTGTCGGTCGTTAGATAATCGACCGTGTGCAGACCGGGAATGGCTGGGATGCGCGGCGCCGCCCCGGTTGCTACCACGATAGCGCGCGTGCGGATTTCCCGTTCGCCAACCGCGACTGTCCATGGGGAACGGATCACGGCGGTGTCTTGCACTACATCGACGCCAAGGCGCTCGAAACGCTCGCGCGAGTCATGTGGGGCAATCTGTTTGATGGTGCGCTGCACTCGGTCCATGACTGCCGTGAAATCCACCTCGACGCCATCGCATCTGAGTCCGAATTCGTCAGCTCGCCCGGTTTCGTAAGCCGCACGTGCCGAGCGAATCAGAGCTTTGGACGGTACACAGCCAGTATTCAGGCACTCGCCGCCCATTGCTTTGTGTTCGACAAGGGTGACGCGGGCCTTGACAGCCGCAGCGATATATGACGCTACGAGGCCGCCGGACCCTCCGCCAATGACGACCACATTCGTATCGAACACTTTGGGTTTGGTGTACCCGGCTAGGGCGCGACGGGCACGCAGCTTGTTCAGACCGAGTCGGGCCGCTAGGGGAAATAGCCCCAGCAATACCAGGGCACCGATCAGACTTGGCGAGGCTATTTGCCCGATGGAATGGATCGAGGCCAGTTGCGTGCCGGCATTCACATAGACGGCTGTTGCCGGCAGCATGCCGATTTGGCTGACAGTGAAGAAGGTTGCCAAGCGGATCGGTGTCAGTCCGAACACCAGGTTGATCATGAAAAACGGAAATGCGGGCACCAGCCGCAATGTGAACAGGTAGAACGCGCCGTCGCGTTTGATGCCTTGGTTTACGGGATCGAGCCAGCGGCCAAAGCGTTGCTGCACCGTGTTATGGAATAAATATCTGGAGACAATAAATGCCATGCTCGCGCCGATCGTGGAAGCGAACGAGACCAGAATCAGGCCTTCGACGAATCCAAACAGCGCCCCGCCGATCAGCGTCATGACCAGCCCCCCCGGCAGAGACAGTCCAGCGACCGCAACATAGGCCAGAAAGTAGATCAGCGCGGCGAGTGTGGCGTGCCGAGCGACCCAAGCCGATATCTCGGCTTGGCGGGATTGAAAATATCCCAGGCTCAATACATGGGCGCCGCCCAGCGCGAAGAATAGTCCGATGGCAACCAGAAGCAGTCCGGCAATCAGCAGCCGAGTCCTAGCCGCGGTTGTCACGCGCTACCGCCGAGTTGCGTTGGGATCTCGGTTGTTGGAGTCGTGTTATGGATTGCTGGCACTGGCATCAGTGGCAGCGTGTGCCATGTGTGTTTCATAAACACTCAGTCGACGATGGCGAAGCGCCGGGAAACGGGATCGCAGCGCCGGCATATGGGTGCGATCCAGATCGGCAATCACTACTTCCGGACCGTCCGTTGTCGCTTCAGCCTGGATCCGGCCCCAAGCGTCGACAATGAGGCTGTGGCCATAGGTTTGTCGCCCGTTGGCTTGGACCCCAGCTTGACCAGGGGCGATTATCGGCAACTGATTTTCGATAGCACGGGCCCGCACCAGCACATGCCAGTGTGCCTGGCCGGTGGTTTCGGTAAACGCCGAGGGTGCCACCACAAGTTCGGCACAGGCATCAGCCAGCGCCCGATAGAGTTCAGGGAAGCGCAGGTCGTAGCAGATCGAGAGGCCGATCCGGCCGGCATCTGTGTCGACCACCTGCGGCGTGAGAGGGCCCGGGATGAACATCGCTGATTCGCGGTAGGCCTCTTTTGACCCCGGCATCCCGACATCGAACAGATGGATCTTGTCGTATCGTGCCCGGCGCTCGCCTTGGGGACTATAAACCAGGCATGCCGGGATCACCCGCGTCGGTTCAATGTAGCGATCGGGCGGGGCCAATGGCACGCTGCCACCGATCAGCCAGATACCGTGGGTGGCTGCCTTGCGGGCAAGGAATGACTGGATCGGGCCGCTGCCATCTTCTGTTTCCCCAACCGCTGTGTAATCGGTGGCACGTTGGCCCAGGAAGGCGAAGTTCTCAGGTAGAACAATGAGACTAGCCCCGCGATCCACAGCCTCGTCAATCAGTTGACCGGCCGTATCGAGATTGGCGGCTAGGTCATCGATACTGACCAATTGAATCGCCGCGACTCGGAGAATGTCTTTCGCTTCCGACATGCCTTTATTGGGGACTCTTGGTTTTTTGATCGATGATCGCGAGCGTATTCCAACCGCCGCGGATATTGAACGTCAACCGTGAGAGTTGATTGATTGGTTGCTGAAGCAACTCTTGCAAGCCAAATATGGCGGCGCCCGCTAGCGGGCCACCAAAGACCGTGCTCGCGATGGTCAGACCACTGCCGACTTGTGGCGTAATGACGACGCGCGCGTTGATATCGCGGCTGGCCAGCCCGACACGGCCATTGAAGGCAATCTCGGCTGATGGCGTGGTCATTTCGGCATTCCTGATAAATGCGTTGCCGTTAAGTATTTTACCCGGTACCACGAGCTTGCCGAAGGCTAGCCCCGGCTTGCTGATGTCGTTGAAATTCAGTTGCAAGCGGCTGGGCAACTTGTTGATGTTGAGTAATCCCAGAATTCGCGCTGGCCCGGGATTAACTTGCGGTAGATTACCATTGTCAAGCTCGACGTGAGTTGTGCCGCCTAGGGCACTCAGGTCAAGTCCGCGGGGATTTGGCGCCACTTTGAGGTCGGCTTGGAGGTGGGTTGTTTGAGCTTTCAACGGCACCGACAAGCCAAGCGATTGGGCGATCGTCGCCAGATTCTGCCCGTCCAGGTGGAGCGATAGTTGTGCCTTCGTGCGTCCGTTTGCCCGTTGCCAGTCACCGCTAGCGTGCGCGGTGATTTTTTGGGCGGTCCACTTCGCGCTGTTCAGGCGCCAGCCGTCGGGGGTAGTGTTGGCGTTGATTCGCACTGTGCCAAGTTTTTGCTTGTCGAGCGAGAGTTGCGCAATTGTTGCGCTAATCGCCGGCAGGTCGGTGGGCACGACGTTAGGCAGCAGCACCGGCCACTGTTCCAGCCCCGAGGTGCTGTTGGAAGAAGCCTTGTGGTGTCCCTCAGTCTTGTCGTGGGTCAGGGCGAGTTTGTGGATCGACGCCCCAACATGCAGCCGCTTTTGGGCGTTGTTGATCGTCAAGTGTCCGTCGGCGTTGGGCCCGCTCAGGTTGATTGCCCAGCCGAGGTTATGGGCTCGTGTGGCGTGCGCTGAAAAGTTGAGATTGGGTATTGCGATACCGCCCAGTCGCAGTTCGCCTATAGTGAGTTGGGCCCCGCGAAACGCCAACATTTTCGACTGGCCCTTGCCAGCCGAAGCTTTGGCTCGGGCCGCCAGAATGTGGTGCACGACTTGAAACCAGCCGAGACCGTTGACGGCCGGGGTGTTGCCGCCCACCCAGATCCCGGGCCCGGGGGGTGGTGGTGGCGGATTGTGACCAATCAGGGCATGAACCTGGGTTCTGGTCCCGTTTTTCAGCCGGAGACCGAGTTTCAAGCGGTGATTGTATCGAGCTTGGATGTTGGATCCGTCGGCCGCTACATGGACTGAAACCGGTGTGCTGGCGGTGGCTTGCTTGCTAAGCGGGGTCGGCAGATTGATCGCCATACCCTTTAGATTGGAATGAATATGAAATGGCGAACGATGCCCGTGTGGTCCGATACAAAACGCCAGATTGAACTGTGTCCGGCCCTGAAGATAGTCGAGCCATGCGGGCGGGATGTAATGTGCCAGCAACCGCTTATCGCGCGGCAACTTGGTATGTCCGTGGACGCGAATATGCTCGCCCCCTCCGGACGCGGGAGTTAGGTCGGCAGTTAGGGGCGCATCAGCCAGTTGTGCTTTGATGTCATGGCCGGTAACCGAGCCGCGCGCGAAGGCCAGTTGGCCCTTGATATGCGTCATGGGCAGTGGCAACGCTGCTTGTTTCAACGTGTCATCCCGCAGGTGCAGGTGGCCGTGGACCTGCAGCTTAGGCAGGTCGGGCTTGAGCGGTACCGTTAGGTTGGCTTGCACCTCAGCCGGGCCGCTGACGTGTAACGGGCGGACCACATTGCCGATCTGCTGGCGCAGTGGTGAATCAAGAATAAACGTACGCAGTTTTTGCAGGCTGGTTTGGCGGGTATGGGCATCGATTGCGAAAACCGGCTTGCGCAGGTCGGCTATCGAGCCGCTCGACGGCCCCAGCGTAACGCCCGCGATACTACCTTGGCTTAGTTTGGCGTTTAGCTTGACGTTGTGAATCCTGAGCGTACCGTTAGCATGCTCGAGTCTGGGCCAACCCGGTTTGGGACGGAGTGTCACGTTGCGGGCGGTCAGCTTCAGGTTGAAGTTACCCGCTGGGTTTTTTCCGGCAAACGGGAAATCAGACAGCGGCCCATTCAGCTTGAGCGTGGCCGACGGCACGCCGCCGGCGGCTATTTGGTGTACCAACCAGTGCCGAAGTTTGGGATTGGGCAAGCCCGTCCCTGTTGGAATGTGTTTGAGTATTTCGGTTATGTGCGGCAAGGCTCCCTGAGCTGTAATATCGGCCACTGGCGCCTGCCCGGCCGCCTTTTGCACACTGCCGTTGACACTCAGATGATTGTCCCCGCTGCTGGCCGAGAGGTTTTTGAGTTGTAGCTTCATGTTTTTACTGGGGCCACGCCAGGCCAGCGTACCGCCTAGGTTGTGCACGGGTAACGCACCGTTTAGATAACGCTTTGACTGAATCGTGCCGCCGGCGCCGTGGAAATGGACGGCGTGGAAGTCGCCAGTTTGTTCATAATGTCCGCTGATGGGGCCGAATGACAGGTGGGAGTCCGCGTATTGAAGTTGGTCGAATTCGGCCGAGAGTTTCAGTGGTTGGGCAACGCCGGCGCTCGCCCGGAAACTTGGAACCGCAAGGTGCAGATCGGCTCCGCGCAATGCTTTGATTCGGTGTTTGGCCACCCTGGCGATCAGCGCGCCGGGCAAGTGCTTGCCTTTCAGGGTCAGGGTCTGTTGATTGATACGGACGCGCCCGTCGAGTTGAAGCTTTTTCAGTTCCGCAACATTGCCGCTGACGTGCGCGAGGTGTACTGAGAGATGTTGACTGCCCGGTTTCTGGTGGATGTGAAATCCGGCTTTGAGATGAACTGGTTTTGTCTTGGCATCCGATGCTGCAACGGCAGCGCGGGTTTTGAAACGGGCCCGGGTGTGGACCAGATGGTCGTGCAGCCAGCGACCCCGTATCGTGACGTCAAGCCGGCCGGCTGAGTGTTGCTCGAGCTCTGCAGAGGCTTTTGGGGTGCTGCCGGTTGACAGCACGCTAGCCAGAGCCAGTGGCCCGGTGGCGCGTGCATGGACGAAGAATTTTGCGTGGTCCAGCTCGGGCACATTGCCCCTGAATTTTATGTGGCCTCGAGCCGCCGGCAACCACCACGGGCCGTTTAGACTGAATGAAGCACGCGAATGCCGGTGTTTGTGCAGATTCAGCGTGACGTTCAGTGACGACAGTGTGAAACCGCCGTTGGGGAATTTCCCTCCGTCCAGTTTGACCTGCGCATTTTTGATTATGAGCGTGTGGATGCCGTTGCGCATTCGGTTGATCTGTTTCCAGGTCAGCCGTTTTTGTTGGGGCCGCGACCAGTGCAGCAGCCGAAGATGGCCGCCTGATCGCCAACCGACAGTGATGCGCGGCCGGCCGATCGTGATCCGTCGGGGTTTGAATTGACCGTGGAACAGTCTGCCAAGATCGAAACCTACGGCGAGGCGCTGTATACGCACGCCGGGCTGACTCTTGCCGGGCCGGAACAATCGAACCTTGTCTAACGTCAGCGTCGGGCCCTTGGCAGCCCAGCCGAGCGACATGCTGTGGGCGCTCATGTGCCCGTCGATATGTTGACTGATCTGCTTGGTCACCTTGGGCCGTGCTGTGGTAACCATGTGTTGGACACCCCAGCCGGCGAGGGCCAGCATCAGACCCAGCGTGGCGAACTGGGCCAGAAATTCCAGAAGTGCTGATTTCCAGAGTGACGGCTCGGCGGCCATTCGCAAAACGGCGGTTGGCGGAATTAAAACAAGCGTACTTGGATATCAGCATAGCCCAATTGGCGCGTGTTCACTGAATCAAGCGATCTTGTTGTGGCTTGTAGAGGTTTCTTTAGCCGCCCCGATGATACGGGTGGCCGGCCAGAATCGTATGGGCGCGATAAATCTGTTCGGCAACGATTACGCGAACCAGCGCGTGGGGCAGCGTCAGCGACGACAACGACCAGCTTTGAGCAGCCCGGGCACGACTTTCCGGCCCGATGCCGTCGGGCCCGCCAATAAGTATGGCGCGATCCCGGCCATCCATCTGCCAGGTGTCGAGCTGTCGTGCCAGCGCGTTGGTGGACCAGTCATGCCCATTTTCGTCGAGTGCGATAATCTCGCTTCTGTCGGGAATCGCGCGCAACATGCGCCGATCTTCCTCGGCCAGGGCGCGTGCCTGGTCGCCGTGCCGGCGGTCGCCTGTTGCGAAGGCGGCAAGGTGGAGTTCGAGTCCGCGCGGCAGGCGTTTGCGATATTCGGAAAAGCCGGTCTCGACCCAGTCGGGCATGCGTTTACCGGCCGCGACCAGCGTGATTTTCAAGCTTTTCGAGCCCGGTGAAAAATAATCAATTCGAGCTGTTAGCCTGTGGTGAATTAATGCTGATGCCGATGTCCCAGAGTTTTTCGATCTGATAATACGATCGGGTCGCTGGTTGCATGATATGAACAATCACGCCGCCGAGATCGATCAACACCCATTCACTAGTCTCTAGGCCTTCGACACGCGGCTGTAGTCCGGCTTGCTTGGCGTTCTGGATAACGGTTTCGCCGATCCGCTTGACGTGGCGCGAAGAGCCGCCGCTGCAAATAATCATGTCGTCGGCAATGGTTGTCAGCTCGCGTACATCCAGAACCAGAACTGATTCAGCCTTGAGTTCGCCCACGGATTCGCGTGCGAGAGTCAGCAAGTTCGGATGGGGGGTTGTTTGCTTTGATTGCGCGGGATGCGAATTCTTGGCGGTCATGATCGCTCGGTTGTCGTGGTTGGAATGTAGGTTGGGGTGTTCATCAGTTCCTCCAGGACGGCGTCGGGAAGCAGATAGCGTGGGTTGGCGCCGTCAGCCAGCAAACCGCGTATTCGGCTGGCGGATACGGCCAGCGTCGGTGGTTCGATGGGAATGATCATGCCGGCACTGCGCTGGGCCAGCGCGCCGGGATCATCGCTGTGGCGGGCCGCCAGCTCAGCGGTGGCTTCGGCGGCCAGTTCGGGCCTCGGTCCGGGACGATCGATCAATGCAATATGCGCTAATTGGAACAGATCGCGCCAACGATGCCAGTTTGGCAGATCGGCGAATACGTCACGGCCCATGATCAGACAAAGCGGTGTATTGGGCCATTCCGACCGCATATCGGCCAATGTGTCGACAGTATAAGAACGGCCGGCGCGGTGGAGTTCCCGGTCATCCATCGTCAGACGCGGCTCGGAGCGGGTGGCCATCTCAACCCAGCGCGCGCGTTGTTCAGCACTGGCCTCGGGTGCATCGCGGTGGGGTGGCTGACCGTTGGGTACCAGGCGAACCTCGGCCAGACGCAGCATCTCTGCGGTTTCCAGCGCCAGTCGCAGGTGGCCGTGGTGAACGGGATCGAATGTGCCGCCGAGAATGCCGATCGGTGGTCTCAGATGTGTCGACTGGGTACTCAACGCACGTGCCCGTCGCCGTAGACGACATATTTCTCCGAGGTGAGACCGTGCAGACCGACCGGNNAGTTTGGGGCCGAGAAACTCCGCGCCCCAGTCGCTGGCTTCCGCTGGATCGATGCCGCTGCCGGCCGCCGAGCACGCGCGGTCACAGCCCACCAGAGTCACCTCGGCCTGGTGCATGGCCTGGACAAGCTTGGGCAATATCGACTCGGCGATGGATTCGGCTACCAGTAGCGTCTCCATAGTGTTGCAGGTCCCGAAACGCTGGGTCTTGGCGTTGACGGCCACCGCGAGGGCCTTGTCACTATCGGCGTCGTCGTGGATATACACATGGCAGACACCGTCGAGATGTTTGATGACCGGCATGCGGGCATTGTCGGCCACACGCTGGATGAGGGATTTGCCGCCGCGCGGCACGATCACATCGATATGCTCGGCGTCGACGAGCATCGCGCCGACGGCGGCGCGGTCGGTGGTCTCGATCATCTGCACGGCTGCTTCAGGCAGTCCAGCTTCGGCAAGCCCGCGCACGACGCAGGTCGCAATGGCAAGGTTGGAATTCAACGCTTCCGAACCGCCGCGCAGGATAGCGGCGTTGCCGGATTTGATGCACAGTGCAGCGGCGTCAATCGTCACGTTGGGACGCGACTCGTAGATAATGCCGATCACGCCGAGCGGCACACGCATCCGGCCCACCTGGATACCTGATGGCTGATAGGCCAGATCATTGATGGCGCCTACAGGATCGGGCAGGGCGGCGACTTGCCGCAGGCCATCGGCCATGCGCTGGAGGGTAGCGTCACCAATCGTCAGTCGGTCGAGCGCCGCGGCGTCGAGTACATCGCGTCCGGCCGCGAGATCACGGGCGTTCGCGGCCTTGATGGTGTCTCGCCCGTCGTTGAGTGCGTCGGCAATTGCCAGCAGCGCGTTATTTTTCTCACCCGGTGAGGCGAGCGCCAGGCGCCGCGCGCTGGCCCGGGCGCGTTCGCCGATTTGTTGGACTTGACGGCTGATGTCGGCGCTATCCGAGGTGGTCGGGGCGGTTTGTGTCATCGCTGGCTTTTTGGCGGGCGCTGGATCTTTGATGTTCCGTGCAATCGACGAGTCGATGGATCAAGCTTACCAGTTCATTCCAGGCACGGCCCGCTTCCGCGCCTTTGTTGATTCGATCGATCCGGGCTGCGTCTTCGAGCAGATACGCCAATCGATCGCTGGCGAGGTGACGGGCCAGTTCCGCGATCCGGCGCTTGCGCGCGGCCGGCATGAAAACCTTGCGCAGCACAGCATCGACTTGACCATACCGTGCGGCTACGGCCGCACGGTACAGCAGCCGGATTTCGCGTACCAGCGCCCAGGTTATGGGCACCGGGTCGGTGCCCTCGGCGCGTAGTCGGCGCAGCACATGAATCGCACCAGCCCGGTCGCCGTCGACCGCGCGTGACGTCAGCGCGAACATATCGAATCGTGAGTCGTCGCTTACGACGGCTTCGATCGTGGCCGCCTCGATGGTCTCACCCGGCGCGGTGAGGGCCAGCCGATCGATCTGCTGAGCAGCGGCCAGTAGGTTGCCTTCCGTGCGTTCGGCAAGCAATACGCCAGCGTCATCGGTCAGGTTCAGGCCTGCGGCTTGTGCGCGTCGGGTGATCCAGTCGCGCAGTGCATTGCCGGTCACAGGCCAGGCGAAAACAGTCACGCCGGCCTGGTTTAGTGCTTTGTACCAGGCACTCTGCCGGGCGTTGCCTTGTAGCGCCGGGGCGATAATGAGCAAGATGGTGTCGGACGGCGGTTCCGCGGCAATCGCCTTCAATGCCGTGGCACCGGCGTTGCCCGGCCCTTGACTCGGGATATGTAGCTCGATGAGTTGTTTGGCCGCGAACAGAGACCCCGTGGCGCCTGCGTGACGAATATGGCCCCAGTCGAATCCTGGTTCGGCGTGATGGATTTCGCGCTCGCCGAAACCTTGACGACGGGCTGCCACCCGCACCGCGTCGGCCGCTTCGACCACTTGTAGCGGTTCGCTGCCGGCCGTCAGATAAATCGGCGCCAGCGGTGCGGTATTGAGCTTATCGGCCAGTCGATCGAGCGCGATTTCCATGGGCGCTAAGTTGCAGCTTCAATCCGATGGCTATGGCTGATAGCCACGCTTGCCTGCAGCATGATCGATGCTGAACAGTATTTTTCGGCGGAAAGTTGCACCGCGCGCGCGACCTGCTTGTCGCTGAGATCATAACCGGTAACCACAAACGTCAGATGAATGGCTGTGAATACTTTGGGTTCAGTCTCGGCGCGTGTGCCGTCGAGTTCAATGCGACAGTCGGTAACGTCCTGGCGGGCTTTTTTGAGGATATGCATAACATCCATCGCGCTGCAAGCGCCTACGCCCATCAACACCAGTTCCATCGGTCGGGAGCCAGTGTTCTGTCCACCCAGATCCGGCGGGCCGTCGATGGCGACGTCGTGACCGCTGTCGGCGCGGGCGTTGAATTTAAGGTCGCCTTGCCAGTTGATGACTGCCTGCATGGGGATTCCTTTGGGGCTATGAATAAGAGTCTGCGGCCCGCGAAATGGATCATCAAGTCGTGGGGCAAGCCACGAATGCCTGTAGGGCAACCGCCGGATCAGGCTGGCGCATGAAGGATTCGCCGACCAGGAACGCGCCGTAGCCCGCGCGCTGGAGGCGACGGCGGTCGTCGGCGGTCTCGATACCGCTTTCACTGATGGCTAGTCGATTTGGCGGCATGAACCTGGCCAGTAGCTCGCTGTTCGCTAGGGTGGTTTCAAATGTGCACAGATCGCGGTTGTTGACGCCGATCAGCGTTGACGCCGGCAGTTTTTTGACGCTTTCGAGCTCGGTCCGGTTGTGAACCTCGGCCAGCACGGCCATGCCGATTTGCACAGCGCGCTCGGCCAGTTGCTGCATGGTAGCGTCGTCAAGCGCAGCAGCGATAAGCAGGATACAGTCAGCGCCCAGCGCGCGGGATTCGTCGATCTGAATGGGATCAATCATGAAGTCTTTGCGTAGCACCGGTAGGCCGGAAGCCTCGCGCGCGTTGACCAGATACTCGGCCCGGCCCTGGAAATAGTCCTGA
This sequence comes from Salinisphaeraceae bacterium UBA4764, assembly GCA_002403445.1. GTDB lineage: Bacteria > Pseudomonadota > Gammaproteobacteria > Nevskiales > Salinisphaeraceae > Salifodinibacter. The sequence goes on along the minus strand of DHHU01000041.1, from coordinate 5,307 downwards.
TCGGTTAATACCGATAGACAGGCCGCACCGCCGGCCAGGTATCGCCTAGCCAGCCAATCGACGTCGAAATCGGTTCGGATCAGGCCCTTGCTGGGTGACGCTTTCTTGATTTCTCCGATGACCGCTGACGGTGCGGCGGCGGCCAATGCACCGGCAAAATCATGTGGCATCGGCGCGGCGTCCGCGTGCTCGGCCATGGCATGCGCGCCGACCTCGCGGTAGAGCGCAGCCACTTCTCTACGTTTATGGGCGATGATTTCGCCCAGCACAGTATCGTTCTTTATGACTCGGCTCATGACTGCCTCGATTGTTGGACGGTCAGCCGGTGACACAGATCCGCTAGATCAGCCAGCCGTTTGGCGGCCTGGCCGCTTGCGACGGTATGTAAGGCTAATGCGACGCCTTCGGATACGGTCTCGACCTGTCCGCCGACGTAGAGTGCCGCGCCGGCATTGAAGGCCACGATATCGCGTGCCGGCCCGGGTGTGGCGTCCAAGGCTTGTTTGATAAGTCGCAGGCTGTGGTTGGCGTCCGTCGCCCGAATACCCTCCAGCGGGCTGCGTTCCAGGCCAACGTCTTCGGGAGTGATGGTATAGCTCGTGATGGCACCGCATTTTAATTCGGTAACGCGCGTGGGCGCGTCGATAGATATTTCGTCCAGACCGTCTTCGCCATGGACAACCAGCACGCGGCGACTGCCCAGGCGTTGCAGCACTTGGGCCAGCGGTTCGCGGAGTGCGTCGTTGTATACGCCCATCACCTGATTCTTCGCACCGGCCGGATTAGTCAGCGGGCCGATGATGTTCAGCAACGTGCGGATCCCCAGCTCGCGGCGCGGGCCGACCGCGTAGCGCATGGCGCTGTGGTGGGCCGGCGCGAACATGAAACCGGCGCCGTGCTCGTGGATACACTGGGCGACTTGGACCGGCGACAGATCGGTGGCAACCCCGGCCGCTTCCAGTACATCCGCGCTGCCCGAGGCACTCGAAACCGAGCGGTTGCCGTGTTTGGCGACAACTCCGCCCGCGGCGGCCACCACGAACGCGCTGGCGGTGGAGACATTGAATAGACCCGAACCGTCTCCGCCCGTGCCGCAGGTGTCGACGAGGCTGTCGGCCAGTACCGGGTCGATCGGCAGCGGCGTGGCCAGTTCCCGCATGACTGATGCGGCGGCGCTGAGCTCCGCGACCGTTTCGCCTTTCATGCGCAGCGCGATCAGGAATCCGCCGATCTGTGCCGAGGTAGCACCACCGGTCATGATCTCGCGCATGGCACCGCTCATGGCCTCGGTGGATAGGTCATGTCCGCTGACCACGTGGTCCATAAGTGCCGCGTCGATCACACCGGGGCACCACAGCGTTCGAGGAACCGCGCCAGCATCTCGTGGCCGGCGTCCGACATAATGGATTCAGGGTGAAACTGCACGCCCTCGGCGCCGGTTGGCAGGTGGATAAGGCCCATGACTTCGTCGACGCTCTCATCCGGGTTTTGGGTCCAGGCGGTGATTTCAAAAGTGTCCGGCAGATCGTCGCGGCCGACGATCAACGAGTGATAGCGGGTGACCGTGATCGGGTTCGGCAGATCGGTGAACACGCCCCGCCCGGTATGGTGGACCGGTGACGTTTTGCCATGCATGACTTCGCGCGACCGGATAACCGAGCCACCGAAGGCCTGGCCGATGGCCTGATGCCCGAGACAGACCCCCAGAATCGGAATGCGGCCGGCCAGTCGCCGCACCAATGCCAGTGATACACCGGCTTCGTTCGGCGTACACGGGCCAGGTGAAATGACGATCCCGGCCGGGGCGCGGGCCTCGATGTCGTCGACAGTCAGCGCATCGTTGCGCTCGACTTCGACGGGCGCGCCCAACTCTCCCAGATACTGCACCAGGTTGTAGGTGAACGAGTCATAGTTGTCGATCATCAAAATCATGACTGGCTCCGATCGGGGCGTCGTCCGACGGCTTGCGCCTCGATTCGCCGTGGGTTGAGGCCGGCTTCGGCGATGGCGGCGGCATTCATCACGGCGCGCGCCTTGTTCATGGTCTCGGCCCATTCCTTTGCCGGGTCGGAATCTGACACGATACCGCCCCCGGCCTGGACGTGTATTGCCTGATCCTTGATGACGGCGGTGCGAATGGCAATTGCCAGATCCATGCTGCCATTACCGGCCAGATACCCAACTGCGCCGCCGTAGACACCGCGTTTGACCGGTTCGAGTTCATCGATGATCTCCATCGCCCGAATCTTGGGCGCGCCGGATAGTGTGCCCGCGGGAAACGCGGCTTTCAGGGCGTCGATGGGCTGGTAATCCGGGGCCAGGCGGCCCACGACGTTCGATACAATATGCATGACGTGGGAGTAGCGTTCGATGGCCATGCGCTCGGTCAGCCGCACGCTACCTGCTTCGCAGACGCGACCGACATCATTGCGGCCCAGGTCAATGAGCATCAGGTGTTCGGCGAGCTCCTTGGGATCCTGGAGCAGTTCCTCGGCGAGACGTTCGTCCTCGGCGGCGCAGTGGCCTCGCGGCCGCGTACCGGCAATCGGCCGCACAGTCATTTCGCCGTCCATGGCCCGCACCAGGATCTCCGGCGAGGCGCCGACGACGTAATGATCGCCGAAGTTGAAATAGAACATGTAGGGGGAGGGGTTGAGCCCGCGCAGAGCCCGGTAAAGCGACAGCGGCTCGGCGTGGAACGATGCCGACAACCGCTGGCTCGGCACTACTTGCATTACGTCACCGGCGCGCACGTATTCCCGAATACGGGTGACCGCATGTTCGTAGCTTTGGCGCGTGAGACCGGATCGAAACTCGCCGTCACCGGGCGTTGTGGCTGAGCCATGGTCCGGTGCGCCGCGCTGTGTCGATGCCAGCGGCTGGGCCAGACGTTCGACGCGGGCTTGGAGACGCGTGGCGAGTTGGTCATGGTCGGCCTCATCGCCGCGCTGATAGTGTCCCACGCAGTATAATTTGCCGGCCAGGTTGTCGAATATCACCAACTCATCGGCCACCAGCAGGTAGATGTCGGGCAGATCGAGTGGGTCGGGTTTGTCGACGCCAGCCAATCTAGGCTCGATGTAGCGCACTGTGTCGTAGCCGAAATACCCCACTAGCCCACCGGTCAGGCGCGGCAGCTCAGGAATGTTTGGCAGCGGCCGTGCGTTGTTGAAGGTCTGTATCCAGGCCAGTGGATCAGCGACATTGTCGTCGCGCTGGACGATTGCACCATGGCGCTCGTGGAGCACAGTGTGGCCGAACACGCGGATTTGCTCACTGCAGGGCAAGCCGATGACCGAGTAGCGACCCCAGCGCTCGCCCCCCTGGACCGATTCCAAGAGAAATGAATTCGGTGCATCGGCGAGTTTCAGATAGGTTGAAAGCGGCGTGTCGAGGTCGGCGAACGCTTCGAAAACAAGCGGTACCCGGTTGGTTGCCGGTGTAGGATTGGTCGGAGAGCTTTGGGAGGTCATGTCAAANNTCGGATATGGGATTCGAGACTGCATCATCGGTCGATTAACACTGCGCCCGCCATCGCTGACCCTAGTATAGCGTGCCCTTGGCACCGATTAAGCGTCGGGAGTGTTTATGCGTTGTTTCAAATCGGCAATCGCGGCGCTGTAATCGGCCTGGCCGAAAATCGCCGAGCCGGCCACGAACGTGTCGGCGCCGGCTTCAGCCACGGTGGCGATGTTGTCGGTTTTGATCCCGCCGTCGACTTGCAGCCGGATGGGGTGGCCGCCGGATGCACGCCAGGAATCCAGAATGCCACGCGCTTCCGCGATCTTGGCCGGCATCGAGGGGATGAATTTCTGCCCGGCAAAGCCGGGGTTGACGGACATTATGACTACGATGTCGACGAGGTCCAGCACGTATTTCAACCATTCCAACGGTGTCGCCGGGTTGAACGCTAGCCCGGCGGCGCAGCCGGCATCACGCGCTCTACGCAGACTGCGGTCGATGTGGTCGCTGGCTTCCGGATGAAACGTGATGGAATCGACCCCGGCATTGGCGAATCCTTCGATAAGCGCGTCGGGCGGTTTGACCATCAAGTGCACGTCGATCGGTGTGCCCGGTCGCTGCGCGTCGAGATGTTTTTTGAGGGCTTGCACTACAGGCGGGCCGAACGTCAGGTTCGGCACGAAATGATGATCCATGACATCGAAATGGATCCAGTCTGCGCCGGCAGCAATCACGGCGTCGGATTCAGCCCCCAGATGAGCCAGGTCGCCGGCCAGTACAGAAGGTGCAATAACGGGGTTGAGCGATGAACGCGGCATGGCGTGCGGTAGCTATGACAATTTGCGTAGTCTACGCTCGGGTGTTGCCCCATGTCAGTCGCGATTTTGCTGGAGACACCATTGAACGTGCCGCACGCGCTTTATCAATCCGAACTCGAAAGCCTCACTTTACTGGGACGCGGCAAGGTCCGCGACATTTACGCGGTCGACGATGACCGGCTGTTGATCGTGGCCAGCGATCGTTTGTCGGCATTCGACGTGGTGCTACCCGACCCGATTCCCGGCAAGGGTGCGGTGCTGACGGCGGTTACCGACTTCTGGCTTGGGCATTTCAACAATGTGGTGCGCGATCATCGTGTGCCGGGTACGCCGGCCGATGTGTTGTCGGCTTCGGATTACGAACAGGTGGCGGATAGGGCGTCGTTGGTGGCGCGACTCCAGCCGTTGCCGGTCGAGGCGGTGGTCCGCGGCTATCTCGGCGGATCGGGCTGGCGGGATTACGCGGCCACGGGCCAGGTATCCGGCATACAACTGCCAGCGGGGCTGCGGCAGTCCGACGTTCTGCCGGAGCCGATCTACACACCCTCGACCAAAGCCGAGGCCGGCGGCAAGGATCGGCCGATGGATTTTGCCGAGACCGAAACCCTGCTTGGAGCCGAGCGCGCGGCCGAAGTCCGGGATGTGTCGCTCGCGTTGTATCGGCAGGCGGCGGCCCATGCACGCGAACGCGGGATTATCATCGCCGACACCAAATTCGAGTTCGGAGTCGACGATGATGGCCGGCTGACGCTGATCGACGAGGTGCTGACCCCCGATTCGTCTCGGTTCTGGCCGTTGGCCGACTACACGCCCGGCACCAGTCCGCCCAGTTTCGATAAGCAGTATGTCCGCGACTATCTGGACACTCTGGATTGGAACAAGACCGCGCCGGGGCCGCGTCTGCCGCAAAGCGTCATCGACGGCACCGCCGCAAGATATGCGGAGGCGCAGGCGCGGCTGACCGCGCCCGATTGACCCCAATAGCGGGTTTTCCAAGGGGTCAAACCCAAATCTGTAGATCATAAGC
>DHHU01000068.1 GCA_002403445.1 Salinisphaeraceae bacterium UBA4764 | reverse complement strand
TATGGGGGGGGGCCGAATCGTTATACGGCCGCCCGCCAATTCCCAGTTCGAAGCGCGAACTACCACAATCATCGGCAATACCTGTCTTTACGGTGCGACCGGAGGCGAGTTGATGGCCGCCGGCGTAGCCGGTGAGCGATTCGGCGTGCGTAATTCAGGCGCGACAGCAGTCGTCGAGGGTATCGGCGATCACGGTTGTGAATATATGACCGGTGGTACGGTAGTCGTACTCGGCGAAACCGGTATCAATTTCGGCGCCGGCATGACGGGCGGTTTGGCCTATGTGCTCGATGAATCGCGCGAGTTTGTCGATCGCTACAATCATGAATTGATCGACATCCACCGGTTGGTGTCCGAGAACATGGAAGCTCACCGCCATTATCTGCGACGACTGATCGAGGCTTATATCGAGGCGACTGGCAGTGCCCACGCCAGCGAGATACTGGACGATTTTCGTGGCATGATCGGTCGATTCTGGATGGTCAAACCCAAAGCCGAAAGCGTCGACACGATACTTGATACGCTCAACCGCGCGGCCTGATCGTTTCGTCGCAGTTGGTCTATTTTCTAACAAGAGGGATGAATGGCGGATAAAAACCTGCAATTTCTGGAAGTTGCGCGTCAGGAGCCGGCCAAGGTCGAAGCGCCGGTGCGCATTTATAACTTCAATGAAATCTACGGCCAGTTCGATAAACATAGCGCCGCTACGCAAGCCGGGCGCTGCATTTCCTGCGGCAATCCCTATTGCGAGTGGAAATGCCCGGTTCATAATTATATTCCGGACTGGTTGAAGTTGGTTAACGAAGGTCATCTTTTCGAGGCTGCCGAGCTGTCGCACGCCACCAACACGCTGCCTGAAATCTGTGGCCGCATTTGCCCGCAGGATCGGCTGTGTGAAGGTGCCTGCACCATGAACGACGGCGTTGGCGCCATAACTATCGGCTCGGTTGAGAAATACATTACCGACGAGGCGTTCAAACAGGGCTGGCGCCCGGATGTGTCGGACGTGGTCTGGACCGATAAGAAAGTTGCCGTCATCGGCGCCGGTCCCGCTGGCCTGGGAGCCGCCGATATTCTCGTGCGTTCCGGTGTCGAAGCCGTGGTATTCGACAAGTATCCGCGTATTGGTGGCCTGCTGACGTTCGGAATTCCACCGTTCAAGCTGGAAAAAGAAATCGTCGAGACTCGACGTGAAGTCATGGAAGGCATGGGCGTGACATTCAAGCTCGGTGTCGAAGTCGGCCGCGACGTGACGATCGACGAACTAAACGCTGAATACGATGCCATATTCCTGGGAATGGGCACCTATACCTATATGAAAGGCGGTTTCGCCGGCGAGGAATTAAATGGCGTTTACGAGGCTTTGCCGTATTTGGTCGCCAATATCAACCGCGAAATCGGCATCGAAAAAGACTCTCGAGACTTCATCGACATGAAGGATCAGCGCGTCGTGGTGCTTGGCGGTGGTGACACGGCCATGGATTGCAACCGCACGTCTTTACGCCAGGGAGCCCGGCACGTGATCTGCGCTTATCGCCGCGATGAAGACAACATGCCCGGCTCAGCGCGCGAATATCAAAATGCGCGCGAAGAAGGCGTCGAGTTCAGGTTCAATCGACAACCGGTCGAAATCATCGGCGACGAGCACGTCGAAGGTGTGAAAGTTGTCACAACCCGACTCGGTGAGCCCGACCAGCGCGGACGCCGACGTCCCGAGCCCGTGCCCGAAAGCGAAGAAATTATCCCGGCCGACCGGGTAATTATCGCGTTTGGTTTCCGGCCTGACCCGAAAGATTGGTATGACGCACAGAATATCGAGATCGACGATGGAGGTTGTGTAATCGCGCCCGAGAAAGGCCGCTTCCCTTATCAGACCAGCAACCCCAAGATGTTCGCAGGGGGAGATATTGTGCGGGGTTCCGATCTTGTGGTCACGGCCGTGTTCGAAGGCCGCGAAGCAGCCAAGGGTATTCTCGACTATCTGGACGTGTGAGTTTCCAGGGGAGTGACAATCTCGGATCGAAAGTCATCGCCTGTAACGCGTTACAGGCAAGATTGATCATTACCTTTTTAAGCCTATTCGCCGACTTTTCAAATAGAATTTGATTGAATAAGTTTTCAGCGTACCAGGGAGACTGTAGCGATTACCGCATCGTCAAATGATGAACGCGACCAGTTGATTGTCGCACTCGACGTGCCGGACACGGACAGCGCGACAACACTTGTCAAGACGCTAGGCGAGAGCGTGACGTTTTATAAAGTGGGCCTTGAGTTGGCGATGACGCCGGGCTATTTCGAGTTGATCGACTGGCTCAAAGCCGCTGGCAAGCGTGTGTTTGCCGACGTCAAACTTTTCGATGTACCGGCAACGGTCTCTGCAGCTGTGCGCCGCCTAAACACGCACGGTGTCGACTTTGTCACCATTCACGGCAACCAGTCGATGATGGAAGCTGCTGCCAAAGTCAAAAATGGCCCGACCACGCGCCTGCTGGCCGTAACGGCATTAACGAGTCTTGATCGTGGCGATTTGCGTGATCTGGGCTTCGACTGCGACGTTGAAGATCTGGTGCTTTCACGCGCGCGGCGCGCGCTGGTGGCCGGCTGCGACGGCGTTGTCTCGTCGGGCATGGAATTGCGACGGCTTCGACTGGAAGCTCCCGAGGCCTTAACGACTGTCGTTCCCGGCATCCGGCCGGTTGATAACGACACGGCCGCCAGTGACGATCAGAAACGCGTCATGACCCCGTTTGAAGCCATCCGATCCGGGGCGGACCATATAGTCGTGGGGCGGCCGATTTACAACGCGCGCGATCCGGCGGCGGCCGCCGATGCGATACAAAGCGACATTCAGAGCGCGCAAAGGGAACCGCGACATTGACCGATAAAAGCCGATTGCTTAAAGCACTGGCGCGCGAACCCGTGGACACCACGCCGGTGTGGATGATGCGGCAGGCTGGTCGTTACCTGCCCGAATACCGTGCCCTGCGTGAGCGTGCGGGCAGTTTCATGGCCTTGTGCCAAGATCCGGAGGCGGCCTGTGAAATCACGCTGCAACCTTTGGCGCGTTTCGATCTGGACGCGGCGATCCTGTTCTCAGACATCCTGACAATTCCAGCAGCCATGGGACTGGGGTTGCATTTTGTGCCCGGCGAAGGCCCGCATTTCGACTGCCCCCTGCGTACGCCGGCCGATATCGATGGCGTACGCGCGCCTGATATCGAGACCGAGCTTGGCTATGTGGCGGCCGCAGTCGAGCTCACGAAGCGCGAGTTGAATGGCCGTGCACCGTTGATTGGTTTTGCCGGCAGCCCCTGGACGCTGGCGACCTATATGGTAGAAGGTGGCCCGTCGAAGATTTATCGCCACATCAAGGCGCTGGCCTACGACGAGCCGAACGCACTTCATCGCCTACTGGGTTTGTTGGCCGATACAACGGCAGCCTATCTGAACGCTCAGATACGCGCGGGTGCGGATGCGGTACAGATATTCGACACATGGGGAGGCACACTGTCCACGTCTGCCTTCGAGGCGTTTTCCCTAGCTTATATACGGCGCATCATTCAAGGGCTCGATCCCGCACCCGTCATCGTCTTTACCAAAGGCGGCGGGGGTTGGCTGGAGCTGCTGGCTGCTAGCGGTGCTCACGCGCTGGGGTTGGATCAGACCGTGGACATAGGCCATGCTCGCCAACGTGTTGGCGACCGGGTGGCACTTCAGGGCAATGCCGATCCGGCGCTTTTATATGCGCGCCCGGATGCCATTCGCCGTGAAGTTCGGGCCATAATCCGGCGTTACGGCGAGCATCCGGGCCATATTTTCAATCTCGGGCATGGCGTGACGCCGGAGGTGGAGCCCGATCGTGTGGCCGCGCTAGTCGACGCTGTCCACGAGTACAGTGCACGATAGCTTCGCTTAAATTGTTTTGAACGGGTTCGCAACGGCCTTGTTCGGCAGCCTGCGTGGCGTGGCCGTGCTGCTCGCCTTGGCCCTTATTACGCTGATTGGCTTTTTGCCGTTGTTGCCTGTGGCTTTGGTCAAGCGCTTTGCGCGCAGCGAGCGGCAGCGGGCATGGGCCGCACGGGGAGCGGTGGCGGTGGCACTGAACTGGGCGCGCGCTTGCAATGCCGCCATGTTTATTATCAGCGGTGTTCGCGTGACGTGTCACCGTGAGGGTACCGATCAAATTAACGGCCGTTTTGTACTGATATCCAATCACCAGTGCTGGGCCGATGCCCTTTTTCTGGTATACGCGCTTGACGGGCATTTTGCGTTTCCAAGATTTTGCATGAAACGTTCGCTGCGGCGCTTGCCAATCGTGGGACTGGCGTTTTGGACCCTCGACTATATCTTCGTCGATCGCCACAGCCGGGAGGCCATTCGCCGCAATCCAGAACTGCGGGGGCGTGACGGTGCCGCTATTGAGGACGCTTGTCGACAGTTTATTGATCAACCCATCACGTTGGTCAATTATGTCGAGGGGACGCGTTCAACAGCACCAAAACGCCGGGCCGTCAACTCCCCTTATAAAACCTTGCTTCCCCCGCGTGCCGGTGGTTTCGGTCATGCGGTTCGCGGGTTCGGCAAGGCACTTGACGGCATTCTTGATCTTAGCGTGGCCTATGGAAACACGCCGGCGCCGTCTTTCTGGGCATACATCACTGGTCGCGTCGACCATGTAGCACTCTATTTGCGCCGCCTCGACGTACCGCCGCAATTGTTGGGCGAGGGCGATGAAGCTATCGCTGCGACGCGCGCATTCCTATCGGCTCGTTGGGCAGAAAAAGATGGCCCGATCAGTGAGATTCAATCGCCGGAGTCCTCTAGATACACCTTCTGAATACCCTTGATGAAGTCTGAAAGGCAATACGGTTGGGGGCGCTAGATCCTGTCCCAGTTTGCTGCAAGCGAGTTGCCGAGCGTATATTTGTCAGTTTAAATCCGATTGTGAGATCGCCGCCGAGGCCCATGAAACACACCACCGGTGAACTCCGATCCGTAGCAGTGACTGGCGCCACGCCCAGCATCTCGCCCAATCATGCCGCCAGTGCGGGGTATTTCCTTAATGACTCGAGTCTCGACGAGTCCCTTACATGCAGCGTACGCGTGACCTGGTATTTGGCTGTCTCACGCGCGGTGGTACCCGATAGTCATATGCCCGTCGATGGCATCTGCAGCGAGACTGCTAAAAAACCCAAACCGGTTTTGTCTGCCCGTCCGCGTCCATTGAGCAAGGTATGCGGCAAAAGTTCACGCTTTAAAGGATCCAGACGGTATCACCGGTATGCAGCGTTTTTGCAGTTAACCCAAAAATCAGTGACGTCGCACGCTATGTCAAATCCAGTATCTTGCTGATCGCTTCATGCATGACAAAGGGCAGTGGCAGAACCGGTATGCTCGCGGTCTGATTGACCAAGTTGGGCGTGGTTTTGGATTTGGGATGATTGCCGGGTTCGCTGGCGCCGAAAGATAACGTCAAAGGAGTCAAACATGACAAAGAAATACATGCTGGCCATCGATCAGGGAACCACGAGTTCGCGTTCGATGTTGTTCGACTACCAGGGCGAGATCAAGGGCCTTGCCCAGCGCGAGTTCGAGCAGATATTCCCGCGTCCAGGCTGGGTTGAGCACAAGCCGCGCGGCATTGTGACGACAGTCATGACCACATTGACCGAATTAATCAACGACACAGGGATCAACGTCTCCGAGATCGCTGGCATCGGGATCACCAATCAGCGTGAGACCACGGTAGTCTGGGATAAAAAGACCGGGGAGCCCGTTCACGACGCCATCGTCTGGCAATCGCGGCACTCGGCGGCGATTTGCGAGGCGATGCGTGACGATGCGACCGAGCAACTCATTCGGCAAAAAACAGGTCTGTTGCTCGACGCCTATTTCTCGGCTACCAAAATCAAGTGGCTATTCGATAACGTCGAGGGGGTACGCGAGCGGGCCCGGAACGGTGAACTCCTGTTCGGCACCATGGACACTTGGGTTATCTGGAACTTGACCGGCGGCGAAGTCCACGTCACCGACGTCACCAACGCGTCACGCACGCTGCTCTACGATATTCACGAATGTCAGTGGGATACCGAGCTGATGGAATTATTCGGTGTCCCCGAGTCGATGTTGCCGGAAGTCAAATCGTCAAGTGAAATCTACGGCTACATCAACGCACGCTACATGTTTGGTCAGCAGCTGCCGATTTGCGGCATTGCGGGCGATCAGCAGTCGGCGTTGTTCGGCCAGGCCTGTTTTGAGTCGGGCATGGCGAAAAACACCTATGGCACCGGGTGTTTTACGCTCATGAACACTGGCGATAAGCCGCAGCTATCCAAAAACGGATTGTTGACAACTATTGCCTGGGGTCTTGACGGCGAGGTTGAGTACGCGCTCGAAGGCTCGATCTTCGTGGCGGGCTCGGTTGTCCAGTGGATGCGTGACAGCATGCGTATGCTGGGCCGATCAGGCGACACCGAGGAATACGCTGAACGGGCGGGCAGCAATGACGGTGTGTATATGGTGCCCGC
>DHHU01000065.1 GCA_002403445.1 Salinisphaeraceae bacterium UBA4764 | reverse complement strand
CAGCCATGCCCAAGTGCGGGACTCGAGAATGACTAATGCGAGGCCGGCACACTTGCATCGCTATTGGCAAAAAGGCGATTCATATCTAGCACGATACGCCCGGCCTCAGTTTGGAATGCGTTGACAGGGCGCTTGTTGCCACTTGCAGCACGCGTGTTGACCTGTTTGATCGCCTTGGAGCTCCCGTTATGTTTTTTGAATGACTTGTAGTTGGAAAACGGTTTCTTGCCGATGGCCTTGCGGTGTTTGTTGGCAAGCTTGAGTTGGGCACTGTGAACAGTTTGGAGCCGCCGTTGGCGTTTGGCCAGATTCAATGAAACTTGCTTTCGGTCATTTTCCTGCCGCGCCAAGTGAATCCGCTGGGCAAGGTAATGAAATCCCGGAACGCTATGGGCACGCTTTTTATGGTCGGCGCGTAACTGCCCCAAAACGTTTTGTATAGCGTTACTGTGCGGATAACGCGTGGGGGGAATACGATCCCAAGGCAGTGCATTTTGGCGTGTACTTTCCCCAATTTTTTTGGGGTTGATTGCGGATGGGAACTTTATGCCCGGCGTGACGCCGCGCAGCTGGGTGCTATCCCCCGTTACACGATAGAACTTGGCTTCCGTAAGCTTTAGTTCGCCTTTCTTGAGCGGCAGGATCGTCTGCACCGACCCCTTGCCATACGTCTGACTGCCAACGACTGCGGCGCGCCCATAGTCCTGCAACGCACCGGCCGTGATCTCGGAAGCCGAAGCCGACAAGCGATTGACCAGCACAACGAGGGGGCCACTATAAAATGCTCCTTGACTACGATCCCCCAACACTTGAACCCGGCCGCTGGAACCGCGAATCTGAACCCCGGGGGCCGATGGCATGAACAGACCGATCAATTTCATGGCTTCACCCAGTGCACCGCCACCGTCGTTGCGCAGATCGAGGACCACACCATTGACGTTGGCCTTTTTGAGCTGAGCCAGGGCGTTTTTCACATCGGACGCCGCTCCGTTGTAAAACGACGGCAATGTAATCAAACCCACTTTTTGCTTCTTGCCGTGAAATTGGACGTCCATCACACGGTGCTTGGCTGCCTGATCCTTCAATTTGATTTTGGCCCGGGTCAGGGTGACGACTTTGGTTTGGCTGGTACTGCCCGATGACACACGCAGACGAACCACGCTACCGGCCTTGCCACGAATGAGTTGCACTGTCTGGTTGAGCCGCATACCGACGACGTTAGTGAAATGGCCATTTTGGCCCTGGGCAACGCCAAGAATACGATCAGTGGGTTTGAGTTTGCCGTTTTTTGCCGCCGGGCCGCCGGGGATGAGCCGTACCAGCTCGGGGAAACCGTTTTTCATTCGCAGTTCGGCACCGATACCCTGGAGCTTAAGATTCATGTCGATGTTGAAATTCTTCGACCGCTCGGGAGAAAAATAATCGGTATGCGGATCGTAGCTGTGGGTCACAGCGCGCATAAAGGCTGAAAATGCATCACTTGAATGTATTTGTCCTAGGCGTCGGATCGCTTGTTGGTAGCGCTTGACGAGATCGGATTGGACTTCATCCGTATCGGTTCCATGCAAACGTTCGCGGATGATCTCGTTAACCAGTTTTTTGCGCCACAGGTTGTGCTGAGCATGGAGGTTAGCCGGCCGCATAGCCTTACTGCGATCCATGCGCAGCGTGCCTTTGGAGTGCAGATTAAGCGAACCAAAATGGTCTTGCACTGTGTGCAAGGCATACCGATCTATCTTAAGGCGGCGTTTTTCATAGCGGTTAAAGATAGCGTAAAGCGCACTGGTTTTGCCGTTTTTCAGCTGCTGAACGAGTTCGTTACCGTATTGCTTGCGGAGCGCCGTGATATCCGAATGCAGCAGCACATCATGGCTCGGATCGAGATCGTTGACGTATGCCGTGAACAGTTGCTGTGAGAACTTGTTGTCGAGTGTTTTTTTGTTGTAGTGCTTGGCTTGGAGTTTATTCAGAACCTGTTTTTCGATGGCTGACTGGTCTTTTGTTGCCGAGAGCGGGTGAAACGAAACCTCGGCTGCTTGCTTGGCCAGCGAAGTTCCGGGTTTGGCCTGTGAGGCTCCAGAGTGGTTCGAGGCATTATGTTTGACGCTTGAAGCACAGCCGCACTGAGCTACCGCGCACGCCATGACAGTCGTTAGAAGTATTTTGCTGCGCATATTGATCAAGTGGCCGGGATTGCCGGTTCTGCAAAGCGCCAACAGATAGCGCGTAGGAATTTCCTATGCAGCATACAGAATCAACCCGCGGGACGGGAGAGAAAAGATACAAAAGCTGCGGCAGAATCACGCCGCCTCGGCTGGCCCACCATGCGGCAAACGAAAAAAGGTCAGCTCATTCTTATTGGCAGCTAGATGCATCAGGCGTCCTCCCGGTATGGCCTGCAACGAGCGAAGCACCTCGGGATCGGCACAGCGGCGGAACTTGATCGTCATGATCAGCGCAGCCGTTGGCGCAGCGCGGGCCCAATACGCGGCGAGATCGATCATCCGATCGGGATAGGCGACAATATCGGCTATGACCCAGTCCGGTGTGCCCACATCGGCAACGCCCAATTTGAAGGCATCGCCTCGTGCCACAGACACCCGACCCTGAGCGGCAACCGACGGATTAAGCGAGGCCCGATCAATGGCGATCACTTCGGCCCCCAGGCTGGCGACAACCCAGCTCCAACCGCCCGGCGAAGCCCCCAGATCGAGTACGGTTTGTCCGGCCTTCGGCCAGGTACGCGCGAGCGTCAAGGCTTCCCAAAGCTTGAGATAGGCGCGATTGGGAGGCCCATAACGATCTTCGATAAAACGGGGGCAGCCACCGGGAAATACACTGCTAGTTGTAGGACTGGCAATCATCGTATCTCGATCAGCAAGCGTCCACGCTCCCAACGATGCGTCTGGCGGCGGCGTTGGAAATTTCAGTTCGGATGCGCTGATATGCGGCATACGCTGGGCAATCAGCGCAGCCCGCCGATAGGTGCTCGTGGGTCGCGACCACCAGTTGCGCTGGATGGCACGAAGTTGGCGCGCTGCATCACCGATGGAGTCAATCGACAGAACCCTAGGATCGAGCCAAGTGTTCTGAGCCCACGCTGCCGGTCGGGCTGACCCTTGGGCAAAGACCAACCCCCCGTCTTGTGCAATCACCGTGTCGCCACGCCAGCGCAACTCGGCTAATAACGACTC
>DHHU01000022.1 GCA_002403445.1 Salinisphaeraceae bacterium UBA4764 | reverse complement strand
CGGCTGCGGCGGGGTCGGCCAGGCTCAAGTTATCTTCTGGCGACCTGCCGCGATCGTGTCAGAAGGATTACCAACAGACGTGCCTATGAGGCAGCCACTTCGTCCGGGGGTCTCCCACTATCATACGGATGACTTAATATCTCGGCATTCATGTTGGCATTTGGATGGGCGGCAGAACCCCCTCGAGTTCCGATCGACGTGACTCGTATTGTGGTGGCAGCTTGAGATGCATTCCGAGTTCGTCGACCGTTTCGTCGGTCGTAAAGCCTGGCGGGTCTGTCGCGATCTCGAACAAAATTCCACCGGGTTCTCGAAAGTAGATCGCCTCGAAGTACTGCCGGTCGATCACCGGCGTCGGGCGTAAACCATATTCCAGGATCCGCTCGCGCCATTCGCGCTGGCGCTCGGGCGTCTCGGCACGAAAAGCCACATGATGGACTGTACCCGCGCCTTGTATTGCTGACGATCTGTCGGTAGGACGGATCAGATCCACGATCGAGCCGCGCCCGTGCGATGGCGATTGAAAACGCAAACGCTCCACACCATCGATCGTCTCTTGCCCGGCCGGCTCGTAGCCGAACAGATCGGTCAACACCCGCGCCGTCGGCGCCGGATCGGACACACACAGGGTGACGGAATGAAACCCGTGATCCAGCGACGAGGTTCCCGAAGCATTTGAATCATCGCTTTCGATAAGCTCAAGCTTCAACCCATCGGGATCGGTAAAAGTCAAAAACCGCTGATTGAAACGTGTCGTCGGTTGCCAGCTACCAATCCCGTGCTCTGCCAGCCGTTCGCGCCAGGCATCGAGGTCGCCCGAGGGCACGGCATAGGCGACCGCGATGGCCATGCCAGGACCGTTACGCCCAGGTCCAGCGTCCACAAAAGGAAAGAAAGTCAGAATCGTGCCGGGCGTTCCCACTGTATCGCCGTAATAAAGGTGATAAGTATCCGGGGCATCGAAGTTGACGGTTGTTTTCACCAACCGCTGGCCGAGCCGTGCGACATAGAAGTCGACGTTGGGCTGCGGCGGGCCGGTTATGGCTGTGATGTGGTGGATGCCTGGAATAGGATGCGACATGGTAAAGATTCGTTCCTTGGTTGATTTCAGATGCCGTCAAGCTGACTTTGCACTATCGCCTGCTGCACATACCCCGGCGTATTCGGTAAACGGTTCAACCATTTGTGGATTGGGGTGGCCGGGATCGAGGTTGATTTAGATGTTGCACATGACCGCCACGGCCTTGGCACGATTTTCGTGACGGTGTGTTGGGTTAACCTGACAAGAGTGTCTCCAACGTAGCGAGTTTTTGCGCTGTTCAAAGGCGCGAGCTAATTCCTTGTCCACCGGTTGAAGTGCTCCATCTCTGCCAGTTTGGGTGGAGGCGCGGTAGGGAGTTCAACCCCGCAACTATNNACTCATTTTGCCTAAGCGCGTTGGCAACGCGAATGTGGATAACATCTATAAACATCTCTAAAGCCGACTTCTATAGAGCAAAACCTCGTCCATTGATTATCGAAAAACACGATAAGTCAGATGGGCAGTGCCGCACTATCCGTTTTAGGGGCCCTCATTCGCGATCAGATGC
Organism: Salinisphaeraceae bacterium UBA4764; assembly: GCA_002403445.1. Taxonomy (GTDB): domain Bacteria; phylum Pseudomonadota; class Gammaproteobacteria; order Nevskiales; family Salinisphaeraceae; genus Salifodinibacter. Next base: position 1,435 of record DHHU01000022.1, on the reverse strand, counting down.
CTGATTCGCCTGAGCTGGATACCTTCACGCCATAGGACCACGAATCCGATCAACCCAACGATCGCGAAGAATACCCCGGTGTCAAGCAAGGTCATCGCCAGCGCCTGCTCGCGGGTCGGTCCGAAAAGCTGCAACACGAATACAGCGATCAACAGACCGCTGCCCGGCACACGCATAAACAAGCCGACGATCATCCAGGTGCCCAACAACACCAGGATGACGATGTAGTCCAAAGGCGATAGCCAGACCCCGACAGCGGCTCCGGCCCATGCAAGCTGGCTGGCCGATAGCAAACGGACGAGTACGCTTGTGACTACGATCAATGCACGTCGCCTCAGCTCGATGGGCCAGGCGATGCCTTGGGAGAAGGCAGTCGTCAGTCGGTTGATATAAGCTTTGAAAGATGGGGGTAGCCATCGCACATTGATGGGCCGTTCTCGCTGACGGAGCAATATCACCAAAGCCAGCATGGCGAGCGATAATACGGCCGGGCCTCCCCAACGTAGCCCCTGAGCTATCGCTGGCGGGCCTTGAGCAGGAACGGCGAAAGCGGCCAGGATGATGAAGCCAACGAATACAAACGCATCGATTAGACGATCGACCGCCACGCTGGCCAACACGGTGCTTGTTGCAAGCTTGGCACGTCGCGCAACAAGCCAGCTGCGTGTCACAACGCTGGAGCCCAGTCCGATGGTCAATCCCGGTACGAATCCGGCCATATAGGCGGCGAAGAGAGAGACCGAGGACACCCGTTCGATCGGCGACAGTACCTGCCCCCACTTCCATGCCCTCAACGCGTATTCAATCAGTACGCTGGTCATGAGGAGTCCGATATAAACGACGTTAGCGTGACGGAGCAGTTCACCCACGCGTGCGACATTCAATCCATGCAACAGCCATGCGACCAGCGCCATTGCGATCACGATTCCGGGCAGCAGCGCGGCCCAGCGGCGCAGTCTATGGAGGGTGCTTTGGGACTCGCCGTCGCCTCGGTGAATCATCGGTTCCCCGACTGCTCCACTTGCCCTTTACCCTTTTCTGCCAACTGCTGTCGCGGTGTAGCGGCGGTTGAATCAATCAAATGGCTCGATCTGCTTAAATTTTGTCTCGCGCCCTGTAAGGAATCCGTCAGATGGTCAATCTGCCTGTAGAGAATGTCGTGTAGCGTACAACACATGAAGTATTCGTACCGTCAAAGCTTTCGCCGTGCATAGGAGGCACAGTTCGACTAGCTGGCCAGTTCACCAGCACCTACTATTTGAATCGGATGGTCTATTTGAGGTATGCCGAAAAATGTTTGGCATTGGAATGCTGACATCTTTTACCCCCTGTGGAGCGTCACGTGCTCCATACCCCGTGACGTTTTGCAGCAGTTCGGCATCATCTTTGAGAGGGTGATGCGTTTCTATGAAAAACAAGAAGAATTTTGCCAGTG
>DHHU01000053.1:48498-62583 GCA_002403445.1 Salinisphaeraceae bacterium UBA4764 | reverse complement strand
AGTTTTCGGAGGTTGCAATCCTTGCCCGGTGTATGGATCCACATGAAGTGGGCCGGCTGGGTCGCGGTGATGAGATGACCCTATTCAATAGCATCATTGCCGTATTGTTGCTGGCCGGAGCCGTGTTTTTTATGCGTGCACTTTGCCACGTGCGGCGGCGACGGTTGGGGCGGGCATCAAGTAATGGTCTTGGTTCCGGCATCTGCTTCCTGCTGGGTGGACTGGGTCTATCCCTGGCATTCAATCTTTATGCCTATCAACGCCTGACGTATGAACAACCGGTTGCGACGCTGACCTGTCGGCAAGCCGGTGGCGAAAGTAGCAGCGACGTGTTTCGCGTACATCTCGCGCGTGCTCAGGCACCGGACCGGACTTTTCGCGTTGTGGGGCAGTCATGGCAGCTCAGTGCCCGAGTTCTAAAATGGCGCGCCTGGGCGAATCTGATCGGGCTTGACGCCCGATACCAGTTCAACCGGCTTTCAGGACGTTATGAATCGGCCCAGCAAGCCATTCGGAAACGACATACTGTTTATGAGCTCAATGATCCCGGTGGCGGACTGAGTGCTTGGGCTATGGTGCATTGGCTCAACACCTGGTTACCCTTGATCGACACGCGCTATGGCAGTGCGGTCTATATGCCGATGGCTAATGGTGCCCGGTACAAGGTGGCTCTCACACAGAGCGGACTGGTGGCCCGGGCGGCCAACGCCGAAGCCCGCCAAGCTGTGCGGGGTTGGACGGGGTGACCGTTTGTACTGCCATGACTGCCTCAAACGGAGGTTTCAGTGTTGTCTGCAATCTCCCCGAAATCCGTGATTGCCTTGTCGAGCCGCACTAAACTAGTCTCACGACCCAGTAATGCCAGCGTGTCGTCAATGGGGGGGGAAACGGGGCGGCCCGTTAGGGCGATGCGAAGTGGTTGTGCGACTTTGCCCAACCCGATCTCATGATCGTCTGCCAGCGTCTTGACGGTGGCACCGAGATCGTCGGCACGCCAGGATTGCAATGCGGCAAGTCGGTCGCGCAGATCTCGCAATACGGAAGCACTGCCCGGTTTGACATGTTTCTTGACCCCTTTGGAGTCGTATTCGTCCACGGCATAAAACAGATACAGGCTGTCTGTGGCCATACCGCGAACAGTCTTACAGCGTTGTTGCTGGACCGCTGCGATTTCCTCTAGGCGCGCGTCAGACACGTCGTGAACACCGAGCTCAGCTAGATGCCAGGCCAGTTCGTCGATCAATTCAGCGGGTTCGGCGGCCTTAATGTGTTCCTGGTTGACCCAGGCCAGTTTATCGGGATCGAAGACTGCGGCCTTGGAATGAACCTCGTTCAAAGCGAATTTGTCAACCATCTCGTTTAAAGAGAAGATTTCCTGATCGCCGTATGACCAGCCGAGTCGGGCCAGGTAGTTCAGCAGTGCGCCCGGCAGAATGCCGTCGCGGCGGAATTGCATGACGTCCACGGCACCGTGGCGCTTAGACAGCCGGCGACCGTCGGCGCCCAGAATCATAGGGACATGAGCATAGTGCGGCAAATCGATCTCGGAGCCGACCAGTGCACGGCCGATGTTGATCTGGCGCGGTGTGTTGTTGACGTGGTCATCGCCGCGCACGACATCGGTTATGCCTGCATCCAGGTCGTCGACCACCACGCACAGATTGTATGTGGGTGTGCCGTCGGCTCGGGCGATCACCAGATCGTCGAGTTCACTGTTGTCGATCGCCACGGTGCCGCGAATAATATCTTCGAAGCGAACACTCCCGGTGGTGGGGTTGGCAAAGCGCACCACAGGCGAGACACCACTCGGTGGCGTTGGCAGTGTCTTGCCTGGTCTTGGGCGCCAGGTGCCGTCGTAGCGCGGTTTATCACCTCGCGCGCGAGCGCGCTCGCGCATGGCTTCTACGTCCGCCGTGCTGGCGTAGCAGTAGTAAGCGTCACCCTGGGTGATCAATTGATCGATAGCCTCCCGGTGGCGCGTTTCACGTTGGCTCTGGTACACCACAGGTGGCGTATAGTCCAGTCCCAGCCACTGCATGGCCTCGTGTATAGCGTTGATGGCTTCGGGCGTTGATCGCAGTCGATCGGTGTCCTCGATGCGCAGGACAAAGCGACCGCCGCGCTGACGCGCATGCAGCCAACTATAGAGCGCGGTGCGCGCCCCGCCGACGTGAAGCATACCCGTGGGGCTGGGGGCAAAGCGGGTCACTGTGGTCATAACGCGGTTTCTTTAGTCGTCGCTGGCAAGATATTGCAGCCAGTCATGGTTGCGATCGCCATAAGCAATGAATGCGCCGTTCAAGAGCGATTCAGTCAGGTTATATTCCATCTCTTGACCGCTGGTGTTGGTCACGCGGCCGCCCGCGATACTCACAAGTGCCTGTCCAGCGGCCGTGTCCCACTCGCTGGTGGGGCCTAGGCGAGGGTAGAAATCGGCCTCGCCCGAGGCAATCAGGCAGAATTTGAGCGATGAGCCAATGCTGACCGGTTCGTAGTCGCCAAGGCGGGCCAGTACATCATCAATTGCCTCGGTTCGGTGCGATCGCGACACGAGCACCCGCGGTCTGTCCAAATCGGCTGCGGCGGTTGAAATCGGTTGCGGTGCTTGATCCCCGCGTTGCTCGAATGCGCCCACGGTCTCGGCGGCAAACCAGCAGCGTTCCAGCGCCGGCGCATAGACCACCCCAAGACTCGGTCGATTGTCCTGTACGAGGGCGATATTGATGGTGAACTCGTCATTACCGTTGACGAATTCGCGGGTGCCGTCGAGGGGGTCGATAAGCCAGTATTCGTCCCAGTCGTAGCGTGTTGCAAACTCTATGTCCGCGCCTTCTTCCGAGAGTTGTTCGACGTCCTCGTCGATTTCGGCGAGACCGTCGCGGATGATCGCATGCGCAGCCAGATCGGCCTGGGTCAGCGGTGAGTCATCGTCTTTGGTCTGAACTTCGAACTCGGATCGATAAATGGGCAGTGTGGCGCGGCCGGCGGCTTCGGCCACGTTTTTTATCTGGTCGAGAAAATCACGGTCGAGGTGTTGCAAGACGCCTCCAGGTCTTTTGTCTAGCGGGTGGATGAGCGGGCCGATGTATTGCCTGACGACCGACCGGTGCGTCGACGGTTATTTTTACCGTTATTGCGACCGCCCTTCTTATGCTGGGGCTGGGCCGGGATCGTCAAGTCGGTGGCGAAATCATCGTCGCCGGGGACTTCCGAAGTCAATTTATATTTGATGTAGTCCTCGATTTCCGGCAGCGAGTAGACATATTCCTCGCAGGCCAGCGATAGCGCAGTTCCGGAATTGCCGGCACGGGCCGTACGGCCAATGCGGTGAACATAGTCTTCGGCATTTTGCGGCAGATCATAGTTCACCACATGACTAACCTCGGGGATGTGCAGCCCACGTGCGGCGACGTCCGTGGCCACTAGGAGGTCGATTTGTCCGGTTTTGAAATCCTCGAGCAGTTTCTGGCGCTTGTTCTGGGCCACGTCGCCCGAGAGGATACTGGCAGTGAAGTTGTTGGCATTCAACACAGATGTCAGCTGTTCGCCGACACGTTTGGTGTTGATGAACACTAGCGTGCGCGTGGGCTCCAGCGAGCGCAGTAGACCCACCAGAAGCGCCGGCTTGTCATCCTTTGAAACGTGATAAACGCGTTGTTCGATGGCGTTGACGTTGACGCTTTCTGTGTTGGCTTCGATCGACACGGGATCATCCATGTGCTCGTAGGCCAGTTCGAGCACCCGGTGTGAAAGCGTGGCCGAAAACAACATGCTCTGCCGACTTTCAGGTCGCGGCATCTTGTGGAACATGTAGCGGATATCTCGAATGAAGCCCAGATCAAACATACGGTCGGCTTCGTCGAGGACAACGATTTCGATATACCGCAGCGTATAGACTTTTTGCTTGTAATAATCGATCAATCGGCCGGGCGTGCCAATCAAAATATCGGTACCGGAAGCCAGCGCCTCGCGCTGTGACTGGTACCCGGTTCCGCCATAGCAGACCGTCGTGATCAAATCGGTGTCAGTGGTCAGACTGCGGGCATCTGCGTCAATCTGTTCGGCCAGTTCCCGGGTAGGGGCGATGACGATGGCACGCGGTGCGCTGGCACCGGTTGACGCATTATCCTCAGCCGCTGGGCGAGGATTTTCCAAAAGCTGATTGATGATCGCCAGTAAAAAGGCTGCGGTCTTGCCTGTCCCGGTCTGGGCTTGGCCGGCGATATCGCCGCCTGCTAACGCCCGTGGCAGCGTACGTTCCTGAATTGGCGTGGCGTGGGTCAATCCAAGCCGTTCGAGGGTCGTCAATATGTCCGGCCGAATGTCGAAATCCGCCAGTCGGTGCTTGGTGACCAAACGTTCGGTGGCCTGATTGGTTTCCACAGCTGGCCGTTTAGAATCTGTCATACATTGGTTTCCCGCGGGTTGACCGAGGAGGTTCGATGCCGGGTAATGCCTTTTGTCTTCAGTCGCGGTCAAGGCTTGGCCCGGGGGTTGCAAAAAGACAGCAGATGCGCTGCAATATGTTCATTAAATAAATTACGCCAGCGTTCGTTCCAACGCGGCAGCGTGCGACCGACCGATCCAGTTTAACAGCGCTCGGCCCGTTACGATTGTTTTCGTAGTAATTATTCCCACGTATTCTCGAGACGCCTATTCGCGTCGACTATCCGTGAGTTGGGCCTCAGGCGCGGATTCATACTTTACTCGCGACCCTTCAAGGACCTATCGATGAGCGACAATCTGATCCATACCTCAGACGAGAAATTTTCCAGCGATGTGCTCGGCGCCAGCGGCCCGGTACTGGTCGATTACTGGGCCGAATGGTGCGGCCCTTGCAAAATGATTGCCCCGGTACTCGAGGAAATCGCCGACGAATACGACGGCCAACTTACAGTGGCCAAGCTCGATATCGACGACAATCAAGATACGCCGGCGCACTACGGCATTCGCGGCATCCCCACACTGATGCTGTTCAAAGACGGTGAAGTGCTGGATACCAAAGTGGGATCGGTTTCCAAATCCCAATTGACTGAATTTATCAACGCCCACTTGGGTTAGTCTCTACGCCACAGCCGCCAGTTCAAGTCCTGCGGCGCGGCTGACGCGAGCCCTGAACGACTCGCATCAGCCCGACAACTTAAAAACGGAATAACGTGTCTGAAGAAACCTTCGAGCAAACGTCGAACGACAACGCGAAGTCAAACGACAACGCTAACGCCAACCAAGATTCGCGTGGCCCCAATCGCCGTGGACGGCGCCGCAAGGGGTCGGGTGGTAGCTCCCATCAAACCGGCAACAGCAAGTCACGCGGTAATAATAATCGCGGTCGCAACAACCAATCCAAGGGCGCGAAACCGCCGAATGAGGATATTGACGAGGCCGAATTTGAAGCCTATGCCGGTGCTATCGATGAAAACGCGCCGAGTATTGATCTGAGCGAGCTCAAAACGCAATCGGCGAGCGAGCTGATGCAACTGGCCGAAGATCTGGGGCTAGAAAACGTCTCACGGATGCGCAAGCCTGATCTGATCTTCGCCATGTTGAAGGTTCATGCTGATGAAGGGCGGCCCATCTACGGCGACGGGGTTCTGGAAATATTGTCCGATGGGTTCGGTTTTCTACGCTCGGGCCAGTCGTCCTACATGGCCAGCCCGGACGACATATATGTGTCGCCGAGCCAGATTCGACGGTTTGCTCTGAGAACCGGCGATACCGTGACCGGCCGTATTCGGCCACCCAAGGAATCCGAGCGTTATTTCGCGCTGCTTAAGGTCGACCAGATTAACGAGGATGAACCAGCCAAGGCCCGAGGCAAAGTTCTGTTCGAAAATCTCACACCGCTGTTTCCTACCGAGCGACTGGTCATGGAGATCGGCAACGGCTCGACTGAGGATATCACCGCGCGCACAATCGACTTGATTTCACCGCTCGGCAAGGGGCAACGCGGTCTCGTGGTCTCGCCGCCCAAGGCCGGTAAGACCATGATGCTTCAGAACATTGCCCAGTCGATCGCCTACAACCAGCCCGACTGCCATCTGATCGTGCTGTTGATAGACGAACGTCCTGAGGAAGTCACTGAAATGGCGCGCTCGGTGCGTGGAGAGGTAGTGTCATCGACATTCGATGAACCGGCTTCGCGTCATGTGCAGGTCGCGGATATGGTGATCGAGAAAGCCAAGCGACTGGTCGAGCACAAGAAGGATGTCGTAGTCCTGCTTGACTCGATTACCCGACTGGCCCGGGCCTACAACACCGTAGCACCGTCGTCTGGCAAAGTACTTACCGGTGGTGTTGACGCCAATGCCCTTCAGCGGCCGAAGCGTTTCTTCGGCGCTGCCCGCAATGTTGAGGAAGGCGGTAGCCTAACGATCATGGCCACCGCTCTGGTCGAAACCGGTTCCAAGATGGACGAAGTCATCTTCGAGGAATTCAAGGGCACCGGTAACATGGAAGTCCACATGGATCGCCGAATTGCCGAGAAACGCATTTACCCGGCCATCCACGTCAATCGTTCGGGCACGCGCCGCGAAGAAAAGCTGGTAGAGCCAGGCGAGCTCCAAAACATGTGGATATTGCGCAAACTTCTGCACGGCATGGATGACGTCGCCGCCATGGAGTTGCTCATCGACCGCATGAAACAGACCAAGACCAACATCCAGTTCTTCGAATCGATGAAGCGCAGCTAGGCTGTCGCCCATAAAACCGGGGGCATTTGATCGATGCCTGAGGTGGTCGGGCGTTGATTCTGGATGTCCAAGGTGGCCCGGGTGGGCGTTACTGAATTCCGATATTTGATGATCACCCGCACATTATCGATCCGCGTTTTGCGCAGGTTCGCAATCGGGGCACGCTGCCATCAGCCTACACGCCAGCCGATTATCGAGCGCCTACCGCCTCTTTTAATAAGCTTGGCAGTGGTCTTTGAATTCCTCTATGGCTAAGATCAATCCACTCTGGCTGAGGCACTGGCCAGCCTAGGAGCTGGTATTTTGGTGTGCCTCAGTTGCCGACGACGGGTGCGGCTGACACTGAAAGCAAGACGCCGGTTGCAGTGGATGGACGTATGGTGCGTTTCGATGGAGCCGCAGCGATTGTTATGCAATCGACTTGATTCCCCATTTTCGCCGCCTGATTGATCAACGGTTCGGCTGGGCAAGCAGCGTTCTATGTCATCTCCCGCGATTTGCCTCCACTTGAATCCCGACTTTTGCATCAGTCATAAATTGTGCTTGATCAAATTGACATGACGGACGACGGTTACGGTGCCATGCTTTGATCGGCCGGCGCGGGCGCTTGTATCAAGGTCAGAAATTATGCTTGTGTTGCTCTGGACATTGGCAAATCGCTGCAAGTGATCAAAGTGAGAATCGCAGGCAAGACGAAGGGCTTTAAACCAAAGCGTTCGATTTATACCGCATACAGGAAAGGCTTCCCGTTAACCGAACCGACAGACGAGGGTCACTAGTTCCGAATCTTTAATGTTGGCTCCGTCTCACCGATGGCCAATATCGACATAGTCACGTTTTGTATAGCCGGTATAAATCTGACGTGGGCGGGCGATCCGTGTGCCCGGATCGTTCATCATCTCCATCCAGTGCGCGCACCAGCCGACGGTGCGGGCGATGGCGAACATGGGCGTGAACATGTTGGCTGGAATGCCGAGCGCTTCGTAAATGATGCCGGAGTAAAAATCGACGTTCGGGTACAGTTTTCGCTCGACGAAATAATCGTCTTCAAGCGCAACTTTTTCAAGTTCACGTGCCAAGTCGAAGAGGCGGTGACCATGGGTGTTGTAGTGATCCAAAACCTGATGACAGTACTCCCGGATCACCAACGCGCGTGGGTCGAAGTTCTTGTAGACGCGATGGCCAAAGCCCATCAGCTTGAACGGATCGTTTTTGTCCTTGGCCTTTTCCACGTATTTAGACACCTGTGAGGAGTCGCCGATTTCGTTGAGCATGTTCAGAACAGCTTCGTTGGCGCCGCCGTGGGCAGGCCCCCAGAGGGCGGCAATGCCGGTGGACAATGCGGCGTACGGGTTGGCCCCGGTTGAGCCAGCCATGCGGACCGTGGAGGTCGAAGCGTTCTGTTCGTGATCGGCATGCAGCATGAACAACACTTCGAGTGCCTTGGAGGCGATCGAATCAACTTCATACGTTTCAGCCGGCACGGCAAACATCATGCGCAGCAAATTGGCGGTATAGCCGAGCTCGTTGTTCGGGCTCATGATCGGCTGGCCCACTGAATGCTTGTAGGCTGCCGCTGCTATAGTTGGTATTTTCGCAATCATGCGATGCGCGAAAATCTCCCGATGCTCAGGATCATGGATATTGGTGGTATCGTGATAAAACGCTGCCAACGAGCCGACGATGCCGGTCATCATCGCCATCGGGTGAGCATCGTAGTGAAAACTGTCGAAGAATTTCATCAGCGAAGTATTGAGCATCGTGTGATGCGTAATCGATTCGCGGAAGGTGTCCATCTGATCTTGCGACGGCAGCTCGCCGTTGATCAGTAGGTAGCTGACTTCAAGATGTGAGGCCTTTTCAGCCAGCTGATCTATCGGGTAGCCTCGATACAACAGCTGTCCGTTGGCGCCATCGATGAAAGTAATATCCGATTCGCAGCTGCAAGTAGCTGTGAAAGCCGGATCGTAAGTGAATACGCCCGCTTTTTGATTGAGACCGCGAACGTCCACGGCTGGGGTACCGAGCGTACCTTCAACGCGCGCTAGCTCGGTGGGTTCGTTGGAGTCGGGGCCGGAAAGGGAGTATTGGTTGGTCATGACTTTCTCCTGGCGCGGATTGGGACACTAGGGCCGCGCGACGTGAAATTGGAGCGTGGTTTCTGCGCGCCGATGATACGTCTGGACGGCATTATTCGCTACCCGATCGAGTTTCTGTCAGCCGTTTTCCGGCTCGACCACACAGTGCGTCACGCCATTTTCGATGTCGGCCGAAAGCCGAATAGCGATGGGTTGACAACACACCTTGCAGTCCTCCGTGTATTGCTGGTTACCCGCCAGAACATCTACGTTGAGCGTATTAACCTCGCCGCAGTAGGGGCAGTCAATATCAATATCTTCGATCATGTGGGTTCCAGGTCGGCGAGTATTGTGTCGAGATGCGCCCAGCCAAGCTGCGTCGTGGTTAAGCGCTCGTCGCTGGCATTTAGCAGTTGGCGTTCGATCAGGTGGTGGCATTTAGTTAACAGCGACGTCCAGCTCAGCCCGGTGCGGGATACGAAATCACGGCGTGTGATGCCACCGGGACGACGCAGCGCGCCGAGCAGACACTCGAACCAGGTATCGTCGCTATCCAGCCAGCGCGATTCGGCGATGGCGCGCGCATTGCCAGCGGCGGCTTGATAGCCGGTCGGCCAACTGATGCGTGCGGTGCGCTCGATGTGGCCGTTGGCTTGTGTCTGTTTTCCGTGGGCGCCGGCGCCCACACCGAGGTAATCCCCGAATCGCCAGACATGGTCGTTGTGGCGGCAAAATTCGCCGGGCACAGCGAAGGCCGAAATTTCGTAGCGTTTCAAACCGGCGTTCCTTAGACGCTCGGCGCCGGCATCGGCCATGGTAGCCAGATCGTCGTCGACGGCGCGCCGGGGCGGATTTTTGTAAAACGGTGTACCAGGTTCGAACGTCAGTTGATAATACGAGACATGCGAGGGGTCAAGCGCGATCAGGGCGTCGAGATCGGCTGCTGCCTCGGCAATGGTTTGATCCGGCAAACCGAACATCAGGTCGCAGTTCAAGTGTTCGAAGCCGGCCTGGCGCGCCTCAGTAACGGCGTTGCGCGCACTGGCAGCATCGTGGATACGGCCAAGGCGGTGTAGTTGTGAGTCGTCCAAGCTCTGGACGCCGAGCGAGATACGAGTGACGCCCGCAGCCTGCCAGTCGGCAAACGCCCCCCGCTCTGATGTACCAGGATTGACTTCCAAAGTGATTTCACAATCCCGTGTCAGGCCGAGCGAATGATCAATAACGCTTAGGATACGTTCGATCGACGCAGCAGAAAACAGACTTGGCGTGCCGCCGCCGATGAATACCGATTCAAGCGGTCGAATTTCATGACGGCTAGCCAGCGCCCAGTCGGCCATCAATGCCTCGATATAAGCCGACTCCGGCAATTGGCGTGGCACGCGATGCGAGTTAAAGTCGCAATAGGGGCATTTTTGAACGCACCAGGGCAAATGGATATACGCAGCGAGTGGCACGTCAAGGCGCCGGTCGTGTAATGCCATCGAATCGCGTTCGGGGTCAGTCATCGAGCATTTCCAGAAGCCGCCGGCAGGCGTGGCCGCGATGACTGCGCTGATTCTTGATCGCAGGGTCCAGTTCTGCCGCGCTCAAGCCCGATTGCCGATCGATGAACAATGGATCGTAACCAAAACCCTTGTCGCCCCGTCGGGTGGTCGCGATATGGCCTCGCCAGAGCCCTTGGGTGATGAGTGGGGCAGGGTCGTCGGGGGCCCAACAAACCGCTAGTGTGGCGTGGAACGTCGCGGTTCGGCGGGTTTCAGGCACGTTGCGGAGTTGGAACAGCAGGCGATCATTATTGGCCCGGTCATCTCCATGGACGCCGGCATAGCGTGCCGAATAGATCCCGGGCGCGCCGCCGAGAGCATCCACGCATAGGCCCGAATCATCCGCGATCGCGATGCGGCCTGTGGCAGTTGCCACGGCACGCGCCTTGAGGAGTGCGTTTTCGACAAATGTGGCTGCCGTCTCGGTCGGCGCAGCGACGTCGAAATCCGCCATCGAGGCCACGTCGATGCCATGCCCGGACAGCAGCTCGCGCATTTCGGCCAATTTGCCGCTATTGGCGGAGCCCAGTATCCAGCTTTCGCGCATCAGGGCCGGCCTGAATTATTCGCAGGAGCAGTCTCGGCCAATGCATGGCGCTGGTATTCCATCAGTGTTTGATTGCCGCTGGTCGCCAGATCGAGCAAGGCATTGGACTCGTCGCGCGTGAAGGCATGGCCTTCGGCAGTACCCTGGATTTCGATGAATCCCCCGGCTTCATTCATCACCACGTTCATGTCGGTTTCAGCATTTGAATCTTCGGCGTAGTCGAGGTCAAGCACTGGTTGGCCGGCGTAAATTCCCACAGACACGGCGGCAACCTGACCGTGAATTGGGCTGGCATTTAATTGCCCACGTGCGACCAATCGCCGCATGGCATCGACCAATGCAACATAACCGCCAGTAATGGATGCCGTGCGTGTGCCGCCGTCGGCCTGAATCACGTCGCAGTCGATCGTTACCGAGCGTTGCCCAAGGGCTTCGAGATCCAGAACGGCGCGCAGGCTGCGGCCGATCAAGCGCTGAATTTCCACAGTGCGCCCGCTTTGCTTGCCGCGCGCGGCTTCGCGGCCAAAACGCTCTCCGGTTGCCCCCGGAAGCATGCCATATTCGGCGGTCAGCCAGCCGCGATTGGTTCCTCGCAGCCAGGGGGGCGTGCGTTCTTCGACGCTCGCCGTGCAGATCACGCGTGTGTTACCAAAAGAGACCAGTACCGAGCCATCGGCATTCTGGGTAAAGCCTCGCAAAAGCTCAATGTCACGCAAGGTTTCGGCCTTGCGGCCGCTGGGTCGATTGCTCACGTATCTCCAGGTCGCTAAGAACGGCGCATTAGTGTAGCAGGGCAAATGCGTTCTAAACGCCGATACGCTCACGTAAACTAACCTGCGAGTTTCTAAGGGCGGAGGACGATCCGCAGGGGACAACCAACATGGCCCAAAGCATGACCGGATTTGCCCACCAGCGCCGGGATTCGTCATCGGGCGTTGTGGTCGTTGAAGTGAAGAGTGTGAACCATCGGCATCTGGAATGTGTCTTGCGGCTAGGTGATGGACTGGAGGCTCTGGAAACGGTGGTGCGCGAGCGCATTGGCCAGCGTTTAGCGCGAGGTCGGATCGAGGTCTCGATTCGTGTGGAAACTGACGCGAAACAGACCGGGATCACGATCGATGACGAGAAGTTGGAAGCCGTGGTGACCGCACTCGAGCATATTCGTGATCGGGCGATCGACTGTGATTTGCCCGATGCGCTCTCCCTAATGAATTATCCGGGCGTTCAAAAGCACACGGCAGTTGATATCGACGAGATTCAAAGTGAAGTATTGGCTGCGCTCGACAATGCTTTGGATAGCGTTATCGAACGCCGGCGCAGTGAGGGCAAGCGTCTGGTTGCGGCCGTGAATGAACGTCTGGCCAAGCTAGGCGAGCACGCAGCCGCGATCCACGAGTACTTGCCCAGAATTGAACAATCGATGCGCAATCGGCTCCAGCGTCGACTCGATGGGCTGGACGTGGAGACCGATCCCGGCCGCCTGGAGCAGGAGCTTGCATTGGCCGCCCAGCGAATGGATATCGCCGAAGAGCTCGATCGCATCGATAGCCACCGCCATTCGATAGCAGAAGTCCTGGCAACTGACGGTGCGGTGGGGCGACGGCTGGATTTCTGGCTTCAGGAGCTCATGCGCGAAATCAATACGATCAGCTCCAAAATCCAGGATAGTGGTGTGACCGCGCATACCGTTGACGCGAAGGTAATGGTGGAACAAATGCGCGAACAGGCCCAGAATCTGGAATAGCGTAAGCGCAGGGGATCCGAGCCAAATGGCTGAATATGAGCCACGAACCCGGTCCGGGCGAGGACATACCACGCGCGGCCGGCTCGTGGTTATTTCTGCGCCGTCGGGTGGCGGCAAGACCAGTTTGACGAGAGCGCTGATCAAGCGCTTGGCCAAGCGCGGTCAGGGCGCGCGTTTTTCCGTGTCGCACACCACACGCGCGCCTAGGCCAGGTGAAGCACACGGTTATGATTATTTGTTCGTCGACGAAGCCACATTCGAGGCTATGATCGAGCGCGGCGAGTTTCTCGAGTATGCCCGTGTGTTTGGTCACTATTATGGCACCTCGCTGGCCGAAATCGAGCGAGGTCTGGCGGTTGGCGAACATGTCATGCTGGACATCGACTGGCAGGGCGCACGCCAGGTGCGGGCTAAAAAACCGGATGCCGTAACCGTTTTCATTCGCCCGCCGAACCGCGACGCGCTGGAACAACGCCTGCGGGCGAGGGGGTCTGAATCAGAGGCCGCCATCGCCCGGCGGCTGGCGGAAGCGGATGCGGAAATGGCACATGCCGATGAATATGACCACATCATCATTAACGACTCGTTCGATCGCGCTCTCGCAGCGCTTGTTGCTGTTATTGAAGGACCATCCGGAGTTTAGGTGTGAGCTAAATAGAGTTTGAATGCTCTACGGTGCGCATCAGAGCCTCTTTCCTTAATGTATCTGTGTAACCGATCGATCCGTTAATCCTGGGCTGAACACGATCAATGGATCGAGCTCATGTTGCACTGCTTCCGATAGAGCGCGACTGGGCAACTCCAAACGGGCCTTTTGATGGGCTGTTTGTGTGCTGTTATAGGCGACTCCCGCCAACAAATGACCCGTCTCATCCGTCGCTATCGAGACCCGAACCGATGACGCTGGGCCATGTATCCAACGGCCGGCTTGACCGGGCGCCACGTGGCGGTCCACATCCGTTTTTTTGACCGAGATTGATCCCGTGCAAGGACACGTTCCTCGGGGCCGGCGATCAAGACGCTGTGCGAGTGCGCCGGGCCGTATTTGGCGGTGGCCGCTATACCCCGCCAGGCCGGGATCGTTCTCGGCGTCGAGTGCCTCGCTCTTACCGCGTTTGCGTCGATCGGTCTTATCCGATGTTGGGACTTCGCAAACGTCGATTTCGGGCTGGTTGAAATAGCGCAACAGACTGGCGCCGGACGAGCCGGTGGACTCCACGCCGATAGGGTTCACGGCACCGTATGACTGCATCCAGCGACGCAGCTTTTTATAGCCCTGCCGTGTGGACTCAAAGTCTGCTCTGGCCAGAAGACAATCGTGGCCGTCCACAATCGCGGTGACATGCTGCGTCTTGTGGGTATCAACACCGTCCACGATCGGTTGAAGGTCTATTGTTGATCGACTCTTGGCGCGATCCGGTTGGGGATTGGCCATGGCTTCACGTCAATCGAACGACGTCACCAGCCATAAAACCCGCTT
>DHHU01000053.1:31386-48459 GCA_002403445.1 Salinisphaeraceae bacterium UBA4764 | reverse complement strand
ATTCGTTCCTGGTGCGACGGCGTTTTGGATTCGACGTCGTGAACACCTCCGGCCATCGGTGTGGCTTGTTGGGGGTGGGCTATCATTGAACCAGCTCATGGTCGATAGTCAGTCGCTTCAATACCGAGCACCTGACCTCGTATGTGAACAAACCCCGCCCGTGTTTTCCCTGCAATCGTCATTGATGCAGGGCCAAGCGCTTACAAACGCCCGACATTCACTCTCTGAAACCATCTCAAAACGGATTAAGGCCAGCTGCCTCGAAAGGCCTATACTCCAGAATGACTTCATATGGGGAGAGGCTCACGCTTTCCAAGCTAGTTGTGATGCGTTAATATAAAAGATTATTGTAAGAGGTACGCGCAGATGGCACGAGTAACTGTCGAAGATTGTATGGCGCGGTTGGGCAATCAGTTTGAATTGGTTGCCGTGGCCAGCAAACAAGCGCGACAACTGGCGCGCGGCGCCAATGCGACGCTTGACTGGGAAGACGATAAACCTACAGTCATGGCGCTGCGGGAAATTGCCGCTGGGCACGTTGACGCGAGTGTGTTAGAGCAAGCCGATCTGCCTCCGGTCATCCCCAGTTCCGATACGCCGCCTCAGCCGCCGGGACCAACGCCAGAAGAACTGGAAGCCGATGAGTTGGCGACTGGCAAATCACCGGAAGAAATCGAAAGTGAGCTGGCCGACAAAAGCGTGCAGAGGGCCGACAGTGACAGCGAGGCAGGAGTCTCGGACAAAGGCAGCGGCCAGCCGGAGAGCTGAGGGCCACATTTAAAACCCCATTCTTGACGGCCAAAACAGGCCAGCGAAAAACTGTCTTGACAAATCCACTTTAGGGGTGGCGTTGGGTGTCATAACGTCCTAATCTGAGGCTATGGCACTTCCTCGTATTTCCCGCGTGACATCGCGCCTCCGTGAAAACCGCATGTCGAAAAGCCGCGGTATCGACGCGCTGGCGGATTATCTCTCGGCTTATCTTCCGGAATCCTCCATTGAGATGGTGCGGGCTGCCTATGATTTTGGCAACTCCCAGCATGCGGGACAATATCGCCAGACCGGCGAAGCCTACATCTATCACCCGTTGGCAGTTGCCCGGATCCTGGCTGAAATGCGGCTGGACGTCACTACGCTGACGGCGGCAATTTTGCACGACGTTATCGAAGACACCGATGCCGTACGGGATGAAGTTGCCGAACGTTTTGGTGAGCATGTCGCAGACCTAGTCGACGGCGTCAGCAAACTTGATCGGGCCCAGTTTCACAGCCGGGCCGAGGCCAACGCTGAAAGTTTTCGCAAACTGATTCTCGCGATGACCCGCGATTTGCGGGTCATCCTGATCAAGCTTGCGGATCGTCTGCACAACATGCAGACCCTCGACGGCATGTCCAAGGATAAACGCGCCAAGATTGCGCGCGAAACGCTGGAAATCTATGCCCCTATCGCGCGTCGGCTGGGCATCAATTCAATGCGCGAGCAGCTTGAGGAGCTGGGTTTTGCCAATCTCTACCCCAAGCGCTACCAGGTGTTGTCGCGTGCAAGCCGCTCTCTGGCCGGGGATCGCAAGTCACTGTTGCAGGAAATCGAGGAGCTGCTGACCAGCGCGATTGCGGCCGAAGGCCTCAACGCGGACGTCACTGGACGGCGCAAGAATCTCTACAGTATTTATCGCAAGATGCAGCGCAAGAAACGGCGGTTTCTCGATGTCTTCGATCTCTACGGCGTGCGCATCATTGTTAACAGTGTGGATGACTGCTACCGGGTGCTGGGGATCGCCCACCACGTCTATCGGCCCATTACTGAATATTTTAATGACTTCATTGCCAATCCTAAACTGAACGGCTATCAGTCGTTGCACACCACGGTGGTGGCGCGAGGCGGGCTGAAGTTCGAGATCCAGATCCGAACGCGCGAGATGGATCAGATTGCCGAATCCGGTGTTGCCGCGCATTGGCAGTACAAACTTGGTGAACAAGCCGACAAGATCGGAAGTCTCGACGCTCAGGCCTGGCTCGGCGATCTAGCCGAACTTGATAACGACTCCGGTGACAGCCAAGGCTTTGTAGAAAATCTACGGCTGGATCTGTATCCCGACGAAGTTTATGTGTTCACGCCCAAGGGCAAGATCATACGTTTGGCGCGCGGCTCAACGCCCGTTGACTTCGCCTATGCCGTGCATACGGAACTTGGCAACAGTTGTGTCGCAGCCCGTATTGACGGCGCGCTCGCGCCGCTGAATACGCAACTTGAATCGGGCCAGACCGTGCATGTGATTACGGCCAAGCACGCACGCCCCAATGCGGCTTGGCTGCATTTTTTGAAAACAGCCAAAGCCCGCAACGGTGTACGGAATTATCTTAAAAACCAGCGGGCTGATAAGGCCGCCCGGCTCGGCCACCGCTTGCTAGATCAGGCACTGGCCGACCTGGGGCTGTCGCTTAAAAAATTGTCGCGGGCCACGCGCGATCGCGGCCTGTTTCAGATGGGCGTGACATCTCTTGAAGATCTGTATACCGAAATAGGTCTCGGCAAACGTTTGGCGCCGCTGGTGGCGCGGCATTTTCTGTCCGACGACAACCTGGATCCGTCCGAGCATTGCCAAATGCCGTTAGCGATCCAAGGCACCGAGGGTCTGGTCGTCGAATTCGGCAAATGCTGTCATCCGTTGCCCGGCGATGCCATCCACGGCCAGGCTAGCGTGGGTCGCGGACTGGTTGTCCACCGACAGGGCTGTACGTTTTCAGCGCGTCAGGGCCCTTCAGCTGATCGCGTTCAATTGACTTGGGCCGAGGACGTCAGCGGGGAATATCAAGTCGAGGTGCGCGTCACCGCCCGCGATCGGCGCGGTTTGCTCGCTACGCTCACAGCGCAAGTGGCCGAAGCCGACTGCAACATCGAAAAGATGTCGTTTCCCGATCGATACGAAGCCGTCATTCCCATCCAGTTCCAAGTATCGGTGACCGGGCGCCAACATCTAGCCCGCCTCATGCGTCACCTGCGTAGTGTACGGGGCGTCGAGAAAGTTGAACGCCGTTAGAATAGGGCCTCTATTTGCCTGAAGAACCATCTTTGATGTCGAACGCCACCGTCCGCCGCTCGATTTATACTGAACAAGCCCCCGCTGCGATCGGCCCCTATAGCCAGGCATTCGCCGTGGGCTCCACGGTTTATGTCTCCGGTCAGATTCCACTGGATCCTGAAACCGGAGCTCTAGTGACAGACAGTTTTCGCGCTCAGGTCGAGCAGGTTTTCGACAATCTTGAAGCGGTAGCCGAAGCTGCCGGCGGTCGTTTGTCAGACGCGGTGCGTATCGGGCTCTATGTCACCGACATGTCGGGATTTTCTGTGGTCAATGAGGTTATGGCCGAGCGTTTGTCCGAGCCTTACCCGTCACGAGCGGCGATCGGTGTTGCCGAATTGCCCAAGGGTGCCGCGGTCGAGGCCGATGCCATCCTCATCGTCGGCTAACGTCAACGCCGCCAAACGTCGCGCGCTGCGTGCGGTAGACAGCATTCGTACACTCGATGGCGTGGGGCCGAAACTGGCCGACCGGCTGTCCACGCTCGGCATTGTCAGCGTCGGTGATCTGTTGCTGCATCGGCCGCTTCGCTATCAGGACCGCACCCGCCTAACCCCGGTTCGCAGCTTGGTTCACGGCAGAAACGCACTTGTGCTCGTGCGCGTGGTGTATGCGGAGGTGCGCATGGGCCGCCGGCGCAGTTTGTGTATCGAGGCCGAAGACGACACGGGCCATCTTGTGATCCGGTTGTTCCATTTTTCAGCGCGTCAGCAGGCGCAGTTCACGCCTGGCGTGTGGCTTCGGCTGTTCGGCGAACCTCGGGCGAGTGGGTTCGGGGTGGAGATGGTGCATCCGGAAATCGAAAGTGTCAGCAGTCGGGCGGCTGGCGAAGCATTTCAGCCGTTGCTTGTGCCGATTTATCCGACCACGGCCGGCGTTTCCCAGGCGCGGCTGCGTGCATTGATCAAACAGGCCCTCCGTAGCCTGGATGATCCGCATTTCTGGCCCGATCTCCTGCCGACGGAACTGGCTGCTGGATGGGGGGAGCACACACCTGCCTACGCACTGCGGGTCATTCACGAGCCGCCGGTCCACACCGACATCGACGCCATGATCGAGGGCCGACACCCGGCGGTTGCCCGGCTGGCGTTTGAGGAATTGCTGGCCCATCAGCTCAGCCTGCGTGCAAGGCGCAAACAGGTTCGCAACAACATGGCCCCACGCCTGATAGATGCCGGACGCGGTCTCGCGCCGTTGTTTGAGCAATTGGGTTTTGCGCCCACGGATGCACAACGGCGGGTGATCGGCGAGATACTCGCCGACATGGCCTTCGACCATCCCATGCTGCGGCTGTTGCAGGGCGATGTCGGTTCCGGCAAGACTGTGGTGGCGGCCGCCGCCGTGCTTACCGCGGTGGAAAACAATTGGCAGGCAGCCCTGATGGCGCCCACTGAAATGCTGGCCCAGCAGCATTACGAGACGTTGGCGACCTGGCTGGAGCCACTCGGTGTTGTTGTCTGGCGCGTAACCGGTAAACGGGGCGCCAACCATGCCGAGCGCGAGGCCATAGCCTCGGGTAAGCCGGGCGTAGTGGTGGGAACCCACGCATTGTTCGAAAAATCCTTCGCCTTCGGGCGGCTGGGGTTGTGTGTGGTTGATGAACAACACCGTTTTGGCGTGGACCAGCGGTTGGCTTTGACAAACCAATCTGGCGAGCAGACGCGGCCCCACCAACTCATCATGACCGCCACTCCGATTCCTCGCACTCTGGCCATGAGTCACTACGCCGATCTCGATACGTCGACCATCGACGAGTTGCCTCCCGGTCGCACGCCTGTAGGTACGGCAGCGCTGCCGAACACACGCCGCGACGAAATAATCGAGCGAATTGGCCGCGCGGTTGCCGACGGCCGCCAAGTCTACTGGGTTTGTACGATGATCGAGGACAGCGACAAACTCGAAGCCCAGGCCGCCGAAGCCGCTGCCGAAGCGTTGACGAAAGCATTGTCGCATGCGCGTGTGGGACTGGCTCACGGGCGATTGAGCGCCGCCGATAAGCAACAGGTGATGGCAGATTTCGCCGCGGGCTATGTCGATGTGCTGGTTGCCACGACTGTGATCGAGGTCGGTGTCGATGTGCCCAATGCATCGCTGATGATCATCGAAAACGCCGAACGCCTGGGACTGGCTCAGCTGCATCAATTGCGGGGCCGGGTAGGGCGTGGATCGGTGGCCAGCCATTGTCTGCTGGTTTATCAGCCGCCTTTGTCGGAGACCGCACGGCAACGATTGATGGCGCTGCGCGACACCACGGACGGTTTCAAGATTGCGCGCATCGATCTCGAATTACGCGGCCCGGGCGAGGTGCTGGGCACGCGCCAAGCGGGAGCGGCCAGTTTTCGGATCGCCGACCTGGGGCGGGACCAAAATCTGGCCGAGTCGGCCGCTCGACAGGCTAATGACGTATTAACCTTTCACCCGCTTGAAGCGAGTGCGCTGATTGATCGCTGGACGGCGGATAGCCGTGATTATGTGTCTGTGTGACCCAGGCCCCAGTCAATCATCAAATCCAACCGCGTCGCCGGAAAAAGATCAACATACCAAGCACGACGGTCGCCATGACGCCGAGCACGTAGAGATACCCGAAGCGCCAGCCCAGTTCGGGCAGGTTCCAGGGGGATTGGGTATTGAAATTCATGCCATAGAGGCCGGCGAGAAACGACAGCGGCATGAATACGGTCGAGACCAGCGTCAAGACGCGTATGGTTTCGTTCAGCCTGCTGGAGGACAGCGACAGATAGGTGTCGAGTAGGGAGCCCGCAGTGTCGTAGTAGCCGTCCGCTAGGTCCAGGACCCGCCGAGCATGATCCTGTGCATCGCGGATGAAAGGGCGAGTTTGTTTGCGGACGCGTGGATGTTCGAGACTCGACCAGCGCAGCAGCATTTCATGCTGGTTGCGCAGTATCTTGCGCAAAGCGATGAGTTCGCGTCGCAGACCGTGAACCACGCCCACGACGTCATTTCGGCTTGATTCGAAAATTTCGTTTTCCAAACGTTCCAGACGGTCGTTGAAGTCATTCAGCAGTTCGAAGCCGCAATCGACAATGACATCAGCAATGGTGTAGGCAATATAGCCCGGTGCCGGCACGCTTCGGGGTGTCACATTGCCGCGAAATCGCCGGCGTAACGAATCCAAGACATCATTCGCTGAGCGGTGAAAGCTGAGTACGAATCCGTAGCCTAAGAATATGCTGACCTGCTCAAATATCAGGTGATCGCCGTTATTGCGGGCCGGCAGAGCCAATGTAAGAAATACGTAGTCGTCGAAATAGTCCAGTTTGGGGCGTTGGCCCCCATTGTGGACATCTTCCAGCGCGAGTTTGTGCAAGTTGAAACAGCGGCCGAGACTTTGCAGCGTCTCGGCGGTTACATCGCCCTGACAATGAATCCACGTTGTGCCACCACTGTTGTCCGGTGCGTCGAGTTCCGTCAATAACGTGTCAGGTCCGATGTCGAGTTTTTCCGCGGGCATGGAATCCGGAAAAAACTGGAACCGATCGATCCGCGATACACCGATCGTTTCCTCGGCCGGCGGTTCGATGAGCGTGCCCGGAGCCTGGCCGGTCTGGGACATCGATTTAAGCAGGTGGTTCAACATGAAAACCCTAATGTTTGGAACAGTTTCAAGCGATCGGGCGCGCCGCCTAATATACAGCTACGCCTGTTGGGTCAGCACGGCGTAGGGTGTGGGCCAATTAACTCGCAGCGCACCGGTTCTGATCACGTCGTCGACAAGGGTCGCGTGCTGGCTATCACTTCGGCTGCAACAGATAAACGTGTTAAGGCACCGAGGCCTTGGATTTGACGCCGCATGGCGCTCAGGATGCTTTGAGTCGCGCTTCGGATTGGCGGTCCATAGGTCGCGTGTCCACTTCGCCTTCGGGCCGGGCCGCGACAAAACGCGCCAGAAACTCGGCCTGAATGAGACCCGTTAAAGGTAATCTGCGGCATGTCGGCCGCCGTTTCCGTTGAACAGATGATCCGATTTGCGAGGCCCGTTGCCAAAAGCGAGCGCATTCCCGCTGGTCGTCAAATTTGAATCCGGTAGTCCGGAATGGAAGGGGTTCTGACCTCCCTCAGTGCGGTAATAGCGGGGTCAAAGCGCGGCGGGCGTTGGCATCCGCCATAAACAGAGGTTGTAACGTTCGCCGGCAGCGGA
This sequence comes from Salinisphaeraceae bacterium UBA4764, assembly GCA_002403445.1. Classification (GTDB taxonomy): domain Bacteria; phylum Pseudomonadota; class Gammaproteobacteria; order Nevskiales; family Salinisphaeraceae; genus Salifodinibacter. The sequence continues at coordinate 41,218 of DHHU01000053.1, read as the reverse complement.
ATCGCAGAGCACCTGCAGGCGTAGCCAAAAAAGGGCAGATCGGCTCAGCAGCCCGGGCAACAATGACTATTGCCTTACGGTTCACCGGAGTCAAAAACGAGTAATAATTCATCAACTGTAAACTAAATTAATTATAAATTTTTGACATCAACTTGCCGATAAGCGACGGTTTAACCGCACTTGCCCAATGCATACGCCAAATGTCTTTACGCCACTCCACACGATGGTCAGCCACGGCTATCGCCGATCTGCTGGCCTGGCCGCTTGGTGATCTGATTTTTCGTGCGCAAGCCGTGCATCGCGCACATTTTCTACCGAATACGGTACAGCTTTCGACACTGGCTTCGATTAAGACCGGTGCCTGCCCAGAAGACTGCGCCTATTGTCCACAAAGTGTGCGGTTTCATACCCACGTTGAACCCGACAAACTGATGCCCGTTGCGGACGTGCGTGCCCTTGCCCGCCGTGCACGCGCTGCCGGTGCCACGCGGTTTTGCATGGGCGCAGCGTGGCGAGCGCCCACCGACGCCAACCTCGAACGCGTCATTGAACGGATTAAAGCAGTTCAGACCGAAGGACTAGAGACTTGCGTAACGCTCGGTATGTTGTCGCGCCGACAGGCTGGTCGGCTGGCCGAGAGCGGCCTAGATTATTACAACCACAACCTCGATACCTCGCCAGAATACTATGCACGAATCATCACCACCCGCAGCTATACGGATCGGCTAACGACGCTGGCCAACGTAGCCGATGCCGGCATCAAGGTCTGCTGTGGCGGCATACTCGGCATGGGCGAAACCCTGGCTGATCGAGCTGAATTGCTGCACCAACTCGCTACGCTGGATCCGCAGCCGGCAAGTGTACCCATTAACAATCTGATCCGAGTCCCCGGTACGCCGCTGGCCGACGCTGAGCCGGTCGATCCGTTCGATTTCGTGCGCACGATCGCCGCCGCGCGCATCACCATGCCCGAAGCCTATGTGCGTCTGTCGGCCGGGCGCGAGGAGATGCGCGACGAAACCCAAGCGCTGTGTTTTCTAGCTGGCGCCAATTCGATTTTTTATGGCGAAACCTTGTTAACCACCGACAATCCCAGTCACCAGGCCGATGTGAATTTGCTGCACCGGCTAGGGATGGAACCCGAAGCACAATACCGTGTCGCCCCCGCAGCAAACGCCGAATCAGGCGATGAGCCCGTTAATGAATAGGATCGGGCCGGCATTCGGTCAAGTTGTGACGTTGACGAGTTTGGGGGTGTTATGGAGCGCGAACGGGGCGGCTAGTCCTTTGAGTTTGAAGGCGCTGCAGCAACAGATCAGCCACCTGCAGCAACAGGTCCGGGAGATAAAACGTGAACATCGCCAAAACGTCCAAGCCGATCGCGCCGGCTCTGCCCGGTCAAGCGCTAGCAACGAGCCGTCAACCGCCGTCGCTCAGACCCACACTACGTCCGGGATCGTAAAACAGGATCGGTCGACTCACCCACACCGAAGTTTAAGCCTGGGCGGATCGGCAACGCTTGAGTATTATAAAAAACAGAGACGGTCCGACAATTCAACCGGCGGCGGTGCAAACTTCGGGCGCTTTGTGCTCAATATTCATGGCCAGTACGGTCGCTGGTCGTTCGGCATCGAACAACGCTTTTACAACTTCAAAAACGGCGACATCTTTCATTATGGGTGGGGGGCCCGGCGTATAGGCGTCAACGGTCGGCATCAGCTCAAGTTCGGGTTTTATCAAGTGCCGTTTGGCAACCTGCGCTATGGGTTTTACGGCTTTTGGGGCAGCCTAGCTTATTTTGCGGGCTATACCAATAATCAGGCTGACGGCGTGGGCTATCGTTATCAACATGGCCCGTGGCGCCTGGATGCCGATTTTTTCAAGAATGACGACGCGGGCCAGACCGCGACCTACGGCGCTAACCCTTCGGCCGGTTATAACCGTATCAACGGCCTCGATGTGCGTGCGGCCTACACGCTCGGTAACCGCTCTAGAAACCATGCCACGGTGTCTTTCTCGGCAAGAGGTGGGCAATTGGCGGTTGGAGACGGCGATGCTACCGGCACGCATTTCGCTGTTAGTGCGGCGGCGGCCGGCGATTATGGTCTGTGGGGCGTGCAGGCCCAGCTGGTTGATTTCCAGTTTAACGTGCCAAGGGGCCAGAATTTCGACGGCGTCCGGTTGCCGACTGATTCGGTAGCGATCGAACACTACGGTTTCCCAGCACGGTTGCCAGCCCGTGGGCAGATCGCAGGACTCAACCTAGCGCGGCATTTGCTCACACTCGGTAGCAAGGACGTGCATTTCAAGCTCTACAACGATGCCGGCTATCTGCATTCGAGCAACGGGAAGTTCGACAGTGCCGGTCATCGGATCGGTAACACAGTCTTCGATGTTGCGGGCCTGGCCATCCACCATGGCCCGTTTTTTGTCTGGCTCGAAGGTCTTGCCGGGCGTAATGCTGGCTTGGCGGGACTCAGGCCGAACGACGGCCGTTGGCACTGGCGCGCCAATGCGACTTTCGGCGTGTATTTTCACAGCAAGCTCCCGACAAAAGATCATTAGTTCGGAACTTGGCCTTGCGTATCGGCTCATTAAAAGTCGAATAGGACGCGATGTGTCGCTAGAGTCGGGCCGCCGAGGTGTTCGGTTGATATAATTGACAACCTAAACGTCAAACATCGCTTGACTCTCATGGCCAGAACAGTGCCCGCTCACGTTAGCAATTGGTCGCAGCACATTGGCGACTATTATGAACTCTGCAAGCCACGGGTGGTCATGCTGATCGTATTCACGGCGATCATCGGCATGTTGTTGGCTGCCCCGGGCGTTGTACCGATCGGCCCCTTTGTATTCGGCACACTCGGCATCACGCTAATGGCGGCCAGTGCGGCTGCCGTCAACCAGATACTGGATCGCCAGGCCGATGCCCGCATGGCGCGCACGAGCAAACGGCCAATTGTTACGGGCCATATTGATACGCCGCGAGCGATTATCTTCGCAGCGGTGCTCGGTGCCTCCGGCTTAGGAATATTGCTCGAGCTCGTCAATGCCCTTACGGCTTGGCTGACGTTGATCACGTTGATTGGTTACGCCGGGATCTACACGCTGTATTTAAAACGCGCGACACCACAGAACATTGTCATCGGCGGCGCCTCGGGCGCGGCGCCGCCGCTGCTTGGTTGGGCGGCGATTACCGGCGAGGTCAATATCGATGCCGTGGTGTTGTTTCTAATTATCTTCATCTGGACGCCGCCGCATTTCTGGGCACTGGCCATCGAGCGCTACACCGAATATGCCGACGCCGACATTCCCATGCTGCCCGTCACACACGGTGTTGAACATACCCGGACGCAAGTGCTCGTCTACAGCATCATACTGTTCGCGGTGTCGTTACTGCCGTTTCTCATCGGCATGAGCGGATGGCTGTATTTGGTCGCCGCGGTTGGGTTATCGGGCTGGTTCGTGTTTCACGCCGCACGCTTGAAGTTCGCACCCTATCCCGGATTGGGAATGCGCACATTCGGTTATTCCATCGTCTATTTAATGGCGTTGTTTCTGGCGTTACTGGTCGACCATTATCTGGCGCTTTTTATCGCTTGATTAAAACGGCCACCACCAGTGCCCCTGATTTTCCAGTGACTGGCGGCAGCCCGCCAGTTGCCGATGGTAGCGATCGGCGGTGCGGGCGACGCTTCGGGCCGCGCGCTGGATGCGCGGGTGGCCGCGATATTGCCCGTGTCGATAGCCTGCTTGTCCGAAGTAGTAGGCTAGATACTGTCGGCGCGCTGCGCGCATCGGGATGCCCAGTTCACGATGGCTTTTGGCCATATACCAGCCGACGAAGTTGGTGGCATCTCCGAAGTTGTCGCGATCCGCACCCTGGTTCCCCGTCGCGTTTTCGTAATGCTGCCAGGTCGAATCCAGCGCCTGCGTGTAGCCGTAAGCACTTGAAACTCTGCCCCAGGGGATCAAGCCCAGCACGTAGTGATGTGCCGGTTTAGCGTTGCTGTGGAACCCCGACTCTTGCTTGATGATAGCCATCTGCACGGATATAGGGGCACCCCAATGCCGGGCTGAGTGTTTGGCATCACCGTACCAGCCGTTTTTTTCACGAAATATGTTGCAGACATTAGATGTGTGCCGCGGTGGCGCAGTGGCGCATCCCGCGAGACTAATGAGTGCGAGGATAAACAGAAGGCGAAAACACCACATGTCGTTTGAGCATAGCAGTTGCTTGAGGCTATTGAACGCTTGTCATAGTGGCCGAGGTCCATTGAATCGCCAAAGCGGGGATGGGGAACCGAGTCGATAATGCTTTGAGTCATTTCAAAAGAATAAAATGGACGTTTTATTATGAATCATAGGCCCGACAATAGAGATTCTAGCGATCACGAAGTGAGTGCACCAACGCCATGACGGGGATATCGGTCGACGAATATATGAGTCCGCTGGATGCCAACCAGGCTGAAGCGCTCAACAATCTGATTCAGAGCCTGAGCCCGAATCAGGTGACCTGGATCAGTGGCTATTTGGCCGGCATCAATGCCGGCAGCACAGCGGGTGCGGTTGCATCGGCTCAGCCCAGTCCGTCGCCGACGGCACAAACGGCTAGCGACGAATCACTAACCGTGCTCTATGGCTCGCAGACTGGCAACGCCGAAGACGTCGCCGAGCAACTGGTTGAGCGCGCGCAGGCCGAAGGCTTGAACGCCACACTGCACGACATGCTCGACTACAAGCCGAAAAACCTGAAATCAGAAAAGAACCTGCTGGTTTTGGCGTCCACCCACGGCGAGGGCGACCCGCCCGATAACGCCGAGGAGTTGCATGAATTCATTTTCTCGAAGAAGGCTCCGAAACTCGACGGCGTGCGTTTTTCGGTGCTGGCTTTCGGCGACACCAGCTACGAGCATTTTTGTCAGACGGGCAAGGATTTCGACCGGCAGCTGGAAGCCCTTGGGGCTGAGCGTGTGGCCGAACGCGTCGATCTGGATGTGGATTTTGACGAACCGGCGGAAGCCTGGATCGGTACCGTAGTCGAGGCTTTCAAGGAGAAACTGGGCAGTGCCAACGACGCGGCCGCCAATGCGCATCCAACGGTTACGCCCTTGCACGGCTCGCCGGTCGGCCAGTCGATCACCTCTACGTTTTCCCGCAAGAATCCGTACTACGCAGAAGTGTTGACCAACGTCACGTTGAACGGGCGCGGCTCCGCTAAGGAAGTTCACCACATCGAACTGGACACCGAAGACAGCGGCATGGTTTGGGAACCGGGCGACTCGCTCGGCATTCTGCCGGAAAACGATCCAGTTGTTGTCTCTGAACTCATCGAAACCCTTGGCCTGTCGCCGGATGACGAGGTGACCGGAACAGACGGTGAGACCACGCTGGAAGATGCCCTGACGCGCCAGTATGAAATCACTACGCTGACACGGCCGTTCGTCGAGGCGTATGCCCACCACGCCGATAGTGAGGCGTTGAATGCACTGCTGGCCGAGGACAGTCGCGAGGCGCTGTCCGAATATATGGACGGGCGCTACATTGTCGATCTGGTCGAGGATTACCCCATTCCGGGTATCGGCGCATCGGAGTTTGTGCGGCTTTTGCGTAAGATGCCACCTAGGCTCTACTCGATTGCCTCGAGTTACACCGCCAACCCCGACGAACTGCATCTGACAGTTGATGCACTGCGCTACGAGGCGCACGGTCGGACGCGCTACGGAGTGGCTTCGGTGCAACTCGCGGACCGCAGTCAAGACACCCTGTTGCCGGTGTATATCGACCACAACAAGAACTTCAAACTGCCCGCCGACGATGTGCCCATCATCATGATTGGACCCGGCACCGGCATCGCGCCTTTTCGTGCGTTTCTCGAAGAACGCGAAGAGCGCGAAGCCAGCGGCCTCAACTGGTTGTTTTTTGGCGCGCAGCATTTTCGCACCGACTTTCTCTATCAAACCGACTGGCTTCGGTGGCGCAAAGAAGGCTTGCTGACACGCATGGACGTGGCCTTCTCGCGCGATCAGGCCGAAAAAGTCTACGTCCAGCACAAGTTGTTGGCCGCCAGTGCCGAGATCTACGACTGGATCGAACACGGTGCGGTGATCTATGTTTGTGGCGATGCGGAAGCCATGGCCCACGATGTCCATCATGCTCTGATCCAGATCATCGCCGACAATGCCGGCTTATCCGAAGAAGATGCTTCTGCGCGGCTGAAGCAACTTCAAAAGGACAAGCGCTACCAGCGCGACGTGTACTGAATTGCCTTTCTATGTAAAACGTGTGCTTCCGACATTCGCTGATAGATCTTTGGTTCCCTGAAGCTGCACAAGGCATTGTTGTGCCACTTTAACGAAGCGTGGTGTAGCTTTTTGAGTCCTTTATTTGAACTGAATATTTGGCCAATCGAATAATAGAGGTACGCGCATCAGTGCTCAATCCGGACGTCAAGCATTCACGTAGCTCGATAATTGCCAAGTATTCTCGAGTGAAACACTCGTTCCAACTCTACGTATCGCCATGAGTAATACCGACAAGCTCTCCAACGTCGAGCACATCAAGCTCGAATCCAATTATCTCCGCGGCACCATCCAAGAAAGTCTCGCCGACGAGTTGAGCGGTGGGATCGCCGACGACGACACCCAGCTGACCAAGTTCCACGGGTTTTATCAGCAGGACGACCGCGACCTGCGCTCCGAGCGCAAGCATTCCAAACTCGAGCCCCACTATCAGTTCATGGTGCGCATGCGTCTGCCCGCTGGCACGCTGACGCCCCAGCAGTGGCGCGCCTGCGACAACATCGCCCGCGATCACGGCAACGACACGCTGCGGATCACAACGCGTCAGACATTCCAGTTCCACGGCGTGCTGAAACATCATCTGAAACCGCTGATGCAAGAACTTGATGCCGTGGACCTCGATGCCAAGGGCGGCTGCGGTGACGACAACCGTAATGTCCAGACCAATACCAATCCGCACGAATCGGCGCTGCATCAAACGGTCCATGACTGGTCTAAATCAATAAGCGAGCGTTTACTGTGGCGATCTAGAGCCTACGACGAACTCTGGTTGGATGCTGCGCCGAGCGACCAGCCGGATCACGAACCGCTCTACGGGCCGTCGTATCTGCCGCGCAAATTCAAGGTCGCGATCGCCATCCCGCCGGAAAACGATGCCGACGTATTCGCTAACGACATCGGTCTGATCGCGATCGTGGACGACAACGAGTTGCTCGGATTCAACGTCGCGGTTGGCGGCGGCATGGGCATGACCCACGGTGAGACCGCGACGTATCCCCGGCTGGCCAGCGTTATCGGCTTCGCGACGCCTGACCAAATCCTGGATACCGTCGAGACCCTGGTGACCATCCAGCGCGATTACGGGGATCGTGAGAATCGCAAGCACGCCCGCTTCAAATACACGATTGACGATCACGGCCTGGACTGGGTTCACCAGCAACTTGCCGAGCGTGCCGACATCACACTTGGCGAGGCCCGTGAGTATCACTTTGATCGCAACGGAGACCCTCTCGGGTGGCGCCGGGTCGAAGATGCGGACGGCAATGCTCGCTGGCACGTTACTTTGTTCGTGGAAAACGGCCGTATCGCCGACTTTGATGACGGCCGGCGTCTCAAATCCGGCTTTCGGCAACTGGCCGAAATTCACGACGGCGAGTTTCGGTTGACCTGCAATCACAACGTGATCGTGGCCAACATCCCCGACGATCGGTGTGCCGACATTGAACGCGTGATCAGCGATTACGGAATGGATGATGGCAGCAAGCTGTCGCGTCTGCGCCATTCGGCTATGTCCTGCGTGGCGTTCCCCACCTGTGGACTGGCCATGGCCGAGTCCGAGCGTTATCTGCCCCGGCTCATCGATAAGATCCAGGCCGTCCAGGAAGATGCCGGCATCGGTGACAACGCCATTGTTATCCGCATGACCGGTTGTCCTAACGGTTGTGCCCGGCCCTATAACGCTGAAATTGGGTTTGTCGGCAAGGCCATCGGCAAATACAACGTGTATCTGGGCGGCGCCTGGAACGGCGAGCGCCTCAACAAGCTTTATCGGGAAAACATCGACGAAGATGAAATCCTGGCCGAGCTGACGCCCCTGATTACCCGCTATGCATCCGAGCGCCATGATGGGGAATCGTTCGGCGACTTCGTGATCCGCACGGGCATCATCGCCGAGACCCACGCTGGCCTTGATTTCCATGCCCAAACCGAAACTGCTTGAATCGACCAAGCATCGGTTCTGTCTGGGTGTGCATGTTCAGTAAGCAAAATGATAGGCGATCAAAGAGCGCGTTTTTTGTTCGTTATCGCGCATTTCGGGGGACGTTGTCGAAAATTGTCCTGTCGTGTTCCCAGCCTCTACGACTAATGGCTAAGATGGCGGCTCCTCCCATGGTTAAAGTCTGTTCAAGGCCCCAAAACAATAGTAAAAACAACGGTTTGGAGTAACAAACTAATACCCTGAAAAATTAAAATATTCCGGTCATTGTCTTTGGGGCGTAAAAATAAGCTGTTATTGAACGGTCAGGCCAGCGTTTACTGGTCCGTTTTCTTGACGTGCCGAATTGCGCAGCATTAAATAACGTCCCAGTAGCGCAGAGCGATCTAGGTGATTGGGTCTGCTGCATATTGCCGGGGGGCGTGGGGCCGCCCGGCGGTCGATAAGGAGATCGGACAGGTTCTGTCCGTTGTTTTGTCGTCTTGAAAAAAGACATCCACTCTGGAGGGGAATAATTGTGAAACACCCAACTACAAACGTATCGCGATCGGGTCGATCCCGACTGGCGTTGCAAATTTCGCTGGCCTTTGGGGCCACTGCCATGATGGCAACCGGTTCGGCACTGGCCGCCGGGTCAAACGATGGTGGCGGCATGACCAATTTCCGCGACATATTCATTAACAATGTCGTAAAGGGCACCCGCGTGCACGGCCGTGTCGGCATCTATGACTTCCGGCGCTGGCACAACTTGAACGATTCCTATGCGCCGAGTGGCCAGAAACCTAATCGGTCTACCGCTTACGGCGGCTGGCTCGACATCCATACCGGCATGGTCTACGGGTTTTCTGCCGGCGGTGAATTCGTCTACGAAAACAATTTCTACAACCCAACTAACGGGCACAGCTGGCAAGCCAACCCGAACCTTGTGGGGGAAGGTTCAAGCAACAGCAACATTTCCGCGCTGTATCTGCAATTTAATGCGCCGGGTTTCCAAGTGCGGGCCGGTCGTCAGTTGATTAAAACACCGTTTGCCAGCTTTGATCGGTTCTCTTTCAACCCGCGAGCTTTCGACGGCGTCACCGTCGAAGCCGAGCCCCTGAAGTGGCTGGGCGTCAACTCGTCGCCGATGGACAGCTCAAACAACGGCATGGGCGGCCGCGCCAAGGCCCCGGATCTGTCCATGAACGCTTATATCGGCCTGTCGCCCAATGCCTCCAACGGCCAGACTTGGAAACTCTATGCTTCCAAGTTCTCGAAAATGAAGGCTCGTGGTAGCGGGCACCTCGCTAACAACTTCTTTTCCGGCTCCAATTTCTATGGTCTGACCGGTCCGAACAAGACGTCCGGGTTTTGGCAGATCGGTACGAGCTACCAGCGGAATACGCCCAACGGCAACTACTTGTTCCAGTTCTACCACGACACGTTCCAGCAAGTGGAGAATGTCGAATATGTGGAAGGTGGCTACATGGCGCCAGCCTTTGGAAGCCAAAATACTGCCGCATATATCAAGGCCCAGTACGTCCGTGCTGATGGCGCCAATAACTTGACGTCCAACCTGCGGGGTTATGGTGGCATCAAGTCGGACATCTTCGGA
>DHHU01000053.1:0-31374 GCA_002403445.1 Salinisphaeraceae bacterium UBA4764 | reverse complement strand
TGCCCCACCACTAACAGCAGTGTCAGCCCAGGCGTTGCCAATAATTGTGGCAGCCAGAACAGCTACGAAGTTGATGTGGGCTTGAGCTACAACTTCGGCTACGTCAACAAGGCGTTGACTGGTCTGAAGGTAGAGGACAAGGTAGGCATTACCCACTTCCAAAGCGGTACGCCGAAGACAAACTTCTACGACAACCGTTTCCGCTTCTCCTACAATTTCTAATTAGAAACTGCGAAGCGATATGGCCCCGACCGGGCTACCGGTCGGGGTTTTTTTTGGTCAGATATTTGGCACCCAGTTTGTCTGACTTATAATGCGCTGCTTCGATATGCCCCCAGTGCGTGAGAGCCATGCCCCATCTGGTTACCAACCGCCCGCGCGTCGGCAACCCCGGTCAGCAAGACCCAGACAACCCCTCACACGATCAGTGGGAACAGCTCAGCTCGGCGGTCTATGGCCTCGGCGGTTTGACGTTCATCACCGGCAGCATCTTTTTTCTTCCCGCCCTGTCGTCGCTGCAATATCTCGGCGACTGGTTGTTCTTTGTCGGCTCGCTTTTGTATCTGTTGGTGACCGGCCATGATCTGCTGGAAGTTCTGCGTTTCTGGCATTTATTTGCTACCGAAACACTGGCTCAGACGCTGGAGTTTACGGCGTCTTTCAACTACGTCGGGGGCTCAATTCTATTTGCGCTTGGCAGTCTGTTTTTTTTGCCAGACTGGGGCTGGTCGATCCCCGGGGCGTGGTGTTTCATTGTCGGCTCGGCTGCTTTTGTTGTTGGCGCCAACGTCAATCTGCTGCAGGTCGTGGAAGCGCCATCGCTGGTCTATCTCGAACTATTCAATTTAACTGTGGCGGCTTTCGCGGTCGGATCGATCTTGTTTTTCGTAGCGTCCATCCCGTTCATCTGGCACCTCCATAACAGCAGCGATACGCAGCTGATTCTGACCTATGTGGCATGGGAGTATATCGGCGGCAGTATGCTGTTTTTGATCGGCGGAGTATTTATCTACTGGCGGCATTGCATGCGTCGGGCCTCTTTGGCGGACGATCGGACTCGCACCAGTGGTCTGATTCGACTTTTTCGCCGCGAAATCAATCGCTATGGCCGTCTGAAATCGGGGGAAGAGGACGGATGAGCGCTGTTGGCTTATCCGATTAGCGGGTAATTGCAACTCGAAACTCGAAATTGAACCAGTGAAAGCAAGTGACGACCGGTTCGAGCCAGTTGGCTACAACAGGTTCCGGTTTTCGTCACTTAGGTAGCGGATGAGAAAGTTTTTCGGCGTTTAAAGTTTGTTCTGCATTGCCGCTTTGGAGTCATACAGACTCCACTTATAGTTATCGTAGGACTCGATATTGAGGCAATTGAGCATCGAGTCGTCAAGCCAGATTTTTCACGAGCAGCAGGCAACCGCAGATTAAATCGCCTCGGCGTCGCCTTCGATCAGTGTTTCCAGGTAGAAGGGCCGCGCTAATTTCAGGGTTCAGCTGATCAGCACGATGTTACGGGACGGCAACGAGCTGTCGCGTTCGACTTAACGTGGGACCCATTTGACTCGGTCGCCCAGACCGCTTTTAACCAGGCTAGCCTTGCTTTATCCCGAATGCTGTGCGACGAGTTGATCCAGACGCAACGTAACGGCGCGTAAGCCGGGGTAAACGCTGAACGTTACANNCTTCTCAGTTGTCATCGAAGACAGATTCTTTGGCTGAAACTTTTCGGTGACTTTCAATCATGGGTCACAACTTAGCTTCGACGTGCACGCAACCGGCGTGATTTTTTCAGATAGCGTGCTAGAGCATACAAAAAAGTCAGTATGACGGCCGCTGCGACATAACCTGGCGCGCTGGCAGACCAGTGGTCTGCACGCGCCGATTTGACACCCAGGATGATAAGCGCCGTGAGTGCCGTGGTGAACATTGTGCCGTATTCACGAACGATCACTGCTTGCCAGTCGAAAGGATAAGTGCGCAGTTTGGTCAGCAAGCCGCGAAGGCGTGGCGGCCAGCGCGGCACATCCGCGCAATAGTGGGCGAAGGCCGCGCCAAACTCGCGCGCTAGGTAACATTCTTCGCCGTGGATGATGGCCGCATAGATCAGATAGCTCGCGAGGCTGCCGATAATAATGGTCCAGGCGTTAGCCGTGAGCACCATAAACCCGGTGGCGATCAATACATTCCCGGTGTACATAGGATTGCGGCAATGCTCGAATAGACCGCCGGTCACTAGATTGTTGGCGTAGAACTGTCTGTTTATGCCGCTTCGCCAGATATAGTCCAAGCCAATCCCGATCGTTATGAGGCGCAAGCCCTGTCCGACCACCAGCAGCACCAATCCCAGAGCAGTTAATGCAACCGTCGGGCCAGTGGTCGACGGAATCGGTGGAAACAGGAAGAGTAGTCCGATCAGCAGAACGGGGAAAACGATATTTCTATAGCGGAATAAAAACCAGCTCGATCGTTCAATAGCCCGCATCAGGTGTTCCAGTCGGTTGTTATTCGTAGCAGATTTGCGTGCCCAAGTTTTCGGACACCGTCGCCATTATCGCGCACCGTAGGCTAGTTAGTGAGCTTTTGGCCTGAGCGTAAGGTCAAGACCCACTGCATTCAGAAAAATACCCCCACAATAGCTTCAGCGTTACAATTAAGTCTCCACCTTTGCTCCACGGTACCTATGCCCGCCGAATTCATTCCCGTCCCGCCGTTTGATCTGGTGATTCTGGGCGGAACCGGCGACCTTGCCGCACGCAAGTTGTTGCCCGCGCTCTATCATCGCGACCGCGATGGCCAGTTGTCGGAGGACAGCCGGATTATCGGTGTGTCGCGTCGGGATTATTCGGATAACGACTATGTTCAGTGGGTCTCCGAAGCACTGGCCGAACATCTCGATGAAAGGATTCCCGACGACGAGGTCTGGCAACGGTTTGTGGCCAGGTTGGGGTATCAGTCGGTCGATGTATCGAGTAACACAGGCTGGTCGGGACTGGCAGAAAAGCTCGGCTCTGAACCCGGCGGTCGGGTGAGAGTGTTCTATCTAGCCACCACACCACAGCTTTATGGTTCTATTGCGGGCGCATTGGCCGAGCGGGGCCTAGCGACCGACTCGGCGCGCATCGTGCTGGAAAAACCCGTGGGTTTTGATGAGAATTCGGCGCGTGCCATCAATGACGCCGTGGGTGCGGTCTTCGACGAGTCGCGCATCTTTCGAATCGACCATTATCTGGGCAAGGAAGCGGTTCAAAACCTATTGGCGCTGCGCTTTGGCAATTCGATATTCGAACCGGTCTGGAACCGCAACCACATCGATCACGTGCAGATCACCGTGGCTGAGGATCTGGGCGTGGATACCCGGCTCGATTTTTACGAGCAGACCGGGGCGCTGCGCGACATGGTGCAGAACCACATGCTGCAGTTGTTGTGTCTTGTGGCGATGGAGCCTCCCGCTAGCTTAAATCATGATGACATCCGCAACGAAAAAATGAAGGTGTTACGAGCGCTGCGACCAGTGACCCCGGACAATGCCTCGAAAGTGACCGTGCGCGGACGATATTCTGCCGGCATGATCGATGGAAATCCGGTGCCGGCCTATGGCGACGAGGCCGGACCGGACCGCGAGCTATCGGCCGAGACATTCGTGGCCATAAAAGCCGAGTTGGACAGCTGGCGCTGGCGTGATACCCCATTCTACTTACGCACCGGCAAGCGCATGCCGCGCAAATCGTCGAAAATCGTGTTCCAGTTCAAGCCCGTGCCGCACTCGATTTTCGGGGAGCAACCGCTCGATCCGAACACGCTGACGTTGACGCTTCAGCCCGAGGAAGGCGTCAATCTCAAATTGATGACCAAAGATCCCGGGCCGGGTGGTTTTCGCATGACCTCGGTGCCGTTGAATCTGAGTTTTTCCGATGAATTCGATGTGCGCTATCCGGATTCCTACGAACGACTGCTGATGGAAGTGTTGCGCGGTAATCCGGCGCTGTTTATGCGGCGCGACGAAGTTGAAGGTGCTTGGCAATGGATCGACCAGATCGCCTCGGCCTGGCAAGACTCGCGTCAACACGTCCAATCCTACATGGCCGGTAGCTGGGGGCCGCCGGACGCATTTTTGCTTATCGACCGCGATGGCCGCCGCTGGCAGGACGAATAGGGGTAAACCCGATGGTGACTCGCAACGAATATGTTTCGCGATCAGCTGCGGCCCGGGCATTGGCCACGGCAGTCGCCGACTCGATTCGGGGGTGCGAGGCTGGCGAGCAGCGCGCGCGCATCGTGCTTTGTGGCGGCAGTTCGCCGATAGAAATGTTCGGCTTTTTGGCCGACCAGGCGGTGCCCTGGGACCAAGTAACCGTGATGCCGAGCGACGAGCGCTGGGTAGCACCGGATCACCCCGACAGCAACGAACGCGTACTTCGCGAGACGTTGTTGCAAGGTCCGGCGACAAGTGCCCAAGTTTGGGGACTGTATCGGGCCCAAGCTACGCCTGGTCAGGCGGTGGCCGAAATCAATCACGACCTAGCAAGTGTACAAACACCCTTTGAGCACGTCGTGCTCGGCATGGGCAGTGATGGCCATACGGCGTCGATTTTTCCGCACGCTGCCAACATCGAGGAGCTCCTTGCATCGTGCGAGCGTGTGGTAGTGCCCGAGTTGCCGACCGACGAGACACCGCGCATCAGCTTGTCCGTCCCCTGCTTAGTCTATTCGCGAGCCATCAGTATTCTGTTTTTCGGCGACGACAAGCGCGCCGTCTTCGATCGTGCCGCGGCAGGGGCCCCGCCGACGAGCCTGCCAATCGCCTCCATACTCAATCATGCGCCCGTGCCGGTTAACGTTTACTGGGCGCCTTAACTACTCGAGGCCGCTATGTCTATTCATGACACCGTGCAACGCGTAACTGATCGCATCATTGAAAAAAGCCGCGATACCCGAGCCGATTATCTGGCGCGCATGAATGCCGCTGCGCACAAGGGCCCACATCGCACGGAGTTGTCCTGTGGTAACCTCGCGCACGGCTTTGCCAGCAAGTCTCAACCCGGAAAAGACGCACTGGCCGGCGAAAAACGGCCCAATATCGCAATCGTGTCGGCCTATAACGACATGCTCTCGGCACATCAGCCGCTCAAGGATTTTCCCGACATTATCAAGGACGCGGCCTGGCAGGCTGGTGGCGTGGCACAGTTTGCCGGTGGCACGCCCGCCATGTGCGACGGTGTCACCCAAGGTCAGCCGGGTATGGAGCTGTCGCTTTTCTCGCGCGACGTCATTGCCATGGCCACCGCCGTGGCGCTGTCGCACAACATGTTCGATGGTGCGATTTGCTTGGGTGTCTGCGACAAGATCGTACCGGGACTCTTGATCGGCGCATTGTCCTTCGGCCATCTGCCGGTTGTCTTCGCACCAGCCGGGCCGATGACCTCGGGTCTTTCCAACAAAATCAAATCCCAGGTTCGACAGCGTTTCGCGGCCGGTGAGATCGGTCGAGACGAGTTGCTAAAAGCCGAATCCATGGCTTATCACTCGCCCGGTACCTGTACTTTCTACGGTACCGCGAACAGCAACCAGCTCCTCATGGAGTTCATGGGACTGCATATTCCCGGCACATCACTGGTCAACCCAGGTACGCCATTGCGTGACCTGGCCACGCGGTCTGCTGCTGAAACCATCGTCGGCCTGACCGCACTTGGCGACAACTATATGCCGCTGTCGCAGGTGATCGACGAAAAAGCTATCGTCAACGGCATGGTCGGCTTACTGGCCTCCGGCGGGTCGACCAACCACACCATGCATCTGGTCGCCATAGCACGCGCGGCTGGCGTGGTCATCGACTGGACCGATTTTGCGGATCTGTCGGCCGTGACACCACTTTTAGCCCGGGTGTATCCGAATGGCGATGCCGACGTCAATCATATGCGAGCGGCTGGCGGAATACAGTTCATGATCCGCTCGCTTTTGAGCGCTGGGCTGCTGCACGAAGACGTGCACACGGTGGTCGGCCACGGGCTATCGCATTACACACGCGAACCATTTATCGAAAACGATGCACCGGTATGGCGGGAAGGTCCGAGCGAGAGCCACGATAGCGATGTCCTGCGTGGCGTCGATGCGCCATTTGCCGCGACCGGCGGTATCACGCTACTGGAAGGCAATCTAGGCCGCAGTATCATCAAGATTTCGGCGGTCGAAAAACAGCATCGAAGGCTTCAGGCCCCGGCGCGCTTGTTCGCCTCCCAGGAACATGTGCTGGCGGCATTCAAGGCGGGGGATTTGACGGGCGATATGGTGGTGGTCATTCCGTACCAGGGGCCGCGCGGCAACGGCATGCCGGAATTGCACAAGCTCACGCCCACGTTGACCAACGTACAGGACGCCGGCTATAAGATCGCGCTGTTGACCGACGGCCGCATGTCGGGTGCCTCAGGCCGGGTACCGGCGGCGATTCAGATGACGCCGGAAGGCTCGCGCGACGGTAACATTGCGCGAATCCGCGACGGCGATATGATTAAACTCGACGCCGAAAACGGCACGCTGCACGTCGATGTGGATGACGACACGCTGGCGGCCCGCGAGCCGATAAGTTTCGAAGACGCGCCGGAAACCGAGTTCGGGCTCGGCCGCGAACTGTTCGCATTTTTTCGCCAGAATGCTGCGACGGCCGAGCAGGGCGCCGGTCCCGTCCTTCAAGGCATGACTTGAACAAAAAGCCGCCGCGTTTCCTCACTCGATCCTATCTGAATGAGTCACGGGTCAAGGCGCGGCCATTCGTGTCTTTCTTCTTGGCTATTACAACTTGAATCAAAAAATCACTGATAATAGTTTAGTTGAACTAAGACACAACAAGCCGCTGGCGGGTGCGTGCTGCCGAAGACCGGTGCCATGTCGAGAATCCCGGCGACGCCCGTCACGCTGTTGGCTAGACCTACCCACTTCGGGTTGAGTGATCAAAATACGCGACGCGATTCTTCGAATGAGTCGTCCGAGGTCTCAAGGGATGTTGTGATGGAAGACATAGCTCAAATCATGGGATTGTCGCCGGTCATTCCCGTGGTAACCGTCAACGACGCCGACACGGGGGTGCATATTGCTAAGGCAATTTATGCAGGCGGTGTCTCGGTGATTGAGATTACCCGGCGCACCGCGGCTGCGTTTGAAGCGATCCAAGCCGTCAAGCGCGAGTTGCCTGAGATGTGTCTGGGAGTCGGCACCGTCTGGACAGCTGAACAAGCTCGGAACGCTATCGACGCCGGCGCCGAGTTCATCGTGTCGCCTGGGATAGCCGACGCTGTCGACGATGTCTGCCGCAAACACGAAATCGCTTATCTCCCGGGCGCGCAGACAGTCAGTGAACTGGCGCATCTGGCCACTCGCGGCCGCCATCACGTCAAGCTCTTCCCAGCCACCGTGCTTGGCGGTCCACCTGCGATCAGAGCCTACAGCAGCGTTCATCCTGAGATGACGTTCTGCCCGACAGGCGGCATCGATCAAGAAACCGCGCCAGCATATCTGGCACTACCAAGCGTGGCCTGTGTCGGAGGCAGTTGGTTGACGCCGAAAGATGCGGTGAGTCGCGGCGACTGGGACGCCGTGCGATTGGAAGCCAAGAATGTCGACCGGCTGCGAGCCTGATAAGTAAAAAAACCCACATTCAATAGGCGCTTCATGCCGTCCGCAAGGTAAGTCGACAGCCCAACCTTTCGGCCCCGTAACTGGCCCAGTAACAGCCCTTGATGCCGGGGCCGCCAACGCCTGTGCAACTCGCGTGACCCATCCCTCGTATACATATGTGAACTCCTTATGATTCATGTTGGACCCACGTGGAGAACACTATGAGCGATGAGCACGGGTTTTTGTCGCGTCGTGGTTTTATTGCCGGCGTCGGTGCCTCTGCGGTTGGGGCGTCTCTAGTCTGTACCAGCGGCCGCGCCTCCGCATTCGGTTTGGGCGGGGTCTTCGGGGGCAGTGGGTCCTCGGCGCGCCACGTGACACCCTATGTCACATCGCGTGACGATTTTTATCTGGTTGCGGTGAATAAATCATTCCGGCCTGCGGTGACCCCGAATAATGTGGCTGGCAACTGGCATCTCGAGATCAAGGGACTGTCGGGCGCGCCCGACCGGCACGCTTGGCAGGATTTGATGCAGCAGGCCGATAAAAGTGTGTTCAAGACGTTTGAATGTATCGGCAACCAAGTGGGCGGTGATCTCATCGGTAACGCGCGCTGGCAGGTGATACCGCTCAAACAATTGCTGCAGTCCCTGCCGGGCTTTGATCATGCCAAGTCTGTGATGTTTCGTAGCCTCGACAATTTTTATTCCAGCGTGTCGATCGACCGCGCCATGGACGACTATGCGTTCATTGCCTTGCAGATGAATGGAGCGCCGCTGCCCGCCAAGCACGGCTTTCCAGCGCGGGTGATGTTGCCGGATTTGTACGGTATGAAGCAGCCGCGCTGGTTGACCCAGATTGCCCTTCAGGAGACGGCCGATACGACTTCTTACTGGGAAGAGCGCGGCTGGGCCGGCTCCGTGCCGGTCAAGACCATGTCACGGCTTGATCCGCCGGGCCAGATCAAGGCCGGCAAATCGGTGACGTTAACTGGCGTGGCCTACGCCGGCCACCGAGGGGTGCGCGGGGTCCAAGTATCGCTTGACGGGGGTCAAAATTGGGCCAAATGTCGTGTCGAGCACGCCAACAAACCGGATGCCTGGTCTCTCTGGCGTTATGACTGGCACCAGCCTACAAGTGGCCGGCACCAGTTAATGGTTCGCGCGATTGACGGCAACGGCAATGTCCAGACTGCCAAGCAAACCGGAACGTACCCAAACGGAGCCAGCGGTTACGATCATATGGCTGTAAATGTGGACTGAACGCTGACTTATTAGCAGTGACCGGATAAGTCAGCGGCCTAAGTGAATTCAGCCCTTGTTATACGCGTCGATCGAACGCTGGATTTCTTGTTTGGCCTTGTCGACGTTTTCCCAGCTGCCGATTTTAGCCCACTTGCCTTCTTCCAGATCCTTGTAATGGCCGAAGAAGTGCCCGATCCTGTTGCAGAGGCGGTCGTCGAGATCGCTCAAATCTCGGATCGCCTTGTAATTGTCGGTGGCCACCTTGTCGGTGGGGACACACAAAATCTTGGCATCCTGTCCGGATTCGTCCTCAGTGTGGAGCACCGCCACTGGACGGCATGGAACCACTGCACCGGCTACGACCGGCTCGGGCGTCAGCACCAGGGCGTCCACCGGATCGCCGTCGTCATAAAGTGTTTTCGGCACGAAACCGTAGTTGGCCGGATAGTGCATCGCCACATTCATGAAGCGATCGACAGTCAGGCAATTGCTGTCCTTGTCGATTTCATACTTCACCGAACTGGCGCCGGCCAGGATTTCGATAACGACGTTGATTTCATCCGGTGCTTTCTTGCCGGGCGTGAGTGCTTCGTAACCCATGACGATTCGATCTGCTTGAAACTAGCCGCCTAGTATAACTGACTGTTCGTTATACGGCCTATAGTTTAAAACTGGTATTCAGCCGTCGCGCGACGCGTTTTTTAGCGAGCTGCGCGTATTGCGGCAAACCATCGATATAGGGCGGATAGGCCTCGCCGGCGATCAAGGGTGTCAGATAGGCGCGAGCCTTGGCGCTGATGTGGAAGCCGTCGGAGCTGATAAAATCTCTTGGCATAGCCCGTTCGCCGTTGGCAACATCGGCAAGCGGTGCACTGCCGAGCGACCATCGATAGGGATCATCCGATTCACGTTCGATCGTCACCATCACGCCGGAACGCCCCGCCAGCGCATACTCCACGGCGGCACGCCCTACGGCGTAGGCGTGCTCGACGTCGGTAGTCGAGGCAATATGGCGCGCCGAGCGCATGAGATAATCCGCAATGGCATAGTGATTCTTATAGCCCAGCCGGGCGTGAATCATCCGGGCCAGGGTGGATGCCACCCCGCCGAGTTGAGTATGGCCGAATACATCGCGGGCCCCGGCTTCGGAGACGAATTGCCCGTCGGTGTGTCGTATGCCTTCCGAGGCTACAATCGTGCAATAGCCGCACTTTTTAACGCACTCGTCTACCTGGACCAAGAACCTTTCAGGATCGAATACCACCTCGGGAAACAGGACGATGTTTGGATCGGTGCCCGTGTTGTCGCTGGCGCTAGCCAACCCACCGGCGGCCGCGGTCCAGCCAGTGGTGCGGCCCATGACCTCCAGTATGAATACCTTGGTCGAGGTGGGATACATGCTGGCCAGATCCAGGCTGGCTTCACGGATCGATACGGCCGTGTATTTGGCTGCGCTGCCAAAGCCCGGCGAGCAGTCCGTAGCCGGCAAGTCGTTGTCCATGGTCTTGGGAATGTGGAGGGCCTGTATTGGATAGCCCATCTCGTCGGCCAGATGGCTGACTTTTTCACAGGTGTCGGCCGAATCGCCACCGCCGTTATAGAAAAAATAGCCGATGTCGTGGGCCTTGAAGACCTCGATTAAACGCTCGTATTCAGTGCGGTTTTCTTCCAGAGATCTGAGCTTATAGCGCGCGGATCCGAAAGCACCGCCGGGGGTATGACAAAGTGCCGAGATAGTGGCGTCGCTCTCGGCGCTGGTATCAATCAAGTCTTCAGTCAGCGCGCCAAGAATGCCATCGTGGCCGGCATAGACTCGGCCGATACGGTCGGAATGGGCGCAAGCGGTTTCGATGACGCCCGCTGCCGAGGCGTTGATGACGGATGTAACCCCGCCGCTTTGCGCGTAGAAGATATTTTGGCCGGGCATGACGTGGCTCGATTTGAAAACGGATTGCAATTAATGATCATACGGACGCTTGCACCACCCTTAAAATTGACGCCGGCTAAACGAAGCAGTAACTTCGACAGGCCATAAACAAGTGGGTGGCAACCATATCGAGTGGCGCGCTGCCGACTGTCCCTTTTGTGCGATCAACTATGCTGAAAATTGTTTTGTTGGGTGCGCCCGGTTCAGGCAAAGGCACACAAGGTGCCGAGTTGGCGACCCGCTATGGCGTGCCGCAGATTGCCACCGGTGATCTGCTGCGAGAAGCCGTTGCTGAAGACACAGAACTCGGCCACGCTGCTAAAGCCGCGATGGACGCAGGCGAACTGGTATCGGACGAAACCGTCATCGCCATGATCCGCGATCGACTGACCGAGCCCGATGCGGAGAATGGTTTTATTCTTGACGGTTTCCCGCGCAGCTTGGCACAAGCCGAAGAACTGGATAGTCTTTTAACTGAACTCGACCGACCGCTGCAGCGCGTAATCCACTTGCAAGTGGACACCGAGGAGATCGTCCAGCGCCTCACCGATCGCGGCCGGGGCGACGATACTGAAGAAACGATCCGCAATCGCCTGGCGGTTTTCGCGGATCAGACCGAGCCTCTCGTCGAGTACTACGAATCACGTGGGCTGCTAACGCCGGTCAATGCCTCGGGTACGATCGAAGATATTCAAGCGCGTATTGTCGAAGCCATTGAAGCGGCTTAGTCCGCACGCGATCGAATTAAAAGAACTGTCCGGGTTAATTGGATTGGGGGGGCATGATTGCCTCAGCAATCGGCCTGCCGACCACATCGGCGCGCCAGCCGTTTTCCAGTTTCGTATCGCGGCGCCCACGGACCAGCGCCTCAACATCAGCGCGCGCGCCGAGCGTAGCGCTCGGTAGTTCAAGTGTCTCTGCCATTTGGCGCAGTATTCTCATCCCTTTTTTGACACGTTGGCGTTCAGCGGCCGTTAGACGGGGCGCAGGCTCGGGCGTATGAATCGCTTCCGGCTGATCATGCCCATGGATGGCGTGGATCAATGCCTTGGCGTGGCGTTCGCGCGTCCGTTTTGACAACGAATCCACTGCTTCCAGTGCTGCCATATCGGCCGGCTGTCGCTCGGCTATCTCGACCAGTGTTTTATCAGCCAGAATCCAACGGCGCGGCCGGTCGCTTGACATCGCGGTGCGCTCACGCCAGGCGGCCAGGCGGGCGGCCACGGCAACTGTTTCGGGATTCAGCCCGTCGAGGCCGCGCACAAACCGCAAAGCCTGATCGGGTTGGGGCCGATAGCGCTCGGCGTCGTTCTGGCGTTCACAGTCTTCGACCAGCCACTGTTCGCGCCCGGTTGCCCGGATGGCATCAGACAGATGAGTGTACAGGGCGAGCAGATAGCGGACATCATCGGCGGCATAATCCAGCGCGCCTGGTGCCAATGGGCGTTTTTGCCAATCAGTGCGAGTGTGGCTCTTGGCCAGCGTTAGGCCAAGCTCCGCTTTCACCAGCGTCGCATAGCCGGTTTGTGCGTCATGTCCCGCCAGGGCGGCGGCGATTTGGGTGTCAAACAACTGCGCCGGCAATACCCCAGTGCGATGCAGCAGTACTTCCAGGTCTTGAGCGGCCGCGTGCAAAACAATGGTGGTCGCTGGGTTGGCCCAGAGCTTGGTCAGTTGGCTTAGGTCATCGATGGCCAGCGCGTCGATTAACCCGATGTACTCGGTCGTGGCGATCTGAACCAGACATAGACGGGGAAAATAAGTCCGATCACGGGCGAACTCAGTATCCAGTGCCAATTTGGGCGGCTGCCCGAGGGTATCGACAAAGCGAGCCAGAGCCTCAGGCGTGTCGATGAACGCGACCGATTGCGATGTGTTTTGTATCATCAGGCTATTGTACGAATTGTGAGGCCCCTCATGGCCTTTCTGGCCCCGATACTCGACTTATTGCGTTTACGCTCCGGTCCGCAGGATATGCCTGGGGATCGCACCACGCTCACCCTCGCCGTAGCCTTGTACATGATTGCCGGGATCGCCCAACTGGTGGTACTGGAATCGTTGGTGGAAGCGCTTGCACTGGTGCTGCTGACCACGATCCTGCTGGCCATCTACACGGCGGCGCTGCTGCTGTGGCGCGGCACCCCCAACCGCTTTCGCCAAACCGCCACTGCGCTATTTTTTTGCGGCACCGTTTTCACGCTGATCATGATTGGGCCGGATATGGCCATGGCGCCTTATCTGCACGCGCTTCGCAATCAGGCCGAGCAGGGTGCGTCGACCCCGACTCAAACGGCCAGCCAGTCGCCGCAGAAGCCGCGATCGAAAGCCCAGAATGCAGCGCGGCGAAACACCAGATCCGGCACAGCCCAATCATCCCAAGCCAACGCTGGACAATCCGGTATGCCGGCACTGTCTGGGTGGGCATTCATTTTGTTCATGGTCATTGGCCTCTGGCGGCTGTTCGTTTTCAGCCATATCTACCAACAAGCACTGGATACCACGCGTTGGCTCGGGTTGGCGACAGCCGTGGGCTTCGAGTTATTCCTGTTCGTGGTGTTTACCATCCTCTGATATGCACGTGCATATCATCGGCATAGGCGGCACATTCATGGCCGGCATTGCGCTGTTGGCGCGTGCCATGGGTCATACTGTGCGCGGCTCGGATGGCCCGCTGTATCCGCCCATGAGTACACAGCTCACCGAAGCTGGCATCGAAGTGACCGTGGGCTATGAGCCGGCGAACCTAGAACCATTACCCGACGAAGTGGTTATCGGCAATGCCCTGTCGCGCGGTAATCCGGAAGTCGAGGCCGTACTGAACACCGGGTTGCGCTACACGTCTGGTCCGGCCTGGCTGGCTGACAATGTGCTGGCCGGGCGTCAGGTGCTAGCGGTGGCTGGCACCCACGGCAAGACTACGACAGCCAGTATGCTCGCAACCATTATGCGACGAGCCGGGGCCGATCCCGGCTGGTTGATTGGCGGTATTGCCCATGATCTGGGCGTGTCGGCGGCACTCGGCACCGACCGATGTTTTGTAATCGAAGCCGATGAATACGACACCGCGTTTTTCGACAAGCGCTCTAAATTTGTCCACTACCGGCCGGAGATCTGTGTCCTGAACAATCTTGAATTCGATCATGCCGACATCTTTGACGATTTGGAAGATATCCGGCGCCAGTTTCATCATCTGGTGCGCGTCGTACCGGGGCGCGGGCATCTCGTGGTCAATGCCGACGACCCGGAACTGCAGGATGTGCTCGATCGTGGCTGCTGGACGCCAGTGGACTGGTTCAACAGCGAATCTGGATGGTCGATAAGCGTCGATCTTCCAGCACAACACTGGACGATCCACCACGATGGCGTTTCATGTGCCGAGGGGCCATGGCAACTGCCTGGCGCCCATAGCGCATCGAATGCCTTGGCGGCGATCGTCGCAGCCCACGCCGCGGGGGTCGACCCGCAGGCCAGTGTCGATGCGCTGGCCGGCTTTCATGGTGTCAAACGCCGCCTGGAATTGCTTGGCAGCGCAGGTGGGGTCACGGTCATCGATGACTTTGCTCACCATCCCACCGCCATTGAGGCCACCCTCAAGGCGCTGCGGGCCGAGTCGAAGCCTGGACGCTTGATTGCGGTTTTGCATCCGGCCTCTAACACCATGCGAGCCGGCTGCCATGGCGCTCGACTGGGCTCGAGTCTGTCACGTGCCGACGCGGTATTCGTCTATGCGGGCCAAACCGACTGGTCGGTTGAGGCCACCCTGGGTGACTCGGGTCTGGCGCATCTCGAAAGTGCGGCGACTGTCGAAGCGTTGATTGCGGCAGTAGTCGATTTTGTTCGCCCCGAGGACCGCGTGGTCGTCCTCAGCAACGCCGGTTTCGAGGGATTTCAACAACGTCTTCTGGCGCGGCTGGACGAACTTGTCTGAAAATGGTTCCCAGCAGCGCTTGTTTTTACGCTAGCCTGCGGGGCGACAAATCCAACTCGGGAACACAATCATGGCCCAGGCCGCTAACGCCGGAGATATTCAACGACGCGTCGACACCAGAGCGCTGCGCGACCAGGTTGCCGCGCTGATCGACGATGCCTGCCGCGGCGGTGCCGATGCGGCGGAGGTGAGTGCCTCGGCCGGATGCAGTCTTTCGGTATCGGCGCGCGGCGGCCAGCGCGAGAGCGTGGAATCGGCCAACGCACGTTCAGCCGGCGTTACTGTGTATCGCGGCCAGCGCGCCGCGACTGCTACAACCAGCGATCTTAGCGCCGAGGGTCTAGCCCAGACATTGGCGCGGGCACTGGATATGGCGCGTTTCACCGAGCCTGATCCCTACGCGGGTCTGGCAGATGCGGAATTGATGGCCACCGATTGGCCAAATTTGTCGTTGAACCATCCCTGGTCGTTGAGCGCCGACGAGGCCGAGCGCCGGGCGCTGGCCTTGGAAGCTGCGGCACTCGAGCGCGATCCACGCATAGCCCAGGTGGAAGGCGCCCAAGTTGCCACCGAAAGCGAGTTCGACGTCTATGCCAACAGTCACGGCTTTATTGCGGCTCAGGCTGAAACCCAACATGTCATGAGTTGCAGCGCACTGGCTCGCGATGACAGCGGCATGCAGCGTGACGTGGCGTTTTCGCCGGCACGTGCGGTTGATGACCTGGAAGCCGAAACCATCATCGGGCAACTCGCCGCCGACCGCGCGTTGGCCCGACTTGGCGCCCGCACGCCGCCGACGGCAACCGTTCCAGTCTTGTTCCAACCGCGTGCGGCGGTCAGTCTTTGGCAACATCTGATTAGTGCCATCAGCGGTGGCGCGCTGTATCGAAATGCCAGTTTTCTGAAAGACCGGCTTGGGGAGGCGATTGCTGTTCCGTCGGTCACTTTGCGACAGTCACCGCATCGCCCACGTGGGCTGGCTAGTGCGGGCTTTGACGGCGACGGCGTGGCGACCCGCGAACGTGCGTTGGTCGAATCCGGCGTACTGAATAGTTATGTGCTCAGTGCTTACAGTGCGCGCCGGCTGGGCCGACAGACGACCGGCAATGCCGGCGGTGTGTTCAACCCTGAAATCAACCCGGGCGATGCCGATTTCGACGCCCTGGTGGCCGGTATGGGCCGGGGTTTGATCGTGAGCGAGTTGATGGGCCAGGGCGTGGATTTGACCACCGGTGATTACTCGCGGGGGGCCGCCGGCTTCTGGGTTGAAGATGGGCGTGTTGCCTACCCGGTTCAAAACGCGACAATTGCCGCCAATCTGGCCGACATGTATCAAGCCATCGAGGCACTGGGCAACGACGTTGATCCGACACGTGTGCTGCGCACGCCCTCGGTTTTGATTGGTCGAATGACCGTAGCCGGTACCTAGATGACCTCTTGCGGCATTGATTGGCCGTGATCGGCCGGCTTGCATATGATGCGCCGGTCGAGCCCATCCGGATTACTTTGTCCGGATAGGAGTTAGTGCACCAGAAACAATGTCCCCAGCCCCAGGAATGAGACGAAGCCCACGACGTCCGTGATGGTAGTGACCACCACGGCGCCGGCCAGCGCAGGATCGATACCCAGGCGTTTCATGGTCAATGGAACGCCGACACCGGCGACCGTGGCCGTGAGCTGATTGATGATGAGCGCGGCGCCTATGATCAGGCCGAGTAGCGGGTTACCGAACCAGAGTTCGGCCACAATGCCCACCACGACTCCCCAAAGCATACCGTTGATAATGCCGACTGCCAGTTCGTTAATCAGCACCCGGCCGGCGTTGGCAAAACCAATTTGGCCCAGCGTCAAGCCACGGATAATTACGGTTAGCGTTTGGGTGCCGCCAATGCCCCCCATGCTGGCTACTATGGGCATAAGAACGGCCAGCGCCACGACTTGCGACAGCGCCACCTGAAACAGGCCGACGACCTGCGACGCAATCAGTGCGGTCACCAGATTGATGCCGAGCCAAACCGCGCGTCGGCGCGCGGTGCGCGTGATGGGCGCGAACACGTCCGATTCCTGCTCCAGGCCGGCCATGCGCATGATGCTTTTTTCTGCCTCCTCGCGGATCACGTCGACGACATCGTCGATGGTAATGCGGCCCACGAGTTGACCTGCATCGTCGACAATCGGGGCCGATATTAAATCCAGATCCTCGACCCGTTTGGCGACTTCGCTGGCCGAAAGATGGGCTGATAACCCCTCGACCCGCGTTGTCATGACTTCCGAGACGTCCTGCTGGCTGTCGACGGTCAACAGTTTGGCCAGGCTCAACAGCCCGAGATAGCGGCCGTCGCGGGCGACCACGAACAAGGTTTCAGTCGCGTTCGGCAGTCGCCCGCGCATGCGCAGATAGCGGTTGACAACGGCCAGCGTGACGTCCGGGCGAACCGCGACCGTATCGTTGTTCATCAGCCCGCCGGCGCTATCCGGCGGATAAACGAGCACCGCTTCGAGCCGTTGCCGGTCGCCGCTGCCCATCGACTGCAGAACGTCGCTGGTGACCGGTTCCGGCAGCTCGGTGATCAAATCCGCCAGATCGTCGATGGCCAGCTCACGAACCGAGGTGAGCAAATCTTGATTGTCGACTAACTCGATCAGTTCCCTGCGGACTTCGTCATGAACGTGCTTAAGTGTTTCGCCGCGGTCGGACTCGGGGATCAGTTGCCAGACGACACCACGCCGCTGGCGCGGGCAGGATTCCATTAGCCGCGCGATTTCGGGTGCCGTGAGACTGTTCAACAGCGGCTTAAGGCGTCGCATTCGACCCGAGGTTAGCGCCTCGTCGAGCGAGCGCAGTTGCGCATCGATGGTGGCTTTTTGGGCGTCTTTGTCACTCATCACTGGCTCATGCCGGGCATTCGACTGGCATTATGGATTCAAACGGCGCAATGCCTGTGAGCTGGATCTTGTCGGCAAAGGCGTTGATCAGCCGATTTCATTATGTCGTACAAGGACGGGTTGGTAGTGCGCCCGCAGTTGTTCGGCAAGTTGCTCCACAAGATAGACTGAGCGATGGTTGCCGCCGGTGCAGCCGACGGCGATTGTGACGTAGGCCCGGTCGGCGCCCGCGAACACCGGCAGCCAAGTCTCGAAGAAAGTGCCGATATCCCGGAGATAGGCTTGAGTCGCCGGGTCGTTCTCGAAGAAAGCGATCACGCCCGTGTCTTTGCCAGTGGCTTGCTGCAAGGTCGGTTGCCAATGCGGGTTGGGCAGGCACCGGGCGTCAAAACAAAAATCGACGCCGGCGGGGACGCCGTTTTTGAACCCGAAAGATTGCAGCAACACCGCGACCGTGCCCTGCTGACCGAATTCGACACGGTTGCGC
The DNA here is from genome assembly GCA_002403445.1 of Salinisphaeraceae bacterium UBA4764. Taxonomy (GTDB): domain Bacteria; phylum Pseudomonadota; class Gammaproteobacteria; order Nevskiales; family Salinisphaeraceae; genus Salifodinibacter. Next base: position 13,297 of record DHHU01000053.1, on the reverse strand, counting down.
ACGATGTCGCGTAATTCATGGATATTGGTTCGGGTGGTATCGATCGCGATGTCGGCGGCGGCTTCGATGGCTCCGAGTGCCTCGCGGTCGACTGCAATCGCCTCGGGCAGCGCCAAATCGCCAGAAGCCAATGGATGCCGGCGGCGGGTCTGATCGAACCGGCTGAGTATGGTGTCTTGTTCGGCGGTGACGAAAATCAGTTCGACATCGATTCCGCCTGCGCGTAGAGCGTCAAGCCGTTCGGGCAGATCGGCGAGCCGCTCGCGCCCGGCGCGGGTATCAATGCCGAGTGCCAGGCGGTCATAGTCCAGGCCTTCGGTGGTGAGTGTTGCCGGCGACACATCCCCGAGCATGGCGACCGGGAAATTGTCGATCGAGAAGTAGCCAATGTCTTCGAGTGTTTGTAGCACCACTGATTTGCCGGCGCCGGCCAAGCCGCTTACAACGATCAGTTTCATGGCGTCCTACGGTTTATGCCACATACGGCCTCGAGCAGTGCGTGGCCTGCAGGTAGTATTGGAAAATTGACGGATGTCATCAGGTGTCGTCGTCCAGCGTGCGGAGTACGGCATATAGTGCGGTGTCGTCGATCGCGGAACGCAGTTCGGCTGCGGCCCGTGGAGCCGCCAGGTTGATACCGAGGGTATCGACAAAATGGCGTACATCGTCGGGTGTGTTTTCCGGGACGATCAGTGCAAATACCCGGTCGACCCACGCCGCGTCGCTCTCGCCAGTGCCATAGTCGAGGCCCGTTGCCAATTGAACGAACGCACCGAGCGGGGTGTCGAGTCCGGCGATGCGCGCCCGTGGGATGGCCGCGCCCCCGCCGACGGCAGTGGAACCGAGGCGTTCACGCGAGCGCAGGGCATCAAGTATTTCGCCTGCCGTTAGTGCGGGTTTGGCTGATGCCAGCATGTTGGCGACTTGCTCAAGCAGCCGCTTGCGGCTTGAAACCTCGGACAACCGCCGGACGCGCTCGGGCGTCACAACATCCACGATACGCATCAAGCGGCTGATCCCGATCGCAACGCCAGGCCGTGTAAACTAGCCAGTATCTCGATCCAGTCGCCGACCGTCGCGATTGTGATGGTCGCGGGTTTTTTCCTTGTATCGACGGATCTGTCGATCGAGTTTATCGGCCATGCTATCGATGGCGGCATACATATCCGGTTCGGTCGCCTCTGCGTGCAGCTTGGTGCCCGAGAGTTTCATGGTGATTTCAGCGGAGTGGCGTTCCTTGGCAACTTCGAGTACCACCTCAGCGTCGATGACGTGATCAAAATGGCGTTCGACGCGCGTCATCTTGGATTCAACGTAGTTGCGTAGGGCGTCGGTAACGTCGACGTGGTGGCCGGATATGTTCAGGTTCATAGACTGGCTCCTTGCAGCACATAAGTCATGCAACCTCATTATGCCGCCGTTCGGGTCGCCGTTGGCAATACCCGAGCGCGATAGCCTGAAACTAGGAGCGGCGGCGTTCTCGTGAGGGGGCAATATCGAGCGCTTCNNTCGGCCACAAGGGCCTGCAACATTGCCTGGATGGCTGTCCCCGATACGGCACCGCCATCCTTGGTTGGGACCCGGCTAGCAAAGAAGGACTTCAATTCCAGAATGCCGCGCGGTGTCTGGATGTATTTATTGGCCGTTGCCCGAGAGACCGTCGATTCGTGTACACCCAGCCCCTCGGCGACATCACGCAGTACCAAGGGTTTTAGGGCCTGGGCGCCGTAGTCAAGAAAACCGCGCTGGGTCTTGATTAAACATTCGGCGACTTGCAGCAGGGTTTCGTTGCGCGATTTGAGGCTGTTCAGGAAAAAACGCGCTTCCTGAAGATGGGCTTTGAGCGTGGTCTGATCGTCGGATGAGTCGCCGCGTTTGATCAGATCAAGATAGCGTTCATTCAACCGAATTTTAGGAACGATATCGTCATTTAGGCTGACCTGCCAACCTGCGTCCGTCCGGCGGACTTCCAACTCCGGGGTGACAATATCGGTTGCCGACTGTTGATAGGCCTCGCCCGGATCGGGTCGACAAGTCCGAATCAGCGCCATGGCATCGTTGATTTTGTCGGCCGATGTGGCGGTCATTTCGGCCAGTTGATGCAGATCTGAATTGGCCATGGTCTCGAGTCCGACCTTGAAAACAAGTTGCTGGGCGAGGCCAAGTCCGGGCGTGTCGCCGGGCAATTGTTCCAGCTGTAGGCCGATACATTCGGCCAGATCGCGGGCCCCAACGCCCGGTGGATCGAAACTTTGGATTTTTTGCAGGACGGCGGTGATCTGTCCCGGGCTGCTCGAGAACTCGGCAGCCAACTGTTCGGCCAGTGCCGGCCAATCGTCGAAACGGCCGGTGACCTTGATGGCATCGATGATCACATCGGCGATGGCGCGCTCCCCCGGCGCGAATGACGTCATGTCGGCTTGCCAGCGGAGATGATCCGTCAGGCTCTGGGCAGGCGCAATGTTGCTTTGCCAGTCGCTTACGTCGTCGGCGTTGCCTGATCCAGTGCTGGGGGCGGGGTCGTAAATTTGTTCCCACTCAACGCTGACGTCGTCGCATTCAGGTGGTGTTTCTGCGCTTTTATCGGGTTCGGCCAAAGCGTCGACGGGTTCGTCTTCGGTCTCCAGCATCAGATTGCTTTCGAGCGCTGCCTGAATTTCCTGGTGCAGGTCGAGCGACGACATTTGCAGTATCTTGATCGCCTGCTGCAGTGCCGGGGTCATCGTCAGCGCCTGAGTCGGCGCGATGTTCAGAGACTGTCGCATAATCGCTTTATAACAACAGCGTGGCGAAAGCACATGCGTCCCGCGCGCGCTGCCATTGGCTCACAACGTGAAATCTTCGCCTAGATAAACTTGGCGAACGCGCGAGTTGGCCACAACATCGTGACGCTCGCCACTGGCAATAACCGTGCCTTCCGCCATGATGAAAGCGTGATCGCAAATACTCAGAGTCTCGCGCACGTTGTGATCGGTAATCAACACACCGATCCCGCGTTCAGCTAGATACCGAATAATCGCTCGGATATCCCCAATCGCAATCGGGTCGATCCCGGCGAATGGTTCGTCCAACAGCATGAAACTCGGATCCGCGGCTAGGGCTCGGGCAATTTCCACGCGCCGGCGTTCGCCACCGGAGAGATTGATACCGATTGAGTCGGCGATGTGGCTGATCGACAATTCTTCCAGCAGTTCTTCCAACCGCGCGCGAATCTGTTTGCGGTTCATGCCGCGCCGAAACTGCAGTATGGCGCGGATGTTGTCAGCAACTGTCAGCTTGCGAAACACAGACGGTTCCTGGGGTAGATAGCCGATGCCGTAGTGCGCCCGCTTATGCATAGGCATGCCGCCAAGCGATTGTTCGCCAAGCATGATGCGTCCCCTGTCCGGCCGGATCAGCCCCACGATGATGTAGAACGCCGTGGTTTTGCCTGCACCGTTGGGACCGAGCAGGCCGGCAATTTCGCCGCGTTGGACGCTGATATCAACACCTTCCAGCACACGCCTGCCGCGATAGTGTTTATGCAAGCCAATCGCGTCCAGGTGTGCGTTATTTGCGGGCTTTTGTGTGGCTTTGGCCGGCGTCATTGCGATTTATTGTGCGATTGGCTGCCCGGTTGCAGTGTCACCTTGACGCGTTGCTTTGCACTGCCACCGCCCTGTGCCTGCGTCAAGCCGGTTTTAAGATTATGGACGATGCGCTTGCCCCGCACCGAGTTGCCGTCGGCGCGTTTGAGATAAGCCGATCCCTGCATGGTGAGAGTGTGGGACGGGTTGTCGAATATGATCTGTTTCGAATGGCCCGTCACGACGTGACTTCCGGATTGGTCGGGTTGCTTGTCGACATGCGCGGGTGAACCCGTCAGCACGGCGTGCAGCTGGCCGCGTTTTTGCGTATGGGTCAATACAAGTTTGTCACCGGTCAGCGTGAGTCCGCCACGCGTGAGTTTGACGTTGCCCTGGTAGACGCTGCGGCCGGAATTCTGATTAAACGAGGCGTTGTTCGACTGAATGTTGATCGGCAGATTGGGTTTTTTATTGGCTGCCATTGCGGGCGGCCCGATAATGGCAATTGCCAATAAAATGCTGGCAATCAGGGCCATGACATTCGTCTTAGTGATGATAGTTGACGTGTGCATTGTTGAATACCTTCAAATGATTGGTCTGAATGTTCAGACGCATACCTCGGCCCGTCAGCCGTCGCGTCGGGTTGCGTGCGTTGACGTGTTTTTTGGACGTAACTAAATGCTTGTTTGGGAAAACCCAGGCCTGACTGGTGTGGATGCGGGTAGGGCCAGTGCCCTTCTTGTGGTTCACGGCACTTACATGATCGTTCAGCCGGATCCGTTTGTGACCGGGCGGAATATAACCGCGCTGCGATTGGAATCGCCAATGGCCCCGTTTGGATGGGTAGTAGTGTAATTTCGGCTGCGTGATCCGGACGGCACCGCTACGGAAATACAGGCTGCGCTTGGCAACCAGCTTGTAGACCAGTCGGCCTTGTTTGTTGAATTTGTAGGTTACGGGTTTGTCGACGTAATAGTGGCTATTCTCCGGCGTGGAGAAAGAGACCCCGCTGTATCCCCCCAAAAGCTCGCGCGTCGAATATATGGCCAATGCCAGCCCCAAGCAGGCTATGACGATCAGTGCAAGATTCAGGCGCGGTTTCAAGCACGCTCCATGGCCTCGATCAGCCATTCGCAGGCCTCGCGCACGGCGCCCCGGCCCCCGCCCCGAGTGCTGACCCAATCCGCACGCTCACGAACTTCGGGCACGCTGTCGGCCACGCTTAAAGCCAGTCCGGCATCGCGCATGAGTGCCAGATCGGGTAGGTCGTCGCCCATCACCGCGGTATCGCGGGCGGTCAGCCCGAGTTCGGCGAGCACGGCTTCAAAATCCATGCGCTTGTCGTGGCTATCGAGATGAATATGGGTCACGCCCAGCTCATGCAGGCGTTCGGCTACCGCGGCGCCGGGGCGCGCACTGATGACGGCCACATGAATGCCGGCGGCTAGCAGGCGTTTGATGCCGAGACCGTCGTGGACGTGCATGCTGCGTGCCGGTTGCGCGTGATCGAAAAGATACAGCCGGCCGTCGGTAAGGACGCCGTCAACGTCGAATACGGCCAGCCGAATATGACGCGCGCGCTCGGCTTTGGTTCGCGGTGTGTTCGTTGTTTGATTCATGTTGGTCATAATTATGGCGCTAGAGGATACCGGCTCGCAGTAGATCCTGGGTGTTGAGTGCGCCCACGGGCCGGTCGTCGTCATCGACCACGAAAAGACCGCCGCCGCCGATCCGGTGGGTTTCCAATAAATGAATCGCTTCCGCAGCCAGTGCGTTGGAGCGAATGGTTTTGGGGTTTTCGGTCATGGCCTGCGCGATCGGAGCGCTTTTGAGATCGCCACCGATATCCAGCGTGCGGCGTAAGTCGCCATCGGTGAATACACCAGCCAGGCGCCCGTTGGAATGCGTAATGCCCGTCATGCCTAAACCTTTGGCCGTCATTTCCAGCAGCGCCTCGCCGACCGTGTCGCCGATGTCAATCAGGGGCAGCGCCAAGCCGGTATGCATGACATCGTTCACCGTCATCAGCAGACGGCGGCCAAGTTGCCCACCCGGATGCGACCGGGCAAAGTCCGCGATGCCGAAGTCGCGCGCTTCAAGCAGGGCGATGGCCAGCGCGTCGCCCATGACAAGCGCTGTGGTGCTCGAGGCCGTAGGTGCCAGATCCAGTGGACAGGCCTCGAGAGCTACACTGACATCCAGGTGGACATCAGCCCGTGCTGCCAGCGTCGAACCGGGTTTGCCGGTCATCGTGATCAACGGCGTGCCTAAGCGCTTCAGTAGGGGCAAAAGCGTCAACAGTTCCGAGGTCTCCCCGGAATACGACAGAGCCAGCACGACATCGTCCCCCGTGACCATGCCGAGATCGCCGTGGCTGGCTTCCCCTGCGTGCACGAAAAAAGCCGGTGTTCCTGTCGAGGCCAGTGTGGCGGCGATTTTGTTGCCGATATGGCCCGATTTGCCTACGCCGGTCACCACAACCCGGCCGGCCGAGTGCAGCACGGTGGAAACGGCCTGATCGAAGGTGCCATTGATACGCTCGGCCAGCGCGGCGGCGGCTTCGGATTCAATTGCGATTACCCGCCGTGCAGTTTCGATGCGTGTGGTTTCTGACATGCCCCAAGTTTAGCGCACGCAGATTCGGGGTTGCGGTTTCTAGCGGGCTTGCGTGCGTGCTTATACTGCACCGTTTATTGTTCTACCGTGGATTGCCATGACCGAGCCCGCCCTGGCGTTTCATTCTGTCTGCAAAAACTTCGGAACCTTTCAGGCACTGGATCGCGTTGATTTGGAAATCGAGCGCGGCTCGTTCTTTGCCCTGCTTGGGCCCAACGGCGCCGGAAAATCGACTTTGATCAGCATTACAGCCGGTTTGTCGACGGCGAGTTCCGGCTGGGTTTCGGTGCTCGGCCACGATGTGGTGAGTGACTATCGCCGGGCGCGCAACTGTTTGGGCGTGGTGCCACAGGAGCTGGTTTACGACCCGTTTTTTTCGGTACGCGATATGCTGCGCCAGCAAGCCGGTTATCACGGCTGCGGGCGAGCCTACTGGCCTTGGATTGATGAACTCCTGCAGCGTTTGGAACTGACCGACAAACGCAATCAATCGATCCGTGCCCTGTCGGGCGGCATGAAACGCCGCGTACTGATCGCCCAGGCCCTGGTGCATAAACCCGAGGTCATTATTCTTGATGAACCCACGGCAGGCGTGGATGTCGAGCTTCGGCGCACGCTCTGGGCTTTTACCCGAGAACTCAATGAGGCCGGTCACACGATCGTTTTGACCACGCATTATCTCGAAGAAGCCGAGCAACTCTGCGACCGCATCGCCATTCTGGATGGCGGGCGCATACGCGTGCTCGAAGACACGCGGACACTGCTTGGCCGGCATCCCTATCGCTATCTGTCATTGCAGCTTGACACGCCGGATGCCGTGTTGCCGGAGGCGGTTGCTGCTCTGGTCGAGTCGCGCGATGGCGAAAACGTCGAACTCAAACTTCAGACCGGTCGCGATCGGATCGGCGATGTGATCGAGGCCGTGCGCGGCGCGGGTTATCGGCTTCAAGACGTTCGCACCCGCGATCCGTCTCTGGAGAACATATTCGTCGAATTGACCATGAACCAAGACAAGGTTGCCGCTGCATGAATATCTACGGCTGCTATGCTCTCTTCATCAAGGAGTTGCGGCGCTTTTACAGCGTCATTCTGCAAACCGTGGGTGCGCCCGTAGTCACTGCCCTACTGTACATGGCGGTGTTCGGTCAGGTTCTGAAAGGTCAGACTATCGAAGGCGTGCCTGGTACGGCATTTCTGGTGCCGGGCCTCATGATGATGAGTGTCATTCAAAATTCGTTTGCCAACACTTCTTCGAGTTTCACGCAATCGAAGGTGATGGGCAACCTTGTGTTCATGTTGATGACGCCTTTATCGCCTTTCGAGATTTATCTCGCCTATACAGGGGCCGCGCTCGTCCGTGGCTGTCTGGTGGCAGTGGTTTTGTTCGTGGTAACCCACGTTTTTGTTTCAGTGCCGATCATGCACCCGGGGCTCATTCTGGTGATGTTGATTTTGTCTGGCGGGACTTTGGCCGTCATGGGGCTGATCGCCGGGATCCTTGCAGACAAGTTCGATCATCTGGCGGCGTTTCAGAATTTTTTCATCATGCCCATGTCGTTTCTGTCGGGTGTTTTCTACTCGATTCATTCGCTGCCGCCGTTCTGGCAACAGGCGTCTTATTTCAACCCGTTTTTCTACATGATCGACGGTTTCCGGCGCGGTTTTTTCGGCGTTGGAGACGCCAGCGCGATCGATGCCATCGCCGTTGCAGCCGGTTTTTTCACGCTGGTCTCGGCAATCGCTATCTGGATGCTTGCCCGCGGGTTCCGCATCCGGAGTTGAACGTGCCGCGCTTAAGATGCGAGTGCGAGCGGCTTGGGTGGTAATATATGGATCAATCCCCAAGCGACTTGAAGTAACTATGCTCGCGCCCGAGACGATTCGTGATTTGATCCAATCCGGCCTTCCCGATGCCACCGTCGAAGTGTTTGGTGACGACGGCACGCATTTTGCTGCGCGTGTCACGAGTCCCAGTTTCGAAGGCCAGTCCACGCTGGCTCAGCATCGCATGGTCTATGCCACGCTCGGCGACCGGATGGGTGGCGAAATTCACGCGCTGTCGCTCAAGACCCAGACGCCCGACTCGACTGGCGAAAGCGCCTCCTGATCACCGCAACGCCATGGAGATGTTGCGGATAGAAGGCGGCACGCCGCTGGCCGGAGAAGTACGCGCATCCGGCGCGAAAAACGCCACCCTGCCGGTACTGGCAGCCTCGCTGCTGCTGGACGAGCCGCTGATCATCGAAAACGTGCCGCATCTCGAGGATGTGACCACCAGCAATGTATTGCTGGCGCATATGGGTGTGGGCGTGACCATGTACGACAACATGGCGCTGGCCGTCGATGCCTCCACCATCGTGCGCTGCGAGGCCCCGTATGATCTGGTCAAGACCATGCGCGCATCGATCCTGGTGCTCGGGCCGCTACTCGCGCGCCGTGGCCACGCCGACGTATCGTTGCCCGGCGGCTGTGCGATCGGCTCTAGGCCGGTGGATATTCATCTCGCGGGCCTGGAAGCCATGGGCGCGGAGATCACGGTCGAAGGCGGCATTATCAAGGCCCGCGCTGGTCGATTGACGGGGACACGGTTTGCCATGGAAAGCGTGACCGTGACGGGTACCGAAAACTTGATGATGGCAGCCACTCTGGCCGACGGCGACACAGTGCTGGAAAATGCCGCTCGCGAGCCGGAAGTCGTTGATTTGGCGCAGTGCTTGGTTGCTATGGGGGCCGAAATTCAAGGTGCGGGCACCTCGACGATCCGCATACGCGGTAAGTCGCGCCTGCATGGTGCACGGCATCGGGTTCTACCCGATCGGATCGAGACGGGTACGTTTCTAGCAGCGGCAGTCGCCACAAAAGGCATCGTGACTGTCAGCCAGACTGATCCAGCGCTTTTGGAGGCCACCGCCGAGAAATTGGCCGCTACCGGTGCGCGGATCGAGTCCGGCAGCGACTGGATCAGGGTAGATGCATCCGCCCAAAGGCCGCGGGCAGTAAATATTCGCACGTCGCCATATCCCGGTTTTGCTACCGACATGCAAGCTCAGTTCTGCGTCATTGCAGCCGTGGCCAATGGCACCTCTAGCGTGACCGAGACCGTGTTTGAGAATCGTTTCATGCATGCTGCCGAGCTGGAACGCATGGGGGCGATGATCCGTCCCGAAGGCAATACACTGGTAATCACGGGGCAGCCGACGCTGACCGGTGCGCCGGTCATGGCTACGGACTTGCGCGCCTCGGTGTCGTTGGTCATCGCTGGGATCGCCGCCAGCGGTACGACCGACGTCCGGCGTGTCTACCACATTGATCGTGGCTACGAATGCGTCGAGGAAAAGATGGCCCAGCTGGGGGCTCAAATCCAGCGATTGCCCGATAAACAACCCGTTGGATCGACGGTAGCCTCATGACACAGCTCACCCTCGCATTGTCCAAGGGCCGCATTCTCGAGGCTACGCTGCCACGCCTGGCTGAAGCCGGTATCACGCCAGCGATCGATCCCGATCAATCGCGGGAATTGCTCATCAATACCAGTCGTGACGATCTTCGGTTGCTGATCCTGCGTGCGACCGATGTGCCCACGTTCGTGGCTTATGGTGCCGCCGACATGGGCGTCGCGGGAAAGGATGTGTTGCTCGAACACGGTGGTCGGGATCTTTATGAGCCGCTTGATCTCGGTATTGCCGGCTGTCGGTTGGTTGTGGCCGGGCTGCCGGGGGCGTTGGCGGCGGCCGAACGCCGGCCGCTGCGCGTGGCGACGAAATTTGTCGGCATTGCGCGTGATTATTACGCGCGACAGGGGCGTCAGATTGAAATCATCAAACTCTATGGCTCGATGGAGCTGGCGCCGATTGTGGGGCTGGCCGACGTTATCGTGGATCTGGTGGATACCGGGAATACACTCAAGGCCAACGGGCTGGAAGCGTTTGAAACCATTCAATGGATCAGCGCTCGGCTGGTGGTCAACAAGGCCGCACAGAAACTTGAAAACGAGCGTGTGCGGGAATTGATCAACGCTTTCGAGCCTGACGCGAATGGATAAGCGACCTTTGATACGCCGTCTGACAACACGTGATCGCGGGCTGGATATAATCAATGAGGTGTCAGATAACTCAGCGGCGGATGCTCGGGTTGATGCGCGGGTTAGTGAGATTGTGGCTGACGTCGCCCGGCGCGGCGACGAAGCACTCGTGGGCTATACATCCGAACTGGACGGCTGGGAGGTTCCCGATGCCCGCGCGCTGGAAATCCCGCGCGCGCGCATGGATGACGCGTTGAGCCACTTGGTAGCCGACGACCGGCACGCCCTCGAGACAGCTGCTGATCGGCTGAGGCTCTATGCCGAGCATCAGAAACTCAAAGATGCCGGCTATACCGATGGCGCCGGCAACCGGCTGGGCCACGTGGTGCGACCGATCGAACGTGCCGGCGTCTACGTGCCGGGCGGTGCGGCGGCGTACCCGTCCAGCGTCCTCATGAACACCATTCCGGCCCGGGTGGCCGGTGTTGACCAAGTCATTATGGTCTCGCCCACCCCCGGTGGGCGCGTTAACGAATGGGTGCTGGCGGCGGCTGCACTGGCCGGCGTGAATCGGTTTTTTGCCGTCGGCGGGGCGCAGGCGATCGCCGCGCTGGCCTACGGCACCGAGACGTTGCCCCCCGTCGACAAGATTGTCGGGCCAGGCAACGCCTATGTAGCAGCTGCCAAGCGCCAGGTGTTCGGTCGCGTTGGGATCGAATCGGTCGCGGGGCCGTCGGAAGTGTTGATTATTGCCGATGCAAGCGCCAATCCACGCTGGCTTGCGCTGGACCTGTGTGCGCAGGCCGAGCACGACCCTGGCGCACGCGCGACTCTCCTTTCTCCAGATGAGGCCATGCTCGACGCGGTCGAGCACTGTTTGGCCGAAGAAGTTGATCAATTGCCCCGCGCCGAGATTATCCGGGCCTCATTTAACAACAACGGCGCCCTGATTGAAGTTGCCGATCTGGACGAGGCCTTTGCGCTGTCCAATCGCGTGGCGCCGGAACACCTCGAACTCGCCATTGTTGACGCCAATGACTGGATTGAGCGTATTCGTCATGCCGGCGCAGTATTTATAGGTCACTGTACTCCGGAAGTATTGGGTGATTATTGCGCCGGGCCGAATCACGTGTTGCCGACAGGGCGTACGGCGCGATTCTCATCGGCACTTGGTACCTACGATTTCCAGAAACGGGTTTCGGTGGTCGAAGCCAGCGCGGCCGGTGCTGCACAGTTGGCGCCGGTGGCCCAACGTCTGGCCGAGGCAGAAGGTCTCGATGCCCACGCCTCCTCGGCCCACGTACGCGGCCTGCCGGGTGACAGTTGATCGCGGTAACCACAAGCCTTCAATGACCGGCTCGGATCATGCCCAACTGACGCTGTTCTCGGTACCAACCTGTGTCTATTGTCATCGCGCGCGGCTGGTTCTGGCCGAAAAAGACGCCCGTGTTCGCATTGTCGATATCGATCCTGACGAGCCAAGCGATGAACTGGCCGCGGTCAGTCCGGAATTGCGCGTGCCCACGCTTGTTGATCGGGGCGCCAGCGTGTTTGGGGCGCGCACGCTGGTGGAATATCTCGACGAGCGCTATCCGTATCCGCCGCTGTTGCCGGTTGATCCGCTGAATCGGGCGCGTGTTCGCATGATGCTAGATTACATTGAAACACGTGCTTATCCTTTGGCCGAAGCAATTGAGTTAGGCGAAGGTTCAGCAGTGCGTCAAAAACGTGAGCTAGCGGATTGGTTGACGTTGATCGTGGCCGATCTCGCGGAGCAACGACCCAGCGGTAGTGGGTTGTCGCTGATCGACACCAGCCTGGCCCCCTTATTGTGGCGTGTCGGCGAATTCGGGTTACCATTGGGGTCGAAAAGTAGAAAAGCCGGCGACGACCGCTGGCAACAATACGCCGCGCGACTATTTGAGCGACCGGCGTTTTACGTTAGCCTGTCATCAGCTGAAGCCCGCATGTCGCCCGCTTTAGCTCGTTGAAGCTCGGAGTAGACCATGGCTGAACTTACATCGCGTCGACCGTATCTCATTCGCGCCCTGTATGATTGGGTTCTGGATAACGGCCTAACACCCCATCTGCTGGTGGCGGCCGATGCGCCCCGTGTCGTGGTGCCAACTCAGTTCGTGACCGATGAAAACAAGATCACGATCAATATCGCGCCCACAGCGGTACGCAACCTGAGCCTAGATAACGACGACATCACATTCTCGGCGCGCTTTTCCGGCGACAATTTCGATGTCTGTATTCCACCCGGAGCGGTACTGGCACTCTACGCGCGCGAAAACGGCGAAGGCATGCTGTTTGGCGATGTTGAAGATACCGAATCTGCGCCGGCATCGCTTGCCGACCAGAGCGAAGAAGAAGCCGATGATCGGCGATCCCATCTGAAAGTCGTCAAATAGTTTACGGTCGGACGGACGGCGGTGAAGGCGTCGACCCAGTCAAGGGGGTCGTCGGCGTTCACGCGATCTCCGTCGAAACCACTGGATAATTCGCGTGTTGGTCGTATTTGAGCCAATAGATCCGGTTTGGCATAGGATGCGCCCCTGCTTGGCCGGCGTGACGGTTTCGGTGACTGCTCGAAATTGTTGCGGCTGCGATAACGCACCTTAATCAAGATCAGTTATCCAGCGCTCGAGTCCCCGATTCAGTTCAACGACTCGCGTCTGGTAGTTGGCTGTCACCACGCACTGTCAGACTTATTATCGCCTGGCTTGGTTGAGCCGCTGCTTTGTTTATTGGCCGGCGGATTTTGCCTTGGCAGCGCGGTGCCGAAATAACGCCAACACAGCGCTAGGGTCCTCGGCAGCATCCCCAGAAGATTGGGGGTGCCGTGGTCAAATTTGGCCCAGTTTAGGCTGCGATGTACCGAACTGCTCGCGCCAATCGGCCCTCGGTCATACCATTGAGACTCAGACGTGTGCCCCGGCTTTGCTGTGCCAGTTGTGAGGTGAGTCGGTCACTGTCCATGCCGAGCGCGAACAGCCGACCGTAACCGAGGGCTTTGGCGTTGGGCTGACTGCTTTTTTCCGCTCGGCCTTTAGCTTGGGCGCGATACCAATGCGCTAGGGTATGTCTATGA
>DHHU01000069.1 GCA_002403445.1 Salinisphaeraceae bacterium UBA4764 | reverse complement strand
CCGTTTTTTCGAGGGATTACCGCCCTATTATGAATAGCTCAGCTAATAGTGCATTCGGACCACTATGGGGCCATCAGGTGACGGCGGTGGCGGTTCAGGGCTCGGGCATCGTTACAGCCGACCCTTTTGAGACCGGAAGTTTCTATCTGCTGTCAAAGACTAAGCGAGATAACAGGGCATCTTCACCGGTTACGCTCGAATAGAGCCCCAAATATCAGACCGATGCCAAGTGCGGCCGCAATGCCGGTCATCGCGCTGGTATACGGTCGCGTCTCGATGGCGTTCCCGAGTTCTTTTAATAACTGACAGGCCTCGTCAGCCATAGCACCGGCTGGGCGCCTCAGGCGGCTCGACGCCCTATCGTTGACAAGGTTGGGATCTCCTGAATTATCTGTCTCATTCTGTGCCATTGTGATTCCCTCTGTTGTTGAATGTCCCTAAAGTAACGTCCTACACCTAGTAGTGTTGCTTCAGTGATACGCCCATAGGGCGTGCAATCCGACAACCTTGAGCCGGTCTCGCCGATTCCCGAATCCCCCTGCTCGGTTGCCCCGGCTGCACGGTACCAACAGTACCGATTTTATCTTAACGCGTTCCGACAGGCGAGCCGAAGAGGCATATTTCACAGGGCAAGTTGCTCGCATCGGGTACCCGCATTCTGAGGGGCTCATAAAATTTACGTGGCTGATGCGCAACCGCAGCGAATGTATTACCCACCGCTACTCCGAACGAGTGGACAGCCTGGAAAGACCTCCCAACGCATCAAGCAAATCGTGCGCCGAATCGCGTTCCATTCCGGAGTTATCACCATGCAAGCCCTCGCTATTTTCAGTGTCGCCTTCGTACTTCTCACCTGGCAGCCGAGGAAGCTCGGCGTAGGCTGGAGCGCCCTCGGCGGAACGGGGTTTGCCCTGGTCACTACCCGATCAATCCGAGATATACAGCGCACGGTCAAAACCGCCCTGTTCGAGGAACAACAGGTCGCATTCATGTATGGGCCGCTTGAGCAGGCTTAGACCCGGCCCTATGCGTTCAGACCGCTGGCGCTGGTCAGTCGTCAGGGCGTACTCTATCTCGCCGGGACGCTGTGGGCCTACGATAACGTGGAGCAGCTGGCCCTGCACCGGATCCACTCTACCGAGCTATTGGACGCAAGCATTCACCGGCCGGCAAGTTTTGAGATCGAAGCCTATATGCGGGCAGCCGGCGGCTTCAGCTATCCCACCGGTTCCGGACCCATCGAACTCGAACTGGCTCTTGATCCTCATGTGATTATTCCTCTGATCGAGCATCTCACGGAAGACAGTGACGGCCGGATGCATCTGNNGGTCCCGCCGGTCTGCAGCAGCGGATCGGGCAGGTACTGGACAACGCAAGCGCACCGTACAGGGGGAGCTCGATGCTCGGGCCGATCATGAATGCCGCCGGCAGATGATCGTCTGCCAACCCAAGGGCGAAAGCGAGCAACAAGACGATCAGCAAAGCCCATCGGATCACTATCGAGCGGCACATTCTTTGGTAAAAAGTCAGATCGCAGGCGAAGTGGTCAACCGCGAGATGAGTGTGAAATCGACTTAATCGCCAAGTTAGGCAATGCGCGAGTAGACATCGCGTACAAATCCACGGTCGCCACGCCATCAGCGAAGGCACTCGGCGCGTTGGACGTGGTCGGGCCGGAGCCAAAGTGAGTGGCGATGCTCCAGATCACAAGTCTTATGATTCCGCACCACGAAGCAACATATCGAGCTCTGCACCGTCCAACGCTTTCCAATAGAGGTTTGGACGATCTATAGACCACCGGGCCATACGGTCTTTGACGAGTTCACTAACACCCTCGGGTGATAGGCCCCGGGACAGGTTATCGACTCGTCCAAATGGAGCGGTTGCAAATCAGCTGTACGCGGCGCCAGCTAACCCTAGGTTGACCTCCCAAATGCGGCCTCGCCTCCGATACTGTTCACTTGTTCGGTCCGGTTATACCGGGATGCGCATGAGCAGTGGCGCCAGCGCCCAACGCATCCCGGCGGGGTTCGAGCGTCACTCGGATTGGCGGGCGTCGGCCAACTGCTGGCGGCGTATTCTGCCCTGGAACTCCATCATCCAGCCCGGATACTCGCTCGGCAGCGCACTGACCTCGTCGAGGCGGGCCAGTTCCTCATCGGACAGCACTACATCGGTAGCGGCGATATTGTCGTCGAGCTGGTCGGTGCGCTTGGCGCCAATGATCACGCTGGTCACCACCGGTTGATGCAACAGCCAGGCGAGCGCGATGCGGGCCACCGACACGCCCTTGGCATCACCGATCTCGCGCATGACCTCGACGCAGTCAAAGCCGCGTTCGCGATTCACCGGCGGAAAATCGAAGGTTGTCCGGCGACTGCCGGCCTCACCCTCGGACTCGCGAGTGTACTTGCCGCTCAGCAA
This sequence comes from Salinisphaeraceae bacterium UBA4764, assembly GCA_002403445.1. Taxonomy (GTDB): domain Bacteria; phylum Pseudomonadota; class Gammaproteobacteria; order Nevskiales; family Salinisphaeraceae; genus Salifodinibacter. The sequence continues at coordinate 4,656 of DHHU01000069.1, read as the reverse complement.
ACCACCGGCCAACGGGCTCCAGACCATCAGGCCGAGATTTTCGCTTTGCAGCATGGGCCCGAGTTCGCGCTCGAGATCCCGACCAGCCAGGGTATAATAGGCCTGCAGGGACTCGAAGCGATTCCAGCCGTGGCGGTCGGCGATTCCCAACGCCTTGACAATTTGCCAGGCGGCCCAGTTGGATACCCCGACGTAGCGCACATGGCCTTGTTCGACCAGCCTGTCCAGCGCACGCACGGTCTCCTCGATGGGTGTAGCCGCATCAAAGCCGTGAATCTGGTACAAATCGATATGATCGAGCTGCAGCCGCTTCAGGCTGGCCTTGACACCTTCCATGATGTGATAGCGCGATGCGCCCTGCGTGTTGGCGCGGCTGGCGGCTCGGCCGCTGCTTTGGGTCGGGCCGAAAACCTTGGTCGCCACGACGACTTCATCACGCTGGACGTCGAGATTCTTCAATGCCTGGCCGGTCATGATCTCGGCCTGACCCTGGGAATAGACATCGGCGGTATCGATGAAGTTGATGCCGGCGTCAAGGGACCGGCCGATCAGAGTGTCCGCTTCGGATTGCTGCAGATCACCGATCTGGCTCCAGATCTCGCCCTGACCGCCGAAGGTCATGGTGCCGAAACATAGCTCGGAGACGAATAAGCCGGTATTGCCGAGTTTGTTGTAGCGCATAAAAATCCTCTGTTTTGTCTCCCTGACATGACGATGGCTGCATTATGCATGTATTGTGAAGCTTGTCATGACCTGGCACCGATGGCCGATAGTTCCGCGCCACGTTGGTGCTGTCTGTCGTCAACATCCCGCCATTGATGGGGCAAAAACGCCAAACATCCATAAAGCCAATCGCAGATTCGGCATTTCTGAGGATGACAAAATCTTAATCCAGATTTGATGACAGTCGCGGCAATTGACGAAGCTGCATTGAGGCCAGTCACGTTAAGCTAATGCGCGTGACTCGATATCGCTGGTGGTTACTGGCCGGTCTGTCCCAACCCGTACCATTCCGCCAGCTGCTGGTTTGCCTTCAGTCGGCATCGCTGCAGTTCGGCTCCCTTGAACACGGCATGCAGATCGGCCGACTCCGACACCATGGGCAGAGCGGCCTGCGCCTCGGTGAAGAATTGCGCCTCTCTTTCGGTACCGCGGTAAGCACTTTCCCACCAAGCCAGGATGCGCGGCCGGGACGCCTGGAGCAGGCTTGCTGCCGGCAGCTTCTCGCTTTTGCTGCTGTTGGCAGCTGTAGTGGTGGGCAGCAGATTCCAAAGATCATTGTTGCCCCAGCGCGACCATGGGAAGCAATGGTCGACATCGTAGGTTCGCCGGCGCAAATCGGCGTCGGTCCAGACGCAGTGGACGCGACCACCGGTTCTGACCCGTTCGTCCACCAGACTACGGATCAGAGTCGTGTCTCTGCGCCCTTCCTCCCAGCGCAGAGCCGAGGCTAGAACACCGTCCTGATTGTGCCCCTCATAGCGGCGCATCAGATCTGCCCATTCGTTGACGATAGCCGGCTCCAGCCAGCAGGCGTAGCGACTGCAGCAGTCCCATAACGCCGTGGGCACTCGGAAGCGGCCGAAGCCGGCCAGCAACTCACGGGTAAGACGTACGAACCCTGATCGAAAGCGTAAGCTATGTCTCTCGGTTTCGAATAAGCGCTGCTGAGTGCCCGGTCGCGTAATGTATTTAGCCGGCATCTCGTGAATGGTTTTGCACGCGTCACGAATGGCGCTCTGNNTGAGCACCATACCCGGGACCCCGTCAGCGATGCGCGTGACAGCGCGCAACAGGCCGAGCTTGTACGTTGACGACTTGTCGTCGTTGACGATGACATGGCGCAGCAAGGGCAGCGCTCCGGTGCCGTCGTCCGGCAGGCGTACGGCAAAAGTCTCCCACCAGACTTCCGGGCGGTTGAACCGGTCATTGTCCCGCTCCGCCTGGACGGTAATCAGAGCACGCTTGCGAGCCAGGGCCTCCAGCTCACCCAGATCCGTTTCGTGGAAGCGGCGTGTGTCCAGGCTCGGGCCGTGACGCAGGGTGATCACAAGCAGACCCCCCGGTGCCAGCAACTCCGCCAGGATACGGATAGCCTTGTCGCGCTGTCCGGGCGGCACGTGCATCCACACCGCCGATACCAGGATCAGATTGAAGCGGTAGCTGTGCATGCGAAGCTGGTTGAGTTCAGGCAGGCGGTCGTCCAGCCATTGCACGCTTTGGCCGCGGGTGGCTTGTTCGCCCAAGCCGCGTAACCCCTCGGACGGCTCCACCGCCAGGACTTCCCAGCCACGTCGAGCCAGTGCGGTGGCATCACGCCCACTGCCGGCCCCCACATCCAGAGCGAAGCCGTGCTGCGCCGGCAACAAATGCAGCCATTTGGCGTGCACGCTCTCGAAGTCGCGTGACTGGTATTGCTCGTGAAAGTAACGGGCGTTTTCGGTGTAGTTATCAGCCACGGTTGATTAAATGATTACACTTTGCTTTCCATTTCAGCATTGATCTCATATTCCGCCCTCCCTCGGGTGTGAAAGCGCTGCGGGCCAATAACTTGTCAGCATGGTGACCAACGCCTCCATAACCAGGGCAAGAAAGCGCCTAGAACATCCGCCAAGTCTGTTCATAGCACCACTCGGGGCAGCGCACATGGGCCTGTTCATGATGTTGACCGTTCATCCGAAGCATGGTCCATCACCGGTGCCAATACAGTACTGGGTCGCACCATAGTGCGTCTCGTCATCAAAGACGCGAGAGCAGCTCGGTCTTTTTGGCGTTGAACTCATCCTCGGTGAGCAGACCACGCTCTCGGAGTTCGCCGAGATGCTCGATGGCGGCAAGGATATCGTCACTGGCACGCCTTTTAGGCGATGATGGCGACCCAATGATACCTTCGCCTGTCTTTGTCGCCGTGTCGTCGACCGGGGTCAGCGAGGCGAGAGCGATGGGGCCGTACTGACTGGTGAACTGGATGTTGCCATGACCGTGACTCTGCTGCTGTGCCACGCCTGATATGCGGTGCTCGCCCGTATCGAAGACCTGCAGCTGACCGCGCCGCCTCAAGGCCAGGCGGCGCTGGTCGGCGAACCAGGCATAGTGCAGATCATCCTGACTGCCGCTGACATTCGGCGTGCCCAGGTATTCCGGCCAGGCCGGCGCCCCGGCCTGTGGACTGTCATCGGTCAGCGGGCCGTCGGCTTTATGGATGGCGGCGATCTCGCTGCATAAAGTGTCGATCCGGGCCCGAAGGCTGTAATTGAAGGGTCCGCTGAGCAAGATCATGCCACCCTGCATCCATTGGCCGGAGCCGCTGAATTCTGGATGATCAAAGGCAGCCATTCCGCCCCAGCCGGCGTCAACCGCACGAATCATGTGCTGGACAGCCTCCATGCTAAACCTGTGCCGCTGGGCCAGTTCCGCCGCGATCTGCTCGGTATGGGGTTTCAGGCAGGACATGCTACTCCGCTGATAATTCGGGTAGAACCAGTGTAAGGCGAGTCGAGCCAAAGTGCGATGCTTTGACGCCGTCCTAGCCAACTCAGGCGACGCCATCGGCTTCAGGCAAGACCCCGGAGGTTAACTGGAGGTTTCAGGGCAGGAGTGCACTCGAACCCCGGCCTTAATCGATAGCTGCTACCGAGCGCATACGCGTCTTTTTAGGCACTGGCGGCCTCGGCGTAACCTTAGAAACCGGCCGACAGCGGCAATGACATCGACGAGGCACCCCCCTGTACGGCAACTCTGAATCGGCTGTGCGTTCGTAGACTACTGTTCCGTACCGTGGCACTAGGCCACACGGAACAGCGGGGCCGAGGCTAATATAAGCTCGTCAGCGCCTATCGCCCGCCGGATACGGTAATCGATTCGCCGGTGACGAACGAGGCTTGATCCGAGACCAGCCACGCTACCACGTCGCCAATTTCGCCAGGCTGGCCGAGCCGGCGCATCGGCACCGCGGTCCCGGCGGCCTCGCGCAGTTCCTCCGGCGGCATATCGGTATCGATAATACCGGGCGCCACGCCGTTGACCCGGATGCCTTCGTCCGCAACTTCCTTGGCCAGACCCCGAACGAAGGTCTCCATCGCCCCCTTGCTGGCAGCGTAGGTCGCCGCGCCGGCCGCGCCGCCCGTGTGGGCCGCAACCGAGGATAGGATTACGATCGCACCACCGGAGCCGCCGTGACGAGTTGACAATCGCCGGACCGCCGCCCGGGCGCAGACGATCGGCGCCAGCGCATTGATCCGGAACACGCTCTCGATATTGGCCAAACTCTGTTCATCGAGACGCTGTATGTCACCAATGATGCCGGCGTTGGCCACCAGGACCTCAAGCGGCCCCAGCGCATTCTCAGCCTCTTCGATCCGGTTGTTGATCCGGTCCAGATCGTTGACGTCGATGTGCAAGCCCTCGGCGATGCCGCCGGACTCGCGGATCGACGCAACCACGTCTTGCGCGCGTTCCGGGCTATGGCCATAACCCACCGCCACGGCATATCCGTCCTCGGCCAGCCGACGGCAGATGGCCGCGCCGATACCGCGCGAACCGCCAGTAACCAACGCCATGCGAGGGGTTTTGCGCATTGCCGATACTGAATCGCTCATATCTGACCTCCGAGGTTGCCAATCAATGATCGGTAGATACACATGCCTTGCGATTGCA
>DHHU01000010.1 GCA_002403445.1 Salinisphaeraceae bacterium UBA4764 | reverse complement strand
ATCCCGTCCGCCGCTCCATCCGCCTTTGACAACCTAAAACCGCCTCTACGTCGTAGCAAGTAGTCACATCAAGTTTAATGAATTGATGGGCCCAACAGCCGTTTACGCCGGAGTTCGTTGACCATGTCCTTGGCCAACGTTTGGCGGATTGCCGCCGGTGATTGGTGATCCGAAGACGGAACGAGGATTTCGAACCGGGCTGCAACGGCGTCGGTTTGATTATCGAAAACCGTGATACGAAAGCGAGTCCCGACCCGTCCGAGTTGCCTGACGCCCTGGCTATCGGCATGAGGCGCTAGTTCGATGACCATAGTGGCATCGGCACCGCTTTGGTGGCTTGCACGCTGGCGGTTTGCTGCACTTTGCGGGCGTGTAGGGGACGCTGCATTGAGCATAGGCGTACACACATGACCGGTTTGCCACAACTGGTTGCACACTGCTCGTTCGATTTTTGTCTCGAGCGCCATATCCTTGAACGCCGCGTAAGTCAAAAACGAATCGAATTGCTGGCCCTGATAAGCCGGATCGACGTATCCCACGCTATGCTTGCTCACGCAGCCCGCGAATAAAACAACGATACAAAACAATAATAAGTACGGTGTTACGCGAGGCTGCATCGAAATCTGATGACGTGCGGGTCTTTCCGAGACTGTAGCCGGCGAAGGCCCGCCGATCAAAATCCGGATGCCCCCTTGCGTGGCAAAAAGCGACATTTAAATACCAGATAAAAAGCACGCCAACTTCCCGTCGCTGCAACCGTATATTCCAAACCCCCGTCCAAGCGGTGTTTTTTGTACGCTGCCGCAATGGTGGTGCATTTAAAACCATCGAGTCGTGCATGCCGGCGACAAAGTTTTGCCTCAATAACTCTGGCCAGCCGATTGCGATCGTACTTTCATTGCCAAAAAATGGCCCAACAGAGTGAAAACAAGATTGAGGTCTGCGGGTGATTCGCTGATCATGATCAAACCGAATTTATCCAGATCGCGCCCGATACCCGATAATTGTTGGGCCCCAGCAGCTCAACCTCCTGGCCGGGGGCCCGTTTTACCGGATTGCCTCTAAAAGGAGTTGGGATGGCACGGTAAGCTTTTGGTTCACATGAACGAACAACCCAGCCGCCGAATTATCCACGTCGACATGGACGCGTTCTACGCGTCAGTGGAGCAGCGCGACAATCCCGATCTGTGTAACCAACCGGTGATCGTAGCCAAACGCAGCCGACGCGCCGTCGTGACGGCCGCCAGTTACGAAGCCCGCAAATACGGTATACACTCAGCCATGCCCGCCATGCGCGCAGCCGCACTTTGCCCACATGCGGTTTTTGTGCCTCCTGATTTCGTACGATACAAAGCTGTTTCAAACCAGTTACAGGCCATCCTGTCGCGGTTCACATCGGTTATCCAGCCGCTTTCGCTCGACGAAGCCTATCTGGATGTAAGTGCTGTCATCACCCCAGGCGACACAGCCAATGCACTGGCCCGTCGTATACGCAGCACGATTGCCATTGAAACCGGACTCGCCGCATCAGCGGGTATTGGCCCCAACAAGTTTGTTGCCAAGATTGCCTCAGACTGGCGCAAACCCAACGGCCAGTACGTGGTGCCGCCGGCTCGTGTGAACCGCTTTCTAGCCCCACTCCCCGTCGGCAAGATACCCGGTGTGGGCCCGGCGATGCAGGCCAAACTAGCCGATATGGGGGTGGCGACGATCTCCGACTTACGGACAATTGAACGAAACTCGCTTGTGAAGCGCTTTGGACAGTGGGGCGCACGGCTCTACAAGCTGGCACGTGGATACGATGACCGGCCGGTCGAATCACGCGGGGCACCGGCCCAGATATCCGCAGAGGATACGCTGGCCAAAGATCTTTACCTTCAGGATATTGCCCCACTTATCAGCCGGCTGTCGGAAAAAGTCTGGCAACGCTACTGCACTCAAAATCCAGGTCTGGCGCGAACTGTCACGCTCAAGCTCAAAACCACGAACTTCAAAATCGTCACGCGTGCGTACACGCCGACTGCGCCACCCCATTCTGCCGATGAGATAACCGCTATCGCTTGCGGCCTGCGCCAACGCATCGACTATCCCGACCATACGCGCTATCGGCTTGTAGGTATCGGCATCTCGGGTTTCATAGAGGCCGACGCCCAGCCCCATCAGCAGTGCTTGTTCGATGACACATCCTGAAAATCCTCAGTTATCGTCGTAACAAATCAATAAACATATCCGGCTTGTACGACTAAAGTCTTCTGACCGCGTATTTTTTCCGGTGTTAAGTTCACTTTTTATTTAACTTTGGTAGCGCGTCATGACCGACACCGATCTCAAACCATTTGCCAACCCGGCCCCGTTGGGGCTGGTCGGATTCGGACTGACCACGGTATTACTGAGCCTGGTCAATGCCGGCATCCTGCCCTCCGGTGGCCAAGAGGTCGTGATCCCGATGGCACTTGCCTATGGCGGCCTCATTCAGCTGATTGCGGGCCTGCTCGAGTTCCGCACCGGCAACACATTTGGCATGGTCGCGTTTCTGAGCTACGGGGCATTCTGGGTCTGGTTCGCCTTGTTACTGCTGTTCGCGGGCAACGGCCTGATTGATCTCAGCAAGGCTGGCCCAACGATTGGTGTTGCCTTGATTCTTTGGGGCGTGTTCACGTTCTACATGTGGATTGCGACCTTCAAGATTCACACGGCGTTGTGGCTCGTGTTTCTGACGCTGTGGGTCACGTTCCTACTCCTCGGTATCGGCAATGCATTCGGCCTGGGTCTTATTGGTGCCATCGGCGGCTGGGTCGGCATCCTCTGCGGCGCCTTGGCGATGTATACCAGCGCCGCGGAAGTGGCCAACGAAAGTTACGGACGTGTTGTCTTGCCG
>DHHU01000054.1 GCA_002403445.1 Salinisphaeraceae bacterium UBA4764 | reverse complement strand
ACCCCAGGATACGCCCGCGCGACTTCGGCAATGATGTCGGGCGTGCGGACGAGCCGCAGCGACTCATCGCTTTCGTCTTTTTTGATCTTGTGGCTACTCGGCTCGGCCGGTGTGTAGTCGGCGACAGCGGCGGCGCCCACAAAGATGTCGACATCGCCAATGTGGCGCATCACGACGCTGTACATTTCGACGGCGGATTGCACATTCTTGCGGTTCACACCGTTTGGCGTTGGCAACGAGGTTGGGCCGGAAACAAGCGTCACACAGGCACCCGCGGCAGCACAGGCGGTTGCCATGGCATAACCCATGCGGCCCGATGAGTGGTTGGTGATAAAACGAACCGGGTCGATCGGTTCAATCGTGGGGCCGGCGGTGATCAGCACGTTGCGGCCTGCCAAGGGGGTTGGTTTTTCAGCGGGGCCCCGGGTTACCGCTATCAAATCGATGACGGCGCGTTCTATGACCTGAGGCTCAGCCATGCGACCCGCGCCGCTCTCGCGCTCGGCCAACGCGCCCGTCTCCGGTCCGACCAGCGTGGCGCCCCGGCTTGTCAACAATTCCACGTTTGCACTTGTGGCCGGATGCTTCCACATGACGTGATTCATGGCGGGTGCCAGCATAAGCGGCGCGTTGCTGGCCAGGCAGATTGTGCTCAGCAGATCGTCCGCGTTGCCGGAGGCCAGTCGCGCAATGATGTCGGCCGAAGCCGGGGCGATAACGATCAACTCGGCCCAGCGAGCCAATTCAATATGGCCCATCGCCAGTTCTGCGTTCACATCCCAGAGGTCGTCGCGAACAGCGTTGCCGGTCATTGCCGCCATTGTCATGGAACCGACAAAGCGTTTCGCCGCGCCGGTCATGACAACCTGAACATCGGCGCCCGACAGAACCAGCATTCGCGCCAGCGACACCGCCTTGTACGCCGCTATACTGCCCGTCAGGCCGAGGAGGATTCGCCGGTTGCCAAGCATCTGCATCCCGCTATTGTAGCGTTGTAATGGATTGACCACCGGTGGGTAACATGAAAGTCCGATCATGGACTCCCAAAAGGTGATGAAGTAGATAAACTGATTCGCAATTGGCCAGCCGCTGAAAGCCTGTGCGAGGATTTATGCGAGTGCAGTGCCGATAGCCTGGTTAGCGACCGAGTTGTTGGTCCTTGTCTGCGTCTCGTCGGCGCCTCGCATGGCAGGCGTCCGTGCTGCCGAAATGACGCGAGCACTCATGGCTCATTCCGGCAGTGTAGATGCATTGCTGAACGCTGCTCGACATGGGTTTGTGCCAGGAAAGGTTTTGGCGATGCCAAATATGTGCAGCTACAAGACCTGGTGGCCAAGGCAGCGCGTCGCCAGCCGGCAAGCGAAGTGAGTAACCCATGATGCACTGTGTCGGTCCGTTCAGAGACGCGCGACGCTCTGCGGTTGCATTGTTGTCTGCATTCAGCCTGATGTCCTTGCCTTCATGTTTCTGGATATACGCCATCGCGTGATGGCGGTCGTGCATTTGCCGCGGCATGATCGTGAGGCCGGGGTTTATCCGTGTGAAGTGGTCAAGCCCGATCTGGCGATTTTGTAAAACTGTTTAATTTTGTGGTGAGCCGATGTTCTACTCGGTTATGGGGCTTGGCGCATGCGCGCCAGCATGGTTTAATGTAATGCTAATCAAATCGTAGTGTATTAGTGTCATGTCTCGAGTATGTCAGGTAACGGGTAAGCGGCCGTCTGCTGGCGCCAACGTGTCGCATTCCAACCGTAAAACCAAACGACGTTTCCTTCCGAATCTTCACATGCACCGGTTCTGGTCGCCGAACGAAAAACGTTATGTGCGGCTCAAAGTCTCGGCGCAGGGGCTGCGCATCGTGGATCGACAAGGGATCGATAATGTATTGGCCGATATGCGCAAGCGTGGGGAGCGAGTCTGATGCGCGAAAAAATCAAGATGGTTTCGACCGCTGATACCGGGTTTTACTACACCACTTTCAAGAATAAGCGCAACACGCCGGACAAGCTCGAGATGAAAAAATACGACCCCAAGGTCGGCAAGCGAGTCCTGTTTCGAGAAGCGCGCATTAAGTAGTCAGTCTAGGTCCTCAAGGGTCGCCGGCATGGGCGATGCCTCCAAACCTGCATTGTTGGCTGCCGGCCGCCTTTTTGCTCGATACCAACCCACGGCTGCATCGGGTATTCTGAGAAACCGGGCTCGATAGGCCGTTTGGTGTGCGAATTGCTCTTTGTCATCCCGAGATTCCGCCGAACACGGGTAATGTGATCCGACTGGCGGCCAATATCGGAGCCTCTCTCGATCTCATTCACCCACTCGGTTTCACGCTGGACGATGCGCGCTTGCGTCGTGCTGGGCTGGATTATCACGAGCTGGCTGACGTACATGAGTGGCCGGACTTCGCGAGCTGGCGTTTGGCACGATGCAATCAACGTATCTGGGCGTTGACCAAATTCGGTGACGTCCCCTACCACCATATTCGCTATGAACGCGATGATGCGCTCCTGTTTGGCGCCGAAACACACGGGTTGCCTGCTAGCGCTGTGTTGCAATGCACAGGCCGCGTGGTAATTCCCATGCGACCTGGTAACCGAAGTCTTAATCTCGGCAACAGCGTTGCGGTAGTCGCCTACGAGGCATGGCGTCAGGCAGATTTTGCTTGAAGGCCCTTGTGGCCTCGCTTTAATTTTTTACCGCTTGTTCATCCGCCCGCTGCCCCTGAATCTGCTCAGTCGATGCCACAACGCCAAAAAGTCTATCGACAAACCTGTCACCGCTATTTGTTTGGGGATATAGAATGAATAGGTTGGCTGGCACGTTAAAAAAACTGTCACGGACCGTTTCGCGGCAGGGCTGAGGTATTGTCACAGATACGTAACGGGCCATGATTATTTTTGTCGTCAATAGCGATGCCGACGTCGTTTTTACGTTCGACAAGCCCTGCAAATTCACCGTATTGTCACAAAAAGATTTAACAAACCGAAAGTTGTACCAAAAGTCGTTTTGGATTGAACTCAGTTCAAATTTTGTAGGGGTGCCAAAAGTTGTTACGTACGACTTGCGGTACGGTTCGGCGATGTTGGATCAATATGCTGGAGGTTATCTATGAAATCACGTGCCGCAGTTGCCTGGGAGGCGGCTAAGCCGCTGACCCTTGAAGAAATCGACGTTGCGCCACCGAAAACTGGTGAAGCGCTTGTCCGAATCGTGGCGACCGGCGTCTGTCATACTGACGCCTATACGCTATCCGGCGCCGATCCGGAAGGCTTTTTCCCACGTGTCCTTGGTCACGAAGGGGGCGGCATCGTCGAGGAAGTCGGCGAGGGCGTAACCTGGGTAGAGCCCGGTGACCATGTGATCCCGCTCTACACGGCTGAATGCGGGGAGTGCAAATTCTGCCGTTCCGGCAAGACCAATCTATGTGGCGCGATACGTGGCACCCAGGGACAGGGGTTGATGCCTGATGGCACCTCGCGCTTGTCCAAGGATGGCGAGATGCTATACCACTACATGGGTACGTCGACGTTTTCCGAATACACCGTGGTGCCCGAAATTTCGCTGGCCAAGGTCAGCAAGGAGGCCCCGCTAGATAAGGTATGTCTGTTGGGCTGTGGTGTGACCACTGGCATCGGGGCAGTCTACAACACAGCCAAGGTGGAACCCGGAGCGACGGTGGCNNGAATACGACGACCCGATCCAGCAGGTTGTCATCGATCAGACCGACGGTGGTGTCGACTACTCGTTCGAATGTATTGGCAACACGGACGTCATGCGCGCTGCTTTGGAGTGCTGCCACAAGGGGTGGGGCGAATCCACGATTATCGGCGTTGCTGGTGCCGGTGAAACAATCGAAACCCGGCCGTTTCAACTCGTGACCGGGCGTGTATGGCGCGGTTCTGCATTTGGCGGCGTCAAAGGCCGCAGTCAGCTGCCGTCCTATGTCAACAGTTATATGGAAGGCCGTATCAACATCGACGACTTTGTCACCTACGATCTCGAATTTGACAAGATCAACGAAGCATTCGATCTGTTGCACGAAGGCAAGGCAATTCGTTCGGTGCTGCATTTCTAATGCAGTCGAAAGTATTACACTGCGTGTTCTTATTTCGATCGATCGAGACCTAAGGAACAAGCCCCATGCCATTGATTGACAAGCACAAATGTTTTGGCGGTTGGCAACTGCGGCACACACACACCTCCACGAAATGCCAGTCCGAGATGACATTCTCGGTATATTTGCCGCCACAAGCGGAATCCGAAGAAGTTCCCGTTGTGTACTGGCTTTCTGGTCTAACCTGTAACGACCAGAACTTCGTCAATAAAGCGGGGGCCCAGCGCGCGGCGTCGCAGCTCGGGCTCGCGCTGGTTGCGCCGGATACCAGCCCCCGGGGAGAAGATGTCCCCGACCGGGATCAGTTTGATCTCGGACAAGGAGCCAGTTTCTACGTCAACGCCACGCAAGATCCTTGGGAAACCCACTACCAGATGTACGACTACATCGTGCAGGATCTGCCGGGCGTCGTGGCTAGCGAATATCAGCAGTCTATGGATTTCGATCGTGAAGCGATCGCCGGTCATTCCATGGGTGGTCACGGCGCACTGGTCATAGGACTTGGCGAGCCGCAGCGATATTGTGCCGTGTCGGCATTTTCGCCAGTTTGTGCCCCGACGCAAGTGCCGTGGGGCCAGCAGGCGTTTCCTTTGTATCTAGGAGACGATCAAACCACCTGGGCTGAATATGACGCCTGTGAACTGATTCGCACGGCACCGGATGTGGCTGAACTTCCGCCGATCCGCGTGGAGCAGGGCCTGGACGACAATTTCCTTGAGGAGCAACTGCGACCCGACCTGCTCGAACAGGTGGCCAATGATACCGGTGCCGACGTTCAGATTAATCGCCGGGCCGGGTATGACCATAGTTACTTCTTTATCGCGAGTTTTATTGATGAACAACTAACGTTTTTGCGCGGCGAAATCGACCGGAGCACCGAGGCTTAGCCCGATCGGGCGTCCGCGCACTCTTTTTAATACAAGCTGAAGGAGGCTTATTATGAGTGTATCGATCCATCCCGAAGTCGATCGGGGCATGACCCCGGCGGACGAATCGTTTTCTGGTGCCACGCTGACGTGTCACTGCAGCGATCCGGTTGAAGTTACCGTCAGTTCCCAGTGCGCCCACAATCACGTGTGTGGCTGTACACAGTGCTGGAAACCAGACGGTGCATTGTTTTCGCAGGTCGCCGTTGTCCCCGCCGAAGCGATTGAAGTGACCCGCAACCCTGACAAACTGCATGTGGTTGATCCGGATGCAGTGATCAAGCGACACGCCTGTCGTGATTGCGGTGTTCATATGTACGGTCACATCGAAGATTCCAATCATCCGTTCTATGGATTGGATTTCATTCACACTGAACTTTCCGAGTCCGACGGTTGGCAACCCCCACAGTTTGCCGCGTTCGTGTCTTCCATAATCGAGGCTGGGGCCGACCCCGACCAAATGAACGCGGTGCGCGGTCGTCTGAACGAGTTAGGATTGCCCCCTTATGACGCTCTCTCGCCCGAATTGATGGATTTGATCTCAACGCACAAAGCGAAACAGGCTGGCGTTCTGTAACGCTTAGGGCAGCCAACGCCTGCTTTGGCGCTGGTTGGGTTTGATCTCGTCAATGCCGTATCAGTCACATCCTTTAGGCCCCGCCACATACGTTGTGGTGGGGCTTTTTGGTTGAAGTACATGGGCTTTAATTATTCACGCCACTCGCTAATGCGGCTTTTCGGTATGGGTGTGATTCGCGACTTAGAGCACGCTATCTTGAAATCGTGGTTCAAGCGCAACGGTGGTCCGAAAAAACTTCGGTGTAATGGCTTGGCGTGCGACATAGATCGTATAGAGACAGCGAAGCCCGAATTCGTCAAAGGATTTGAATATTGGAACTGCTGGGCCGACGATGCCCGACGGAAGTTGTTCAACGAGACTATCGCAGTCGATTACAGTGCCTGGTTTTGCCCCCGCACGCTGTACCGAGGCGCGAACGCCAGCACGATCTTTGGCACATAATACGTTCAAGCTCAAATGGCGACGAAGAGCTCACAATCCGGGGGCGCTCACTGAACAATGCCGCCAGGCCTTGTCTGCTTAAAAGGGCCCATCCAGTGCCGTAAATCAACCGCACGGCTGGTTTAGGGCCGCCGCCTGGTATTGCTGACAGTTTATGCTGGACCCCATTCATGTCTACTGCAATTCGACGACACGCGAGTCATCTTCGTCACCCCTTATGAGGGGGATAAACTGTTGGTTGGCACCACCGATAGCCTCTATGACCATGATCCCGACGACGAGACAATCGAGGAGGACGAGATTGATGATCTGCTGCTTATGATTAATCGTCCTTTTCAAGCAAAAAACGCGACTATATTTTGCCGACGTTATCCGGTCGGCGGCCATTTTCGATATCAAGAACAGCAATGCGTCAGTTGTAACCTAGGGTTATGTATTTGACGTAAGCGACAACGGCCACCGTCAAGCCATGTTGCTATCGGTCTATGATGGCAAGATCAGGATGTACAGGCGCCTTTCCGAGCTCGTAGTGCAGCGTCTGAAACCTTTTTCCGGCCCTGGGCAAAGCTTGGACCAGTCGCTGCGATCTGCTTGGCGGTGACATGCCGGACGCCAATTTTGAACACGTTTTTCTCGATGGCTTACGCTTCACCCTTGTCCTGGCCCAAGGGGCATCTTGGCGAACAATTGGATGCCACGTCCTCAACAAGCGAAGCCTGTTCAAGCCGAAGAAATGAATACGCGAGCTCGGCCGACGATATCTGCTAGCGACGCACGAAATTGGAATTGCACTTGAACGATGATCAGAATTTTTACTTTTTAGCGTTGGCGGACTGCCCGCATTAGCGCGGCGTAGCGCTAACTTCCAATACTCAAACTTGTGCTTGCGCGCTAGACGATGGCGCTGATGCCAGATCAGTAGATTTGTCAGTTGCTGAGAGATCGTCGACGTTGGCATTGCCTGGTGGACGTTCGATCCCTTGAAGCGCTAGGCTTTCAGCCGAAATCCAGCTGCCAGGGTCTTGATAGACCCGGAGAGTGTCCATGATGATTGTGCGTGTTCCGAACCTGCTGACCGAATCACAACTGGCTGATGCCCGCGCATTTGCCGAGAAGTCCAATTTTGTCGATGGCAGTGCGACCAATCGGGGCTCGCGAGTCAAAAAGAACGAGCAGGTTGATCAATCAGATGCCGAGCAATCAGAAGTCGGCAGCATGATCGTTCAGGCGCTGATGTCTAATGGGCAAGTGGCCAAGACCGCTTTCCCGAAAGCTATTCCCGGGCCGACCTTCTCCCGCTACCAGCCGGGTATGTACTACGGCTTACACATGGATCAAGCCATCATGAACACCAAGCCGTCACCATTGCGCACGGATATGTCAACGACTGTTTTCTTGTCGGCCAAGGACGAATACGAAGGCGGTGAACTTGAGCTCTGGTTGGGCAGTGAACAGGTTTTCATCAAGATGAACGCCGGTGATGCGGTTATTTATCCCACTGGCATCATCCATCAGGTGCGCCCGGTCACTAGGGGCACGCGCTATGCCGCGGTCACCTGGATCCAAAGTCATATTCCCGAACAAAAACATCGTCAAGTGCTATCACACTATCACCAGCTCATGGAGCACATGGGCAGCAAGGCAGATGAAACCGATGTGCTGTTGATGGAGTCGGTGCGCACAGGGCTCTATCGGATGTGGATGGATATGTAGATATTCCCGATTCACAGCCGCTATCAAAGGGTAGATTAGTTCTGCGGTGTCGCTCAGCCAAACAGTTGGTCCGACTATGAATATTCCTCTGTGATCTACAACTTTCGTCTTGATTTGACGGTTTCGTCTTTCGCTGCGTCCTTTGTTCGATGATAGTGGGGAGAGATTTTCGTTATCGAAAATACCACCCCAGAATTCACTGGCTCGCAGGAGACGATCCATGGTTCGCGTCAACCATCCGATTGCCAAGGTTGCCGAACGCCAGAATTGTATTGTGGCGCGGGTCCAAGAGGCGGGTTATATGGCTGTGGAGACACTGGCCCGCGAGTTTGGTGTGACGACCCAGACAGTCCGGCGTGATATCAACGCGCTGGCTGAGACGAATCGTTTAAGACGCCATCACGGTGGCGCAACACCTCCTTCCACTGTTGAAAATACCGAACACGCCACGCGTCAGATCATCAATATCGAAGGCAAGCGACGCATTGCCAAAGATGTTGTCGCGCGCATTCCCGATCGATCCTCGGTTTTCCTAACGTTAGGCACCACTATGGAGCAGGTGGGCGTCTGTATCGCCCGCCGTTCTAAACTGCGGCTGATCACCAACAATCTCCGTATGGCGTTGTCGCTTTGCGGCAACGAAAACCTGGACGTGATGGTTGCCAGTGGCGTGATGCGGCCGCTCGATGCCGGTGTTACCGGAGAGGCGGCGATTGATTTTTTTGAAAATTTCCGCGCCGACTACGCGTTGATGAGTATTTCGGGTATCGATTTTGACGGCACACTCTATGACTTTGATTACCGTGAAGTGCGGGTTTTGCAAACCGTCATGGCTAATGCCAGGCAGGTCTATCTGCTGCTAGATAGCACCAAATATGGACGTGGCGCCCTGGTTCGTGCCGGGTCAATTGCCGACGTCGATGCCTTGTTTACCGATGCCGCGCCTCCCGAACGTCTTCGGGAGGCGCTCAAACGGTCAGGCGTAGAACTCAACATTGCCGATTAAGACTCCGACTAAAGTCGATATGTGAAAATATTTAACCGTGTTAATGTCAGAAATTCATGACACAAAGCTTAAAACGAAAGTTTTTACAGCTGCCAGAATGTCGATTATTCAACATTGCGATTTCATTGGTCTGAAGCAGGGAACCCCAGCCTGCTACGGGCTCGCCAATGGATTGACGGGGCGANNGCCTCTGTCGATTCAGCTCATCGGGATTACACGTGGATGAACAGCCTATAAACTTACGCGCACGACATCTGGCCGGTCAGGTAGCCTGTTCTGGCAGATGCGCTAGTGCGCTTGGGGTCGGGTCGTCCAAAACCGAACCAAGTGCTTGAACACAAGCGCTTGCAAAGGAGTGAATAAGTGGCGCTAACGCTACAGAATATCGGAAAAACCGTGGGTCGAGAGACGCATATCGCGCCACTTGACCTGAAGCTCGAAAACGGATCATTGAATGTCCTGCTGGGCTTGACGCTCGCCGGCAAGACAACGCTGATGCGATTAATGGCGGGACTGGATCGACCGAC
>DHHU01000025.1:4119-4297 GCA_002403445.1 Salinisphaeraceae bacterium UBA4764 | reverse complement strand
TACATCAGATGATGGCTGATCGGTGCGCTATTGTCATCGGCAATCGTGCGGCCATGAGTCGACCGACGAGCTACAACTGAATGCGCTCAGGGGCAAGTCTCAGGCCACGTGTCGCCAGCACACTGGAACACATAGCAGAGATTTTGCCATTCTTGATCTAGATCAATGCATGGATGGG
>DHHU01000025.1:0-4101 GCA_002403445.1 Salinisphaeraceae bacterium UBA4764 | reverse complement strand
ATCGGTTGCCTTGTGTTAGCCAAACCGGGCAGTTTTGTATAACAGATCAATATTGAAGAGCTTATGGGTTATCAAGCCTCCAAATTCCTGGGTGCGAAACGCGGATGCATTGCATTAGCGGCCATCGCATCACTCGCTTTGGCCAGCACGTCGGNNTTGATTGATGTGGGCATCATGAGCCTCGTCATTCTGCCCACCCTGTTTCTGGCGGCTTTGTTTATAAGACGATACAGGGCCACCAACAAGGGGAAATACACGCCGAAGTGGGAGCTGTCTATTCCGTTGGAAATTACGGTATGGGGCATCCCAGTGGTGATTGTCGCTATATTATCGTACTTTGTTTATACCGGTATTTTTGCAGTTAATCCCTATAATCCCGGTGTTTTGAAACAGAATACAGCGGCGGCTGCCGACAAGCCCCTCAAAATTGACGTGATCGCGTTGAATTGGAAATGGCTGTTTATTTACCCGAAACAGAACATCGCCACGATCAATACGCTGCATATCCCGGTGGGGCGGCAAGTGAACTTTCGTATTACGTCGGCATCAGCCACGAATTCCTTTTTCATACCGCAGTTGGCTGGGCAGATCTATGCCATGCCGGGCATGCGGACTAAGGATAAGCTGTCAGCATCCCACACCGGGACGTATCGAGGCATTTCGGCTAATGAAAGCGGTGCCGGATTTTCGTGGATGTATTTCAAAACGCACGCTGTTCCAGCATCACAATTCAAGCAATGGGTGCAAAAGGTTCAGCAGGCCAATCGTAAGCTCAACATGACTACATTGGATGCGCTAGCAAAACCGAAATACAAGCCGAAGCATCAAGTGAAACTCTATTCTGATGCGAGTCCGCATTTGTTTCGCCATTTCATAAAACAAGTCAAGGGTGGCAAAGTTTTTCGAACCCCGCTGTTTGCCGGTGAAGGCGCCGGCGCCAGCTAAAATGAATTCAGGAGGCTAAACGGCATGATGGCAAGTCAAAACGGGGCCCACTGGAGTTTTCTGGCCGGTCGGCTCGCATTGGACTGGATCCCTTATCAAAGTCCAATCATTCTAGGCGCATTCGCTTTCGCTTTATTGGTCGGGGCAGGCGTTGCCACCCCCGTGCTTTATTACGGCAAAGTGGGTTACATCTGGCGCGAATGGCTGACGTCCGTGGACCACAAGAAAATCGGCGTCATGTATATCGCGGTAGGCGTCGTCATGCTATTCCGCGGTTTTATCGACGCGATGATGTTGCGTACGCAACAGTTCATGGCGGCGGGTCCGCACTCTGCTGGTTTTCTAGGGGCGGCCCACGGCTATCTGCCGCCTTTCCACTTCGATCAGATTTATAGCAGTCACGGCACGATCATGATTTTCTTCGCCGCGACGCCCATCCTGCTGGGGCTGCAAAACCTGATTGTGCCGCTACAGCTTGGCGCCCGGGACATGGCCTATCCGTTTCTGAATGCGCTGGGCTTGATGCTGACAACCGTCGGGGCAGCTCTTGTCATGGCCTCGCTATTTATTGGCGATTTTTCGCACGCAGGCTGGGTCGGGCTCACCCCTCTAACTGAGTTGCCCAACAGTCCAGGGGTCGGCGTCGACTACTGGCTGTGGTCGATTCAGCTCAGCGGTATCGGAACCACCATTGGTGCGATCAATCTGATTGCCACCATTGTGAAGATGCGCGCGCCGGGCATGACATGGCTCCGGATCCCAATGTTTAGCTGGGTGTCGCTGAGCACGAACATTATTGCGCTGACAATTTTTCCTGTACTGAGCATTGCCATTGCGCTGCTGACGCTGGACCGTTATCTGGGCACGCATTTCTTCACGGCCGGTGCCGGCGGGGATTTCATGCTCTATACCAACCTGTTTTGGGTATGGGGCCACCCCGAAGTTTACTTTCTCGCACTGCCCGCCTTCGGGATCATGTCCGAGATTATCCCGAATTTCTCCCGCAAGACGCTTTATGGCTATATCACCATGGTGGCGGCCAGCTTCGCCATTGCGGGGATCTCGTGGTCCGTCTGGCTTCACCACTTCTTCATTATGGGACAAGGACCGGGCGTCAACGCCTTCTTTTCCCTAGCCACGATGATGGTCGGAATCCCGACGGGGGTGAAGGTTTTCAACTGGATCTTCACGATATTTCGTGGGCGCGTGCACTTTGACAGCCCGATGATGTGGGCGTTGGGTGCTTTGTTTTTGCTCCCGATCGGGGGCATGACCGGCATGATGCTGGCTAATTCACCTGTAAACTACCAAGTTCACAACAGCGTGTTCGTCGTGGCTCACTTCCACAACATGATTATGCTGATTGTGTTCGCNNGCCTCGATTGGAGTGTTCGTTCCAATGTACCTGCTCGGCTTTGCGGGGCTGACCCGGCGTATGGACTACATTCCACGGGCGGCGATGTCGCCGCTTCTGGCAGCCGAGGAGGCCGGAATCTTCGTCTACTGCATCGCGGCCTATTACCAGCTTAAACAGCTGTATGTGAGCTTCCGCGATCGACGTCAGCTGAGGGCAGGAAACGACCCGTGGGAAGGCGGTCGCAGCCTGGAATGGGCGACCCATTCGCCCGTGCCGTTCTACAACTTTGCCAAGACGCCCTTGGTACATGCCCGCGATGAGTGGGATTGGCGCAAGGAGCATGGATTGACACAGCTGGCGCCCGAGCGCTCGGAAGACTATGAAGATATCGTCATGCCGAAGAACACGGCTGTCTCGCCCCTGATTGGCGTACTGACCTTTGTTCTCGGCTTTGCCATGGTCTGGCGGATCTACTGGGCAGCCATTGCTGCCGGGTTGGGTATTGTTGCGGCGCTGATTTTCCGAGCTTTCCAGGAGGATACCCACTACACCATTCCTGCCCGGGAGGTTGAACGCATGGAAAACGAAATCAAGGCCCGAGAAGCCGAACCGGAAACGTCCGGGGTGGGTGCCTATGCATGGTCGATCATTGCCCCGACTGAAGTGGGCACGTCCTGAAGTAGTGCGAAATTGCTGGAGCCGAGAAGCTTGATTGGAGTGATTGAATGAGCGTAAATGCCAGTGATATCGACGGCAATTCCGTTGATCTGTTTGTCGAGGAACCGGACCACGACGCCATATCCATCAAGGCGTTCGGATTCTGGCTCTACATGCTCAGCGACGCCTTGTTGTTTGCGGCGCTGTTCGCCTCTTACCAGGTACTGGCGAATCACTACGCCGGTGGGCCGCATTTCGCGGCCGTCAATCAACCGTTTCATCAGCTGGCGGAATCGGTGTTGATCTTCAGCAGCGGACTCGCCTTCTTGCATGGAATGCGGCGGCTGGGTGAGCGAGCCCCGGATGCGACGCTTGTTTGGATGGGCGTGGCGCTATTTCTGGGGCTGGCCTTTATCGGCATCGAGATTCACGACTTCTATGCCTTGGCTGTACAGGGGATTACGCCGCTGCGCAGCGGATTTCTCTCGATCTATTTCACCCTGGTCGGGACTCATGGGCTGCATATTTTCGTTGGCCTGTGCTGGATGGTGGTCATGGCCATTCAAATGCGCACCAAGGGCTGCACCACTGAGGTCGTATCTCGGCTGGTTAACCTCAAATTATTCTGGATGTTCCAGTCCATCGTCTGGGTTTGCGTATTCATATTCGTCTACATGTGGGGAGCGGCATAATGGCACACGAAGATCACGATCCACTGCAGAACCCCGAACTGAAAGTTGGTAATTGGCTGGGCGAGTTAATCGGCTATACCGCATCGACGGTTCTGATTAGTCTGGCCTTTGCCCTGACCTATGCTCAGGCTCTGAGCGGCACGATGCTTGAGGCCGTACTGACGCTTATCGCTTTGCTCGTGATCGGACTTCAGTTGGTGCTGTTCACTAATCAGAATATTTCTCAGACCCAGCGGTGGAAGACCGTTGCAACTGTTTTGACCATACCGCTTTTGATCATGCTGATCGGCTTGACTGCTTGGATGTTCTACACATATAGCTTGCGTACTGGTCTGCCACCTTTAGGGCATTGATAATGTGAAAACTAACCTATGAACGATTGCAAGTGAGAGTGGAGTGGTTGATAGGGGGATTGTTTCCATCCCGGGTCCAATACTTATCGTCACCATG
>DHHU01000044.1 GCA_002403445.1 Salinisphaeraceae bacterium UBA4764 | reverse complement strand
TCGCATCGCGCGCCATTATGAAAAATTCAGCCAATCCAACCTGTTAAATTTTAAAAGCGTCGCTGGGCTGTAAACACAGATCATACTTGATCAAGCAATTTTTTAGTTCTGTTTGATTGAAGCGAACTAAAGACTGGCTGTGACAGAGTAATCCCTTTTAAAAAATTGCCGTTACGAACGTCACATAATCTCGAACATCTTAGCGACTACCTATTATTTAACACACCCATAAAACCTATACAACAAGCTCGTGACGAGACCGAAAGGTAAAAGAAGTCTCCTCTTTGGGGCAGTCAATCACCGTACCGGAGCGCGAGGTACCCGCACAGGTTCCCCGGCGACAGCGGTATGCGAAGTCGAAACCAGCGATTCGCCAGTGAGCCGTAGGTTAGATCGCGCCAGGCAAAAGCCCATTGGCGATGACCGAGTCGCTGGGGGTGAATCGGCGGCCTGTGCATCGCTGGCTGAAACGCAGCCATCACGGAGGTCGTGACGTGCTCTACAATCAGGCCAAGTCGGGGCGGCCAACTATGCTCACGGCGACTAAACTGCAGTGACTGTCTCGCGTATTGCGTGTCAGCGAACCGCGTCAATATGGTTTGCCCTTTGCGTTGTGGATGCGTGACCTCGATTGGGAAGTGCTACGTCGCCAGCCTTTGATCCAGCTATCGGCCGTGGCGGTGGGTCGCGCACTCCGCCCCTTGGGCTTGGACACCCCGCTTCGGCGGGCCTGGCAACAAACGCCCGTAGAGAGCGTCAAAAGGAAGCAGACACGCTATCTGGCCTTTCGACGACGCGCCAAGCGTGAGAATGGGCAGATTTATTTTGCGCATGAATCCGGAGTGCGCTGTGATTACCATGCCAGTAGGCCTTTGGGGCGCTAAGAGGCGATAACCCTTTGTGGAAGCCACCTAGGCCCGGTCCGGATCAACCATCCAACATCCAAAATCAACCCTGGAACCAGTCTATATCGCCGGTCAGCTTGACATGGACCAGTGCTGCGCCTGAGCGGAAGAAACCAGCCGGGTTGGATGGCCAACCGCGCCCGTTTCGATGCATCGGCCGGCAGTCTGGTCTTATTAGCCGTAGTAATCACAGTTTTGTCCGAAAACGGTTAAAACTTGCCCCAGAAAGGTTCTACTTCGCGCAGAAAAATTGCCGCCGCACTATCGCCGATGCCATTGAAGTTGTTCCGTGCGCGTTTAGCGGGATGTAAGTCAGCATTGGCTTTGGAGCACAGTCGACGCAAATCGCCGTGATAGGGACCGTTAGTAGTTGCTCGTGAAAATCCACGAGCTCGGCCGAGTTCTTTTTGTCCATGCGTGTATAGCCGGTCCTGTTCAAAACCTCAACGCACTCATGCAAGTTTCAGACGTTCTAACCCAACTTTGCATGAATCGGGCGTGCTTTAAGTATGATGATTCAGCAGATGTTCATGCATTGCCGAGCCGCATCCACTGGCCCGGTTCATTCAACAAACTCGACTCGTCGTTTTGAAGCAAACGACGAGATCAGGCGGTAGGGACACGAGCCCGGATACGATGCGTGGCTACATAGAGTGCGGCCGTGAGTGCGAAAGACGGCAGGGTGGCGCCAATCGGTGTATCCAACGCCAGAAACCCGTAATAGCCCGCAACGCCGAGTGCCCAGACCGTCATTGCCGGCCAGGCCAGAACGACCGATTCTTCCCAGTAAACTTGCAGCAGGTAGTAACGTGCCAGCACGATCGCATAGAGCGGCGAAAACAGCGCGCCGATGGTATAGAGAAAGCCCTGATAAGCCGAAATCGGCGCCACAAGCGAAATTACGATCCCTATTAACGTAATCCCCAAGGCAAGCACTCGCGGCGAAGCGACCGGAAAGACGTGGCGCAGACTCACACCGCCCGAGTAGGTGTCCAAGAAGGTGGTGGTTACGGTCGACAGTAAGATCACGGCGAGCGCGGCCACGACCGCAGGCACAGCCGTGACCACCGCGCCCAATTCTAGGCCGCCATAATACAGCGCCATGAGTAGGCCAATAGCATACATCCACGCACTGCCTATAGCGTAACCGAGCCAAGTGAACACAGCCGCGCGGCGGCCGCTTTTTGCGTAGCGGTTGTAGTCGGCGATCAGTGGCAACCAGGATAGCGGCATGACGACAACCAACTCGAGGGCGGCGCCGAAGCGCATGCTACTTTTGGAGACGACAGCGCTACCATCAACGGCAAACAGCAGACGCACGAATACCACGATCAGCACACCGATCAATAAAGCCACGGCCACTGTATTGAGCCGACCGATGCCGGCACGGGCGAAAACCGTCCAAGCCGCGACCAGCAGACCCAGCACGCCAATCCACAAGCTGATCGGCCCAATAGCCCCGAGATGCCCCGCCAGGCTCGCGAACTGACGTGCGCCTGTAACGAGCATGACCGCTGTCCAACCAACCAGTTGCACCACGTTGAGTGCCGAGAAGAGGCGTCGTCCAGCCGAACCGAATGCCGCCCCCACTGTGCCCATCGCGCTCTGGTTCTCGCGGCTGCCGATCAACCCAGCCAGCACCAGCAAGGTGGTTCCAATAACATGGCCGAGCACAATCGCAATTAACCCGCAGGCCAGCCCGAGCGGCGCTAACAACGTTCCGGCCAGCATCTCCGAAAGCGACACGGCCGCGCCGAACCAAAGAAAGAAAAAAGGGAATTCATGAAAAAAGCGCATGCGGCGGCTCTGGTGTAAACGGGTTTCTGGCGCACGTCACAGCGGGCACGATGTATTCAATAAAACGACCGCGCGCTCCAGGCGCCGCCATTCCTCGGTTGCAGTTGCGGTTGCGTAGCTTGGCCGTTCCTACGCCGTATATACCGACTATAAGCGCCGAATGATGTTCATCAGGGCGGCCTAGAACAGGCATTCCATAGAACCAGCACCAGCTATATTCGTTCAGCGCTCATGTTCCTAAAGCCCCGCATCGTCGGAGGCACTCTGCGCCAAGCCGGCCCAATCCCAGTCGGCACGCCCGCGCGCCAAACCAGCCGTCAGGCGTTGGCGGCAGAGATCGGCCAGCGGCATAGGCATTTGTTTGGCTGCGGCAGCTTCCCCAGCCAGCGTCAAATCCTTCAAACCCAGGATCATGGGAAACCCCGCCGGTTGATATTCGCCGGCGGCAATTTGGGCACCGTAGCCTTTATAAACAGGGCTCGCGAATAGCGTATTCGAAAACAATTGGTGGGCCGCGCCGCGATCAATGCCGTGGCGTTCGCACAAGGTGAAGGCTTCGCCCATGGCCTCGCAGGCGGCGGCGATCATGAAGTTGCCCGACAATTTGACGATGTTGGCGGCGCCCACGTCATCTCCGAAATCCCAAATTCCCGAACTCATCACTTCCAGCACGGGTCGGGCGCGCAGCTTGTCCTCATCGTTCCCGGCCACGCAGATATTGAGTTGCCCAACCTCGGCCATATCGGGGCGGCCGAACACAGGGGCCGTCAAAAAGCGCTCTCCGGATTCGGCGTGGTAGGCGGCAAGCTCACGACTCGTCTCGGCGGCCACTGTACTCAACGAAATATGCAAGCCGCCCGGCCCAAGCTTGCCGCAGATCCCGTCATCCCCCAACGTCACATCCTGCAGCGCCGCGTCGTCAGCCAGCATCGTGAGCACGATACCACCAGGCGCCAACACGCCGGCAGGGTGAAGCGCGACCTCGGCCCCATGAGCGGCCGCTGTTTCGGTACGGGCTGATGTACGGTTATAAACCGTGACTGAAAAACCCGCGGCGAGCACATTTCGCACCATCGGCTCGCCCATGGCGCCGAGCCCGATGAATCCGATGTGAGACTGTTCTGTCATTCGCTGTATCCGATTTAAGCCAATAGTCTCGAAATCCGAGAATTTTTATTCAACCATCGGGCAAATTCCCGACTGACAGTCCGGCTGGACTGAATTTCAAGTCATGCGCGATAAAACAACGCAGAAATTGGCGGGCCCATGTTACAGCGTGCAATACGACTCCAAGGGGCGTTAGAAGACGCTGCATTTTCCACGGGTGATTGATTAAATGGTCGGGGTAGCAGGATTTGAACCTGCGACCTTCTGCTCCCAAAGCAGACGCGCTACCAAACTGCGCCATACCCCGATTTTTCGTGTCACCACCATCTATAACACGTCGACGCCAGACATTTGGCCGGCTATCGGCTTCGGTCTTTCGTATTTTATTGTTCGACCTGCTTTGTTTGCCATTGGCCAAACGACTCGTGGCTCGGCCCTTAACAAAGGGGTATTCGGCTGAGCCGTAGCCGAATACGGGTGGAGACGTTTTACTTGTCCATGATACCAAAGCCGCGTTAATTCGACCTGATCAAGGTCAGTCAGCGGCATTGTTTCGCCCAGGTCCGCGTGCCAAAATTATCAAATCGACTAATTAAACGGTACCTCCTAGATCATGGCGGCTCAGATTATCGACGGCAAGACAATCGCCCGCAGTGCGCGCCGCCAGGTCCGGGATAAGGTTCTCGAACGTGTGGCCAACGGCAGGCGTCGACCGGGGTTGGCTGTGATTCTTGTCGGAAGCGATCCGGCCTCAGAGATTTATGTCGGTAAAAAACTCGAGGCCTGCAACAAAGCCGGAATCATTTCGCGCGAACGTTACCTAGACAACACCCTTTCCGAAGCAGCGTTGATGGCCGAGATCGACGCGCTCAACGACGATCCAACGATCGACGGCATTTTGGTGCAATTGCCGTTGCCCGAACATATCGGGTCGAACGCCGTGCTGGAGCGAATCCGACCGGACAAGGACGTTGACGGCTTTCACCCCTACAACGTTGGCCGTCTGGCCCAGCGCGCCCCCACGCTGAGTGCCTGCACGCCACTTGGCGTTATCCGAATGCTGGAATCCATCGACGAGACATTCTATGGCCGGCGGGCCGTGGTTGTGGGCGCCTCCAACATTATCGGTCGCCCAATGGCGATGGAGCTATTGCTCAAGGGCGCCACGATTACGGTTTGTCATAAATTCACGCGTGATCTAGCGTCGGAAGTTGCACGCGCCGAAATACTCGTGGTCGGTGTCGGCAAGGCGGGGTTGATCCGGGGCGAGTGGATCGCACCCGGCGCTACGGTGATTGATGTGGGCATGAACCGGCTCGACGACGGGCGCTTAGTGGGCGACGTAGAATTTGACGCCGCCGCTGAGCGTGCTGCCTGGATTACGCCGGTGCCGGGTGGCGTCGGCCCAATGACCGTAGCCATGCTTATGGATAACACATTGCGCGCCACCGAACTGCGCGAACAAGACGTAGCGCCAGCGGCTAACGCATCCTAAGAAATAACCGGCCACCACATTATCGGCGTCGCCAATTCGGCCCGTCGGCGCTGTCTTCTATGGCGATACCGGCAGCCGCTAACTCGTCGCGAATGGCGTCGGCTTTGTCGAAATTTCGGGCCGCACGAGCCGCTTCACGCTCGGCCAGTTTGGACTCGATGTCATCGGCACCGAGACCGGTGGGATCGTCGTTTCCCACGCCCTGAAAGAATTCGGTCGGCGATTGCTGCAACAAGCCGATCAGTCCGCCGCAGGCGCGTAAGGCTGCCGCGTAATCAGCAGCCGTTATCGTCTGGTTTTCGGCCCCGGCGCGATTGGCCGCACGCGCCAATTCGAAACAGACACTAAGTGCTGCCGGCGTATTGAAGTCGTCAGCCAAGGCCCGCTCGAACGGGGCGACGAATGCGGCAGCGCTGTCACTGTCAGCTCGACCTCCACCCGGCGCATCGCGCAGTGCGGTATATAGCCGAGCCAAGGCTTCGCGAGCTGCAGCCAGCGCCTCTCGACTATAGGCTAGTGGCGAACGATAGTGTGTGGCGAGCACGAAGTAGCGGATCGTTTCGGCGTCGAACTCGGCCAGCACATCGCGGATAGTCCAGAAGTTGCCGAGTGATTTCGACATCTTCTCGTCGTCGACAGTGACAAAGCCGTTGTGCATCCAGAGGCTGGCATAGCCCGGTCCAAACGCGCCTTCACTCTGAGCGATTTCATTTTCGTGGTGTGGGAACTTCAGATCTAGCCCGCCGCCGTGAATATCGAACTGATGACCGAGACAAGCAGTCGACATTGCCGAGCATTCGATATGCCAGCCGGGGCGGCCGTCGCCCCAGGGTGAAGGCCATGCCGGCTCTCCAGGTTTGGCTGCCTTCCAAAGCGTAAAATCCAACGCATCGGACTTGGCCTCGTTGACCTCGACCCGCGACCCCGCCCGCAGCTCGGCGGGATCACGCCCGGAAAGTTTACCGTAGTCACCGAACGCGCTGACGTCGTAGTAAACGTCGCCGTTGCTAGCGACATACGCGTTGCCAGCGGCAATCAATCGCTCGATCAACGCGATGACCGCGCCAAGATAATCGGTAGCGGCCGGCTCAACGTCAGGGGGGTGCAGTCCGAGCGCTGCCTCGTCGGCTCGCATGGCCGCCGTGAAAAAAGTGGCAATGGTTTCCGGCGTTTCACCTGTATCCGAGGCACGATCGATGATCTTGTCGTCGATATCGGTAATGTTGCGCACGTAGGTTACGTCCAACCCAAGCTCACGTAGCAGCCGGGTTAGCGCATCAAAGACAATCATGGCGCGCGCGTGGCCTATGTGGCAATAGTCATAGACGGTCACGCCGCAAACATAGATTCCGACGTGGCCCGGGATGCGCGGCGTGAGCTGTTGCCGCCGACCGCTAAGGCTATCGTGAAATACAAAGTCTTGCGCGGTGGTGTGCATGGTCGAGGCGAAGGTGCTGCGTGGATTATTGGGGGTTGGACGGATCATCGAAATGATCCCAGCCGGCAACACTGAAAACAGTTGATTCAAATGTTTTGCCATCGGCCGTCGAAAGTTGCAATCCCCTATCGGCAGTGATTTCACCGATCGGTGTGAGCGCACATCCGATCGCTGCCCGGGCTTGTTCAAGTTTTGGGGCTGCTAAAGTCAAACACAGTTCGTAATCGTCACCGCCGGTCAATTGCAGGCGCCGTCGGGTGTCGATTTCGCCGCCAACCCAAGCAGACAGCGCGGCGGATGCGGGCAGCGCGTCAATGTTCAAATGCGCGCCCACGCCGCTGGCCTCCAAGATATGCCCCAGATCGGCAAGCAGACCATCGGATACATCGATCCCAGCGTGCACCATGCCAGCCAGTGCCGCACCCTTTCGCCAAGTCGGGCGGTTCAGGCGCGCTACGAGTTCATCATTGATTGATATCGGTGCCGATTGATCCTGAGACAAACTTGCCAGCCCAGCAGCCGCATCACCGAGCGAACCGGTCACCGCAATCACATCGCCCACGCGCGCGGCGTTTCGATAAGCCGCGGACTCAACATCGAGCGTGCCGATTGCAGTCACGGTCACTGCAAGCGCACCACGTGTAGTGTCGCCGCCAATAAGATCAACGCTGGCGCCACCGATCGCTTCCCGCGCCCCGTCGATAAACGCATCGCACCAGTCCGAATCAATTCCCGGTGTGCTCAAGGCAAGCGTCGCCCAGGCGGGCTCGGCAGTCATAGCGGCCAGATCGGATAAGTTGACTGCCAGCGCCTTGTAGCCCACATCGAACGCCGTTGTGCCGACTGGAAAATGCCGACCTTCAATGAGTGTGTCGGTGGTCACAGCCAGTGCCCGTCCGCCCGGTTCTATAATAGCGGCGTCATCACCAACCCCGAGCCGGGTATCCGCGCGCGTTGGCGTCAGACGACCGGCCAATTGCTCGATCAAGGCAGACTCGCGCACGTTACTTGGATATCGGCGGGTCGTTCGGGCGCAGATCGCGTGCCAGCTTATCGGCAACCGCATTGATAAAACGATGGCCGTCGGTGGCACCGAAGACGTGCGCCAAATGAGTGGCCTGATCAATGACCGCCGGAAACGGAATTTCCGGCCGGTATTTGAGTTCAAAGGTTGCCATAACCAAAATGACGTATTCCACCGGGTCCAGCTGTGTGGCCGGTCGATCAAGAAATCGATCGAATATCCGGACCAGTTCCGGCGCCTCGGTGATTGCGCCGCGGACTACGGTCTCGAAATAGTCGCGTTCAAGATCTTGCAAACGCCCAGCCCCAGCGAATTCACGAATAATATCGCCAGGCTCGCCATCTGCAACCCGCCATTGATAGAGTGCTTGGACCGCCACGCGTCGCGCGGCGCTACGCGCTCCGCCGCTCGGCTTGCGGGGTTGACCGGCCATGTCGTCATCGAACGATGTGTCGCCGCTGGCGGCTGCCAACGATTGATCGCGAATACTCAAAACTAACGCGCGTCCATCTGGGGTAGCAGCGTTGCCATTTCCACGGCAGCGCTAGCCGCTTCCGCTCCCTTGTTGTCATCTTCGTTTTCGCCGGAACGGGCTTCTGCTTGGGCCGGATTTTCAGCGGTGATCACGCCAAAACCTACAGGCAGGCCATATTCGAGGCTTGTGGTAGCTAGACCGCGTGCACATTCGCCAGCAATATAGTCGAAATGGGGGGTCTCACCGCGAATCACTGCTCCAACCGCTATGATGCCGTCAAACCCGCCCTTGTCGGCCAGACGATCTACGGCCAGCGGTATCTCAAACGCGCCGGGTACGCGTACGACAGTGATGTCCGCGTCGCGTACGCCGCAGTCGATCAAAACGGCCACGGCACCGCGCACCAATCGCTCAACCAGCGCCTCGTTCCAGCGCGTCGCCACGATGGCATAACATTGACCAGTGGGATCGAAATCGCCCTGTATTTCACGCATTTAATTGGGTCTATCGAGAGTAATTCAGACTATCGTAACCGATCACGCATCCTACGCCGTAAAAGTCCAACCTAGATTTTGCATGAATAAGTACGCTGATCGCGCAGAATATGGGTCCACAGGGTTTTGAAGGCGTGTCGTATCGGTGACACCAATCAACTCAATTTATAGATTCCCTAAAATCAAGAGGCAAGCAAGGGCAAGTAGGCTACATCCAAAAGTCGGGCTCGACTAGACGCGACCTAATTCTGAATATATTCGACCACTTCCAGCCCGAAGCCCGAAATGGCCTGCAAACGCTTGGGCGCAGACAACACACGCATCCGGCGCACGCCCAGATCGGTCAGAATCTGGGCGCCCGCACCGTAGGTACGCAAGATACTCGGGTCGCCCTGCTCGACCGCGGTATCGTTGGCGGTTTGTTCATCTCCCTTTTCAATAGCCTGGATCCCGGCAATCAGCTCGCGCTCGGTTTCGGGTTTGCGCAGGATCACGACCACACCATTGCCCTCTTCGGCCACGCGGGCTAGCGTATCCCGCAACGGCCACCCGAAACCACCGTGACGCACACCCAGCACATCAGCCAGGGTGTTGCGAACGTGGACACGCACCAGCGTGGGGTTTTCGGGGTCCAGCGTGCCGCGCACCATCGCAAAATGCAGAACGCGATCGACTTCGTCCTCGAACGAATAAAGTTTGAACGGGCCGAATTCAGTCTCGACATCCGTTTTAGTAATGCGTTCGACCGTGCGCTCGTTTTCCACACGATAATGGATCAGATCGGCGATCGTACCGAGCTTGATGCCATGATCATTGGCAAACTTCTCGAGATCAGCGCGCCGGGCCATACTGCCGTCTTCGTTGAGAATCTCGACAATTACCGACGATTCCTCGTGACCGGCCAGCCTGGCCAGATCGCAGCCGGCTTCGGTATGGCCGGCGCGAGCCAATACGCCGCCTGGTTCGGACATGAGCGGAAAAATATGGCCGGGCTGCACCAGATCCGCCGGCTTTGCGTTAGCCGCAACGGCGGCACGCACAGTCTGTGCACGGTCATGGGCTGAAATACCGGTGGTTACGCCCTCAGCCGCTTCAATCGACAGTGTGAAATTGGTGCTGTCGGCCTGCGCGTTATCCCCAACCATCAACGGCAGATTCAACTGCCGGCATCGTTCACGTGTCAGCGTCAGACAAATCAGGCCGCGTCCGTAGCGCGCCATAAAATTGATGTCATTGGCGTCGATACAGTCGGCGGGCATTATCAGGTCGCCTTCGTTCTCGCGATTGGCATCGTCGAGCATGACCACCATGCGCCCGTCGCGCATGTCGGCAATAACATCTTCAATCGGACTTATGGCCATGTTTTACAACCGGTTTTATGAACAGACATTATTCGCGTAACGACGCGGATTCTAGCACTGCAGCCGAGCTTGGAAGCCTAGTTACGGAATGCCAACTGCCGCGCTACGTAGCGTGCGATCAGATCGACTTCCAGATTGACTCTGTCACCCACTTGACGCTCTGCCAACGATGTCCAGTTCAGCGTATGCGGCACAATGTTGACGCCAAGCCAGTCATCCCCAACATCATTTATGGTTAGACTGATGCCATCGACGCAGACTGACCCTTTTGATGCCCAATAGCGTCCAAGTGACGCGTCGCTTTTAATCACCAGTCGCCAAGAAGCGCCGTCACGTGCCCAAGACTCGACACGCCCCAACCCGTCCACGTGGCCGGCGACCAGATGCCCGCCAAGGGTATCGCCCACCGCCAACGCCCGCTCCAGATTCACCCGGGCGCCCGCGAGGCGGTCGCCGAGAGTGGTCAGCGCGGCGGTCTCGTTCGAAACATCGGCAACGAACTCGGACTCACTGAATTCGGTGACCGTCAGACAGACACCGTCGACGGCGATACTCTCACCGACAACCGCATTGGCCATGGATAAAGTGCCAACATCAATTCGCAAGCGACGCTCGTCCGTGTGGGTTTCGATTGCGGCCACCTGACCGACGGCAGTTACGATTCCGGTAAACATGATGAACTCGTTGGCTTGGGCTTTGCGGTTATACGCCAATCCGGCCCAACGGGATCCACCCGCTCGATAACGAGGTCGCGGGCTGCCGACAGACTATCGACGCCCGGCAGATCCAGCGCCCCACGCCCACCATTGCCGAGCAGTTTGGGTGCCATGTAGAACACAAATCCGTCGACCAGATTCTGCTCGACCAGCGCGCCGGACAACGTTGGGCCAGCTTCCACCAGCACATCGTTGATTGCATAATCGCTGGCCAATGTGTGCAGAATAGCCTCCAGATCCAGACCTCCGGTCTGTGCCGCGACGCAGTGGATGTGGGCACCCTTAGCTTTAAGCTCGGCAGCGCGCTTTGTGTTATCGGCCAATGTGAAAATGACCGGCCCACGTTCGGAATCGACCAGTCGCGCGTCAGACGTAATCGCCAGTTCGCGGTCGACCACAACCGGGCGTGGCTGGCGCCAGCCATGACCCGGCAACCGTACCGAAAGCTCGGGATCATCAGCGGTCAGCGTGCCGCGTCCAACCAACACCGCACCGCATTCAGCGCGCAGCCTATGACCATCAGTGCGCGCTGCCCGACCGGTCAACCACTGGCTCTCACCGTTGGCCGCTGCTATTCGCCCGTCAAGCGTGAGTGCCATTTTGATGCGTAGGCGAGGCATACCAGTGCGCATGCGTTTATCGAAACCGGGATTCAACGCCATGCAAGCGCTTTCATTGACGCGAGTCGTGACTTGAATACCGGCCTCGTGAAGCGCTTGCGCGCCGCCGCCGTGGACCGCGGGATTCGGGTCAAGCGAGCCAATCACGACGCGTGCTATACCGGCTTTTATCAATGCGTCGGTGCACGGTGGTGTGCGGCCCTGAACGCAACAGGGCTCCAACGTGACGTAAGCGGTGGCGTTTTGGGCTCGACCACCGTTTTTCTTGACATCGGCCAGTGCTGCACGCTCGGCATGCGCGCCACCGGTCACAGCATGCCAACCTTCCCCGAGCATTCGATTGTTCCGAACCAGCACGCAGCCGACGCGCGGATTGGGAGGCGACGAATACCAGCCGCGACGCGCCAATTCAGCGGCGTATCCCATCCAGTATTGATCAATCGGCGCTGCGTTACCTTTGTCAATCACGAACGGGAGTTTGTTGTGGAATCGGTATCATCGATCAATGGCAGCTGACCCGGCTTTGGAGACGATGCGGCTTCTAACTGTGCGATCTCCTCGCGAAAAGCGTTGACATCCTCAAAACGGCGATAAATCGAGGCAAAGCGCACATAAGCCACCTGATCGAGATCACGCAATTCGGCCATGACCCACTCACCCAGACGGTCGGCTGGTACATCTCGGTCGTTATCGCCCTGCAGGCGCTGCTGAAGCCGGCTGACGGCGGCATCCACGGCTTCGGTGGTGACCGGGCGTTTATACAACGCTTGGGCCATGCCCCGCCGGAGTTTGGTTTCGTCGAACGGCTCGGGTGTGCCGTCGCGTTTGACGATTCGCGGCAACACCAGCTCGGCGGCTTCGAAAGTCGTGAAACGCGCGCCACAGCCCTCACAGGCCCGGCGCCGACGCACCTTAGACCCCTCGGCAGCAAGTCTTGAGTCCACCACCCGCGTGGTATGCCAAGCACATTGTGGGCAGTGCATCAAGCAACCTCCGCGCCGGTTCGGCTACCTCATCAGGCAGCGCCTCGCCTGGGCGCCTGATAGACCGGTTTGCGCTGACACAGTTCACTGACGCCGCTCCGAACGCGGCTCACCACCGATTCGGTGTCACCACCGTCGGCCAGGACATCCAGCACGTCGCATATCCACGTCGCTACTTGACGCACGTCGTCTTCATCAAAGCCGCGCGTGGTTGCTGCCGAAGTACCGATTCGCAGACCTGAAGTCACGAACGGCGAGCGCGGGTCACCCGGTACGGCGTTCTTGTTGGCCGTAATATTGGCTTGGCCCAGTAAGGCTTCCGCATCCTTGCCGGTTATGTCGCCTTTAGGTATGAGGCTGACCAACATCAGATGGTTGTCGGTGCCACCGGACACAACGTGTAGGCCACGTTCAACGAATACTTCGGACATCGCCTTGGCATTGTCGATGACTTGCTTGGCATAGTTCTTGAACTCGGGCGCCAAAGCTTCCTTGAACGCCACAGCCTTGCCGGCCACAACGTGCATCAACGGTCCGCCCTGAGTACCGGGGAAAACACCGCTGTCGAGCTTTTTATAAAGTTTTTTGTCGCCCACCGCCGAAAGAATCAGACCGGCGCGCGGGCCACGCAGTGTCTTGTGCGTCGTGGTGGTCACCACGTGCGCGTGCGGCAGCGGGCTCGGATACTCACCGGCGGCCACCAGGCCCGCCACGTGAGCCATATCCACCAGGAACCAAGCACCAACGGAATCGGCGATCTCACGCATGCGCGCCCAATCGATTTGTTGTGAATAGGCTGAGAAACCACCGATCAACAGTTTCGGTTGATGTTCATCGGCTAGTCGCTGGATTTCGTCGTAATCGAGGCGACCGCTTTGTTCGTCGATGCCGTATTGCACGGCGTTGAAGTTCTTTCCCGAGAAATTGGGTGCGGCCCCGTGGGTCAAATGTCCGCCGGCGTCCAGACTCATGCCCAAAATCGTGTCGCCTGGCTTGATCAGCGCCAGGAACACGGCGGCGTTAGCCTGCGCACCGGAGTGCGGCTGCACGTTGGCGTAGTCGCAGTCGAACAGTTCGCAGGCGCGGTCGATGGCCAGTTGCTCGACCACATCGACGTGCTCACAGCCCCCGTAGAAACGCTTGCCAGGGTAGCCTTCGGCATACTTGTTGGTCAGCACCGATCCCTGTGCCTCAAGCACGCGCGGGCTGGTGTAATTCTCCGAGGCGATCAACTCGATGTGATCTTCCTGACGGTGGTTCTCATCGTCGATCGCCGCTTGCAAGTCGGGATCGAAATCCTTGATGGAGTCCATTTGGTAGAACATGGTCGATGCTCCTATCGTGTTCGTTATCGCTCTCAAGCGCTCGGTATGCTAGTGGCGAGCTTAATCCGGAGCTTATTGAAACCAAGCCATATAGTATAGCCCAAATGCGTCGCCGATTCGTATCGGAGCGTCATGGCGACCTCGGTTGGCAGCGACGCCAGTTCAACTCAGCCCGTGTTTTCCGTCCGATTGGTAGCGGTCGATCCCGTGTGGCGCATCCTCAGCCCCAGTTCGCGCAAATGCGCCGGATCAGCTGCGCTGGGCGCGCCCGTCAACGGGTCGGTCGCGGTTTGGGTCTTGGGGAACGAGATGACTTCGCGAATCGATTCGGCCCCAGCCAATAACATTACGATACGGTCAAGGCCGAACGCTATGCCGCCGTGCGGCGGGGCGCCACAGGATAATGCTTCCAGCAGAAAACCGAACTTTTGCTCGGCCTCGTCGGGTGTGATGCCTAGCACGTCAAACGCAGCCTGTTGCATATTAGGGTCATGAATACGTACCGAGCCGCCGCCGATCTCGTTGCCGTTCAAAACCATGTCATAGGCTTGCGACAACGCTTTTTCGGGGGCTTGTTTCAATGCCTCAGGATCGTCAACGGCGGGAGCCGTGAACGGGTGATGTAGTGCTTCGAAACGCCCGGTATCTGGGTCTTTTTCGAACATCGGCCAATCGATCACCCAAAGTGGGTGCCAGCCATCGCTGGCGAGGCCGAGATCATGTCCGAGCCTCACGCGTAACGCACCGAGTGCGTCATTAACCACGTCGACTCGGTCGGCACCAAAAAAGATCAAGTCGCCGCTATGGACGCCGGTGCGTGAAACGATACCAGCTATCGCCTCGTCCGATAGGAACTTCAAAATCGGTGACGTCAGGCCCTCGCGGCCCGTATTCACATCGTCAACCCGGATATAAGCCAGTCCCTTGGCACCATAGCGGCCCACGAATTCGGTGTAATCGTCGATCTGTTTGCGCGTCAGCTCGGCGCCTCCGGGCACTGCCAGCGCTGCCACACGACCGTCGTCGCGCGTCGCCGGTCCGGAAAAGACCTTGAACTCGGCGGTTTTCACTAGATCGGCAACGTCGACCAGTTCCAAATCAATCCGCAAATCGGGTTTGTCGGAGCCGAACCGCCGCATGGCATCAGCGTAAGTTATACGCGGGAAAGGCTCCGGCAAAGATTCGCCGGCCACTGTGGCGAATACTTCGCGCATCATGGCTTCGTTGATCGTCATGAGGTCTTCGCTGTCAACAAACGAGGCCTCGATGTCGATCTGCGTGAACTCGGGCTGGCGGTCAGCACGTAAATCCTCGTCGCGAAAACAGCGCGCAATCTGATAGTAGCGGTCAGTACCTGCGGTCATCAGCAATTGCTTGAACAGCTGCGGCGACTGCGGCAGCGCAAAGAAATGCCCGGGCTGGGTACGACTGGGCACCAGAAAATCCCGCGCGCCTTCAGGCGTAGCGCGCGTTAGGATTGGAGTCTCGACTTCCATGAACCCGCGAGAGTCCAGTGCGTCGCGCACGGCGCGGGTGAAGTTTGCACGCAGCCGCAGATTGGACTGCATATGGGGCTTGCGCAGTTCGATATAGCGATAGCGCAGACGCGCGGCATCGCCCACACCGTCCGTTTCATCAATTTGTATGGGGGGCGTAAGAGCGGCATTGAGTACGTCCAATTCGTTTGCCGAGATTTCCACCTCTCCTGAAGCAAGCTCCTTATTAATAGTGCCTTCCGGCCGGTTGCGCACACGCCCTGTGACTTTCACGACGTACTCGCTCCGGAGCCGCTCCGCGCGAGCAAATATATCCGGCTGATCGGGATCAAACACCACCTGCAACAGCCCACTCCGATCGCGCAGGTCAATGAAAATCACCCCGCCGTGATCCCGGCGGCGATGGACCCAGCCGCAGGCCGTGATGGTCTGATCCAGGGCGTCACGGTTAATACTGCCATTGTAGTGGGAGCGCATCATGGCCATTCGCTTATAGGTTACGTGCGGCGGCTTGCACACAAGCCGCTGCAAATTGAAGTGGTATCGACGGAGATATGCGGGTGGANNTCCCCCGGTTTCGCGGGTGACTCCTTGCTCGAGCTTGTGGATTCTTTCGACTGCCCGCTTTCGCTGCCTTTGGCTCGTTCATCGGACTTGCCGCTGGCATCTTGGCCGGTAGTTTCGCTACTATTTTTTTCGTCTTTGGCACTGGACTGTTCCGACGCCGACTCATCCGACGACCCATTTTCCGGGCTGACGTTGCGGCGATTATCGGATTTGAAGTCGGTTTCATACCAGCCACTGCCGGACAATCGAAATGCTACGGCGGAAATCTTTTTCTCGAGCGCGGACTTGCCACAGCTCGGGCAGTCGGTCAGCGGCTCCTCGGAAAGTCGCTGCAGTCGCTCGAGTGTTTCACCGCAGGCTTGGCAAACATACTCGCGAATCGGCATGATGTTTTGGTAAAAGTTGCGTTAAATCAACCGTGGATTATAAACGGCCACGACACGCCTGTGCAGATTGTTATCCGCTTAGGCGCTCAACGATGCAATCAGACTCGGCCGCCCCACGCCGTAATACGTGAACCCGGCACGACGCACATAGCTTGGTGAATAAATGTTGCGACCATCCACCAACACCCGCGTCGCCATACGCTGAGCGATCTCATCGAAATTCGGCGACCGGAACACGTGCCACTCGGTAACCAGGACCAGCGCATCTGCCCCGTCGGCGGCCGACTCGGGGCTGCTACAAAAAATCAAGTCGGCGCGATCCCCGTAGATTTTACGGGCCTGAGCCATGGCTTGGGGATCAAACGCGCGCACGATGGCTCCTACCTGCCACAACGCTTCCATGAGTGTGCGGGCCGGGGCTTCGCGCATGTCATCCGTTTCAGGCTTGAAAGCGAGCCCCCAGAGGGTTATGACGCAGCCGGATAATTTGCCGAAGTGCGACATGAGTTTGTCGAACAACACGGTCTTCTGACGGTTATTGACCCGCTCAACGGCGTCCACGATCTCAGTTGTGTAGCCACTGGCTGCGGCGGTCCGGGACAGGGCCCGAACATCCTTGGGGAAACACGAACCGCCAAATCCGCACCCCGGATAGATGAATTCGTAGCCAATGCGATGATCGGCGCCTATCGCCTGCCGAACAGGCTCGATGTCGGCACCCAGCCGATCGGCAACTTGCGAGAGTTCGTTCATCAAGCTGATCTTGGTGGCCAAAACAATATTGGCCGCGTATTTGGTCAGTTCGGCCGACCGACAATCCATGATCAAGGTTCGATCACGCTTTCGATTGAACGGCGCATATAAGGCACGCAGGTGCTCGGCAGCGCGCTCTGTTTCAGCACCGACGATCACTCGATCGGGCTTCATGAAATCGTCGACAGCAGCGCCTTCCTTTAGGAATTCGGGATTTGCGGCAACGTCGAAGTTTATCGTCACACCACGTTCGGCAAGCGTTGCCGCGACATCAGATTGGATTAAATGGGCCGTGCCGACGGGCACCGTCGACTTGGTGATAATCAACCGATACTCGGTCATTGTCTGGGCAATAGTGCGTGCCACAGTTCGAACATGACCTACATCTGCTGACCCGTCAGTATCTGACGGCGTGCCCACCGCGATGAATTGCAGCGTACCGTGTTCCACCGCAGCAGCGGCATCGGTAGTGAATACTAGCCGTTGCGCTTCCGTGTTTTTGGCAACGATGCGGGCCAATCCAGGCTCATAGATCGGCAATTCGCCTGCGGTAATCCGCGCCACCTTGTCAGCATCAATATCGACACAGACCACATCATTGCCATTCTCGGCAAGACAGGCACCGGTTACCAGACCAACATAACCGGTTCCGAATACCGCAATCCGCACAGCTAACGGTTCTCCCGGTCTGTTACTTCAGTGGACACGTGAGCGCCAGAATCGCATGAGAGAAAATGGCGTCCCCAAGGGGA
>DHHU01000074.1 GCA_002403445.1 Salinisphaeraceae bacterium UBA4764 | reverse complement strand
CCGGCCCGGGATTGCTCGCACTTGGGCTGGTCGCCAAGTAGGGCAATCACTTGCCGCTGCGTTGTCAGTCGCCTACCGATGCCCGCGACGGCGTCGACCTGGCTGTCTCCACGCTGGCCAACTGGATCAGCCGGACCGCGGCCCGAGTTCGATCGCTGGTCTCGGCGATCGAAGGCCATGTCATGGCCGGAACCAAGCTGCACGCCGATGATACGCCAATGCTGATGCTCAAAACGGGCCGCGGTCGCACTAAGACCATGCGGCTGTGGATTGATGTCCGCGACGATCGCAACAGCGGAGGTTGCCACGTCGCAGGCGGTGGCATTTATTTACACTCCGGATTGCAAGGGGGAGCGAACGCGCCAACCTNNCGATAGCGAAACGATCGTCGAGGC
Organism: Salinisphaeraceae bacterium UBA4764; assembly: GCA_002403445.1. GTDB lineage: Bacteria > Pseudomonadota > Gammaproteobacteria > Nevskiales > Salinisphaeraceae > Salifodinibacter. Next base: position 5,324 of record DHHU01000074.1, on the reverse strand, counting down.
GTCGTGCTGGGCGCTCATCCGCCACAAGGCCTGCCGATAGCCATCAGGCCACAGGCTCGCTGATCGCGGTCGACATCCTGCTGATAGGGCTCAACCAACAATTTGATTCGGCGATGCGACAGATTGCGGCCAAGTCTGCGTTGGCACGGACGACCAAGTATGCACTGTCATGTTGGACGGCCCTCAGACCCTATCGTGACAACGGCGTGCTGGCTATAACAACCATATCGCCGAGCGATCCTTACGCTTTAATGCATAGACCCGTAGTCTGACTATCAGGATGTTGTGGAGCGATCTATTATGTAAAGCTGGGCATAGTCGGAAAAATTAGTTTTTCGCGGGCGCTGATACAGACCGCGAGCGCACCGCCGCGATGCATCTGCTGATCGGTATCACCTTGCTTAATGAGGTCAACCCGGAAATGTATATCCGGGACCTCCTTGAGCGAATACCCAATATGCGTATCAGTCGCGTGGATGATCTTTTGCCCTGGAATGTCAGGGAGGCGATTGCCGCCAAGACCACAGCACACTGGCTCAAAAGCTCCCCCAAGTGGTGGCGGTTGAACACTTACGATAAAAGCGAATTCAGTAGAATTGTCATCGCTTTGCCGCGCAATTAGCACTAGGCAAATCTTTAGCACATCTGTTTTTTGCAGATACTCTCCCTGCCAGCCATTGTGTTTGGCAGTTCCGCGCTCAATCCCGCGCTATCGGCCCAAGCAGTTCCGGATCGTCATTCTGTGGTCGATTGACGCGCTTGCTAATGGGCCGTGTTGCTAAATCGGTATAGGCGTGCTGCGCGATGATGCGATTCAGTGCCTCGTCATCCTCTGCGGCCGTGAGCCACGCTTTCGCCCCCTCATCATCCAGTGCTACCGGCATACGGTGATGAATGAACGCCACATCGGGACTTGGCGGCTGGGTGATCAAGGCAAACGTTTGCCGATCCTTGAGCGGATGCTCAGCCGGCAAAGCGCGGGCTACGGACCATACGCCGGCCAGAAAAAAACCCTCAACATCTGGCCATACCGCAAAGGGCTGCCCCTTGTTGTCGTTCTTGGTTCCCCATTCGTAATACCAGTTCGCCGGTACGACACAACGCCGCTTGTGAAAGGCTTTGTTCCAGAACGGACTGTCAGCCTTTTCGAGCCGCATGTTTACCACGGTCTTTGACGGCATCTTTTGCCAGCTGGGTAGAAAGCCCCAATGCACGGCACTCAATTCAAGCTTATGCAAATCGTCTGGCCGCCCGAGCGCCGTCAGCCGGTCAGTGCCCGGCGCCGCGTTGTAGCTCGGCCCCAGTTCGTCGAAGTCCTGGTTCGGCCTGCCTAGACCAAGTCGGCGCGCCGCCTCCTGAGCGGTCATCGTGATGCCATATCGCCCGCACATCAGATCAGCATAAGCGCTATGTCGGCCTGTGGCCACGCATCTCAGATCCGCCGGTAGTATTGACCCCGTCGTATCGAACGCTACGCTGCATCCCGTGATGATTGAGCTTTGTCATTTATCGATCGGACGAGATTCTCAATGCGGCAGGCTTCATCGTTCGCAAAACATGCTATCGAGCCCCTCTTAATGCAGACCAATCCATGGCGGTTCCAACAATCGGCCGGGATCGAGCGTGCCCTTCTTACTCAATGGCTCGAAGACCATTTAAACGAACCGAATCTGCCTGCTGTCGAGACTCCGGGCGTTGACGAATTCAGCGGACGCGGTTTGCGCGCCGGCATGGTTTAGTTCTACAAGCGCGCGGATGAACAAGCTTAGCGGCAGTTCTTTATCGAATGTCTCGATGAAACAATCGCGGCTTTCGGCGACGCCTGCATCGTAAACAAATCGCTCCAGTTCTACTATGTTGCTTTCTGTCAGGGGGCTACTTGAACTTGGCGATAGCAAAGTGCAGCTCATTGGCCTGGATGACAGCTTCAACTTCCTTCGGGATTGCGGTAGACGGTTGCCAGTCAGGAACTCGTCGCAGGTTTATGCGGTTGCAATCATTCTGATCGGTCGTTTTGCCTCCGAAGAAAGGACTATTCATGGCAAGTTATCGAAGGGCGGCCCGGGACCNNTTTGTGGTTGTTGCGCGCGGCTTTTGTAACCTTGTTGTATTGCTGAATCGACAGGCCCTTCTTTTTGATGGCCTTGATCAGTTCTTGGTTCTCTTGGGAGCGATACTGTTTCTTGGTTTTCTTGTTTTTTGCGTTATGGAGCTTTTTGCGCCACTTGCTGGCGATCTGACGGACCTTGCCCTGTGCTTGGGCATACTCCTGGATTGTCTTATCCGAAAAATGCGACGACTGGCTCGAGGCATTCTGTGTTTGCTGGCTTTGCTGCATCTGACTGGAGTTGTGGGCCAGGACCGGACCGGCCCCCACACCGAGGCCAATACCCGTAAGGGCGACTGCAACGATACGTGTCGGTTTCTGCATTGTGCATCCTGTTTCTGACGTGAATTATGTGCGGCAGCAAGTACTGCCACACCNNACGTTGCGAGCTGTTTATGAATGTGTGGCACAAAGGAATTGGTTCCGGCGCGGCGACAACCAAAGGACGCCCCATTGATTGACGGACGCATGATTCAGGCCGAGATCCCGCACTTGCGTCGTTACGCACTCGCGCTGGTGCGTGAGCGCGAGCCAGCAGACGATCTCGTACAAGATACGCTTGAACGCGCCTGGCGAAAACGCACGCTGTGGCTGCCGTACGGGCGGCTGCGCAGCTGGTTATTTCGAATCCTTTACCGGTTGTACCTGGATCGCCGGCCCCGATTGCATCGCACGCGTCACAATCTGATATCGCTCGACGAGTTTGGGACTGAGGTGTCAAACCGGATCACGTCGGATCAAACGTCGCTTTATTGCCGGGACGTATTGCAAGCGATTGATCGTCTGTCGACGTCCCATCGCGCCATTCTGTTGCTGATAGCACTCGAACAGCCGAGCTACGCCGAAGGTGCTCGCATACTCGGCGTACGCGTAGGCACGTTTCGTTCGCGGCTATCACGAGCGCGCGACAAACTGGCCGAGCAACTGATGGACGAAACAACGCCGAAACTCGACAGCGCGCACCAGCCATGATGCCGAGACGGAATCAGGCTATTGATTACGAATCCTGTATCGCCTTTTATCTTGATGCGTTGGAGGCGACGCGAGCCCGGGACGTTGAAGCCTGGTTACGTATGCATCCCGAGCTTGCCAGACGGGCACGCCTTGATGCGCAAGCGCAACGCCAAGTCAATCGCTATTTTGCCCCAGTCCTGGAAGATCCCATCCCACCGCGACTCGTAGCAGCCGCCCAACCCGCCGGGTCCCGCTGGACAGGCTACATCGCTCTAGCGGCCTCAATCGTTTTGTCAACCACGGCCGGCTGGTGGCTGGGAGCTACGATGCATACGGATCATCCATCGAGGACACGATCCGCATCCAGTCACCTCATCGCGCCTCTGGGACGTCAGCGGTCGCCACAGCCCGTGGCTGCTACCGTCGCTACAACAACGACAATTCCCCACCCCGATTTTTCCAGTCAAGGCTATCGGCTGATCGCCGTCAAACCGATCCGACAGGGCAACCAGATGCAGGTTGAATTTTTATACCAGAACAATCATGGAAAGCAGGTCACGGTCTACGCCCAACCGCGTTCCGCCCAACCCGGCAAACACCCCAGGCTGTATCTGCACGATGGTCTATTACGGATCCGATGGCAACACGCTGGCATCAATTATTCCCTGAGCGGCAACATGTCACCCGCTTCGTTGGAAGCCCTGGCACGGCATTCATTTCGAACCGAGCCCGATAAGCCCAGTCATGACTCGAAGGCGCATGATTCGTCACCCAAGTCACCACGGGATCGACAGCATAATCCCTCTGTCACGACAGCAGCCGATCAACAAACATCGACTTGAGCGAAACCTTCGAATGATCGAATTTAAAGGGCGTCGCACGATAATCAACGCCTGAATCGCGTTAATGCNNGTCTTATTTTTGACAGCTCGGCGGTCCTTCTTAACTATAGTTGGGCGTCAAAATATGACCCGGAAAGATGATTTAGGGTTCTATTTTGGTTACGCCTGCCAGCGTGCAGCAGGCTCAACACCCCATACAACTCACTATTCAGGCGGCTATATTGCGCCCTGCGCAAGCGGTGAACCTCCTTGAATTAAGGCCCCTTGGCCACGGTTGTGTACGCATTGAATAGCCGTGCCCGGTTGCGCCCGTACTGTGAAGTTATCCCGTCAATCCAGGCAGCCACGTCAAATAAAATCGGTTCTACAAAGAGCTGCCGGACAGCACCGCCAAGGGTGGTGCCATGCACTTTGAAACAGCACTGCCACTGAATCTTCTGACACGTGGTGCGACTGTCGCGCCAAACATCAAAAGCTATGTCAACTTCACCAGCACCAATATTTCCCACCCTACGCTACCACCAACGCCAACAGCATGGTGTTCTACGAGGGCTCGCAGGGTTCAGGTAACGTCATAAACTAAAACTTGGCCCCGACGAGCGTCTTCAATACGCAGCTTCCGAGTAGCAAGAAGAAGACATCAACTTCAGACATCGGTCTGAAATCCTAGAAGGGGTTCGCCCTTTCTTTTTGGAAAACCCTCGGCGCAGAGGCTATGTTAGTTAATCTGGGCTTTTTCGACGTCGAGTACTGCTGGGACGCGGATAGTGGTGTGTCAACAATCTACCCTTAGACACGCTCGCCCAGCTGGACACGATGGCGTTAGAGCGTGGCTCGTCGCGAGCTGGTTTTGATTTCCCAACTTGTCAGTGATCAAGGACACCCAGCCCTACAGAGGTCGGGAGTAAGGGCTAAATTTGGCAAAAGGCCGTGGGTAAGGAGATCGGTTCGATTGGTGCGTGGTCGTGGATGGTGAACTCCTTGCAGGCGTCGAGCTCGACAACGTGAATGGCTGGCGCGGGACATACTTAAAATCTTCGATGGCCTTTAGATGGTTAAGGGGAACACACGCGACAAGGCGGCCTTCGATCTGCAAGAGACGACGTATGTCTACCGGTAGCTCATTTGTGCCAGCGAGCGGCCGCACACGAATTGAGTTAATGCACACACGCGGGCCACAGGACCAAGATAGCAATGAGGTATCACTGCATGAGCGAGAGGTGTAGGCAAGAAGAATTTTCCCCAGACAACATGTGCAAGAGTCACTTGCAGGTAGGCAAGATATTAGGGCAGAAAGCCAGCTGTAATCCAGGGTAGCCTGCGGGCATACATTCCGCTGCTGACTTACTGTTGACTCAGCAGCAAAGCGACATATCGACTCGTATTTACCTTTTATTTTATGTGGTGGGCCGTGCAGGTCT
>DHHU01000016.1:7326-7575 GCA_002403445.1 Salinisphaeraceae bacterium UBA4764 | reverse complement strand
TGAGGCGATTTTTTTCACAACGACAACGTGCCGGTGCCGATCATTGATCGGATCATCCATCATTCGCACCTCGACATGCTGGGAGGCCAAAGCTTTCGGTTGACGCAAAAAACGCTCAGCTGACCATCACGGCTGGTTCATTTCTATTAGCCATTGCTATGGCTTGCTCAAGATTGTGAAGTCATGCGGGCCGTAGCAACGGAGGCTGTGGGGCATTCAAGCGTCGTGTTCAGCAACTGATTCGCCGGA
>DHHU01000016.1:0-7296 GCA_002403445.1 Salinisphaeraceae bacterium UBA4764 | reverse complement strand
CGCGTGCTGCGGATGGGGCACTAGAGTTGCTCGGTCACGCATAACGTGCTGACGATTGCTTGCTTCGAGAGGCTTAGTGTGCCCCGTTTATCCTGACCTCAATGTTTCGAACCGTCCGGTGCGGCCATGCTTGCCGGGTTGTGAGGCACGGGCGCGGCCTCCACGGCCGCCCCTATGCCGATTTCGCAGCTTTGGACTNNTTCGTGGACCGGAATCGCCACTTCATTGCGGCGCAGGAACGGCAGCGTCCAGGGTGGGTCGTAAAACCAAGCGACGGCAGGCCCGCTCGGTTGCCATCGACTATCGGACAAAGCGTGCTCAAGTGCGCCTATGTGCTGACGTAAGGCCGATTCGCTGCGACTGTTGGAAAATCGCAGCACGGCATAGGTCTGAGGCGGCAAGCTTTGCAGCACGACTCGATTATCGTTTGGCGTTGGTGCATTGGCCAAGTCAAAATGACAGGGCAGAAAGAACCGTATCCGCCACCCTTTCTCCACATACGACTGTGACACCGGGGCGGTCACCCGGATCTTTTGGCTGGACTGTGCGACCGGCGCGGTCATCGCGACTTTAGTCTGGCTCGTGTTGGCGCCGAAGATATAGCCGGCCAAGCGCTTGAATCCGGTTTGGCGAGCCTGCTCCACGTCGTCGGTGTCGACGAAGGTCTCGGCCGCTAGGCGCGTTGGATAATACCGAATCACTACTTGACCGACATGATCAACGACATCATAGCTCGGGGTTTCGGTAGAACCTCGGAAACCGAATACCGAGCAACTCGTTATAAACAGGGTCCCAAGGAGCGTTGTCATGATGAGCCACCGTTTGACCATGGGATATGGGCCTTGAAACGAATCGATGCTTCACCCTGTACAACAAATCACCCCTGATTTATTNNGCCTCGGCAAGCGGGAGGCCGCCAAACGGCTTAAATTAGCGTTACTTCGGCCTTGAAATGACCGTTGAACGCTTGGTCTTCGGTCCCACGGGCGCGTCCGCCGCAGCCGGCCGTTGTCGCCCCTTCCTACGGTTTTCGGATTGATCCCGTAGCATTGGTTTATCGTGCGGATCGAAGCTTCCGACCGCTGTAATGCTGCTCGGACCGCGGGCGTTGTCGTGGCGGTGCTGAGTAATATTCGTCACATCGAGCTCGCTAGTCGATGACGGATGGAAAAATGCCATCACACTCTAAGGCTCAACAGAGAGAAGCCATTGCATGAATGACAAACCGCATATCGTGATCGTTGGCGCCGGGGCGATCGGTGCTTTCTATGGGGCCGTTTTAAAGCGTGCAGGGTGTCGGGTCAGCGTGGTGTTGCGTTCGGATTACGATGCTGTTGCCGAGCACGGCTTTACCGTCAATAGCCCGCTCGGCGATTTGTCCTACAAGCCGGATGGCGTTTATCGAAAAGGTGGCAATAATGCTGACACCAATGATGTAGCGGCCGATTACGTGATTTGTTGCGTGAAAGTATTGCCGGATACCGATCGGGCCGCACTGATCACACCGTGGGTATCTGCTGGCACGCGTATCGTGCTGATCGAGAACGGGATCGATATTGAGCCGCCTGTTGCCGAGGCTTTTCCGGATAACCCGTTGATCAGCTGCTTAGCGTTTATCGCGGTCAACCGGACAGAGGTGCCGGGTGTGATCGAGCACGTCGCTTACGGGCGGCTTGCCCTGGGGGTGTGGCCCGAAGGTGTCACCGAGGACTGCCGCGCGTTGGCGCAGTGGTTCGAACAGGAGGGCATCGACGTCAAACTGGCCGAGAGCGTGGTTCGCGAGCGTTGGATTAAAAGCGTTTGGAATACGCCGTTCAATCCGCTCTCGGTACTTGCCGGCGGAGCTGACATGGCCAGCATGCTGGATGCTCCCGGCGGGGAAGCGCTGGCGCGCGCCTTGATGGCGGAAGTCACTGCCGTTGCTGCTGCTCACGGCTATCCACTGCCGGACGACATCATCGACAGGAATATCGCCAGTACGCGAAAAATGCCGGGATATCGCAATAGTATGGCGCTAGACTATCTGGCCGGTCGGCCTATGGAGATCGAAGCCATTCTTGGCAACGTCGTCGCCATTGCCGGGCGCTTATCGATCCCAGTGCCGCGACTGGAAACGATTCGCGTAGCGCTAGCAATGCGCCACGAGTAAGTTGCCGCATGGTATGCCCTTATGGACTGACGCAGCGGGAAACACCGTTGATAACCGGCCGGCTTAATTGTTGGGCAGGTGCCTGAGCCGGCATCGCCGTCTATTCGTGTTCACCGGGGCGGGGGCCAGTACCGTTTCCCGGAATGCTTTTTATCGCAAACGGGAAGACGAATGGAAGGGCCGAAGCCTCATTCAACCCGACGCGTTCGTGAAGCAGATGTCCAAACGAAAGCGGTACTGAGCGTCTAGCATGGGCGACTGGCCACCGGGCGCGCAGGATCTGCGCCACGTCGCTCGCCGGAGGGTGACCGAGCTTGAGGCCCGAGCGCACATGTCGACATCAACAACATTTGGTATAGATCCTGCGGATTCCCCATATTTATTAATCGAGCTCGTCATAAGCTACAACGAGTTCTCGGATCTGCTGGCAGGCCGAATACCGGACACTGATCAGGCGCTGCCGTGTTGCCCGCAGTTGCTCGCAACCTCGTCTTAGCAGCGGTAGTTTGAAGCGGTTTGCCGGACGCGGCTCGCGTGCCAAGCCGGCCAGATGATCAGCGTTGCTAGGCTGTGAACCAACAACAGTATGGCCAAGCGCTGTAGATCGTGAGCCTTTATATTCTCGAAAGCGCAGCCATCATGATGCGATTTCAGATCCCGAAATATGGCTTCGATCGGCATGCGCCGCTGATCGGGCCGGACCCGGGACGTGTGATGGTCCGCCGGATCTCGGCGAGTGGGCCAACCGCTCAGGGCTCGTGCTGATGCCGGCCATGTTCCCGGCTTTACCGCCACGAGCGCGGCAGCTATCACACCGGTGTGTTGACTGCCGTCCTTGCAGGGTACGGTTGAAACGGCCACTCGACAGGTGATCGGGTTGTTGGCCGTAAGCAGATCAAGCCCGGGCATTACGCCTCGCTCGTCGCTTGCCGATAATAGGCACGCACAAAAAACCGTCACCGAGTCGACGCGACCGCCGTATCCAGACGTAATGAAGATATGAGCGGAATACGTCATGTGATACTAACCAAATGAATAACCCGGCATCGACTCGTCGCCTGTTGCCCAATGGCATCACGCGGGATGTACTTGAACGTGATGCGCTGCGCGACGCACTGGCCGAGGCGCATCCCGATGTGCCGATGCTCAGCGACACTCGACTTCGGGCCTCGGTCGCCGACACGCTCGCAAAGCGGCCAGCCACAGCCAAAAATGGTAAAGCCTATGTTTGGGTATTCGGCTACGGGTCGCTGATCTGGAACCCCTGTGTTTCGGTGGCCGAATGGTGCGATGCGCACCTGTATGGCTTTCACCGGGATTTCCGGATTCGCTTAACCCACGGGCGGGGCACGCCGGAGGCTCCCGCGCTCATGCTCGGGCTGGTCCCGGGTGGATCCTGTCGCGGCATGGCGCTGCGCATAGGCGCAGCGGATCTGGAACACGAACTGCTCATGATCTGGCGACGCGAAATGCTCACCGGGGTATACCGGCCGCGCTGGGTTATGCTGCACGGCGTCGACCAGCGTCTGCCGGCCATTACCTTCGTCGTCAACAAGCGCCACCAGAATTTCTGCGATCGCATGCCGGATGCGGTCGTGATCGATATGCTAGCCACAGGTCGCGGTTTGATCGGCTCTGCGGCGGAATACCTGAATAACACCGTGGACTATCTTGATCAGTGGGGTATCCACGACCGGCGGCTGCGTTCGCTCCGAGCCCGGGTGAACGCCGAAGTCGACCGGCGGCGCGCTGCTGACTGACTCAGAGCACGGCCGTGCAGCGAAAAGCGCCTTGTGTCCGTCAAAAAAGAAAATTGAGATAAGAAGTCGGGCGCATATGATTCACGCTGTGACCCTTGCAGGGCCGGCCAGCCCCGCTTCAGATGCCAGCCCACCAGTTGTAGCAGCGATCTTCCCAGAAGCCGCCGTTGCGGCCCTGGATCATGGCATTTCGGATACAACCATTTCCATGGTTGAAATCTCAATTCGCTCACCGTAGCGGACTTTATAATCAATTCCTGCGTCGCGGATCATGGCCAGGCCGTTGGTCACGGCACTACTCTTGGCCACGGAACTGATCACGGACTCGGCGCCTTGACCGCGTATTAGTTCTTTGACTTTTTCGACTTCATTGCCGTGGGGTAGGACGGTATCCGCAATACCGAAGTTCTTGGNNCTGGATGCCGATATGGCCGAGTTCGCCGGCATCGATCATTATCGGAGTCTGACCGGGAACGGGATTGCGCGCAGTTTTCTTTGCAGCGCGCCAAAACGCGCAGTTCAATGCAAAAGACGCCAGGGACGCCCATGCGCACGATAACTTCGTTTGGATGCTCGATCTCTGGATCGGGCAAACCCCGATACTGAAGCCACTGGAGATTATCGACGTATTCATAGGAAAAGTTCGTGTAGAAATGCTTCAGCCAGTGAAAGCAATGACTATGCCAATGCGTTTGGTTTCTAAGTCATAGTTTTATAGTCCTCGTAACAGGTCATGAGCCATAGGGTGTTCAAGTGAACACAGAGAGAAGTGGACGAGCTGAGCAGGTGAACATCGCCTGCACGAGCGCTCGCGGTTTCACATACTAGAGTCGCAGCGTTGTCGGTCGGCCGCTCGGCCACGCTTTGCCGGGTTTTGCCTATCCACATCGCAGTCGTGCTGGTAACGGTTTTTAAAGGGATTCGGATTACCTTGGCTGGCTACGGTCCTTAGTCAAATAATGCAATTGCCGCTCCGGTATCACGACGCCGGCACGTTAACGCTCCCAACCACCATCAGAGGCACAGCAAAGCCAGTCCAGTGTTCATATCGATCGCGAGGTGCGCTTATGGATTGATAGACAGGATTAAAAAGCCTCGGATGGCGGACCTGCAGTTTGATGTGCTCCCGCGATTGAGTCATTGTCGATAACGCACGATCCCGATCCATTACAGCCAACCCGCTACAAATAACCATGCGCCAAATCCAGTTCACCCGCACAGGCGGGCCTGATGTTCTTGAACTCGTCGAGACCGAGCTGCCACCGCCCGCTGCGGGCGAAGTGCGCATCGCTAACCGGGCAATCGGCGTTAACTTCATCGATATCTATTTTCGAACCGGCTTGTATCCGGCTGAGTTGCCGGGCGGGATGGGCTTCGAAGGGGCCGGCGTCATTGCCAGTGTGGGGCCCGACGTGACCGAATTTGAAGTGGGCGATCGCGTGGCCTATGTGCTTGGCCCACGGGGTGCCTATGCTGACGAAGTCAATAGGCCCACGGACGTCGTGGTTGCACTGCCCGACGCCATCGACTATGAGACGGCTGCCGCCGGCCTGCTCAAAGGGCTGACTGTGCAGTATTTGCTGCACCAGACGTTTGCTGCGACCGCTGGGCACAAGATTCTGTTCCATGCTGCGGCTGGGGGTGTCGGTTTGATTGCCTGTCAATGGGCGCGTGCTCTGGGGGTGTATGTTATCGGCACGGTTTCTACCGAGGACAAAGCCGAGACCGCGCGGCAACACGGCGCCTGGCAGACCATCGACTACACCCGGGAATCGGTGCCCGAGCGTGTTCTTGAACTAACTGACGGTCGGGGCGTACCGGTCGTCTATGACTCGGTGGGCAAGGCGACCTGGACGGATTCGCTCAAGTGCCTGCAAAAGCGCGGTCTGATGGTGTCGTTTGGTAACGCATCGGGGCCTGTCGAGGGGGTGAATCTCGCCGAGTTGAATCGCCGTGGTTCGTTGTTTGTCACCCGACCGAGTTTGGGCGACTACGCCGATACCCGCACGCGTTATGAGTCGATGGTTGCCGACCTGTTCGGTGTGATTGCCTCCGGGGACGTGCATATTCCTATTGGCCAGCGTTTCGATCTGGCGGATGCCGCAGCCGCCCAGCAAGCACTGGCCGATCGGCACACGACGGGATCGACGATTCTATTGCCTTGAGGGCAGTTCCTTTATCAAAAAACTTGCTGAGGCAAAGCTAGCGCTCGGCGACCATAACTTTGGTTTAACTGTTTCCCCCTTTGGACTGGCGCTAAGGTCAAAGTGTGGACGGGATTTATGTAAGTAACTGTTGCGGATACAAAACTTATTATCGTTCGTAGTGACCAGAATAGCCTCTAGTGAACTATTCGAGTGTTCGCAAACAACGGTTTCTTGAAACAGTCATCATGGGGCCTTTCATAGGGCGGCGTGAAACTTGTACAAATAGTTGAAAAGTTTATGCGAGCTTATTGTTAATAGCATGTGGCTCGCACCGGACATGGAGGCCGTATCAGGCTGTCGTTTGTTGCATTGGTAGGCGCGAGACTTCGGTCAGGAAACTCTCATCATCATACAGCGCCTTCCGCTCGGCAGTTGATTTTCCCGGCGGCGATACGTGCAGCGGCAACAAAGGCTTCATCCTCGCTTAAATCGCTCCGAGAAATGATTTATATCACCCTGGACAATGCCTATTGCGGTAGTTTCCATGAGTCATTCGTAAGCATCGGGCCTAGACAACCGTCCAGGTTTGCATCATGGCCAAACATAACCCGAATCAAGAGACCGTAAGCGAGGAGGTGCTGGCTGCACTCATGACAGAAGGCAGTGTCCGTGCCGTTTGGGCGATTGAGTCAAGCAACGGAAAATTCACATTAACTGCTCAAGTCGGAAGGACTATACAGACGCTTCGATCACGTCGAAAGTCGGTCCGCATGTTCGCTGATTTGAACCGCCTCAAGAAATTCTGCCGAAAAAGGCTCGGCATTAATCGCTTTGAGGTTATAGGGCAGAAATAGGCACTAGTAGAAGTATTACAGTTGTAAAACATGATAGTTCAATAACGTTCATGGAAATCTGACTCGTCGGAATGATGGATGCGACGGTTTTCCTGAATTTAACTGTGATACTCGCCTGTGCGATAAGATCAATATAGGCAGCGGCGCCCAAGGACATAAAAAACGCCCCGGCGGCGGGGAAACCGCCAGGGCGGATCCGGTNNAGATTCACCTGAATCGGCTGGCGTTATGAGTTAGCCGGTATCAACCGATTCGTGCATAGCGCGACCAGCTCTTTTCTCTGGCCCAACTCGATTCACTTGACTCGGTGATCCGGCCGGCAGGCATGACGGCGATACGGTCGACGTATGCCAATACCTGCGGCCTGTGGGTGATAACCAGGATGG
>DHHU01000076.1 GCA_002403445.1 Salinisphaeraceae bacterium UBA4764 | reverse complement strand
TTATAGCCTACAAATGAGCTCAAAGGTGTGCTGAACATGAGCCATGCCGCTGGCCGCTTTCAGCTTGAAGCGCCGCTTGATGCCTGTGGCTTCAGAGACTTGTCGAATATTTTTACATCGCGGGTCTGTCGGAGCCACGCACTGAAGGCGCCGTATTCAAGCGAGCCCATGTAGCGACGTTCACGCTGTCTCAGTCGTTGAAACTGGTGTTTTTGTTGCGGATTCTTGGGCTTGCCCGGTTTGTCAACTTTTTTCACCGCAATCAAAACCACGGTGCCGCCGGATTCTTTGGCCAGCGCATAGCGCACATGACCTGATTCCGGCGGCGGCGCGTCGAAGGCTGCCTGTTTCACAGGCGCGTGAAGTTTGTTGGACAAACGTGAAACCAAGCCCGGATGTTGAACGCTGATCCGATTGTCGGATTGGGCCAGTGCATCCAGTGTGGTCTTGCCGGACTTCAGTTGCTGTCGTGCCTTTTGTGCGGCCGCTTTGGCCTTCGCTCGGGCTTTTTGTTGCTTTAAATGCGTAACGATTTCTGACCTTACGGCGGCCAGTGGTTTCTTTTGTGCAGCCTTACTGTTGCTCACGCGGATGACGGCGACGCGTTTGCTCCCCAACTTAATCACTTTGCTGTTCAGTGATTTCTTGCGTACGTCTTTGGAGAATGCGGCCTTACGAACAGTGGCATGGGCGCCAATGCCCTGACCATTGTGCCGGGTGATCCAGCCGCTGTTCTGGATTTTCAGACCGAGTTTATTGGCAATGGTGTGGAGACTGTTCGGGGCTTGGTAAGCCAGCCGGCTCAATTGCTTACGTTTTTGCTTGAATGCCGCACGTCGGGCGCGTTTCTCGGCAATACGTTTTAGGGTGTTTTGCACCTGCTGATTGCTAAATGGCTTTTTGCTGGCAGGAGTGACCGCGGTGGGTTGGACGATAAACCAGTTATTCGCGTTCTGGATGGGACTGGAAAACTGGCCTTTGGGCGTATTGAACAGTGGGCCGGCAATCGGCGCGTCGGCTTTTTGCTGGGTCGTTGATTGAATCTTTCGGTAGTAGACGTCGGCCATTGAATGGGCGAGTTCGGCCATCGACTTGCCTGACTTTAACCGGGCCCGGATTTTCTGTATCAGGTTGTGGGCCGCATCGCCCTGACTTTTTTTGATCGGCACGCGAAGCAACTGTCCCGAACGTTTGGCGGGTGTTTTAAATCGCGCACTATGCTTGTGATAGAGCTTTTTCAAATGTGCTTTGTCAGTCTTGGTTTGAACGTTCAGTTTCGAGGCTGCCAGAGTTACGTAAGATAATTTTACCTCGGGCGGTTGCCGATATCGCTGATTGGCATTTTTATAGGCTTTCTTGATTTCCGCGTCCGACACAGTGATGCCCGAGAGCCAGTTCGAAGGATCGAAACGTAAAAGGCTGATTTGGCGTTTTTCATGCCGTCGATCGTAAGCAAGCTTCACCGATCGGGGCACTGCAAATGCCTGTGACTGGATCTCATAACCTATGAGACGCGACAACAGCTGTTGCCGGATACCGGCTTCATACTGAGCCGGCTTGATGCCGGCACGTTTTAAACGAGAACGGTAACGCTTGGTAGAAAATTGGCCGTTTTTTTGAAAAGCGCGCTTGTGTTTGAGAGCGGCCAGGACATCTTTATTGCTGATACGATATCCGGCATTTTTAGCATAGGCAATTACAAGCCGTGACTGAATAAGATGCGTTAACGCCGAACGGCGTATCTGGGGCCGTGAAATTTTGCTCGGATCGAATTGTTTGCCCAGACGAGATTTAATCTGCTGATATTGTTGATTAACCGTGCGCCGCAGTTGCTGCTTGGAAATTTTATGGCCAGCCACTGTAGCCACTGGATGGTGGGATGATGGCGTGAGATATGACCCAATACCCCAGACACCAAAAACCAAAATGAGGACAGCAACCACGGCATAGGCCAGTGGACCACTGGAATTATCCCGTATTCGCTGCAGCATAGAATTATCCACGTGACGCGCCTGCCGCGCGTCGTTTATCGGTCGGTCACTAAACGGTTAAAAAGAATGCGCCCGAAACGGGCGCACGTCTAAATGGCGGAGCGGACGGGATTCGAACCCGCGACCTCCGGCGTGACAGGCCGGCATTCTAACCTGCTGAACTACCGCTCCGGATGTCTTTTGGTGGGTGCTGACGGATTCGAACCGCCGACATTCGCCTTGTAAGAGCGACGCTCTACCGACTGAGCTAAGCACCCTCGATCGGCGAACTTAAACCGCAAATCGGCCAATCCGTCCGAATTCAATTGTATTAGTTTACAGCGTCTTTCAACGCTTTTCCAGCCTTGAATCCGGGCGTCTTGCCTGCCGGAATCTGAATCGGCTCACCGGTTTTGGGATTACGGCCTTGACGCGCCGCGCGCTTGCGTACTGAAAAAACGCCAAAGCCGACCAGTGATACATTATCACCTATCTTGAGTGCCTTGGTTACTTGGTTTAATACCGCGTCCACAGCACGCCCTGCATCGGCTTTTGAGAGATCGGCTTCCGAAGCCACGGCATCGACGAGTTCTGATTTATTCATAACTTAGGGGCCCCTATACTGAGTAAAATTTCAACAGGCCAGTTGGTATCGCAAAGCACTCTCCCTGTCGTGCGATACCAGTAGCTCCGTCTTAATGACCGAGCCTTGCCACAAGTGGGTTATACAAGCGTGTTCAGCCCCCGTCAATAATGACTTGACTGACCCTCCGTTCGCGACAGAATCCAGGTCCTTCGGCGAACCGCATGATGACCATCAAAACAGCAAGCGGCTACTCAATAAGTTTGAAAAATTTACTCCCTCACAAAGATGCATGTGCACACACATCCAGTCATTATAAGACTAATGGTAAGCCCATGAATCATAGTAATATTTTTTCATTTTTTAAAAATAATTCTAACTCTTGAAAGATGATTCAGTGCATCCTTCATTTTCCAGCAACAGGAGCCAAGCGATCGACTAGAGACGGTATTTCAAACCGGGGTTCTGCTCGCCGTGTAATCAGCACGTGATCTCAGACCACATCGGCGCAATCAGGCAATAGTGTAGTTATCCAGTGGGGGAGCGCGCCCATCTCAATGCGGGCGCGCCTGAGATTTATCCACCGGTGGTTTCGTTTCGGTAGTCGGCGTTTGCTCGGTCAACGGTTCTGGCTGACGCACGAGTGCAGCATCAATTACTTCATCAACGTGCTGCACTGGCCGGATATCAAGCTTGTTGGTGATGTTGGCCGGAATTTCCTTGAGATCCTTGGCGTTTTCTTGGGGTATGAGCACAATGCGAATACCACCCCGGTGCGCAGCCAGAAGTTTCTCTTTCAGGCCGCCGATCGGTAGGACATCGCCCCGTAATGTGATTTCACCAGTCATGGCCACGTCTGCGCGCACCGGAATTTGCGTCAGCGCGGAAATCATCGCTGTTGCCATGCCAGTACCCGCACTCGGGCCATCCTTAGGTGTGGCCCCCTCTGGCACGTGAACGTGCAGGTCAGAGGTCTGCATGAAATTGCGTTCGATTCCCAACTCCGTCGCACGTGACCGGATGTAAGTCAGGGCTGCCTGAATGGATTCCTGCATAACGTCGCCGAGCGAGCCTGTATTTTGCGCTTTCCCGGTGCCGGGTAAGACAGCAGCTTCAAGGGTGAGCAATTCGCCGCCGACTTCAGTCCAGGCAAGCCCCGTGGCTTTGCCAATAGCGTCGTCCTCAGAAATCTGGCCATGACGATAACGCGGCACACCCAGATACTTATGCAGATTGCGATTGTTGACGTTGACCGATTTACGCCGGTCAGATTGAATCAATTCTTTGACTACTTTCCGGCAGATGGTACTGATTTCGCGCTCAAGATTGCGCACCCCGGCCTCCCGGGTATAGCGCCGGATGATATTGGTCAAAGCGTTTTCGGATACTGATAGCTCGCCAGCTTCCAAGCCATTCTCTGACGTAGCCTTGGGCAACAAATGCTGGCTCGAGATATTGACTTTCTCATCTTCGGTATAACCTGACAGTCGAATGACCTCCATGCGGTCAAGCAGGGCTGGTGGAATGTTCAGGGTGTTGGCAGTACACACGAACATCACTTCTGACAGGTCGAAGTCAACTTCCAGATAGTGGTCGTTGAAGCTGTTGTTTTGCTCGGGATCGAGCACTTCCAGTAGCGCCGACGCCGGATCCCCACGGAAATCCATGGCCATCTTGTCAACTTCGTCGAGCAAAAATAACGGATTGCGAACTCCGGTCTTTGTCAAATTCTGGATGATCTTGCCCGGCATAGAACCGATATACGTGCGACGGTGGCCCCGGATTTCAGCTTCGTCTCGGACCCCTCCAAGACTCATGCGGATGAACTTGCGGTTTGTCGCGCGCGCAATCGACCGGCCAAGCGAGGTCTTGCCAACACCCGGAGGACCAACGAGGCACAGAATCGGGCCCTTGATTTTTTTGACGCGGGACTGTACGGCTAGGTTTTCGATAATGCGTTGCTTGACTCGTTCCAGCCCATAGTGGTCAGTGTCGAGGATCTGTTGGGCCTTATCGAGATCGATTTTGGTTCGTGTGCGCTTTTTCCAAGGCACGTCGACCATCCAGTCAATGTAGTTGCGAACGACCGTAGCCTCGGCCGCCATTGGGGACATTGACTTCAGCTTATTGAATTCGGCGTCAACTTTTTCGCGGGCCGCCTTGGGCATGCCAGCTTTTTCGATCTTGGACTGGAGTTCGTCCAGATCGCTGGTGCCGCTCTCATCGATTTCGCCCAGTTCTTTTTGAATGGCCTTCATCTGTTCGTTCAGATAGTACTCGCGTTGCGACTTTTCCATCTGATCCTTAACCCGGCCGCGAATCTTTTTCTCGACTTGCAGCACCTCCAGTTCAGACTGAATCTTGGCGACCACGTGTTCAAGCCGATCCTTGGGATCAATAATTTCAAGAATCTCTTGACGTTCATCCAACCGAAGATTCAGGTGGCCTGCCATCGTGTCGGCCAGTCGGCCCGCCGATTCCATACTCGAAAGCGACGACAGCAGATCGCCGGAGACTTTTTTATTCAATTTGGCGTAGGATTCGAATGTGGACACCGCCGAACGCATCAGCGCGTCAATCTCGGTTTCATCACGTTGAGGCTCCGGCAAAGCGGTCCATTCAGCGGTCACATAGCCTTCATCGTTCAACTCAATGTCCCCAAGACGCGCTCTGTCCGAGCCTTCGACCAACACTTTCACGGTCCCGTCCGGCAGTTTGAGCATTTGCAATATCGACGCGACGGTGGCTACGTCGTGGAGGTCTTCTCGTCCGGGGTCATCGGTTTCCGCGGATTTCTGTGCAACCAACAGAATTTTCTTGTCTTCGGCCATCGCGGCGTTGAGTGCCGCAATCGACTGCGTGCGCCCCACGAACAGAGGGATCGCCATATGCGGGAACACGACTACATCACGCAGTGGTAATACCGGAAATCGTTCTTTGTCAGCCATTTTTAACCTCTTAGATGCACCCGGCGGGTTCAGAATACGCCGGAAGGCAATCCTGATGGGCGGACATCGACGGGCTTCTCAATTAGCTACGCCCAGTCGACCGCCGTGGTTGCAAACCACCCACGCAGGTCGTTTGAGAAGGCGATTCTCGTCCAATCGCCGGTTCAGGATCAGGCGCCTTTAGGCGCCAGCGCGTGCCGCTTCGGTATTTTCGTAGACGATATAGGGCTGGGCCTCACCGTTGACCACGGCTTCATCGATCACGACTTTGGCAACGTTTTCCATGGTGGGCAGCTCGTACATGATGTCGAGCAGTATCGACTCGAACAGAGTTCGCAAACCGCGGGCGCCTGTCTTGCGCTCCATGGCACGGTGCGCCATAGCTTTCAGGGCATCGTCACGAATCTCGAGCTCGACGCCTTCCATCTCGAATAGCTTGGCGTACTGCTTGGTGAGCGCGTTCTTGGGCTCCGAAAGGATCGAAACCAATGCGTCCTCATCAAGCTCCTCGAGCGTAGCGATAACCGGCAAACGCCCGACGAACTCGGGTATAAGACCATACTTGACCAGATCTTCCGGTTCCACGGTCGAGAGCATGTCACCCAGCGAACGCTGCTCATCCTGGGTCTTAACGTCTGCTGAAAAACCAATGCCGGAACGCCCTTCACGTGTGGCGATCGTCTCATCCAAGCCAGCAAACGCTCCGCCCACAATGAACAAGATGCCGGACGTGTCGACTTGCAGAAACTCTTGTTGCGGATGCTTGCGACCGCCCTGCGGCGGTATCGAAGCTGTCGTGCCTTCGATGAGCTTGAGCAGAGCTTGCTGGACGCCTTCACCCGAGACATCGCGAGTAATCGAAGGGTTTTCGGATTTACGCGAAATCTTGTCGATTTCATCGATGTAGACGATTCCGCGTTGGGCTTTTTCGACGTCGTAATCGCATTTCTGAAGTAGTTTCTGAATGATGTTTTCGACGTCCTCGCCCACATATCCCGCTTCGGTCAACGTGGTGGCATCAGCGATCGCAAAGGGAACATCCAGCAGCCGCGCAAGCGTCTCGGCCAGAAGTGTCTTGCCGCAGCCGGTTGGACCAAGCAGCAGTATGTTGGACTTGACCAGCTCGATGTCGTCCTCGTTCTGGCTGGCGTTCAAACGCTTATAGTGGTTATATACCGCAACCGAGAGGATTTTCTTGGCCTGTTCTTGGCCAATAACGTAGTCGTCGAGCACCTTGTTGATTTCCGCTGGGCTCGGCAATCCTTTCTGCGCCGGCTCCGAAGTGAGTTCCTCGCGCATAATGTCATTGCACAAATCGACGCACTCGTCGCAAATATAAACCGACGGGCCGGCGATCAACTTGCGCACTTCGTGTTCGGACTTACCACAAAAAGAGCAGTAAAGCGTTCGTCCGTTGTTGTCGCCCGATCCGGCGCTAGTCTTGGTGTCTTCCGTCATGGTGCGTTTTCCAATGTCTTTCGCCCTATATCTACACCCGTACGCCACCGAATAGCAAATACCATCCGTGCGTGCGGGTCATCTCGCCGCTTGGCTAGGATCCGGACCCGCTCGCGGCATTATTCATTTCCCGCGACGACATGACGCTGTCCAGCGCGCCGTAGGCAACGGCCTCTTCGGCACTCATGAAGTAATCGCGTTCGGTATCGGCCTTGATCCGTTCAAGTGGTTGACCGGTGTGATAGGCAAGAATATCGTTCAGACGCTTACGAGCGTAGAGAATCTCTCGGGCATGAATGTCAATATCCGTTGCCTGACCCTGAAAACCGCCTAACGGCTGGTGGATCATGAAACGCGAATTCGGCAGGCCGAACCGCTTGCCGTGCGCGCCGCCAGCCATCAATACGGCCCCCATGCTGGCCGCCTGACCCAGACACATGGTAGAGACATCAGGTTTGACGAACTGCATGGTGTCATAGATCGACATGCCGGCCGTGATTTGGCCACCCGGCGAGTTGATATAGAGCTGAATGTCTTTGTCGGGATTGTCCGACTCCAGAAACAACAGCTGCGCAACGATCAGATTGGCCATCTGGTCATCGATCGGCCCGACCGCGAATATGACTCGCTCCTTGAGCAGCCGCGAATAGATATCGAACGACCGCTCACCTCGGGAAGTCTGCTCGACCACCATCGGCACTAGGCCAAGGTTTTGCGGTGATTGTTTCATTTGATCACTGTCAGTCATCGATTCTTGCCCCGGGCGCATTAAGCGCCGCTTGGCTGGTTGTGTTCCGTCAGCAGATCGTCCATCGACATGGGTTTATCTGTGACGGTCGCGTTTTCTAGCAGTTTTTCAACAACCTGCTCCTCCATGACCATGGCTTGCAGGCCGTCGATCATCTGCGGGTTCTGTTGATAGTAGTTGCGGATTTCATCGGCCTGATCGCCGTAACTCGCTGCCATTTGATCTATCTTGGCGTCGACGCGAGCTTTATCAACCTCTATTTCGTAATCAGAGATAATCTGCGACAGAAGCAACCCGAGCGCAACCCGCTTGACCGCCTGATCGCGCAGCGCGGAATCTGGCAGTACGGCTTTGAGAGTTTCTTGATCGTTTTGCATGCCTTCAGGCAGGTTTTTCTTGGCCTCGCCGCGAATCGCCTCTATTTCCTGAGCCACCATGGATTCCGGCACGTCGATTGGATTGGCCTCGTAAATGGCATCCATAATCTGGGTTTTGACGCGTGTATCGATCGCGTTCTGAGTTTCATCTTCAAGCGATTTGCGAACCTCTCGACGCAGCGCCTCTGGCGTGCCTTCCTCGATCCCCATGCCGGTAATAAACTCTTCGTCGAGGGACGCCGGAACATCTACCTCCACACGTTTCACGGTTACTTCCAAACTTGCCGGCTGGCCCGCCAGATCATCATCCTGATAATCCTCGGGGAACGTGATGTCGATGGTGTAATGGTCCCCGGCCGACTTGCCGTAAAGCGATTCCTCGAGATCAGCTAGGAAATAGTTCGATCCCAGCTCAACGGTCACATCTTCGGCGCTGCCACCGTCAAACTTCTCGCCGTTCTTGCGGCCGATATAGTCAACGGTCACCTGATCACCTTGCGCGGCCGGCCGCTCGACCGTCTCACGGGTGGCTGCCCGTTGCTGCAGCCGCTCAATCGTATTTTCTACGTCTTCATCGGACACGCTGGTGCTAGGACGCTCGACAGTCAGGCTATCCAAGCCTTGCAATTCGATAGCAGGGTAGACCTCGACGCTGGCCGTGAAAGTCAGCGGTGCATCGCGGCTGATCTCGCCCATCTCGATTTCCGGCTGCCCGGCGGGATTGATTTCCGCCTGTTCTAGGGCCTCCGGATAAACGCTTTGGATCAGCTCGCTGGCAGCTTCATGGCGTACCTGGTCACCGTAACGCTGAAATAACACATGGGTCGGCGCTTTGCCCGGCCGAAAACCCGGTACATGAGCATTTTCGCCAACGCGGCGAATCTTATCGTCAATCGTCTGCTTAACCCGATCGGCGGGTATTTCGACCTTGACGCGGCGGCCTAGGTTACTCGCGTGTTCGACAGATACGTCCATTAATGCCTCGTATTCTAACGGTGTCTTTCAGGGTCGGCTGGCCTTGATTGTTTGCCGCCGATTGATAAGTTAACCAGTATAGCAAGCCCGATATTAATACCGGCCTATGCTAGACCTCATCTACGCGCTATCGCGCGCCGGCGGCGCCATGAATTCCGGACCTACTGGATCGGTGACGTGCCGATCTATAATATTTATTACGGCCTGACGTGCGTCGCTGTCCAGTGCCCAGCCGTTAACGCCCGCAACGGCATCGATTTGATCCGGCCGCCGCGCGCCCCAAAGCGCCACGCTTTGCGGGTAGACATCCAGTATCCAGCGGATTGCCAGCTCCAGCACAGTCTTGCCGTAGTGCTCGCGGGCGAATTTGTCCAGCTCGGATACAGCCGATAGATACTGCTCAAACCGCGGCTGCGCAAACTTGGGGTCGGTTTTTCTCAGATCATCGCCCTCGAAGGCCCGATCAACGCTCATGCGGCCCGACAGCATGCCTCGACACAGCGCCCCATAGGCCAAGAGCCTCGTATTGTTTTGTTCGGCCCACCGCAAAACGTCAGACTCGATTTCGCGCTCGAACAAATTATACGGATTTTGCGCCACGTCAATGTTAACGATCGACTTGAATTGATCCATCTGGACCGGTGTGAAATTAGATACTCCCACAGCTCGAATTTTGCCCGCCTGTTTCAACTCGGCCATCGCCTCGGCGGTTTCCCGCACGTCGACGTTCGGGTCAGGCCAGTGAACCTGCAACAGATCTAATACGTCAGTTTGCAGGCGACGCAGGGAATCGTCGGCCTCCTGGCGTATCCGCTGAGCCGAGGCATTGCGGCGAACATTGCCCTGATCATCCCATTCTAGCGCGCATTTGGTCGCCAACACGACTTGGTCCTGAATACCGCCTTCGGCAACCGCACGCCCGACGATGTCTTCCGAACGACCAAAGCCGTACACGGGTGCCGTATCAATCAGCGTGATGCCACGATCGGGCGCGCTCTGAATCGCGCGTCTCGACTCCGATTCGTCGGTACCGCCCCACATCCAGCCACCAATCGCCCAAGTGCCCAGACCGATCCGTGAACTGTTCAGGCCGTTACCGCTCAGATCGATTGATTCCATGCCAGATTCCAATTTTTCAGCTTTCGAAAAGCATGGACTCGACTGATCGAGAATCAAGCCTTACAGCTTGCGTCTGGCTTACATTGCTCAGATCAAACTACCCAACGCCTCGAACATCGGTGGCAATTCAACCCAAGCCCTCCGTTTAGAGTCGGGCTTTAAAGTTTGCGCGCAACGGCCGATACAGATGTCCGCCCTAACCCAAAGGGGATTAACGCCGCCTGACCGATAGCACACCCGACAACTCGTAATCGACGAAAAAGAATATTGATTCGCAGATTCGTACACTCCATTATAAGGAGGTTAATTTCAGTGCAAATCGTCTTATGATCAAATTTTATTACCATCCGACGCCGAATCCGGCCAAGGTTGCCCTGTTTCTCGAAGAAACCGGCCTTGACTATGAAATGGTGCCGGTCGATACCCGCAAGGGTGAGCAGCACGAGGCGTGGTATCGAAAGATCAACCCGAATGGCAAGACGCCCGCCATCGTCGATACCGATACCGGCGCCACGCTCTTCGATAGCACCGCGATTCTGCTGTACCTCTCTGAAAAAGCCGGTCAGTTCGAACTGCCGAGCGATCCGGTACAACGGGGTCAGGCACTGTCTTGGTTGATGCTCATTGCAACCGGCGTGGGCCCGTTTTCCGGCCAGGCGGTACATTTCAAGCATTTCGCACCGGAAGGTAACGACTACGCAGTCAACCGCTATGATTTCGAGGCCAAGCGCCACTGGAATCTGATCGAGGCTCATCTGGCTGAAAACAAATATATGGGCGGCAAAGAATACGGCCTAGTTGATATCGCACTTTGGGGTTGGTGCGGGCCGATACCATTCGTTATGGACGACGAAAATGCCTGGTCCCAGTTCCCGAACATCAAACGACTGTTCGACGAAATCAACGGGCGCCCCGCGGCTGAGCGCGCTAACGCACTCAAGCAGTCACATGAATTCAAAACCGACATGGACGCCACAGCACAACGAGCCATGTTCCCGCATAAAGACACCTAGCAAGGCGCTAAGCATCTTGCAGTCGAGCGCGTTCGCCCACGCGGCGACGCGCCCGGCTGGCTATGCTTCAACAATCCATTAAGACGCAGGCTTTCTGGCATGTTTATCTGGTTTGCTGGGTTTACTTTTGAGAATTCCGTATATCCAGAATTAATCGTTCATCAACACTATGGAACCGGAAACCATGCGTCCCTCTCCCGCCATTCATCCCACACGGCGCATGGCATTAACACTGCAAGGCGCCATCAATGACCAGCGTTTCATTAGCCATGTTGGTCCGACGAATTCTCGTCAGAGAAAGCAGCGTTTTCCATACGGTTCATTGAAGCCAAAAACACGCAACGGACAATCAAACGATCGACAGCGTATGTCTATTTTTTGATTCTCAACTTTGGAGCAGGTTAAGTCCGACCACACCGATGAGTATCAGCACGATGAACACCAGACGCGGTGCGGTCATTGCTTCACCAAACACCAGCACCCCAACGACGGTAATGAACACTATTCCCAGGCCAGCCCAGACCGCGTAAGCGATGCTGACGTCAATCGATTTTAGTGCCAATGCCAGTCCAATAATAGCGATCACATAACAGACGAAGGCGATGATGGCGAAGCCGGGCCGAGACAAACTCTGGCTGGCATTTAGGCAACTGGTACCTGCAACTTCGAACGCGACCGCCAGCAACAAAATAGCCCAAGCATGCCAATTCGCATTCATTGATAAACCTTGGTGGGCAATGGGGGGACAGCGCAGGTTATATCAATTCGCGCTTCGAAGTGGTTTGAATGATATGTAGTTTGATTAACCCTTTTATATCACATGGTTATCTTGATGATTTCACAACGCCGCGTGGCTGGCCCGTCCAACGTCAGGCCATTGAGTCTGCGGCCACTCGCAGCCCAACAATCACATTGACACTAAACGTCACGTCGCGAGCCAAATATCTGACACATAGCGTTGTATAGACCGCTTACGCAACGGTCGTACCAGTGCTTCTGACTAGCAAAGTGTTTGCTCCAACCCAAAAANNTGATATCTAGCCTTCGGGCCTGCTATCCGAACCCGGGTATGCAACGGACGAATCCGGTCAGGTTGCGTCCCGGAAACGCGTGCGGCTCCGGCGCATGGCGATCGGCACCTAGACAACTTACCTGCACCCGAACGGCCAGCTCAACCTCGATTCAAGCGCTGTATTCCCCGTTTATATATCAATCGTTGTTGCTTACGCCCTTTTTTTAGTCTCATAGCGACGCGGGGCAATTTACCTTTCCGGGAGCCGAGCCTGACATGGCCTCACCTGATACTGGCTACGGTATTCACGATATTCCTGTTTGCCCTCGGTCAGACGCTATTGGCCCAGGATATGTATTTCTTTGCCTTCATGATGACCCTTCTGTTTGGCGCGTTCGGTTTGAATCTGAAACAGATCCTGGTGACCGAGCTTCCGGCTTTTCGGCGATTTCGCAGCCCTTCTGTTGCTGCACCACAGCTTTATTCCCGAAACCCGGGGCGCCGCTGCCGAACGCGACCGAATGGCCATCCGGTCGCCACCGTTCACAACTCCAATCGACCACGTCGAGGTGCGTGTGTCGCTGGGCATAACCGAATACGACAGCACGGATGACATCCTCGATAGCCTGCTCGGGCGGGCCGATGCGGCCCTGTTCAAACCAAGGCCAATGGCCAGGGTCGAACTGAACTCGCCTCGGTATCCGCTCTAGCAGAAACAAGCCCAAATCCCGATCCGCGCGTTCTCGAGCAGATGCGTACTACCCGATTAAGCTTGGGGCGCCAGCCGGCGCGGGTCCAGACTATGTGGTGTCAGCTAAAGCCGCCCGTCGGTTTGTTCAGCCGGGAAGGCATATTTAACGTCGTACACGATATGTGTCGGCTTGCAATAGCTTCGAACGGTATCGATGCCGGCCTCGCAAAAATCGCGGTGGGCCACCGCCACGATGGCGGCATCGTAGGCGGCGGCTTCTGGCGACTCGACCATTGTCAGCCCGTATTCATGCGCAACCGCCGCCGGGTCCGCCCACGGGTCGTAGATTTCCACGGTTACATTCATTGCCTGCATTTCATACACGATATCCACCACTCGGGTGTTGCGTATATCGGGTGTGTTTTCCTTGAACGTCAAGCCCATGATCAGCACCCGTGACCCATTGACCTGAATACATTGCCGCAACATCAGGCGTATGACGTCCTGCGAAATATAACGGCCCATGCCATCGTTGATGCGCCGCCCGGCGAGGATGATCTCCGGGTGATAGCCCACGGCTTGCGCTTTGTAGGTGAGGTAGTACGGATCCACGCCAATGCAATGTCCGCCGACCAGCCCGGGCCGGAATGGCAGAAAGTTCCATTTCGTGCCGGCCGCCTCAAGCACTTCCTGGGTATCGATGTTCAGGCGCGCGAAGATCTGCGACAGTTCGTTGACCAACGCCACATTGATATCGCGCTGAACGTTCTCGATTACCTTGGCCGCTTCGGCGACCGTGATCGACGAGGCCTGATGGACGCCGGCGGGCACGATGCGCTCGTACAACGCGACCAGACGATCGGTCGTGGCCGACGTGGAACCGGCAACAACCTTCACGATATGGGCCAGACTATGCTCGGCATCGCCCGGGTTGGCGCGCTCTGGGCTGTAGCCGATAAAGAAATCCTCGTTATAGGTGAGCCCCGAACCAGCGGCAAGGATCGGCACACAACGCTGCTCTGTTGCTCCGGGATAGACCGTGGATTCATACACAACGATGTCTCCGGGAGACAAAACCGGTGCCAATGTTCGCGAGGCCGATTCAAGCGGGCCGAAATCCGGCACCCTGGCATCGGTCACCGGGGTCGGTACGGTCACGATATAGACGGTCGCATCCGCCAGATCAGCAGGCTCGGCAGAAAAGGAAAGCCCACGCGATGCTGCCAGCCGCTCGGGCGCAACTTCGCGCGTGAAGTCGTGCCCTTCGCGCAGCTGCTCGATGCGTTTGTCATCGATATCAAAGCCTAGAGTCGGCTGATGCTGCCCAAAGGCAACCGCCAGCGGTAACCCGACATACCCCAGCCCCAGCACCGCAAGCCGATCGCCCGACGGGGCATTTCGTGTCTCCATAACCCAGCTCTGTCTTTGTACTCTTTAATCGTGCCACGCGAGGCGGGACACCGGTAGGCATGGCTAAAGCCTCCGCCGCACCGCGGGCATCGCATGAACCATAAATGATGCCATCATGCCGAAACGCTGCGGCAGTTGGTGTTTCTCAAAGACGTTATCCCGATGAACTGCAAAGCATTTCGTCTGTTGTCCACTAAACACAATTTCAAGCGCATAGAAAACATTAGGCTCGGTATAATCAAATCTCTTATCCCCGTTTTATCTCTGGATCGTTAATGACCATTCTCGTCACCGGTAGCGCCGGCTTTATCGGCTTCCACGTAGCCCAGCGTCTACTGGATCGCGGTGAAACCGTCGTCGGCGTCGACAACTTCGACCCGTACTATGACGTCACGCTCAAGCGCGCGCGGGTGGCTCGGCTGGCTCGGAACCCAGCCTTCGAACAGATCGAACTGGATATTGCCGACCGCCAGGCCATGCCGGCCCTTTTCGCTGAACGCGGCTTCGATCGGGTCGTGCATCTAGCTGCCCAGGCCGGCGTGCGTCATTCCATCGACCATCCCCACGACTACATCGAGGCCAACATCACCGGCACGCTGAACGTGCTTGAAGGCTGTCGGCACCATAACGTCAAGCACCTGGTGTATGCGTCGACCAGCTCGGTGTACGGGGCGTCCACCGACATGCCCTTCGCGCCTAGCGGCGATGCCGACCACCCGCTGGCGATCTACCCAGCCTCGAAACGGGCCACCGAGTTGATGGCGCATTCATATTCTTATCTCTACAGCCTGCCCACCACAGGCCTGCGTTTTTTTACCGTCTATGGCCCCTGGGGCCGGCCGGACATGGCCTTATTCCTGTTCACGCGCAAGATGTTGGCCGGTGAGCCCATCCCGGTGTTCAACCATGGCCAGCACCGGCGCGACTTCACCTTCGTGACCGACATTGCCGAAGGCGTGGTTCGCGTTGTGGA
Organism: Salinisphaeraceae bacterium UBA4764; assembly: GCA_002403445.1. Lineage (GTDB taxonomy): Bacteria > Pseudomonadota > Gammaproteobacteria > Nevskiales > Salinisphaeraceae > Salifodinibacter. Next base: position 12,753 of record DHHU01000076.1, on the reverse strand, counting down.
CCAGACCGCCACGCCGGATGACCAATGGCAGAGCGACGAGCCGCGCCCCAACAGCAGTCCGGCGCCCTGGCGAATCTACAACATCGGCAACGGCACTCCCGTGCCGTTGATGGACTATATCCACCGGCTTGAAGAATGCCTGGGTGTGACAGCGCAAAAAGACATGTTGCCCATGCAGGCCGGCGACATCGAAGCCACCCACGCCAGCGTCGACGGCCTGTTCGAAGCCGTTGGCTACCGCCCCAAAACCAGCGTAGCCGACGGCGTGAAGCAGTTCGTCGACTGGTACCTAAGCTATTACGGCTGAATGTTCACGCACCGCTCAAGGAGCGTTGGCCGCGGGCACAACCTTGTAAAATTATGAATGTTTAAAGGTTGCCGGTATTGTCCTGGCCCATTTTTCTGGCTAATCTGCACCAAGCTTTCGATACAGCTTTGGTAGCGGCGCCTACGGGGAGGGGCGTCACCGTCTGGGCATGTATATCCACCACCTACCGCGCTCTTCGCACCGGTGATCGAGTCTTTGGTTCCGCTGCATCTGAATCGTGGCTGGATAATGAAACCCGCCCTAAGCAACGGTTTGTGGCTGTGGCTTCGCCAGTCCGGACAGTGAGAAAACCAGCGAGTCCATGGCTGTGTACCCAGACCACTAGATTACCGCGATCGTATTACGGGATTGCATCGATGCTGCGTTGGCATCTTGGCGGCGACCCACCCAGCGGCCACGTCATTTGTACTCATCGATCTTCGGCGCACTCAGTTGAAATGCTGTACTTCGAAGCCAGCGGTTACACGAACTGGATTAAGCGCCTCGATAGAGGCCGATTCAGTATCCTTCGCTAGGCGTCATTGCCGACGGTATCGCTACAGCGAATCGAAATCGAGGCCTTGATCAAAAGTCTGATGTGCAGCTAAAAAATAGCAAAAACGCTGGCTTCCAAAGGTTGCCCAACGCGAGACCCTATTACTGGTCGGGTCCTCAGGCTTGGCGTCTGCCTCATTGTCGGCTTCATCTCGGTCTTCGACCCAGCAGTTGACGAACTGAGAGCAGTCATTGATGCCCCCATTAATGGGTATCTGCAGCCCAAGCACAACCGGGAACTCATCAAAGGCACCCAGAGCGTGGTCGACGTCGCTGCCCGGGTGCTGAAGCTTGTTTTTGCCAGGCGCTTCCGCAATACCCGGTAGGCTGCCGCCTGCCCGGGACTGACCCCCGGCTCGGTCGAGTTCGGCCAGTTCAAAGAGCAAACACGGCTGGCCAGGACGGGGCCTTCTCGTATCCGGACGAAACGCACCATGGCGGCGGTGTCAGCCGAGACGCACACCTCGAATAGACGCGCCCAGAAACTCCGTTAAAGCGGGCAGGGCAAAAAGCCCATGCGGGCTCTGGGCCCGCTAGGTGCAAGGTCGTTCCGATTTGTTTTTGGTGTCGTGCAACCGCAACAAGTCTATCTGCCGCAAGTAGCGACGGAGTCGATGTTTGCGGTGATAGCGCAAGATGATGATAACTGCAAACTCGACGTACGCGCCTCAAGCACGTGTTCGATACCCAATGCCAGTGTCTGGCTTTGGATTCGAAACATGTGCTTGCCAAATCGGCGCCTATGTTCTCGAGTGCAAGACATCACTCGACATCTTCCAAAGCGATCACGACCTGCCGGTGGATACCGTCTATTTGGAAAGCGGCCCACGCCTGATCCCAATGGGCCGGCGTAATTGGTTATTTTGGGGTGCGAAGTTGGGACCAAATACTTCGACAACATCCGGAGCGTGATCAGCACCTGCCGACTGTACGGCGTTCATTCCTACACGTATTTGGTGGATATGCTCCAGCGCGTGGTGGTCAATCCAGTCAGCCAGGTTGCCCAGCCCAAACCTTAGCTCTGTAAAATGACAACTCTGAGCAGCCCCTTTGTTCAGATATCGACAGCTTGGTAAATCAAGTTTCTTAAACTGCCTAACAAATAAAATATGGTCAAAGTTCAAGATTGAAATCGATCTGAAGCACTTGTTAATCAACCACGACGCAGTTGCGGTTCCTGGTTTTAGCTTTGTAAAGGTTATTGTCGGCGCGCTTGATCAGCTGCTTGATCGTATCGTTGGGCCGCAAAACGGTCATGCCGCAACTCACCGTCACATGGCCAGCTTTCGGAAAGTTTTTTTCGGCGACGAGGCAGCGGAGTTTCTCAGCCAAAGCATGCGTCGCATCGGATCCACCCTCGGGCACAAGCAGCATGAACTCTTCCCCGCCCCAGCGACCGGCCTGATCGCTCGACCGTATATTCTCGCGAAGGAGGGCGGCGAAAGCGGTGAGCACGCCATCGCCCGCGTCGTGACCTAGCGTGTCGTTGATGGATTTGAATTGATCAAGATCCATCATGATCAAGCCAAGCGCATGATTGTAGCGTTGGGCCCGTGCCATCTCGCGTTCCAGCACCGCTTCGAACTGCACTCGGTTGATTAGGCCGGTCAGTTCATCGGTGGTTGCCAGACGCTTGAGCTCGGATTCCATGCGCATGCGCTCGGTCACGTCCTTGCCCGAGGCCACATATCGATGGATAGACCCAAAGGCGTCGCGGACCGGTGTGATCGTCAACTCAAGCTGGAAGTTGTGGCCCTGTTTGTTGCGATTCGTGAAGACCTCGCGTACGACTTCACCACACCCCAGACGGTCCCATATATGCTGATAGAATGCGGTATCGTGCGCATCGGAGCGCAGAACACGCGGCGTCAGGCCGCAGACTTCGCGACGGGTGTAACCCGTCTGGCACTCAAATGCTTGGTTGACGTAGACGATGTGTCCATCCGGGTCGGTAACAAAAATGATGTCAGCTGATTGTTCCAGCGCATCAGAGAGCAGTTCTTGGGTGCGCCGGCTCTCGACCTCAGTCGTGATGTCGCGTTGCGATGAGATGAAATACCGTAATGTCCCCGACTTGTCACGCACCGGGGCAATATTCCACGCGACATGATAGGTGCTGCCGTCCTTGCGATAGTTGACGGATTGGCCTTCGAAACCGCCCCCTTCGGCCAACGATCGACGCAGTCGATCCAGCATCGCTCGGTCGGTCTCGGGCCCCTGGAGTATGCGCGGAGTTTCGCCGATTAGTTCGTCGCGTGTGTAACCGGTCATGGCCTCCATCTTGGGGTTGACGTAGACGATCTTGGGACCAGGCGGGTCAATCTCGGCCGTAGTAATGATTAATGCGCTCTTCGACTGCTCGATGGCGGTGTGGAGCAGTTGTAGGGACGTCTCCTCCTCTGAGCTGTCGAATACTGTGAGTCGATCGTCGCCGACTGTCGCACTCATACGGAACACGTCATGGTCGTGGTCAGTACCATCCCCGAATCCATGTGATCGTTGTCGGGTGTTAGCACGTTTATCATTTAATCACCATACGCTTGCCCAATCCGTACTGTAGGGGACGCCCGGAATCATGGCGTGTGTTAAGGCATAGGTTTTAAAGTTATTGTATCGCTTGGGTATGCTGGAGGCTTTAACGCTTGTAAGCACTCGTCACTTGGCTACCGAAAGCCTAGGGTATCGAGTTAGCCGCTGTTGCTTAGTTCAGTGACCGTTTTGATTTGACCAGAACACCGTTTGGAAGTCTGGAATGAGCATGCACGACACCTTTCGAGGTCGTAGCTCGCACAATCTATAGCTTACATTGCTTATGGAGCCGTTTGAGCAAACGCCATAATCGAGGTCAACAAAATCCGCTTATAAAGGTCAATACGTAACCTTAGCCCACGGTCATGCTGGAGATGCGCCTAGCATTGTTTAGCCCCGAGTTAACCCCGAGCTTATTTTAAGCGCTCTGATTAAGAACGTAACTTGTAGATTTAATGGCGCGCCCGGCTGGATTCGAACCAGCGACCTACGGCTTAGAAGGCCGTTGCTCTATCCAACTGAGCTACGGGCGCATTTTTAAGGTAAGAAGCCAAGCTAAAACCTGCCAGCGGATCATGGCATTTCTAAATAGGTTTTAGTATAGAGCGCCGACTACTTTATTCGTGAAAAATCATTTTATCACCCCTTTCGAACACGCAAGGTGATAAATCGTCACAGTACTATATACGCTTGCTTCGATGAATAAATCATGAGTTAGGAAGGTGTATTTATTATTCGAAATTAAGACGACTGAGTGCCCGATTTTGGTAGCCAGAGTACTTGGCCTTTCGCGAGTTGATCGCTGTCCAGCCCATTATATTTTTTCAGGCGCTTGATAGACGTGCCGTTTTCCTGGGCAATCTGCGATAAGGTGTCGCCACTGTTGACGACAATCCGCTTGGCCACTGCCCCGGCCGGCAGAATGAGTTTCTGGCCAACGCGTAATTGTTTGGATTTGAGATCATTGGCTGCAACGATCTTTTGCACCGAGACATGATGCGCAGCTGCAATGGCCGATAGTGTGTCACCCGGTTTGACGGTGTAGCGGCTTGTTGAGGTCTTGGGAGGTTTGTTGTCGGCATAATGCCCAGCCGGCACACGAAGTTTCTGACCAACTTGCAGCGTTGAATTTTTAAGATGATTGATGGTTTTGAGGTGTGCAACCGATATGTCATGGCGCGCTGCAATAGAGCTCAGCGTGTCACCAGACTTAACCAGATAAATTCCCGACTTCTCTGCTGTTTTTCGCATCGGCGGGTAACGCTTGAAATAATGCTCGATACCCTTGGCGATGGCATCTGCCAATTTTTCCCGAAACGCTTGATGATGCAGTTCGCGTGCTTGGGCCGGATTCGATAGAAAAGCGGTTTCACACAAAACTGAAGGTATCATCGGGTCGCGCAAAACCGAAAAATTGGCGCGCTGTGGTTTGGAATGATAGAGCGGCTCGACACGACCAAATTGGCTGATTATGGCCTTAGCCAGGTTATCAGCAGCATTGATAGAGTCGTTTTGAAATAAATCGGTTAAGACCCGGTTTAGGGTCTGGTCATGAGCTGAAAAATTCACGCCGGCGACTTTCGGGTCGGCATTGTTCTCGAAATGAGCTAATTGTCGAGCTTTGGCGTTGCTTGCCCCGTGCTTTGATAGCACGTAGCAAGTTCCGCCTTTAACCTGTCGGTTATTCGGATAGGAATTGGCGTGGATCGACACAAATAAGTCAGCCTGGTCGTTCTGCGCGATGTGTCGACGCTTGGGCAAACTGAGGTAGTGGTCGCCATGACGCGTCAGTATGGCTTTTATATGCGGTCTGGCATTGAGTTTTTTCTGCGCCATACGCGCAATCGAAAGCACAACAGTTTTCTCGTGAAGACCGTGCGGGCCGGTCGTACCCGGATCGCGCCCACCATGGCCGGGGTCCAAAACTACCACGGCCGGCTTGTTGGATCGGGTTACATGATAAGTGGCTTGGTGGTTCTTTTTCGTTACGGCAGTATCCTTAGCAGCGGCTTTTGAAACGTGCTTCGAACTAGTATCGCTGTGATTGCTTCGAATCGTTGCCACGATTCGTTTGTGGCCTGCCTTTGACAATCCGCCCCAGTAAGCGTCGGATTTGAGATCGAGAACGGTCCGAAGCATGCCGTTTTGATGCCGAGCTATTCGCATATCTTTGATACGCGGGCCTTCGATAGAGCCGCCGGAATGCCACTTTGACCGCGTTGACGACAAATCGATCACCGCGCGTGGCGGCGAGCCCAGCACAAAATGATTAACTTTGGGAGCGTGGTTGAAAATAAAAGTAACTTGCGTCAAGCCGGTTTGGCGATTGACGTTTACACTTTTGAGGGTCGCCGCTCCAGCGGCTATTGCCAACGCGACGGCGACTGCGAGGCTGGCTGCTATTTTGGTTATTTGTCGCATCTCGGGCTACCCGTTTCAACGCGTGCCCAAGTTAGACTATCCTATCAAGTCTGATTAAACAACAATTTGGAATAATATTTTGAATTGATTTATAACCTCATCCCGGTAGCCGGCCCAGCTGCCGACTACCGGGAATAGGTCGTAGCTTTATCGTGGTTTCTCTACGTTCCCACCTTTGAGCACTGCCAGTTTGACCGTCACATGCTTTTTCACACCTTTATGGTCAATCAGCAGATGAATCTTGGTCCCCGCTGCCTTGCTGAACACGATGTTCTGCAGGGTATGGCCTTTCTTCAGAACCGTCCCGTTGGCCTTTAGAATGATGTCACCTCCAGCAGGCCACGGCCGGCCGCCCTGGTTGATGGTGAAATGCGCGCCTTTCAAGCCGGCTTTATCACCCGGACTACCTTTTTTAACCTTAACGATCATCAGACCGTGATCGGGTAGATGCAGCTGCTGACGAATCTCTTTCGGATACTTGGCCAGCGGTTCGACAGCGATGCCAATCATCGCTTTCTTGATGAAACCGCCGTGCTTAAGTTTATCGAGATTCTCCTTGACCAACTTACTGGGGATTGCCAACCCGACACCGATAAATGTGCCGTGGGGCGCTAGAATTTCATCGTTGACGCCAATAACGTTGCCATTTGAGTTCAGCAGTGGGCCACCGGAGCTGCCCGGGTTGATTGCAGCATCAGTCTGAATATAAGAGATCGGAACACCACTTACCTTGGCCGCCTGCTCCCGGTTGAGAGCCGACACGATGCCTTGGGTCACGGTGGACTGCAAGAGGAACGGATTGCCGATGGCAATAGCCTTTTCGCCCACTTGGATATTGTCGGAGTTCGCCAGTTGTAGCGCATGAGCATTGTTCGGCAACTTGTCGGGATGCTCAAGCTGGAGCAGCGCGAGATCGTAGGATTGGTCGACCCCGACCACCTTGGCTGACAATTTATTGCCATTACCGTTGCCAAATTGGACTTTAATGCTTGCGTTGCTTTTAATTTTGACCGAATCACTCTGCAGTGCATTCGCCACTACGTGGTAATTGGTCAGAATTTGGCCTTGTTTGTCGACCACGAAACCACTGCCCGCAGCGCGCTCGGTGCGTTGTTTCTTTTGCATTTGGCCGCCGCCGAATTGCTTGAAAAAGCGCCGCATTTGCGGTGGCATATTCGCCAGCGGATTAACAGTCTTGCCCTTCACCTTGATATTGATAGCTACTACGCTCGGCCTGGCCTGTTTGACAACCTGAACCGTGTTGGCTTCGCTCGGTAATAAGTTGGAATTGCCGGTGTTGGCTTGATCGGCCAATGCGCCCGGCCCGAACGCCAACAACGCACTTGCAAGCAGTGCGCCGGCAAAGTGTTGTTTCGTCCTCCGCTGTCTCGATATTGTCATGGGATGATTCCTTGATTGAATGATTGAAAAACCGGCGCACCTTGATCAGCAAACCAAGTTGCCATTACGGTTGCAAGCTGCTGAGGCATTGTTCGCGATTTTAGACGTATTGGTAGCGCATTCGTTCCATCCAATACGTATTCGGTGGCTATAGGGTATTAGTGTAACGTCGACAGATACCTTGGATCAGCTCGTCAAACAACGAACCGCCACATTCAGTATCTGACACAAACGTAACATGGCCTCCATCCGAAGCTTTGCAACGCCCCAACCATCAATCGGTTGCTACGAGTCGAGCGTGAAAACCTAAGCCTGGGCAGGGATTTGCCTCGAACAATGCTGTGCAACCAGCAATACTTGAAGTGAAAAGTCATTTTGATTCAACTTGATTCTGTTTCTATTCCGATATGCATAGTCGATTAGAAGCATTCGACGAGTGGCCAACCCGAGTGCTCGACGATTAGCGTTTGACCGAAATTGCTTTTTTGCCGAAATCGGATTATCCGTCGCCATGCACGCCCGGCTTCAGCCTAATGCCAACCACAACCCCACGCCGCAAATAAAACTGCCCGCGACTCGATTCAATAGACGTACACTGTTGGCGCGTCGCAGCAGACGCTGGGCCATTTGCCCCCCACTCGCATAGAGCAATAAACAGATAAGTTCGATGATCAGCAGCACGCTAACCAAAATCATGAGTTGGGGGACAATCGGGCGAGTCTGATCGAGAAACGGCGGCAGCAGCGCGATATCAAAGGCCCAGCCCTTGGGGTTGGCGATCGCTGTGATGAATCCTTGGCTGATCAACCCGCCACGCGAGACTACGGTGTCGTCACTGGCCACCTTGTCCAGCCCGACCGTGGAATTGTCGCGCCACATCAGGATACCCAAATACACGAGATAGGCCCCACCGGCCCATTTGAAGATATCGAATACAGTTGGGTAGTGGACAATGATCGCCGCGACACCTGCTGCGGCCAGCGTCGCGACCAACCCCACTCCAGCCAATTCCCCAACCATCATCCAGAGCGTTCGACGTACACCAATCGTCATGCCTAGGCCCAACGAGAGTGTCATGCAAAGGCCAGGCGTCAACGACACCAAAAAGAATGTGGCTACAAAAACCAATAATGCAGTGACGCTGATCAAAACGACCCCGTACTGATCCTCGCCAGCCGCAAAAGCGCTGACTTATATCGGTCCGGTTCCCGGCACTCGATGCGCTGGCAGCGACTTGCGCCTAATATGACATGTCCTGCTACCGACAACGCTTCAAGACAGTCCGTCACACCCTTAGGCATGAACCCGGCTTGATATTTCAAGACCGCTTTCATCGCCCACCGAAGGTAGATCCAACTCGTATGTGACCGCGCGGAAATCGAGGCCATCCGCTGTTTAAGATAAAAGCGGGCATCATGCCCATAGAAAACAATGTGCTCAACGCGTGCCACTCAACCCTAACGCCGTCGATTCATTTTGTTCACCGGCATCAAACATCAATTTTCAACACGGCAATACGATCGCCAGTCGATAATGCTTGCCCGTGGTGGTGGGTTTCCCAAATGGTCGTAGTACCAGTGGTTTTAAATGTTGTCCTCACAGCCGCTCACGTCTCGGCTCGCTGGCCGGCATACAGCGAGGAAAACAGCTCGTCGAGCAATACCAGGCGCGGACAAGGCACCATAACGCGGGCCAGCGCCACACCATTACGCTGCGTCACCTCGGCCCTGGTGTTGACGCCGGTTAACGGGCTGCGGGCTAATCGCTCGTTGCCGCGAACCATATCCGGGGCATTGCTGTTAGGCGCAATCAGTAAGATCAGTGTAGATGCACTTCATTCGCATTAACAGGCACAGAAGCGCTCTCGATTTTTATTAATACGTTTAGCCTCATCCGGCTTTAATGTCACACAGCGTAGCCTCCCGGAAGTTTGATGCGAACACGCAATCCGCTATCAAACGTCGACGCATTCAGAAACTCGAGTTCGCCCGATCGTTTAATGACAATCTCGCGCACAATCGCGAGCCCGAGGCCAGCCCCGGTCTGCGTTTCACCGCCAACACGAAAGAATGCTTCGCTAGCCTGTCGCTTGGCTTGGTCACTGAGCCCAGGCCCATTATCCTCGATATCAAGTATCGAATGCCCATTCGATTGGTCGCCACGGATTTCAATATGGCCGGATTCGGGCACGTGGGCAAGTGCATTGGAAATCACGTTGGTCAGCACGGAGGCCAGCTCATCTGACGTCATCCAAACGCGCATACACGGGGCCAGCGCCACGTTCAGATCGATATGTCTGTCGTTGATCAAAGGCATCAACTCGCCCACAACTTCTCGCAGCACGGCGTCGATTGCGCAGGGCTGGCAGACTTCCGGCGAAACGGTCTGACTCCGGGATAAACTCAATAATTGATCAATCAGTCGCCGATTACGCTTAATGCCCGCCTGCAATGCACGCACATCGCGACTGTCGACCCCATTCCGCTCACTGTCGTGGACCAGCTGGTCGGCCTGGAGTGATAGCGATGCCAGCGGTGTGCGCAACTCATGCGCCGCTGCCGCGATAAAACGCTGCTGCATGGAGAGCAATTGACCAACTCGCGTAATCAGACGATTGAAGGCGTCAATAAACGGCCAGAGTTCTGCCGGCAACCCGGTCACATTAAGCGGGGATTGATCGGCTTCCTCGCGGTTGTCCAGCACAGTTGCCATTTGTGCTATAGGTGACAACTCCCGGTTCAAGATCCAGAACAAAACGCCCAAGAACACGACTGACACGACAAGCATGGGGACGATGGAAATGACTGCCGAAGCAAACACGGTTTCGTTACGAACCGCTGTTTGCTGCGCGATCGCTACGCGTGTGCCATCCGGCAACTGCCGTATCAATACGCGATACGCGCCTTTAGATGTCTCGACCGTATGAAATCCCGGCGTTAGTGTCGGCTTGAAGCGCGGTTGACGGGATTGTTTGGCCAGTGGCCGCAACTTTCGAATTAAAATTCGATCCTCGAAGTCGATTTTTGCATTCTCGCCTCGGCGCGAGTGATCCGAGGTCGATAAATCTCCCCGCGTGACCAGGGCCCCGGTTTGCCGCAACACGTTGTCCTGAACAGCATTGGCATCGTGATAAACACTCACGAAGGAAACACCGGCGGCGATCAGCGCCACCGCCAAGCTTGTAGCAACCAGCCAGATTGACAGCCGAAAGCGAAGCGAGCGTGTCAGTCGGGGTCGGTCGCCAACCATCCCAGTCCGCGGATGTTCTGTATCACGCCTTTGCCCAATTTCTTGCGTACCGCGCGAATCAGATATTCAACCGCGTTGCTCTCGACTTCTTCGCCCCAGCCGTAAATCTGCGTTTCAAGTTGCGCACGCGACAAAATAGTCCCGGGATGACGCATCAGCGCATGGAAAAGCGCATATTCACGTTTGGTGAGTTGCCTATCGACAATGGCATGTCCCACACTCGCTTGGCCCGTTCGTGGATCCAACCTAACCTGGCCACAGCGCAGGACTGGATCGGCGTCGGAGCCGCTGCGTCGCATCGCAGCGCGCATACGCGCCGTCAATTCTGCGATTGAACAGGGTTTGACAATGTAATCGTCGGCGCCGGCGTCCAGACCCTGTACACAAACATCGACGCTATCAAAAGCCGTTAGAACCAGCGTCGGCGGGACGCGACCACCTCGCCGCGCGGTGGCCAGTAATTCAAGCCCGGAAGCATCGGGCAATCCCAGATCGAGCAGCAGCAATACGTAGTCGTATGCAGTCAATGCGGAAAGCGCGTCAGCGCTGCTGCGCACCCAGTCAATGGCATAACCAGTTTCTCGGAGTCCATCGGCAAGACTTTTGCCGAGCATCTCATCATCTTCTACTAGCAGCACGCGCATAGCGTTTGCTTTGACCCTGCATCGCCGATTCAGTTCAGTCAGACCTCAGCCCTTCCAGACCCAAACCCGACACCCCGAGCGCTCGTTTCATTCTGCTTGCGAGGCATTGTGCCTTCGGCGCCACCAGAAAAAAGCGATGACCGCCAGAACAGCCAAACCGACCAGAGCCAAGATCAAGACTAGGTTCATCGACCCTAGAAGGTTTTGAATCAGATTCGTAAACTGATGCCCGAACAGATACACGCCAAAACCCCACACCGCGACCCAAAGCGCAGCTCCGATGGCGTTATAAAGGACAAACAAAGCGGAAGGCATAATACCGATGCCAGCCACAATGCCGTTGAGCTGGCGTAGCCCGAAGAAAAAACGGGCAAAAACTACGATAAAGCTACCATATCGGGCAAAAAACCGTTCAACCCGCAGCAAACGATAATGGGTGGCGCCAAAGCGAGAGCCATACCGCAATACCAGACGTCGCCCCCCCAATCGACCGATAAAATAGCCGATCGTGTCGCCCAGAACCGCACCTGCCCAAGCCGCAATCAAAAGCCATTCGATCGACATCTTGCCGTGAGAAGCAAGTAGGCCTGCAGAAATCAGCGCGGTTTCACCCGGCACGATGAAAAGACCGAAATCCTCGAACAGGACCAATGCAAAAATCGCCCAAGGCCCATAGGTTGTAATAATGTGAGACATAGATGGCGTTGTTTGTTGTGCACTCCATCCGGCCCGGCAAAAGTGCCGACACAGGGAGTATTCTGGCTGTTCCCCAACATTCAAAAAGCGGTTGGACCCGCCATGCGAAGCGTCCACCTCGATGCTCTGAAAAGTGCCTGCTGGGCCGACGTGTTCGACGCGTTCGGCGTTGCCGGACGTGGCTACGGTATACCAAGAAGCCTGCTTCGGCACGTTTTGACCCCGCAAGTTCATCGTATCGCGGTTATGCTTCGCCAATATGACGAAATAGTCGAAGCAAGGGGATTGCAACACGGAGCGACTTATGCCCTACAACGCCTTGCCCGGCCCGTCGTCAGACTGGGCCGGACGCCGCCCGCAGGCCCACTATTGCTGGTCTCCAACCATCCCGGCCTGAACGATAGCTTAGCGTTGTTTGCGCTGTTGCCACGCACCGATCTGCGCGTGATCGCCGCGCGCCGGAGTGTGTTGACCGCGCTGCCCGCAACCACGCGTCACTTGTTTTACGTTCAAAATGTAAACAAGGCCAATGGCCAAATGTCGCTTGCTCGACAAGCTTTGCGCCATCTTCGTGACGGCGGTACCGTACTCACCTACCCTGGTGGCCGCATCGAGCCCGACCCGGCGGTACAGCCCGGGGCTGCGGCTTCCCTTGATCATTGGTCACACAGCATCGAACTGTTTGCCCGACAGGTTCCCAAACTGAACATAGTCCCGGTCATCGTCAGCGGTGTGCTATCCCACGCAGCACTGGCACATCCGCTGCGCTGGCTACGACGCAAACCGGACGATCGCGCTTGGCTCGCAGCGACTTTGCAAATACTCAATCCGGCGATCGCTGTGGAAACGGTGACCCATGTCACATTTGGAGACCCGGTTCGACCCGCTGATTTACCTCAGAACATGTCAGCTAGAACGGCGGTGTTGGCAGAAGCCGGCCGTTTGATCGAG
>DHHU01000075.1 GCA_002403445.1 Salinisphaeraceae bacterium UBA4764 | reverse complement strand
TCATCAATGCCGTTGATGACATCGCTGCCCAGTGCGGTCTAGTGAAAAACCGCTTTGACACGCTTTGTTTTTTTGACAGGGGCGCCGATGGCCAACGAAGCAAGAAACAGCAGCCCATCCGCCCTAGCCGTATGCATCTGGCCGATCCCTTCGCCATGGGGAGCACGCTTGGGCTCCGGGTCTTTACGGTTGCGCCCGAAAATCGTGCAACCAAGGAATTTTGAAAGGGATTCCGAGGCCCGATTTATTCGCTGAATGTGGCCAGCAGCCGTTAGCTTATCTAATCCTGCCGTCAATGAGCCGTAAAAAGCGGACCGGGGCAATACAACGCGACACCCTGTGGAGTGCAGTGTTGACTGCCCGGATCTGCACTTTGCTGTGGGGCACAACCATTCGTCTTCCGGACCCATACTTTATCGGGCCCGATTAATGTTATTCATACGCGCAGCGCTGTGAACACTCTATTTATTGTTGAAGGGCGCTAAGCGACGCAGCCTTACGCGGCCTGATCNNGCTCGCTATCTCCATCATGGATCGATTTCGGATCACTGAGGGCGGCTCAAGTCGTCCTTGCCCGGTCGTGATCCGGACTTGGCAAATGAATCGTGTTGAGACCCCGCCGTGGTGGTCTCTGGCATCCCCCGGCACAGAGCCGTTGCAAAACAATGCAAGACCGGTTGATTCCCGAATCCAAATATGGGACAAAAGGACAATAATTTTCATTTCGTCAACGACACAACATGACGCCGCAAGGCAAGCTGTGTTCTATTGCTGGTTGATGTGAGGCTTTGCTTGGCGACCCATTGATTCCGATGGACGCCATTCCGCTTCCTGATGGCCCCAGCGGACGACAAGGCGCTACTAACTTGATTTGTCGCGTCCTCATACAGTTTCGCTGTGCTGCGTCCTGTGCTCTAGCGTGCAGTCAAAGACCCCTGACCCAAGGCATTACCGTAATGGCACGGGCCCTTGGCTTCCGTGTGACTGGATGGCGCAAGGGCTGCGGGTTTCATGACTCGATTGCCCCGGAAACCTAGCCCGTTCGCGGCATAGATGGCGGGGCAACATCGGTCCATAACTGGCCCGGCGGCGTCCCAATCGTTGACATACAGGAGCAGCTTCTTGGACCAGGAAACAGAATTTTTCGATATCACCGTCGACGACCAGACGGTTCGAGTACGTGCCGGGCAACGGTTGCCGGAAGCGCTTGATGCGGCCGGTGTCTATCTGCCCCATCTTTGCTATCACCCCGATCTTGGCCCGATCCAGACCTGCGATACCTGTTTTGTCGAAATTGACGGTAACCTCATGCGTGGCTGCGGGGTGACGGTCAAACCCGGTATGCAGATCGGTTTGAATGTGAGTGAGGCCCAATCCGCGCGCATGGAAGCGATCAATCGGGTGACCGCGAACCACGAGTTGTACTGCTCGGTCTGCGACAATAACAACGGAGATTGTGCGGTGCACAACACTGTGCGCGAAATGCAAGTGCCAGGCCAGCATTACGAATTTCGTGGCAAGCCCTACGACAAGGACTATTCCAACCCTTTCTATATTTACGATCCCGATCAGTGCATTCTCTGCGGGCGCTGCGTCGAGGCCTGTCAGAATCTCCAGGTCAATGAGACCCTGTCAATCGACTGGTCCCGTGATCGCCCCCGAGTCATCTGGGACGATGACCTCGCTATCGAGGATTCGTCCTGTGTATCTTGCGGCCACTGTGTCACCGTCTGCCCGTGCAATGCACTGATGGAAAAGACGGCCATTGGCAAGGCCGGACCGCTCACTGCGCTGTCGCCGCAAAATCCTGACGGCTTTCGCAAGCTCGGGCGCGCCGCCATCGACACAGTCAAGACGGCTGAGCACACGACGGGTTACGGCCCGATATTCGCTATCTCGGAAGTCGACTCGGCCATGCGCGAGACCGAGCTCAATCGCACCAAGACCGTCTGCACCTATTGTGGCGTGGGATGTTCCTTCGAAATGTGGACGCGCGGACGCGAACTTCTCAAGGTCCAGCCTGTACACGAAGCACCGGCCAACCAGATTTCGACCTGCATCAAGGGCAAGTTCGGATGGGGGCATATCAACAGTGACCATCGCCTGACCAAACCCCTCATCCGGGACAATGGCGCCTTCCGCGAGGCCGAGTGGGACGAGGCCTACGCGCTGATTGCCAGTCGATTCAACGAGATCCGTGATGCCCACGGCCCGGATGCGCTGGCCTATATCGCCTCCTCGAAATGCACCAACGAGGAAGGCTACCTGATGCAGAAGTTCGCGCGCGCCGTGATGGGCACCAACAACATCGACAACTGTTCGCGGTATTGTCAGGCACCCGCTACCGAGGGGCTGTGGCGCACCGTCGGTTACGGTGCCGATACCGGTTCAATCGCCGATCTGGAAGCCGCCGACCTGCTGCTGGTCGTAGGCGCCAACACGGCCGAGAGCCATCCCGTGATTGCGACACGCTTCAAGCGTGCGGCCAAGCTGCACGGCCAGAAGCATATCGTTGCGGACCTGCGTAAGAATGAACTGGCCGAGCGGGCCGATCTGCATCTCGAGCCGGCTCCGGGCTCCGACATCATCTGGATGAATGCGATCTCGAAATACCTGATCGACAACGACCTTCATGACGAGGCATATATCCGTGAACACGTGGATCATTTCGAAGAATTCAAGGCCTCGCTAGACGACTTCACCTTCGAGTTCGCGATCGAGCGTTGCGGCATCAGCCGCGAATCGCTGCAGAAGACAGCCGACATGATTGTGGAAGCCGATACCATCTGCGGCGTCTGGGCCATGGGCGTGACCCAGCATTCTATGGGGTCGGATACCGCGACGGCACTCTGCAATCTGCTGCTGGTGACCGGCAACATGGGCCGGTTCGGAACCGGGGGTTATCCGATGCGGGGCCATAATAATGTCCAGGGCGCATCGGATTTCGGCAACATGCCGGATCGTTTCCCAGGCTATGAATTCGTGACTGACGACGCGGCCCGCGCCCGCTATGAATCCGGGTGGGGCGTGACATTGTCCACGAACGAAGGCCAGAACAACCATCAGATGGTGCACGCGATCCACGATGGCGATCTTAAGTCGCTTTACGTGGTCGGCGAAGATATGAGCATCGTCGATTCCGATGCTCTCAATGTGCAGGGCGCGTTCGAGAAGCTCGATTTCTTCGTGGTCCAGGATATGTTCTTTTCACGCACCTGCGAGTACGCCGATGTAGTGCTGCCGGCCGGCCCATCGCTGGAAAAAGAAGGCACGTTCACCAATACTGAACGCCGCATCCAGCGCCTCTATCCGGTCTTTCCACCGCTGGGTGAGTCAAAGCCGGATTGGCTGATCCTCACCGAACTGGCCAAATATCTCGGCCACGATTGGGGCTATACCCATCCAAGCCAGATCATGCATGAGGCCGCCGAACTTGCGCCCCTGTTTGCGGGCGTGCACTACGACCGGCTTCAAGGGTTCGATTCGCTCCAGTGGCCAGTAGCGGCCGACGGAACCGATACCCCGAATCTCTATTCCGACTTAACATTCCACTTTGACAGTGGTCGCGCGAGATTTCACCCAGTGGCCTGGACCGAACCGACCGATCAGGTCGATGAGGAATACGACCTGCATCTGAACAACGGTCGTCTTCTGGAGCATTTCCACGAAGGCAACATGACCGACGAGACCGAGGGCATTGTCTACAAGATTCCGCATGGTTTTGTCGAAGTCTCTCCGCAACTGGCCGAGGAACGAGGCGTTGAAAGCGGTTCCGTGGTCCGGCTCAAGTCGCGGCGCGGTGCCATCAAAGCCGCGGTCGAAGTGACCGATCGCGTCCAGGGCCGACAACTCTACATGCCCTTGCACGGCAAGAAGAACATCGAGGCGATCAATGTGCTGACCAGCTTTGAAGCCGACAAGGACACCGATACACCGGCCTACAAGGAGCTTGCAGTGAACATGCAGCTGCTCGAAGACCACGGCCCGGCACCACTCAAGCCGAATAATCAGCGCAACAAACCGCGTCATCCGACTACCGGGGTGCAGGTTAAGCAGAAATGGGATCGCAATGACTACCGGCGTCCACCGAAGGTGCGACCGACCGATAGCGGTCTCTAGCACACTCCGCCCGAACCCATTGCGAGGGCTATGTTACGGCACGGCCCTCGCCCGACAGGATTTTACCGATGGCAGAACAGATTCATTATCGCCCGGAGCAGGCCAAGCAGTTGCGCCCGGAAACCGTCGACGAGCTCGAGAAATTCGAAGGACGCATCGCCGAGATCAACGGTTTACTTGATCAACTCTATGAATCCGGTCTAATGCGTTGGCTCAAGGATTTTGTCGGGGCGATGCCCGAAATCTCGTTGATAGCGCTCGAGGGTTTGAACACCGAGCAGGGCCAAGCCGGCATGCGCAACCTGCTTGTCCTGGCCAAGCAGCTCGGCAGGCTCGACCCCGATCAGGTCGAGCGCCTGTTCAACGCCCTGCAAACCGGCTTCGACCGAAGCAGTGAAACGGCATCGGGGGCGTATACCAGCTCCTACGACTCGCCGGGTATAAGCGGCGTTTTCAGGCTGCTGCGCGATAAGGAGCTGTGGGCCACCCTGGCGCCACTCATCGAAGGCGCCAAGGCATTCTCTGCCGAAAGCAGACGTCAAGGCAACGAATCTGACAACACGAAACATGGTGACGGCTCAGCAACCAAAACCTAAGCGGTATTGCCGTAGCTATCGATTCCGTTGGCCAAAGACGCGTCCTGGCTACGCCAAGCCGGACTACTGATGGCTGGCTTTATCCCCGCTGTTTGAGTCTTTGTGCACTGGCGACTGGACCTTATAGCCATTTTTTTTGGCTTCATAGCCACCCGCCGCCCCGGCGGCCGCACCGGCGGCAAGAACACAGCCCTGAAGCGAGACGCC
>DHHU01000052.1 GCA_002403445.1 Salinisphaeraceae bacterium UBA4764 | reverse complement strand
AACAATGCCGAGGTTGCGGGCCCGACTGGCAGCCCATGCCCCATGGCCGGACTGAGCCTATTAACCTACCTGACTCATCGAAAAGCGTAGATCAGTGGCTACGCCAAAAACCAACAAGCAAATACCGCTAACAGCAAGACAGTCGAAAACACGCCCCACTAAATGACGCATCCCGACACAACACACTTGGGCCGCAAGCAGTTCGAGGGCAACAACTAGAACAGGACAGACTGGAAACTCACATTGTGAGTGGAGTGCTCGAGTATCTCTGATGTTGTAAAGGATGGTATCCAACTCTGGCAAAGGCCGTACGAATTCTGCGCCAACAAACGTTTTTTGGCCGGCGAAACCGCGATGATCAGGTATCAATCGTGTTTTAAATGACCGACTCAATTATGGGTAGCGAGTAATGCTTCGATCGTCGCCCAATAGTCACTTCGGATACGCGGCCATTCGAATTGCAGCCACGGCGTGTAGAGCGCAGGCTCGTTTTTCAGCGCGTCATCCAGTTCGGCAGGCGACAACCAAATTGTGGCGTCGATTTCGTTGGCGTTAACCGCAGGTGCTTTGGCCGTACAGCCAGCGAATACGGAACACAGCTCGTGTTCTGCCCCCAGATCGCCGAACTGTGCATGATATTCAAACTTGTACAAATAGCTCAGCGTGGGATTCAAACCGAGCTCTTCACTTTGACGACGCTGTGCCGCCGCCCCCGTATCCTCTCCCCGGCGCGGATGGCTGCAACAACTGTTCGCCCAAAAGCCGCCCCAGAGCGTCTTGTCGGCGCTGCGCTGTTGCAGCAAAACGTCCCCGGCGGGATTGAACACAAAGATGGAAAATGCCCGGTGAAGAATGCCTTGGCCCTGGTGGGCGGCTTCCTTCGTCATGGTGCCCACGGGCTGGTCGTGGCTATCGACGAGAATCAATGGCTCGTCTGCAAACGAGACTACCGGGGCTACGTTTTGTACTTGTTCATCTTGCATTATGACAATCCTACTCGATTCATGATCCACTTAACGAAGCCACGTTTCGAACGCTTCAAATCCGGCGGCATGAATCGCCGCTGCGATGTCGGATCGGGTCCGGGTATCGGCAGCCAGTGCTATCACCGCACCGCCGCCACCACCCCCGGTGAGTTTTGCCCCCAGCGCACCGGTCTCGCGTGCAATCGACACGAGCCGTTCGATTGGCCCGGAGGAGACCCCGAGCGCGTTCAAAAGGCCGTGGTCAATATCCATCAGTGCGCCAAGTTCCTCAACGTCCCCTGTCTCCAAGGCGGGGATGCCGGCCCCAGCAAGTTCGTCGATCTGATCGAAGATGGCGTTATAACGTGCCGGTTGTTTTTGCCACTTTTCACGCACTGCCCCCACAGTTTCGGCAGTGGAGGTCGCCACGCCAGTCAACCCGATCACCAAGGGTAACGGGTGGCCGACTTTCAGCGGCTTCAAAGTCGGCCGCGTACTGTCCGCACCGGCGCGTTGATAGACGATCGGTTCACCGTAAGTCGCCAATGTATTGTCAATTCCTGACGCCGTGCCGTGGGCGATTTGTTCGCATTCAAAGGCCAGATCCGAGACTGCGTCGTCAGTCATCGCAATATCGGCGCAGCGCGCGACCGCGCGGATCACCGCCACGGCAAGCGCCGCCGAAGCACCGAGGCCATTGGCCCGTGGCACCTCGGGCGTGACTTCAATCAACATACCGGTATCAGTCACGCCAAAACGGTCAACTGCGAGTCGATTAACAATCAGTGCCAGCGAGTCGTGGAGCGAGGGCACGTCCGGCGCCGTCTCTCCCAAACGTGTATGGGCATGCCAGGCCGGGATCGACAACTCGATGGGGCCGGCCTGGCGCCGTGCCGTGGCACGCACCATCAATGGGCAGGGCACGGCGAGGGCTCTCCGACCATAAACCACCGAATGTTCACCCAGTAGAATGATCTTGCCAAAGCCTTCACCGAGGGCTGCTTCGGGGTGGCTTCCTAGTGCGATTGCTGGGCTTGGCTGGGATGACGACTTCGGAGCCGCACTCTGTGCGCGAATTTCATCAACAATCTCTCGCGCACGCCAGGTCTTGATTTCACCGCTATCGATGAGCCGCGAAACCACGCTTTCGAAAATCGACTCGTCGGCACCGGCAGCGGCCGCTACGCTGCGCGCGTGGAGACTCATATGGCCAGCTTGAATGCCTTCGGTAGCCAAGGCCCGGAGCGCCGCAAAGTTTTGGGCCAGCCCTACCGCCCCCATAACACCCGCGAGATCGATCGCACCCTCGACACCGAGCATGCGGTGTGCGATGCCCACTGCCGGATTGGATTCAATCTGCCCCCCTACGGTACCGACTTTCATGGGCATAACCAGCTCGCCTACCAGTCCGCCTTGGGTATCGGGAAACCAGCGTGTGAGCCCACGATACTGCCCATCACGAGCCGCATAAGCGTGCGCGGCGGCTTCGAGTGCGCGCCAGTCGTTGCCTGTAGCGATCGCCACGGCATCAACCCCGTTCATAATGCCTTTGTTGTGAGTCGCAGCGCGATGTGGATCGATCTCGGCGAATTCATTGGCACGCACGATGCCATCACGAACCGCTTGGCCACTGAAGGGGCCGCTGGCCAGTTGCGATGGGTCAAACCGCACCCGCGCCTGGATCAACGCCTGATCAGTTAGGTTGGATAGTATCCGCAAGCCAACCGTGCCGTGGGTCAATTCGACAATGTGCGAGGCAATCGCTTCGCACATTGTGTTAACCAGATTCGCGCCCATGGCATCACGCGTATCGACATGCAGATGCGCAACCAGCATGGCGCCACAATAATGCGTCTGACCGTGGTCCACCACCGTTAATGATTTGGCACCGCCGCCGCGTGCCTTCATCTTGGGATGAACCGCGTTGGCCGCGTCGACCAGCGTGCTGGCGTTGGCCTCGAGTGCCGCGCGAGCCGCATGTCGATCAGGCACGTCGTTCACCTGAATCTGACCCGTTAAAAACGGGGATTCAGCCTGAACCGTAAAACCGCCTGCCGGACGTGCCATGCGAGCCGCCGAACTGACTGCGGCCATGATGGAAGGCTCTTCAGCTACCATCGGCACCACCCGCTCGTTGCCATTGATGATGAAGTTAAGACCGAGCCCCAGCGGCAACCCGAAAACCCCGACCACATTCTCAACCAATCGATCGGCCGATGCCGCATCAAGAATCTGAGTGCCAGCCATCAAGGTTTGATAATCGTCATCGCCTATGGTCCCGCGCTGTCGCAACGAAATCAGCCGATCCGTGACCGTGTATTTATAAAATCCGGGAAAACGCGAAGAACCCAACCGATAACACTCCCATGCAGCACGCGCTGACGTGCGGAAAACCGCGCATCGAAAAGAATTATTCTAGCGCAGCAAAGCTTGCTCTAGCGACGAAACGATTGCAGATAAACAGCGCTATATTGCTCACGCTAAAATAAACCTATGGTTAAAGATCCCCATCGTTCCCAATGGCCCGGTAGTCCACGGATTGCATCAGCGGGTGAATTAGTCGACGTTGCCACCCACGCGAGTCAACACCGCTACGTACGCAGGGCGCACGAAACCGAATTGATCGAGGATTATGTGGAAATGATCGGCGATCTCATGGCAGCCAATGGCGAGGCCCGTGCGGCCGACTTGGCGCGACGCATGGACGTCTCTCACGCCACGGTTGCCAAAATGGTACGGCGATTGACCGACTTAGGGCTGGTCACGAGTGCACCTTATCGCTCGATTTTTCTGACCGATGAAGGTCAACGCATGGCAGCAAAATCCCGTGAGCGACACGCGATTGTGCTTCGATTTTTGAAAGCTCTGGGTGTGGACGATACCAATGCACGCCAAGATGCCGAAGGCGTGGAGCACCATGTATGTAGCGAAACGCTGGAACAGATGCGAGCGTTTTTGAATCGAAAAAACACTTGAAAACGACTCTCCGCTTAACCGCAAGCCGGCATTCAATCGATACGCACACCGGGAGCGTTCATGGCCAATGGCACGATATTGCCACCGAGGGATTCAAGCGTTTGCGCCAACGACGTCGGCAATTGGCGAGCATCGCCAAAAATCAATCCCACATCACCTCCGCCGGCACCACATGATTTGAACACGGCCCCATTATTGGCCGTTACCCGCGCGAGTTTGCGATGGCGATCGGTGACAATACCGGCTTGAATCTGCTCATCGAGTGCTTGTAGGGCACCAAAATAGTTGTGGCACAACTCGATGAAGGCGTCAGCCGATTGCGCCGACCGAACCGCTGTTTCAGCCAGATTCACCAATGGTTTCATCAAGCGTTGGTAGTCCTCGGGGTGGGTTTCGGCATAAGTTCGGACGCGTCCGACCAAAGTGGTTGTCGACGCACCACTCCCGGTGGCTACCACCAGACTTTTCAGCGTGTCGGGCCAGTGGAGCTGACACGTTCTCGAGCCGGTTCGATAAAAGATCAATCCACCATGAACGCAGGCAGCCACATCGCCGCCGCTGCCGTATCCATTCTGGGCGCGGCGATGACTGTCAATGGCCAAGCGTGTCAACTCGTCGGGGCTCAATGACACACCTGATGCCACTGCCAGCGCATGACAAAGTGCGGCGGCGACGGCAGCACTCGACCCCAGACCCAATTTGTAACCGTCGACAGTAAATGCACGTGTATCAATCGTGATATCGAATGCAATGTCCGGTGGTCCAAACTTGGCCGCACACTCGGAACGACACGCGTCGAATACAGATAAGTCCTGACGCGTCTGACTGCTGCTGCTTGTGGGAATCGAACCATCTTCGGCCAGTTCGAAAAACTCACGGCCGATACCCGGCGAATACAAAGTCCATCGCCCGCCTTCAGCAGGCGTAAGCGTGACAAATGCACGTCGATCGACTGCGGTCAATAACGCCGGAGCGCCTTCAAGCACGGCGTATTCACCCACCAGAAACAGTTTCCCCGGAGCGCTGACCCGGATAGGGTGTCTGATCATTCGATAACACGGGCTGCGGGCCCGAGGCCGGTGCGTTGGATAGCTTCAACACCGGGCACGGTCTTGAGCTTCTCGGCCACCGCCTCGCCATAACCGGGTGCGCAAATCGCCTTAACCTGCGGACCCGCATCGATCGTGAAATACACCGGCATCCCATCGGCCCGAAGTTTTCGTATTTCATGGATTGTGGCCACCGTGGCTGGCGACCAGTAAATCAACCCATTGCCGGTCGACAACATCAGGCCGTGCATTTTTAAACAACTGCGCTCGGCCAGGGCGCCGAGAGCATCGAAATCACACGCCGCAATAGCTTCGCGGGCCGCATCGAGATCACCGTCGGCATTGGCAACCCAAGCTTCGAAAAAATCTGACCGGGTGGCTGTGTCGGTCATACCGGTCGTCGAATCGATCGCCTTGCGCGCCCGGGTGGTAATGGCAACCACGACTTCTAGCGGCCAGTCATCGGCATCGGCCAGTGGCGTGGCGAACGCGTCTTCACCGTCCGCACGCACGCCGCGAAACATTTCCACGAATCCTCCGTCGATCGAACGCGCCGCCGAACCGGATCCTTGACGCGCCAGAATGGACAGTTCACGCGCCGATAAATTGAGATTGGCGGCATCACACCCGGCCACCGTGAGCGCGGCAAAACCTGAAGCGGATGATGCCAAGCCCGCCCCAGTGGGGAAATTATTCACCGAACTAATGGCGGCGCTGTAATCTATATCGGCACGCCTACGTATCAAGTCAACAAAGCGACTGATACGGCCGGTTTCATCCGGTTCATCGTTCAGTATTGCAGTGTCAGTTTCCGAGACGGTCCAAGAGAACTGGGTTTCAGTATAAAGCTCAGCCAACGTGATGGATATTGAGCCAACAGCTGGCAGGTTGAGCGGTCCATTCCGCTTACCCCAATATTTGATGAGCGCAATATTGGCATGCGCGCGAGCGCTCGATTGGCGAAGTTCATTATTCATACAACACGCAGATCACTAGGTGGAATCACGGCAAATTTCAAAAACAACATTGTTAAGCGCAAATAGTTTGCCTTGTCTTGGCTTCTTTTACAGCCTCGAGTCCCGTTGCGGCCTTTTAATCGCGGCACTTTTCAGCTCCGTGGATGCCAATGCTGCACCACAACAATGGTTAACAAATCGCAGCATTTGATAGAATCCGTTAATTAATTGACGGTGCGTAATGGCACCGTAATGAAACGTGAGAGGTCCTCATGCCCGGAATCAGTGGACTGGCTTTATATTTGCCCCCCTATCGCGTCAACCTCGCAGATTGGTGCGAGTGGAACGACCAACCGTGGAGCAAAATCGAGAAGGTTATCGGCCGCAGTTTTCGAATGCGTGGGCCGCAACAAAGTGTCTATACTATTGCTGCCAATGCAGTGTGGCGCCTGATTGAGGCCTACGATATTGACCCCCAGTCGGTAGGCTATCTAGCACTCGGCACCGAATCCTCCAGTGACAATGCGGCAGGTGCAGTCATCGTCAAAGGTATGCTGGACGATGCCTTGGTTGATCATGGTCACAAGCCTCTATCTCGCGCTTGTGAAGTTCCTGAATATAAACACGCCTGCCTTGGCGGTGTCTATGCCATGAAAGGCGCGCTTCGCTATCTGGCTGCCGACGGGGCCAACAACAAAGCTATCGTGGTTTGCGCGGACATCGCCGAATATGAACGGGGCAGCACGGGCGAACCTACCCAGGGCGCCGGGGCAGTTGCCATGCTCCTTGAAGCCAAGCCGGCTATGCTAGAAGTGGATCTCGCGCATGCCGGAAGCGATTCGGACTATCGCATTGCCGACTTCCGTAAGCCTTTCGCTCGCTTCCGGGGCCAGGCGCCTCGCGCCGACGGCCAGATGCAGGATCTGCCGGTGTTCAACGGGCGTTATTCCACGAGTTGTTATGTGGACGCTACACGCCACGCAATCAACAACATGCTTGAAAAATATAATGGGCGACGTGCCGATTACTTCCACGCCGTCGACCATGTTTTCATGCATCGTCCATATCATCGAATGCCGTCAGCGGGCTGGGCCATGGCCTATTTGTTTGCCCTCGCCGACGGTGACGCCGATTGCCGGCGAGAACTTCGAGCCTATTGCGAGCGCGCCGGTGTCGATGCCGCTGAAGTGCTTTCAGAACTGAGTGACGCGGCACCTGACATGCGCGAACGTGTGGCCAGCGGCACCTGCGGTGACGATGCATTTCCGCAAGCCGCTGATTTGTTGCGCTTCCTGCGCAAGACTGAATTCTGGGACAAACTGGTTGCCGACAAGCTTACGCTCGGCAGTGAACGGATGTGTGATCTTGGCAATCTATACACTGCCGCCCTGCCGGCTTGGTTGGCCGCTGGACTCGTGGAAGCGCGCAACGACGGCTCCGAGTTACTGGCCCATCAACAGTGGCTAACGCTAGGCTATGGGAGTGGTGATGCCGCCGAAGCCCTGCCGATGTCAGTAGTGCCTGGTTGGCAAAAGGCCGCTGAGCGAATCAACTTTGACAGCGCACTGGGAACACCGGTCGACCTTACCGAGGCCCAGTATATCGCCTTACACGACGGACAGACCGTTGATTTCGAACCGGTTCCTGCGAAAGACGAATTCGTGGTGGCACGAATCGGTAATACCCATACCGCCGACTTCTGTGACAAGGGTATCGAATACTACCGCTTTGTTCCCGCTGAGCCATTCGACGCAATGAAAGCCGCGGCGGTCTAGGTAAGCTCGAGCCTAGCCGCGTGCGCGACGGCCCGGGGTCGGTGGTGACGGGGTCGACTCCGGCCAAACATTGCGTATGGCTTGGCGTCCTCGCTTGGGAAAATTACGTGAGAACTGCAAGCGACGCGAGCCTCCCGTGCCTCGACAAGCTATTTCCCCCCGGTCTATGCAGTGTAATTTGGCAATGTCGCGTACGGCCCGCACAAATGCGGGTGGTGGGCAGCCACGCACCACGTGGCCACCGGTTCCATCAATGCGGATCTTGTAATTCTGCTTGAAACGTCCGAGCACGGTTGGCTGTCTGCAAAACCAGTGCCATAGTGTGGCAATGACTGCCAGAAAGCACAACGACGACCCAAACAAGAGAAGTAACGGCAAAGTACGCATCGACCGCTGGCTTTGGGCTGCGCGTTTTTTCAAAACCCGCAGCCTAGCCCACACAGCAATCAAGGGCGGCAAGGTGGAGATCAACGGGGCCAAGGCCAAACCAGCCAGCGGACTGACCCCCGGGGATCGCCTGCAAGTAACCAAAGGCCAGCAGGTCTTCGAAGTCGATATTGACGCCGTGAGTGAAAAACGCGGCTCGGCAAAGGACGCCCAGACGCTCTATACCGAAACTGAGGCCAGTAAACAACGTCGTGAACGGGAAGCCGAAGCGCGTCGGATCACCCAAAACGCGACACCTACACCGCGCGGCCGGCCTGATCGCCGGGATCGAGAAGCACTACGTCAATTCAAGCAAAACCGCTGACTCGGCATCTCGACAACGTCGGCGCGGCGAGCGGTTAATTCGCCCCGACAACTGGCGCTATTGGCTCAACGTTTCCTCGAATAACGTGCGCAGACGCTTGTAGTGCCGTTCATCGGCCGATTTGTCATAGACCGGCGCATCGCTAGCAGTAAATCCATGGCCAGCACCGTGGAATAATTCGGTTGTGAAATCTACGTGGGCCGCGGCCAAGGCGGCGTCGAGTCGGCCGATCTGATCAGGCGGCATGAGTTCATCTCCGTCTGCGTGGCCGAGAAAGACGCGTGCTTTGATGCGATCGACAATGTGCACGGGACTGTTCTCGTCGTCGGCAGCCGCCAGTCGCGCGGCATGAAAACCGGCCGCAGCTGCCACACGATCAGGATGATAAGCAGCCATCCGCAGAGCGAAAGCCCCGGTCATGCAGTACCCCGTTACACCTACCGGACCGGCGGCAAATTCGGGTTCGGCGTCGATCGAAGTCAGCAGGGCCTCGAAATCGCGTGCCTGGGCACCCGGCGTAAGATGGCCAGCATACTCAAATAGCGTCGGCCGCACATCACTATCCCGAAACGACTTGCCCTCGGGTACTACGGGTCCGGCCTGATCGCGGTAATAAATGTTTGGCATCAGGACAGCATACCCGGCGTCGGCGATACGCTGCGCCTTGTCGTGATAGCACGGGCGCAGTCCGCCAATGTCGGTGAACAAAACGACCCCCGGATGCCGGTTGTTGGATGCGTCAGCGGGTACAAAAATATGGCCGTCGATTTTGCCGTCAGCGGTGGCAATTTCAATTGAACGGGACATGAGTCAACTCCGGTGAATGTAAGATGTCATTTGTCGAAACGCGTATATCACTGGCTGGCAACGAAGACTTGGTGCGCTTGCTAAGTTCTTGTCTCATCAAACGATATTTCAACCCACCCTAGCCATTAATTCTAAACGGTGAATCGAATCGCATAACTCAGATAAATAAGCATGTTTAAAAAACGGGTAAACGCGACGTACGCAATTCGCTGTTGAAAACTAATGCGATACGCGGCCGTGCCTCTCGCCAAGCGATCGCGTAGCCGGTTTTTTGCTATTGTTTCTTAGCGGCTTAATAGAGTCTCGGAAGCCGATCATACACAACGGAGAAAAACCATGAAAACTGTATTCACCAAGTTTTGCGTTGGGACATGTGTCCTCTTTGGGGCACTAGCTGGAAGCTTTACTGCCTCAGCCGCCAGCCACACACCGATCAAACTGGGCTATGTTCAAAGCTGGCCCTCAAGCGCGCTGACCACACGAATAGCCGCCCAAGCCATCGAAAACAACCTCGACACCCAAGTCAAACTTCAATCGCTGATCGCCGGACCGATGTATCAAGCTGTTGCGAGTGGCAATCTGGATGGCATGTTAACTGCCTGGTTACCCAAGACCCATGCTTCGTATTACAAGAAGGTATGGCCGAAAGTGATCAATCTCGGGCCCAATCTTTACGGCACGCGACTCGGAATGGCTGTACCGAAATATGTGAAAGCTAATAGCATCAGTGATCTGAAAGGCCAAGAGGGCAAGTTCAACTCACAAGTCATCGGTGTCGGCTCTGGCGCGGGTGTGAACATGAGCACCAAAAAAGCCATCAAGGCCTACGGCTTGAACATGCATCTCACCCCATCATCGACGGCGGCGATGGCGGCGAGCCTGAAACGTGCCATCGGCCAACACAAACCAATTGTCGTCACCGCATGGTCCCCGCTTTGGATCTGGAGCAAATTCAATCTCAAATACCTGAAGGATCCCAAAAATATCTATGGCAAGGCAGGCCACGTCAACACACTTGTAAATCCGTCACTTCCGAACAAGGCGCCCAAAGTTTTCATGTTTCTTAACCGTTTTTATATCAAGTTGAGTGACTTGAACACTCTGGAAGCCAAAACCCAGAACGGCATGAGCCAGAAGGATGCCGTCAACCAGTGGCTTGCCAACCATCAACCCACCGTGAAGGACTGGTTTGCCGGTATCAACAACAGCTGATCCGATTTATCGACAGATGCCTGCCATCAGGAGTGGCTTTGCTTGGTCTATTGAGGGTCCAAGCAGTGGTGCTCTATCACGCTCCAACTATTGGGCTCAGAAGTCGAGACGCTCTATGTAGACAACTATCTCGGTTAGTCGAGATGACTATNNTGATGGTGCTTTCGGCCCGGGTTGGTATTACAAAATTCGCTTCCGTTTGCATTGGATTAAGCTGCGTGTTTGCGCCGTGAGCAACTGTGTTGTCTCAACATAGCCGTTTGACGCCACGACAGAGACAATCAAGTAGCTCTAAAGGGTCAAAGATAGTCAATTCGACTGACATGGTTATACGCCCTCACGCGTTTGCCACCGGTTGCAATGCTGCGTCGAAATTGAGCTTTCAATATGCCCCCAGTCGAGACTGAACAGGGCCGGATTTCGTGACTTTTTTGCAGTCGAAGGCATAAAGGGCAGATATGCGTAGTAACCGACGGGCTGTCAGCGTCCAGCATCGGCAATGCGCATTTTGTCGCACACCAAACCCAGCGCCCTCCATGAGTGTTCGATCTATGTGAATTGGGGTGGGAATGCCAAACCGGCTCTGGCTATCGATACTGCTGTCTTGGCGCTATTGTATTTATGTAATAGTTGAAAATTGACGGCTACACTCGCCGTGTCACGTCAATCGCGGTCGAATAGCCCGAGATGTGTGCTGCTGATCCGCCCAATGACCCAACCCAACCGAAATAGCCGGGCAGGTATTTAAACAACGGGTGAACTGCCATGCATCAGGCCACATATCGACTTTCAGCCGTTGCCAACGACGCGAGTGCACGGCGCGCATTTTTGATGCTACTTGCCGGCGCGGTTTTTATTGCGCTTGCGCCCATATTCGTCCGCATGTCCACGATCGGCATGTTGCCAACCGCGTTATGGCGCACCGCGCTGGCGATTCCGGGGTTGGTTATCGCCGCTATAGTAGTCCCATCCGGTGCCGGCCGCCGACGAACTCCTGCCAATATCAAGCACGTCGGTTGGTTCGCGCTGGCCGGCTTCATGTTCGCCGGCGATCTCGGTACCTGGCACTTCGCCATAAGCTATACCTCGGTGGCCGACGCCACACTCTTTCCCAACACTGCGCCGATATTTGTCGCGATTTTTACTTTTGTGCTGTTCGGTACACGTTTCTCGTTGAAATTCCTCATAGGCATGGGCATCGCTCTAGTGGGGGTCATCCTGCTGCTGGGTTTGAGTAGTGACGTTAATCGTCAGCACCTCGTCGGCGATGGACTGGGAATGACCACGGCGCTCTTCTATGCCGGTTACTTCCTAGTAATAGCACGGCTTCGCGGAGACTACACAACGCCCAGTGTCATGGCGGGCACCGTCATCTTCACTACGCTATTTCTGATACCCACCGCATTGCTAGCCGGGTCGTCCGCTTTGCCGGCCAACGCCGCCGCCTGGCTGCCCTTGATCGGACTAGCGCTTTTGTCGCAATCGCTCGGACAGGGGCTTATTGCTTATGCATTCGCTTTTCTGCCGCCTGCGTTCGGGGCCGTAACCTTGCTGGTGCAACCGGTGATCGCCGCCGCCATAGCCTGGGTTGCGTTCGGCGAATCGGTCGGGGGCATCCAAGCCGCATCGATCACGATCGTACTCACCGGGGTGCTGCTGGCCCGTAGCGGGGCCTTGCGCCCGAAACCATATGCAGATTCCACGCCCGACAAGGATCACACTGACGCTGACCACTGACCGGGGCAACTATACAACTGAATGTCGTATCTGGCCTGCCGAGCTACTCGCTAAATATGATCGATCGCACACTTTTTAATGCTTTAGGTCGAAGAATTTTTTTCTAGTCAATGGTCGCTAGCGTCTAGTAATCCGCGAATCATATACGCGACAAGTCGGGCTTTTTTGCATTTATTCTTCGACGCATCGTGCGGTCGAACGGAAAAGTGTGTATTAGAGTTTGTTTATCGTTGCTTATTGGGGACTAGAAATACCCGAATCTAAATTAATCAATTGCGATTGCCGGGCTGCAAACTCAAAAGCTGGCATGGTTTATTAAAAAAGGTGACCTCGCCTAGCGATACATGCCAGCGCAACAAATCAATCGTTCCATTCATCCTTGTCCCAATCACGAAGCTTGCTGTAATCAATGTGTTTGAACGATTCTCGCGCCCGGCGAAACTCGTACCAAAAAAAGACGAGCGCGATCAGCCCTGCAATCCCGAGACCCACGATCACCCAGACCCAAGTCGGCGCCATATCTACACCTCTAGCGCTTCAAATCAAGTATCACTCAAGCGGGCCTGAGTATTATCAAGTCCCGAATGTCCAAAGTCCCCCGGTAATCCACCCGTTACTTTGTTTGGCTGTCTTCATAAGGGCGAAAGACTGTTTACAACTATGGAAGCAAATCGATACAAAGACAACCGGCCATAGCCCATGAGACACCTTTTCCCGGCGGGATGTTCTGCGCCACTCCGACCGGATCCTTACCAAAACCAAGCACTATCAATAGACGTCGACCCTACCAGGCGACCGGTATACCGTCGAAGATCGAAGTAAGCAAAGTCTTGCTATTGATCGGGTGATCGCCTCAGGTGACGGACCCTTCGCTCACCGCGCACTTGGCGTTTCCAACAGATCAAACGCTTCGTGACACACGAGCGGATCGTCCTGATTCACAATGATCTCCGATCGCGAAAGCACGAAAGCACGGCCGGTAATAGTGTTAGCAACGACCATTCGCTCGCCTTCCTGAGTAACACCAGTGATACAACCGGTAAAAGCCGAACCGCCAAGAGAAACGGTTTCCAATGTATCGCCCAGATCCAGCCGACCTTCATGCTGCATGAGCGCCAGCCGCGCCGACGTGCCGGTGCCAGTGGTGCTGCGACAGATCACGCCGGGGTGTACATAGGTTGCCGAGGGCGAACGGTAGTGGCCGTCACTTATTGTCGAAACCGGCCCCGCGAAATGAACAAACGGCAGAGGGCCAACATCACCCAAACTATAGTGTCGCGGCGAGTCCTGTGCCTGGATCGCTTCGACAATAGCGTACGCGCACTCGGCTAAGCGGTCGCGCTCGGCCCGCACCAGATCGAAGCCGAGCGCCGCAGCGTCAACCACCGCATAGAACCCGCCGCTGTAAACGATGCTGTAGCGGATATAACCCAGGTCAGGCACGGAAATTGTTGCATTATAGGTTTCAACGTAGCTCGGCAGCCCACCACAGGTGATCGAGCGCACAACGTTATCACGGACCTCGGCCTCGATCGTGACCAGCCCGGCCGGTGATTCCAGCATGAATTGCTGGCGGCCCTCGCGCTTGGCGACCAAACCGGATTCGAGCAACGCGGTCGCGGTACAAATGGTATTGGATCCGGAATAGATAGGGTAGCCCATCACTTCCATGATGATATAGCCCATCTCGGCGGCGGCATCAGACGCCGGTACGATCAGGTCGACCGACATATCCGGCCGGCCGTAGGGCTCTTCCAGCAATAGCCGACGCAAACCATCCGCATCATCACGCAAAACTTCCATGCGCGACCGAACGTTCGCACCGGGAATGTCAGCGACACCACCCAACACGATACGGCTGATATCACCGCCGGCGTGCGTATCGAGCAAGGTCAGCGTGTACGACACGGTACGGCTCATACGGGTGCATCGACCGCAAACGGTGCGCCATGTTTTGACCAATGCCGGTCCGGCACGATCACGATCTTGCCCACGATCTGCCGGCCTTGATCCGCAAAATAGTGTTCTGCTTTACGTAATTCGGAAAGACGGAACGTGCCGTGCAGAATCGGTTGCAGCCGACGCCCGCGAATCCATTCGATGAGTTGTACGGCCTCTGCACGCGTACCATGCGACACTCCAAAAACCTGTACTTGATACAAATAGACAAGCGCCCACGGCAAATCGGTCGATCGCCCTGC
Source organism: Salinisphaeraceae bacterium UBA4764 (assembly GCA_002403445.1). Lineage (GTDB taxonomy): Bacteria > Pseudomonadota > Gammaproteobacteria > Nevskiales > Salinisphaeraceae > Salifodinibacter. The sequence continues at coordinate 84,906 of DHHU01000052.1, read as the reverse complement.
CGAGGCCCCGGCAATCGACAGGCGTGGATACGACGAGCGTGCATGCATATCAAACGTCATCGTCGCAATAAGTTGCGGAGTGGCCGCGCCGCCAAGCAGATCCATGACGGCGTCGATCGGCGCTTTATGGGTAACGGCAAGAACTTGTTCAACCAGTGAATGAGGATGGCTGCGATCGAGCACGGCCTCGGCGCCAAGCCGGCGCAGGCGATCCGCTTTGTCTGGCGTAGACAGGGCGATCGGAATCGCGCCGATCAGGCGGCAAAGTTGTATTAACGCCGTGCCGACACCGCCACTAGCGCCAGTCACCAGGACGCGCTCGCCAGCTGTTACGTCGGCAGTGGTGAGCATGTGATACGCGGTCTGATAAGAACAAAGGCCCAGACTGGCCACCTCGGCGTCGGCCAGATCCGGTGCGTTGATACTATGAAACTGGTCTGCCGGCACTGCCACGTATTCCGCATAGCCGCCGTCAGCACCGTGGCCATAGTAATCGGGCACCAGGTTCATGTCATACCGTGGATCGGTATAGATGTTGAAATCTAGCAAACCGCGCTCGCCAATGCGCCCCGCATCGACGCCGGCGCCAACAGCCGCCACGCGACCCACGACATCGGCTCCCTGTATCCGTGGGAAAGTCAGCGTCGGTGTCCCACCGATCGAAAACGAAGTGACGCTGGCGTCAGGCCCGGTGGCGTACGAACCTTCGCGCGCTTTGCGGTCGGTGTTGTTTTTGGCAGTCGCTGAGACGTCGACTAGGACTTCACCGGCTTTGGGTTCCGGCACCGGCACATCCTGTTCGTAAACCAGCTGCTCTGTTCCGCCATGACCCATGAGACGCATGGCAGCCATTGTCGTCGGTAGGGCGGTATTGGCCATTTGATTCTCTTTCACGTCTGGTGGTCCGAATTCACCGCGAGGTCAACCGCCACAGCCAACGCCGGCGTCAGTGGCAACTGCGGCAAAAGCGTAGCTTGATACGCATGATATAAATCGGGTTTGACGTCACCAACCGCCGGATCGAGTTCAAGATATCGGTCCAGTTCATGACGCCAACTGCCGCGCTCAGGGTCAATAAACGTTGCCACAACAAAATCCCATAGATCACGATACCACTGCTCATAGTGCCGCTCGCCGGTGCGCTTGGCCAGTGCATCGGCCGAAGCGATGGCTTCTGCGTGAACCCAGTGGCGTCGGCGCGATGAAGATACACATCGTTGCCAGTCCAGGGTGTACACCATTCCCGCATGGCCATCCGCCCCCCAAGCATCTCGCATCGCGGCATCGAAAAGACCGCGTGCGTCTTCGGCCAACCACTCGGGGGCTGTGTCACCGGATGCAATAAGACTCGCTTCGAGATGCAACAACAAACGGGCCCATTCGCAGCCATGTCCGGGCGTGACGCCAAACGGCAGAAACCCGTCATCCGGCCGGTCTCGATTGTATTCACGCCACTCGTTCCAACAACCGTCGAAGTGCTCAACCACGTGATAGCCATTGGCGCGGGCATGACAATGGATCAAGCGCTCGCAAACACTTAGTGCACGTTGACGCCAGCAATGATCTTGCATTACGTCGGCCAGAGCCAGACACATCTCAACGCCATGCATGTTGGCGTTGCCGCCGCGATAATCGGCCAGCTGCCGCCAATCGTAACCCCATGATTCGACAAAGGCCTGTTCATCACTAGACCAGAAATAACGCTCGATAACCCCCATAACATCGGCCAGCAGGGAAGCCGCACCCTCAATGCCCGCGTGGCTGGCGGTTGCCGCGCCCAGTGCCACGAACAGATGCAAATAGCACTGCTTGTCGAGGTGTTGACTTGCTGGGCTGTCCTTCGCAACCCATCCGCCATAAGCGTTGTCACGCAGACAACCCCGCAGGGCCCGAACGCCGTGATCTGCAAGCGGAGCCGCACCCGGTTCACCACTTAGTGCGGCCAATCCAAATGTGTGCGTCATGCGGGCGGTTACCAAGGTATCGGCGGGGGCGTCGGGCGTATGAGCACCGTCGCCGTCGAGCCGCACGAAACCACCGGCTGGCCGGGCTGAGGCACGATAAAACATCAGCAGTCGCCGGCTTTCATTTCGAAGCCAGGCTCTATGGTTTGCCAGTTCCGGCCAGCGTAATCTATTGGTGGCAACCATGAATTTAGGCCGAATCGTGCCCGACGGTGTCAGCGTGTTGTGTCGTTGAGGTCGATTGCCACGTCATAGTCATCCCCGGCAATCAGCGGCAGATCAGCTTCGTTGGCTTCGGCCACGTTGACCCGAAATCGCTGTCGCCCACCATTAGCTTTTGCTTGACGTTCCGCTGCCAGTCGCGCTGCGACTTCCGGGGAAGGGGCTTCAATCACGTATTCAACCCGATCGATTTCACAGACAAATCGCATCGCTTACCCGTTTTAAAATGGGCTCGACAATAACTGAGTTTAAACCAGCTCACTCACTAATGCCCGTCGCTGATCGGCCCAAGCCTTGAGATCAAGGAGGCGCTGGAGTTGTTTCGGCTGACCGCGGACACGGCTCATCAAAGCGGCCACTATCTCATCGTATTCGTCGAGTGTCAGACCACCGGAAGGCGCATATGCCAGTTCATTGGCCTGCCACTCCCGCCATTGACGATCCTCTTCCAAGCTCAGTGATTCGGGATAATATCGGGCACGATATCGAAAGAACAAAGTATTCAAACGATCGTCGTCGAAGACAAGCTGATTATTCGAAAAAAACTTCGTTGACCCGGCGCGTACCTGTGCCGCCCGCTCGCGATCAGCGTCGCCAATAAGTCCATCATAAAGCCCGTGTTCGGGGTCAGCAGCGGGTTCGAGTCCAGGACCCCGATCAAACACTTCGGTAGCCTTGGTTGCCACCGCCGCCATATTGTCGTGAATGGCTTTCCAATAGGCGCGGCACATGTCCACGTCTATTGCCAATCGCTCAGCCTCAGGAGGGCGCAACATTTCGAACGGCGCCAGTACCGGACATTTGTTGAGGTACACCCCCTTGAGTGCCACACGCGGTGCATCCTCCGGTAAATCTTTTCTTGGGGTGAACATGCGCTCGCGGATCGACTCGGCATCGAGTGTCAAAAGCGGCTCTGGGTCAACGCGCAAGTCATAGACGATCAAGCAGTTGCGATTGGTCGGGTGAGGGGCAATGGGCATGACTGGGGACAGACAGCCGTTGCTGGCACCGAACTTGGACGAAACATGCAATGTTGGTTTGCGAGTGTCCATATTGAGTAATTTACGGGCAGTTTTCTTGTCGCGGTTACTGCGCACGAAATCAAAGAGTCTCGGCTGTTTGGCCCGGATCAAGCGAGCTAAGTCAATGGTGGCGTAAACGTCTGAAAGCGCGTCGTGAGCGCTACCCCTACCAAGGTTGTTGGCTACGGCCAGATCTTCGAGCTTGAAACTGGGGGCACCATCGTCGCGCGTAGGCCATTCAATACCATCCGGACGCAGTGCGTAGGCCAGCCTTGCCATATCAATGATGTCCCAGCGGGAACACTGATTCTGCCATTCGCGGGCGTATGGATCGAAAAAGTTGCGCCAAAGTGCGTGCCGGGTGACTTCGTCGTCGAATTGCAGATTGTTATAGCCGACGCTGCACGTGCCGGGCGTGGCCATCTCGGCCTCGATATCGGCAATGAATTGCGATTCCGGAACCCCGTTCTGCATTGCATATTGTGGCGTAATGCCAGTTACCAGGGTCGCCTCGGGATGGCCAAGCATCTCAGCCGGGGGCTGGCAATAACGTACTAAAGGCTCGCCGATAATGTTGAAGTCTTCGTCGGTACGGATCCCCGCGAATTGCGCCGGTTTGTCACGCCGGGGATCGGAACCGAAAGTCTCGTAGTCGTGCCAGAAATAAGTTGCGGTTGGCCGCTCGCTGCCCGTCATCAGGCCGCACTCAGGTCCTTTTGAAGGGATTCCAGCGCTTCGGCATCTTTCAACCAGCGCGCCTCAATGGTTTCCAGTTGGCGCTTCAGCCGACTTTGCTCTTGGCCGAGCCGCGCCGACTCGGTCGGATTCGAATAGACGCTGGGCTTAGCAAGCTCTTGGTTTACCGACTCGATTTCGCGTGTCAGGCGGTTCATCTCGGTTTCGGCCTGTTTCACGGTTTTTTGAAGCGACTTCACGCGCTGACGCCGATCCGCCTTGTGGCCTGAGTCGCTGCCATTGGCAGCGGATAGGGATGCCGAAGCTTTCGACCGCCCTCCTTCGCGGGCAGCACCTTGTCCCGCCAGCCATTTCCTATAATCATCCAGATCCCCGTCAAACGGCGCTAGGTGACCTTCGGAAACGTACCAGATTTGTTCACAAGTGGCGTCGATCAGATGCCGATCGTGCGCAATCATGACTACCGCACCAGTATAACCGGCGAGGGCGGTCTCGAGCGCGTGCCGCATATCAAGATCGAGATGGTTGGTGGGTTCGTCAAGCAGCAGCAAGTTGGGGCGGGCGTGGACGACCAACGCAAGCGCCAGACGGGCCTTCTCACCACCGGAAAATGGCCCGATCGGTTCCAATGCCTTGTCGCCGTGGAAATCAAACCCACCGAGAAAGTCGCGCAGGTCCTGTTCGCGCGCGTTGGGCTCAGCACGCTGTAGATGTTCGAGCGCACTGGCTTTGGAATCGAGCTGCTCCAACTGATGCTGGGCAAAATACCCAACGTTCAGATAGCGATCGGGCTGGACTTCGCCGTCCAGCGGTTCCAACGCACCGGCCAGAAGCTTCATGACCGTCGACTTGCCTGCGCCGTTGCGCCCGAGGATCGCCAGTCGATCCCCCGGAACCAAACGCAGTTTGATGCCACTGACCAGTGGTTGGCCGTCGTAACCAACTGCGGCGTTATCTAAACGAATTAGCGTATCGGAAAGACGTGAAGGCTGACGAAACTCGAATTGGAACGGCGAATCGACGTGCGCGGCTTCGACTTTCTCCATGCGCTCCATTTGTTTGAGCTTGCTTTGTGCCTGTCGGGCCTTGGTCGCCTTGGCACGGAAGCGGTCGACAAAATGTTGCAGCTGAGCCAGTTTTTTCTGCTGGTTTTCGTATGCGGCCTGCTGCTGTGCTTTTGCCTCGGCACGCATGGCCTCAAACGCAGTATAGTTGCCGCTGTAGTAATAGGCGCGACGGTGTTCCAGATGCAGCGTCGTTTGCGTCACCGCATCCAGAAAATCGCGGTCGTGGGAGATGATCAACAAAGTCGCGGGGTGCGAGGCCAGATATTCCTGCAACCAGAACACGGCATCCATGTCGAGATGATTGGTCGGCTCATCGAGCAACAGCAAGTCACAGCGCCGCATCAATGCGGCTGCCAAATTCAGCCGCATGCGCCAACCTCCAGAAAACGAGTCCAGCGGTCGATCATGAACATCCGCCGCAAAACCCAATCCATGCAAAAGACGGGCGGCGCGGGCACGAGCTGCATAGCCATCGATCTCAGCCAGGCGCCCATGCAATTCGGCCTGGCGCGTGCCGTTGCCCTCGGCTTCGGCCCTGGAAAGTTCGGCTTCAACCGAGCGCAACTCATGGTCACCATCGAGGACATACTCGATGGCCGGCTGCGGGCCTGCCGGTTCATGTTGACGCACGGTGGCGATGTCCAGACCCTCGGTGCCGGCAATATCACCCGCGTCGGGGTGGATTTCGCCGAGCAGCAGTTGAAACAGGCTGGTTTTGCCAGTGCCGTTCTGGCCGACGATTCCGATACGTTCGCCAGGCTGGATGCGCCAGTTCAGGCCGGCAATTAATTCGCGCGGCCCGCGCCGCAACGACACATTCTTGAAATCGATCATGGGAATATTGTAGCGGACCAATGACGGTGCTTCAGTTTATACAGACCTCGCTCTCCACTTCGATTTATGGCAGTTTAGCCTCAACAACCGTTTATTAATCGTTAGTGATGGCCGACTCTTTCGTTGCACTGAATATCGCCGTTCTGACCGTATCCAGTAGCCGCACCGATGTCTCAGACAAATCCGGACGCGTCCTGGTGGATCGACTCAAGGCAGCGGGTCACGTGCTGCACGAAAAAGCGATCTGTCCAGATGACCTGTGGGAAATCCGCGCGCGCGTTGCCCGCTGGATCGCTAACGAACGTCCGGATGTGGTGATTACAACCGGCGGCACCGGTCTGACCGGCGACGATGTGACGCCGGAAGCTGTCAAGCCTTTGTTCGACCGCGCCATCGATGGTTTCGGCGAGATGTTCCGGGTGTTGTCACACGCTGATATCGGCACATCGACCCTGCAATCCCGCGCCGTGGCTGGCGTGGCCAAGGCGACTTTCGTATTTTCCCTACCGGGCTCCAGCGGCGCCTGTGCCGACGGATGGGACAAGTTGATTGCTGCCCAGATCGACGCCCGCACATCGCCTTGCAACCTCCATGAACTGTTGCCGCGACTGCCGGGTTCGCGTTTCTCAGGCCATGATTGAAACGCTCACTCGGACTGGGAATCCGAGTCGAAAACAGGCACATGCCCTAGCGCTATTACGTCCAACCCCCCTGCATCGCCCTCGGTGAGAATGGCGGCTCGGCCTACAATCCTGGCCCCGACCTTCGGCAGAATCTCCGCCATGCCGGCACAAGTTGAGCCGGAGCTGATGACGTCATCGACAAGCATCGCTCGGGCATTTTCAACTTTCTCTCTATCCTTGGCGTCGAGTATGAGTTGTTGGGCTGCATTGCTGGTAATCGAGTGTGTCTCGGCCCAAACCGCCTCACCCATGTAGGTTTTGTAGTGCTTACGCAGTACGACGTAAGGCTTGCCGGTAGCGATTGACAACGCGTGTGCCAGCGGAATCGACTTGGCCTCCGCCGTCACCAAAACGTCATAATCCAGTGTCGCCAAACGCTCTGCCAAACCACAGGCCGCCGCCTCGGTCAACTCGGTATCCCCCAGAATATTGAGCACTGCGATANNGGTTTGTCTTGGGGCCATAGAGCTGATTCCGGTTGGGGCAATTTGGTAGGCGTGGCGCCTCAAAGATCTGCGTATCAGAACATCGGCGAGCGAATTGGTGCAATTAAACCGCTACCAGACGATTGCGCTCTCCGGTTAGACGAGGTCGCGACACCTGACCCGCTATTAAATGCCCAAAGCAGCCCAGACGAATTATTGCGCGTGTGCCACAAAAGCATGTCGTAATAGGCTTGTATGTGCGTTACATAAGCGACGGTTTGATGCCCCGGCGCCCGCCCGCTGCGCGCATGCCGTGCGTAGCGGGTCTGGGTCAGCAACAACAACGCCTGTTTCAGATTGACCCACAGGTTAGGATCTTCTCCGCGACGCTCGAGCAGACGGCGGGCATCCAATACATGACTCAGCCCGCCGTTATACGCAGCCAGGGCGAACCATTTGCGATCTGGCGGCGCTATAGCTGGGGGCAGACGCTGTTTCAACCGCAAATAATACTGCGCACCGCCGTCGATACTTTGTTGCGGATCGCGACGGTCGCTAATGCCGACTCGCTTGGCTGTTGACTTTGTCAACATCATCAAACCCCGCACGCCGGTCGAGCTGACAGCGTTCTTGCGCCAATGGGATTCCTGATAACTAATAGCTGCCAGAAGCCGCCAATCGATACCGAAACGATGCGCGGCTTTTTTGAAATCCGATTGCCATTCAGGCAAACGGCTGTCGAGATACTTTTTGAATGCCCGGATACCGATTCGGCTTAGATCCGCCCCCCGAGATTGATATCGGGCCTTGAGCCGGGCGTATTCACCTGATTTTTTTTGCTTGGCTATAAACGCGACCGCTTTGTCATAAAGTGCGGCGTTGTTTGCCGTATGTTGGCTAGCAAAAAGCCAATAGCTGCGTTGCGTCAAGCCTGGGATCTCGAACGCTTTATGCAGACTTGGAAAGTAACGTCGATAGCGCTTATAAGCGGCTTCAGTGATCAAAGTTGCCTCTAAGCGGCCGTTGGCCACGGCCGCCACCACGTCACTCGTCGTCTGATGACCCGTCACGTTGAAATCCAAGTGCGGATAGTGATTATGCAGCCAATCGGCCAACCCAATCCGGCCCGAAAGCCTAAGATGACCAGATAGGGCCGTGATGTGTTTCGGAATCGTGCCTTGATTACGCACCACCGCGACCAGTCGGCGCGTTCCGATCCCTTGTGTGCGTTGAAACCCCGAAAGGGCCGCACCTGGCGTCTGACGCACCAGACCGAAATCCGCTTCTCGCGAATCGATTGCGGCCTGCACGGCACGCTGAGTAGCATAAAACTTAATCCTCGCACGCACACCGAGATTGTCGGCGAATCGGGTAATAAGCGCGTGTGTCAACGGCGCCAGACCGTCAGCAGCTGCTTCCGGGGGCAAATTGCCGGCCACGGCAGCCACGCGCAACAAATGGTCGGCACGCACACGCGCCAAGGCCGTTGGAGGCCGCCGACATGTAGCCAATGCCGCACATAAGCAGAGCAGTACAAGAAGCCAAACTGCTGCTTTTCGCCCACTCATAAGCACGCTACTTCACCGCCGATTTCTGCACCAAGTTTGGGACCGGATTTCATGATCGTTTAGTATAGTGGAGGAGCTCAGGCACAACCGCCAATGCTCCTTCCTGCGGAGAGGTACCGAAGCGGTCATAACGGCACCGACTCGAAATCGGTTGGGGGCTCTCGCCCCACGTGGGTTCGAATCCCACCCTCTCCGCCATTCTGGAGCGCTACTCGCGGGTGATTTTAGCGCCCCGGTATCAATGATGGCGTGGCGCTTTGGATGCGTTGCTGCCGAAGGCAAGTTGGCAAATAAGCGCGAAATATTACGAATGGCCCAAAACAGCACTGATAAAACAACACTTTACCGCGTTTCTTTCATCAATAGTAAACAGGTCTACGAGGTCTACGCGCGCTCAGTTGCGCCAAGCGATCTTGTCGGATTCGTCGAGATCGAAGAACTAGTCTTTGGTGAGCGCAGCTCGGTTGTGGTCGACCCTAGCGAAGAAAAACTGGCCAACGAGTTTGCCAATGTCGAGCGCTCGCATGTGCCAATGCACTCAGTGATCCGTATCGATGAAGTCACACAGCGCGGCAGCGCCAAGATCACAGCAGCGGATAGCGAGAGTAAAGTCACCCAGTTCCCCTCACCGTATGGGTCATCCGGCCCCAAAAACCCAGGTTCCGACACCTAATGGACTGTCTGCGGGTCAGGATCCATCGTGCCTGACGGACTGGCCTTTGCTGTTCTGGGTAGCAGCAGTATCGGCAACGCGCTAGTGGTGGAATCAGGCCAAACACGCGTACTCGTCGACGCGGGCTTTTTTACCCAGACGCTGGAACAGCGCGTGGCCGGGCTGGCACGATATTTCCAAGTGTTCGAGGCTATCATGGTCACCCATGTACACCTCGATTATTGCCGCGGCGTTCCCCGTTTATCGAATCGTGATCGTTTGCCGGCGTGGCTCACCCCCGATCTCCAAGCCGCGATCCGCAGTGAGCCGGTCTATGCGTGCCAGCTGTATTCACCGCACGAGTCATTTGCCATCGGCGTTCTGGAATTTTGTTCTTATCCCATGCCCCACGATGCGCATGAACCGGCCCAATCGGTAGTGGGTGATGGCGACCAAGAATTCGGTGTGTTGACGGACGCGGGCTATGTGACCCTGCATAGACGCAACGTTCTCGACAACTGCATTGCCTTGTTGATCGAAGCCAACCATGACGCGGATCTACTGACCCGTAGCCCCTACCCAGGCCAGCTCAAACGCCAAGTCGACGGTCATCAAGAGCATCTGAGTAACCAGCAGGCGGCCGAGCTGCCGGCACAGCTGAATACCGATTGGCTTCGGCATATCGTGGTTACCCACACGAGCAAAAAAATCACCCGGATCTGCGGCACAGCGCTCTCGCCGATGGGCCTCGCTGTGCACCAGAATGGATACAGATCGCCGATGAGCACAAAGGCTTCGGATGGCGCAATTTAAATTGAATATGGCCTGCACCGAAATTCTGCTTGGCGCCCAAGCTCTGGATATCACCCGTTCCCAGTCACAGCTCGAAGCAGCTGGTATCCGCACCCGACTCAAGGCGATACACGAAATCTTCATTGCGGCTTTCCAGCAACCCGCCGCGTCAGCCGAGCACGATCGGTTGCTCGAAATACTGTGTGCCCGACCGACACTCCAACTATCAAACCACGTATTTGTTGTACCGCGATACGGTACCGTGTCACCTTGGTCAAGCAAGGCCGAGGATATCGCTGCCCGGTGTCATATCGACTCACTCGCTCGGATCGAACGCGGCATGGTCTATGCCTTTGATCAGCCTCCCGATCTGGATGCGTTGATGGCTTCCGGGGCGATACACGATCGCATGACCGAAACCCTGGTTGCTGACGCCGAGAAACTGCCGGATCTTTTCACCCAACTCCCGGCAACGGGGCTACGCCACGTGGCCCTTGCCGAAAAGGGTATCGAGGCGCTTTACTCGGCTAACACCGATTGGGGGCTGGCACTTTCCGACGATGAAGTCGCATTTTTGGCCAAGCGGTATCAAGCATTAGGGCGAAATCCGACCGACGTCGAGCTGATGATGTTTGGTCAGATCAATTCGGAGCACTGCCGCCACAAGATTTTCAATGCGGTTTTCGAACTCGATGGCCAACCGATGCCGGATTCGCTTTTCGGGATGATTCAGAAGAGTCACAAAGCCTCGCCCGATGGGGTACTCTCGGCCTACAGCGACAATTCGGCCGTTCTTGCAGGGCCTAGAGCAGCACGCCTCATGGCAAACGCCGACGGGCGATATCGACTGGTCAACGAAGCGGTACATCTGGCAATCAAGGTCGAGACTCACAATCATCCGACGGCGATCGCACCCGGTCCGGGAGCAGCCACTGGCGCCGGCGGCGAAATCCGTGACGAGGCCGCAACCGGGCGCGGCGGATTCTCCAAGGCCGGGCTGACCGGCTTTGCCGTATCTGACCTGCGGCTACCTGGCGATATTCAGCCTTGGGAAAACGATCCCCGACGGCCGGGCCATCTGCAAAGCGCGCTCGACATTATGACCGCGGGTCCAATTGGCGCAGCGCGCTACAACAACGAGTTCGGCCGACCCAACCTGTGTGGTTTTTTCCGCACACTTGTTCATAGTGAACCCGCTACCGGTCTGCGTGCTTTTCATAAACCGATAATGATTGCTGGCGGCATGGGCAACGTGCGACCGGCTCACGTTGCCAAACAGACAGTCTCTATCAAGGCCCGTTTGGTCGTACTTGGCGGCCCGGCGATGCGTATCGGGTTGGGCGGGGGTGCCACATCTTCGCTGACCAGCGATGCCATGCGGGCAGAACTCGACTTCGCCTCAGTGCAGCGTGCCAATCCCGAAATACAGCGCCGCGCGCAACAGGTTATAGACGCTTGTGTCAGTCAAGCTGATAGAAACCTTCGTAATCCGATCGTTTCGATCCACGACGTTGGCGCTGGCGGACTGTCTAATGCACTGCCGGAACTGGTACACGCCGACGATCGCGGCGGCCGATTTCAACTACGCGATATCCAATCAGCCGATAGCAGTCTGTCGCCGGCCGAAATCTGGTGCAACGAAGCCCAGGAACGCTTCGTTTTAGCCATCAACGACGACCAACTGCCTCGCTTTGAGTCAATAGCCCGACGCGAGCGTTGTCCATTTTGTATTGTCGGTGAAGCCGTGGCCGAGCAGCATCTGACAGTGGTTGATGCCACATCTCATAAAGGGCATAGCCGATCGACCCCCCACCATCCGGTTGATCTACCGATGGATATGCTGTTCGATCACGTACCGGAAATGACTCGCACCGCTGTCCATAACAACCGGCGGCCAGCGCCTTTCGAGACAAACAATATCAATCTGGACGACGCGATTAAGCGTGTATTGCGAATGCCGAGTGTCGGCAGCAAGGCCTTTTTGATCACTATCGGTGACCGCAGTATCGGCGGCCGGACAGCGCGCGATCAGATGGTCGGCCCATGGCAGGTACCTGTGGCGGACGTTGCAGTGACGACCACAACCCACGACAGCGATACCGGGGAAGCTATGGCTACCGGCGAGCGGCCACCCGTTGCACTGATCCATTCCGCCGCTTCTGCACGGCTGGCGGTCGGTGAAGCCATCACCAACATCGCTGCAGCATGTATCAACTCGCTGACCGACGTACGACTTTCGGCCAACTGGATGGCCGCTGCTGGCGATCCGGCTGAAGACGCCGCATTATTCGATGCCGTGCAAGCGGTGGGCCAAGAACTGGCCCCGGCGCTCGGCATTTCAATTCCTGTCGGCAAGGACTCGCTGTCAATGCGGTCAGCTTGGCAAAACAACAATGAGACACTTAGTTCAAGTTCGCCGGTATCCCTAGTCATCACGGCTTTCGCGCCCGTGAGGGACGCGGCACGCACATTGACGCCTCAACTGGTCACGTGGGAAGACGTTGATACTGATCTGATTGTTTTCGATTTGAGTAACGGCGCGAACCGTCTTGGTGGCTCAGCACTGGCGCAGGCTTTCAACCACATCGGTGACAACGCGCCTGACCTCGAAGACCCCAAACGCCTGATCGCATTTTTTAATCTCGTCCAGTCACTCGCGGCCGAAAACCAACTGCTGGCATATCACGACCGCAGCGACGGCGGGTTGTTGGCTTGCGTAACCGAGATGATGTTCGCCGGTCGTGTCGGGGTCGATATGGAGTTGGAAGACCCGAATCTGCTAGCCGCACTTTTCTCGGAGGAACTGGGCGCAGTCCTGCAAGTCGACCGTAGCGCCACACTCGAGATATTAAACCGTGCCCAGAACACAGGCATAAGCGCGCGGCGGGTCGGGCGTGTAACCCATCACGGTGAACTGCGTATTTACCAGGGCCGCAGCCTGCGCTACGCTGCAAGTCTTACTGATCTTGCAAAACGCTGGTCTGCCACCAGCCATGCCATACAACGTCTGCGTGATAATCCCACCTGCGCCGATGCCGAATTTGCGGCTATCGATAACGCGTCAGGTCCGGGACTGCTCTATTCCCTGACGTTTACCCCCGATCCAGCGATCGACTGGCCGCGACCGGCGGCGAAACGCCCATCGGTCGCCATCCTTCGTGAACAAGGTGTCAACGGTCACACTGAAATGGCAGCTGCGTTCACGCGCGCCGGATTCGACGCCTTTGATGTGCATATGTCGGATCTTGAGGCTGGGGGTGTCTTGGACGGTTATCAGGGTCTAGCCGTTTGTGGCGGTTTTTCCTACGGTGATGTGATGGGGGCTGGGCGCGGCTGGGCTTATTCGATCCTATATGATGATCGTCTGCGGGGCGTTTTCGCCGATTTTTTCAGCCGCCCAGAAACCTTCACACTGGGGGTGTGTAACGGGTGCCAGATGCTTTCCGAACTGGCCGAGATCATTCCAGGGTCCGAAGGCTGGCCGCGTTTTGTACAGAATACATCGCAACAGTTCGAAGGCCGAACCAGCGCGGTTGAGATTCCCGAATCCAATTCGGTTCTTCTCGCCGGAATGGCGGGCACCCAAGCTCCGATTGCCGTTGCCCACGGTGAGGGCCGTGCCTTGTTCAACGGCACGGCCAATGCAGACTCGCTGGCCGAAGAAGGCCGTATCGGGCTTCGTTACATCGACAACTCCGGCGTAGCCACAACAGCCTACCCCGCCAACCCCAACGGATCGCCAGCCGGTATTACCGGCGTGACTAGCAAGGATGGCCGTGTCCTGCTGTCGATGCCACATCCCGAACGGGTAACCCGTAGTCTCAACCTGTCGTGGGGGCCAGCCTGCACATCCGATCAACCCAGCCCTTGGGCGCGAGTATTTTCAAATGCGCGTCGTTTCGTTGATTGATGGTTCAATCAAGCTGTGCTGGACTCTGCAACCCACCCACACTCAGCTGCCAATAAGAGAGACACGGATCTCTTCGTGTCATACCCTTTAGCGATTATGAGGCTCCAATATGCTTCAAAAGCAGCACCTGTGGGGCAAATGGTTGTGACATGAATGCAGCAGGCGTCCCATTTCGTCAAGTTGAACTAGATCCGGCTTGGTTCAGCCCGTCGACTCGACCCTATCGCAGCCTTGTTCAGAATGTGGCAGACGTCTGTTCTATCAAAAGCNNATGAGGCTATTTCTAAACCGGTCTATAATCTTTGCCATAACCTGGATCCTGGCAAGCGTAAGCGCCTTTGCCGGGGCGCACATGACTATTCGGTCGCCCGCGTTTAAAGATCATACACTCATACCTCATGAGTACAGTTGTTACGGGGCCGGAAAATCGCCACCGTTGGCGTGGTCAGGGGTCCCGAAAACGGCAAAGTCACTGGCGCTCACGATTATTGACCCGGACGCACCCAGTGGCCATTTTGTTCACTGGATCGTCTATGATCTGTCCCCAAAGCGGCGGCATTTACCAACCAATGTGGCACTCGATGCTCTGGAGAACTACGCGCAATTTGGCATAAACGGGCATGGCAATATTGGATACACGGGCGTTTGTCCCCCAGAAGGCGAACATCACTATCGCATCACGCTTTATGCTCTGAACACTAAAATCGACCAACGGCATGCCACCCGCCTACAATTCGACAAGGCGATTCAGGGACACGTCATCGGGACCAGTGTTTTAGTGGGTTTATTTAGAGCGCCCTGAAGTCGTCAAAGCGTATCGGATTCCCGATAGATGCGTACCCCGACATCGGGTGCCATGACATCGGGTTTGGTCAACGTGAGCTTCAAGTTCTCTATGGGATAGCGCGCCAATAGCCGCGCTGCCAATGCGTTGGCCAGTGATTCAACCAGATAAAATTTTGAACTTCCCACGTATTGATCTATATCGCTGGCGATTTGCTGATAATCCAGAGTTTGGGCCACGTTATCGCTGACAGCAGGCCGCCTGGTATCGAAACCCAGTTCTAAGTCGACGACCAGTCTTTGCGCCGTCTTGCGCTCGGCCTCATAAACGCCTATGACCGCCGCCAATTCGAGGCTACGGATAAAAATGATATCCAAGATCTTAAGTCAACAAGGAAAAAACTTTTTTACACATTACCATCTCTAAATAATAATGATGTAGCCCAACCTATTCGCACCGCCCAAAAGCATCGCTATGAACATGGAGACGAACATGGCCACCATTGCATTATTGCGTTGACCCAACGACGCATCCAGAGGCAGCAACTGGATAATTTCTAATGTTCAACAGTGACAGCGATTGCAGTGTTAGTTGTTTACAAACCGCGTCGTCGCAGTTCAATTGCGGTTCGCCTATCGGAGTCCATATCAGTCAAGTCAGCCTACTTGCCGATACAAAACGTTGCAAAAATTTCGCCTAAAACTGCATCTGGCGAGACCGCGCCAGTAATTTCGCTGAGATAGCTTTGGGCGCTCGTCAGTTCATCAGCGACCAACTCGGCATCACCAGTCTCTACAAGTAATGATCTCGCCTGCTTGAGTGCGGATTGAGCGTTTTCCAACGCATTCAAGTGTCGACGACGCGCCGAAAACGTGGCCGCTTGGACCACGCCTTGAGCGACATCCTGGCTGAGGTGGTGGATCAGAGTATCGATGCCGGCACCGGTGAGGGCTGAAATTTCGACCATCGCCTGTTTTTCAGCACGTTCAGCATATTGTGGGTTTGGTCCAGAGCCGCTGACCAAGTCTATCTTGTTACCGACCTGTGTCACGCCCACGCTGGCAGGCAAAGCATCCAGTTGGACTTGATCTTCACTGCCCAAACCCTGCACCGCATCAAACATATACAGCACGTGATTGGCATATTCAGCCGCATTGCGGGCACGGCGTATACCCTCGATCTCGATAGGGTTGTCGGTTGTGCGTAAACCTGCCGTATCCACTAGTGTTATTTGAACTCCAGCCAACTCAACCTGTTCTTCCAATACATCTCGAGTCGTACCTGGTATATCGGTTACTATTGCCGAGTTGCGGCGACTCAAGGCATTGAGAAGACTAGATTTACCGACGTTAGGCTGGCCAAGGATCGCGACTCTTAACCCCTCTTGCAGCCGCGCCCCATTTCCAGCTTCGTTGGCCAGTTGAGCCAATTCATTTTGAACCGTATCAATACGGGCGCCGACTTGGGCATTACCGAGCCAATCGATATCGTCTTCGTCAGGAAAATCCAAAGACCCTTCAATCAAAGCTCGAAGTTGCACAAGTGAAGTCGTCAGACTCTCAGCACGACGAGCAAATTCGCCCTGTAATGAACGCATCGCTGCAGTAGCGGCAGCCCGGCTTTCTGCAGCGATAACGTCCGCCGTCGCTTCGGCCTGATCCAGACTCAACCGATTATTTTCAAAAGCTCGTCGCGAATACTCACCGGGTTCAGCAGGGCGTGCGCCCAGTTCCATCATGCGCTCCAAGACCATATCCACCAACACCGGGCTGCCATGGCCATGAAATTCCAGCACATCTTCACCGGTAAAAGATGCCGGACCTGCAAAGAAAATGATCAGGCCCTCATCTATGACAGCGTTATCGCCAGTTCGAAGTACACAATGAACAGCCCGCCGTGCTGGGGGCACACGGCCAATCAGGGCGCGTATGATGCATCGACTTTGGGGACCCGAGACACGAACCACGGCAATACCAGCCGGATCGCGACCACTGGCCAATGCCGCAATGGTATTCGTGGCCGGTGATGCTGCGTCAGACACCTAACTTTTAGTGGCTTTGTGGCCCAGCCCCTCAGTATCCAGTTTGCGGTATATATACCACTGTTGGGCGATAGATAGCGTGTTGTTGGTACACCAGTACAGAACCAATCCAGCCGGGAAGAAAGTAAAAAATACGGCAAGTCCTATCGGCATGATCTGCATCAGGCGTTGTTGTAGGGGATCCATCGCGGTACTTGTGGTAAGCCGCTGCTGAATGAACATCGTAATGCCGAAATAGACCGGGAGAATAAAAAACGGGTCTGGTGATGACAGATCGTTTATCCAGAGAAATGGCGCCGTGCGCATCTCGGCCGATTCAAGCAATACCCAATACAGAACAATGAAGACAGGCGCCTGTACCAACATCGGCCAGCAACCTGCCAATGGATTGAAGCCTTCTTTCTTGTAAAGCTCCATCATTTTGGCTTGCATTTGTTGCCGATCGTCTCCGTACTGCTCTTTAATCTGCTGCATGCGCGGCTGGAATTTGCGCATACGTGCCATGGAGCGGTACTGCTTTTCCGACAGCTTATAGAACAGAAGCTTGATAATGAGGGTGAGCAGGATAATAGCAACACCCCAGTTGCCAACGATGGAGTGTAGAAAGCTCAGAAGTTTGAAAATGGGGCGCGCAAGCACCGTCATGAAACCGTAGTCGACAGTTAGATCGAGCCCGGGAGCGGCATTAGTCAGCTCGTTTTGGAGCTTGGGGCCCACAAAAAGCCGGGTCTTAAACTCTGTCGAATGACCCGGCGAGATCGTTTCCGGGGCGGTAACAAATCCGGTTTTGAACGCATTGGGGGCAGCCTGAGTCGTTTGCTTCTTAGCAAAAAACCTTGCCTTGGTCTTATGTCCAGGTATGGCTGCAGCCAAAAAGTAATGTTCGTTGATGGCTACCCAGCCGCCGGTCTGCGTAATATCCACCGGTTTTTTATCAAGCGCCGAGGTCTTCCGCTTGTGATAACTATAACCTTTATTACCTGAATTCTGGGCATACCACCCAACCCCGGAAAAAGTCGACGGTATAAACCAAGCGTGTGCACTTTTACTCCCGCCGTGACGCCAGTAATCGACCAGATTCCACACTTTCCAAGAACTGTTGCCCGCATTTTTTACAACAGTTTTTAGATTAATCCGGTAACTATTGCGTTTGAAAACAAATACCTTGGTGATCTTTCGCCCATTGGGCCCAGTCCAAGTCAGCGGAACTTTCAGGCTATCCTGATTCTTCTTGAGCTGAAATGTTGATTTCTTGGCTTTGTATTTGCGATGCGTCTTTCTGGATGTATTCGGCCCGAAAATTCGGCTGGTCTGCCGAAAAAATTTATGCGCTCCCGGTTTTAATAATGTCAGGGGTGTATTCGGTTTATTCGACGATACGGGGACATTACGCAACGTAGCCCGATAGATATCGCCGCCGCGAGGGTTGATCGTAATCCGATAATTATCTGTGACTACATGAATCAACTGGCTGCTTTTGATGTTTCGCTGACCGGATTCACTTTGGGATCCTTCACCAGGCACAGAGCTTGTCTGTCTTGAAGACTTATTGCGGGAGGCCTTGGGCGCCGATGCATTAGCAGTGCTCGATTGAGCTTTATTTACCGATTCACTCGATGCTTGACGGGATTGTGTTCTGCTCGATTGGGCGTTTTTACCTGGATGGTCGTGTTGCCAGGATTGATACAGAAGAACGCCGAATACCGCTGCAATTGCTAGGAGAATAAATCGCAGATTTTCCATTGCGTTATCGGCGTTGGGTTGGGAAAGTTATCGGCGTTGAGATGGGCTGCAGCGTTTAGTCGTTGCGCTGTCCAGCGAAATGCAAGCGTTGGTAACGCTTTATGCGGTGGCCCAACTTTTCTAAATCCTCGCGCAACGAATGATTGGGTGCCGATGACACGGTCGACCGTGCCAAGTAGACCATATCTAAACCGCACAACAGCATATAGTGATGCCGAAACCACTCACGGATCACCCGTTTGATTCGATTGCGTTCGACGGCTTGGCGGCAATGACGTTTACCAATAGCAAGGCCGAGGCGCGAAGTTTGCTCGTTGTGATGATCGATAGCAACTACCAAGTAGTCGCCGGCAAATCGCTGGCCCGTGGCAAATACACGCCGAAAGTCAGACTTGCAGGTGAGGCGTCGATGTCTTGGGAATGCTGCCGTATTCACTGACCCGACAGCTATGGGGTCAGCTGGTGGCGGCCTTTGGCACGTCGAGCGGCTATTACTCGTCGACCGCCACGGGTCGCCATACGCGCTCGAAACCCATGCTTCCGTTGACGTCGAACGTTACTCGGTTGATATGTCCGTTTCATGAAGCCGCTTTCTATATACCCATGATTGGCGTCAGGAGCGAGATTAAAACACTTTAAGCAATGATCACGCAAGTCATTGGGGCTTTCGCTGGATGCGTTATTATTCTTTTTGAGTCGTCGCTTTGCACATGAACAAGGGGATCAAGAAGACTTGGCCGACAATACCTGGCAACGCTGTCTTGGACAGCTCGAATCCTACATACCCGCGCGTGACATCAATCTGTGGTTACGACCCCTGGATGTGCGTATCAGCGCCGAAGGCGTTGACTTGATAGCGCCAAACGACGTTGTGCGCGAGCAAGTCGAATCTGAATACCGTCAGGTCATCAACCGGGCACTTCAGCATGTGGGGGTAACCCCCGACCGTATCCGCATCTTTGTCGATGATGGTCAGAGCGCGATCATCGGAGAAGCCGCCCCGCCCACTAAGACCGAGGCCTCGCATAATCTTGACGACCGATACACATTCGAATCATTTGTTGAGGGTAAATCCAACCAGATCGCACGTGCTGCCGCCGAACAAGCGGCAACCCCCGAAAATCTAGCTTACAACCCGCTACTGATCTATGGAGGGGTGGGACTTGGCAAGACACACCTGATGCAGGGCGTAGGTCACAGGCTGGCGCGGGCTGACCCAGAAGCACGCCTTGAGTACGTCCGTTCAGAACATTTTGTTAATGAAATGATCACCGCAATCCGACATAACCGTATGGATCATTTCAAGAACTATTATCGGTCTCTTGACGCGTTACTTATTGACGACATTCAGTTTTTTGCGCACAAAGATCGGTCGCAGGAGGAGTTTTTCCACACTTTCAACTCCCTACTCGAATCTAACCAGCGGATCGTGTTGACCTGCGACCGTTTCCCCAAAGAAGTTGAAGGTCTCGAGGATCGGCTTAAGTCACGGTTTTCATGGGGGCTCTCGGTTGCTATCGAGCCACCGGAACTCGAAACCCGGGTGGCTATCTTACTATCGAAGGCCTCAATGCACAGCGTTAGCTTGCCTCAAGAGGTGGCATTTTTTGTGGCCAAGCGGGTGCGCTCCAACGTTCGTGATCTAGAAGGCGCCCTACATCGCCTCAAAGCCTCATCACAGATTACCGGTCAAGCGATCAGCCTGGAATTTGCCAAGCACGCACTGAACGATATGTTGGCGGTCCATGACCGCTTGGTGACTATCGACAATATTCAGAAAACGGTGGCCGAGTACTACAAGATTCGCCTATCTGACCTGACGGGGAAAAAACGCAGCCGGTCAATTGCGCGGCCACGCCAGCTCGCCATGGCACTAGCCAAGGAACTGACCAACTATAGTTTGCCGGAAATTGGGCGTGGATTCGGGGGACGAGACCACACAACCGTCCTGCACGCCCAGCGCAAGATCCAGGAACTCTGCGAAGTCGACCAGCGTCTCCATGAAGACCACGATAATCTGACCCGCATCTTGACAAGTTAGCGAACAAGTTGTGGACAGTTATCGACAAGAACTTAGATCATCAATGCGACCATATGAAACCACACAAATCATCCACAGGTAACTCCCAGCATTCAAGATTGGTTATAAGTGCTTGGATTGAATGCAAGACACTGATTCATAACGATTTTTAGATTCCGTACAGTAATAGACCACCGGCCTACTACTACTACTACCTTATTTATTTAGACTTTCATAAAAGGGATGACCTGAAGTGCAAGTAACCCTACAGAGATCCGATTTGCTGCCGGTATTGCAATCCGTGATAGGCGTTGTCGAAAAGCGCCAGACCATGCCGATCCTTTCGAATGTGCTCCTCGAAACTTTGGACAATGTCTTAGTGGTTACGGCAACAGATCTTGAACTTGAGTTGATTGCGCGATGCCCTGCTCAAATCTCTGGGACGGGAAGTTGCACCGTACCGGCCCGCAAGCTACTCGATATATGCCGAGGACTCGACCGCAATAGTGAAATTTCATTGACCGTAACCGAAAACCAAAATCTGGTTCGTATCAAATCAGGCAAATCTCAGTTTTCCCTTGCCATGATGCGCGTTGACGACTGGCCAAGACTCGACGAAGTGAAAACGGAACGTGAAGTAAAACTACAGCAATCAACGCTTCGATCTTTACTGGAACGAACCTATTTTGCTATGGCCAATCAGGATGTTCGGTACTATCTCAATGGTCTGCTGCTTGTTGTGAGTAATTCGGGCATCCGCAGTGTTGCTACAGATGGCCATCGGCTGGCGCTTTCGGAAACCCCCTACCAAACCGAAGTAGACGAGACATTACAGGCCATCGTGCCGCGCAAGGCCATCAACGAACTAGTTCGTCTATTGGGCTCGGACGATGAGGTTTTATCCTTGCGAATATCAGATCGCCACCTACGTATAGAACTGCCTGAAATCACTTTGACCACCAAACTGATTGATGGTCGTTTTCCCGACTATGAGCGGGTCATTCCCGAAGCCGCACCCAATCGATTACGAGCCGACAGACAGATTCTGCGACAAGCATTGTCAAGAACGGCCATCTTGTCGAATGAAAATTATCGAGGTGTACGCCTAACCCTTTCGGCCGATCGTTTACAACTCCAAGCTCAAAACCTGGACCGAGAAGAAGCGAAAGACGAAATTGCCGTAGACTACAACGGCGAGGAGTTCGAGATCGGTTTTAATATTTCTTATCTACTCGATGCCCTAGGGGCTCTCACACAGGATGACGTCACCCTTGACCTGGCTGGATCCGATAGTTCTGGTTTGATTCAAGCCGATGGTGATTCCTCGACCCGTTATGTCGTAATGCCCATGCGTTTGTAGTGGATACTGTTCGGCAGTAGAAGGTCCTGCTTGCACGTCAAAAGCCTAGCGCTTCGGGGATTCCGTTGTTTTCCGTCAACCGAATTCGAGTTTGATCGCGGTGTCAACGTCATTGTTGGCGACAACGCGTCGGGTAAAACCAGTCTTCTAGAAGCCCTTTTTTTATTGGGTCGGGGCGTGACGTTCCGCTCCACGCGACTACGGGATCTTATTCATCCAGAAGCCGATCGCTATAACCTGCGTGCCGTGGTACGGGATCAACATGATTTGGCACGCAAGGTATCGATCGAAGGTTATCGGAATCGACGAGAGTTCTATTTAGATACGCAGTCGAACGTCAGTCGGTTTGATCTAGTGCAATGCCTCCCGTTACAACTTATAGATCCGGATGTTCATCGGTTGCTGGAGGAAGGACCACAGTATCGACGTCGTTTTATGGATTGGGGAGTGTTCCACGTGGAACATTCTTTTTTTTCGTCATGGCAGCGTTTTCGGCGCGCTTTAATCCAGCGCAATCGTGCGCTGCGCCTAGGCTGGCCCAACAAAGACATCGTAAGTTGGGATCCGGCTTTAGTTCGTGAAGCACGTCAAGTAGACAGCTGCCGTCGCGGCTATGTAGATGACATCGCCCGCAATCTCCCGACCGCTATAAGAAAGGAATTTACCGGTGTGCCGATCCATTTTGATTATCGGTCCGGATGGCCAACCAATGAAAGCCTGGATCAAGCACTGGCTAGGACGCTGGAGCGTGACAAGAAGGCTGGTTTTACCCAGATCGGACCGCATCGAGCCGACTTGCGGATCACACATGGCAATGTTGCTGCGCGGGATAAGGTCTCACATGGTCAACAGAAGCTTTTGACCTCAGGCATGCTTCTGGCCCAGGCACGAGTCATGGCCAACCGGCGCGGCGTTACACCGGTTCTGCTCGTCGACGATATTGCTGCGGAGTTGGGCGCCCGTTATCGTGCATTGCTGGGACAAGAGCTGACGTCGTTACAGAGTCAGGTTTTTATTACTTTTCTGGATCGAGCGTTTATACCGAACACATTAGGCTATGCTCGCGAGATCGAACTCTCGGTCCCTAGTCGTGGTTCACCAGAAATTAGCAAAAAGTGCTAAAATCAGTTATTTACGTAACATTGAACCGGCTATGGCAGAACCCGCAACGGCCTACGACTCCAACGACATCAAAGTGCTTAAAGGCCTCGAGGCGGTTCGAAAACGCCCCGGCATGTATATCGGTGATACCGATGATGGAACCGGGTTGCATCATATGGTTTTTGAAGTCGTNNATGCTACACGCAGGGGGTAAATTCGATACCAATTCATACAAGGTATCGGGTGGGTTGCATGGTGTGGGTGTTTCAGTGGTCAACGCGCTTTCCGATCGACTGACTCTGAATATATATCGTGATGGCCAGCATTGGCGCCAGCGTTATGCGATGGGGGATCCCGTCGAAGAATTGCACTCATTAGGGCCCACAATTGAAACGGGCACCGTCATGCAGTTCCATCCCTCGGCGGAAATTTTCACCAACATCACTTTTAGCTACGAAACCTTGGCACGTCGGCTGCGAGAGTTGTCTTTTTTAAACTCCGGCGTCCGGATAAGGCTGTGCGAAGAGGCTGCTGATCGTGAGGAAGTCTTCGAATACGATGGCGGGATACGAGCGTTTGTTGCTTCGCTCAATGAGCATAAAACCAAGTTGCACGATTCGGTTGTTTACCTGTCGACAGTAAACGACGGTATTTCGGTAGAGGCTGCTTTGCAGTGGAACGATTCGTTCCAGGAACAGGTGCTTTGTTATACAAATAATATTCCGCAACGCGATGGGGGGACGCATTTAGCCGGTTTTCGTGGCGCATTAACCCGTGCGATCAACGGCTATATCGAAAGTAACGGATTGGCTAAAAAAGAAAAGTCAACACCGAGCGGAGAGGATGCGCGCGAAGGCCTGACCGCCGTTGTTTCCGTTAAATTGCCGGATCCGAAGTTCTCGTCACAAACTAAGGACAAACTTGTTTCGTCGGAAGCACGTTCGGCAGTTGAAACAGCTGTCAACAAGCACTTGTCGGACTTTCTGCTTGAAACACCGAGTGAGGCTAAACAGATTGCGGCCAAGGTTGTCCAGGCAGCGCGAGCACGTGATGCGGCTCGCAAGGCGCGTGACATGACACGTCGTAAAGGCGCACTGGATGTCGCGGGATTGCCTGGCAAATTGGCTGACTGCCAAGAAAAGGATGCATCGCGGTCAGAACTGTTTCTTGTTGAGGGAGACTCAGCTGGTGGATCGGCGAAACAGGGGCGTGACCGGCGCTATCAAGCCATCTTGCCACTGAAAGGCAAGATACTGAATGTCGAAAAATCCCGCTTTGACAGGATGTTGTCTTCCGTCGAGGTGGGTACATTGATCACTGCGCTCGGATGCGGTATCGGGCGAGATGAATTCGATCCTGATAAGACTCGCTATCACCGCATCATTATCATGACCGATGCCGATGTTGACGGCTCGCATATTCGGACCCTGCTCTTGACATTTCTGTATCGTCAGATGGCGGCCTTGGTCGAGGCTGGCTATGTTTACATCGCCCAGCCGCCGCTTTATAAAGTTCGCTCCGGTAAGCGTGAGTACTACGTCAAGGACGATCCCGAGCTAGCCAATTATCTGTTGGAGCTGGCCAGTAAGAACGCTTCGTTTACTGGGTCAGATAGCGTTATTGAGGGCTCTGAGCTGCACAAACTGTTAACGCAGTATCATCGCGTTGAAAACGATGCAGTTCGATTATCGCGTCGCTATGACACAACCGTACTGGCCGAAATGGTGGGCCTGCCAGCAATAACAGCAGAGCGGTTTTTTGATCCGGTCTTTATTGCTGACTGGGGACGTCGGCTACAGCATCGTTTGGATGCGATATCCGATTCGAATCATCAATATACCGTGTCCATTTCACCTGCAGAGTCTGATACTGAACTTCGACTCAATGTCACCCGTACGAGTCATGGCATCCCCCACCTGTCCACATTTCGTCAAGCTTTTTTCAGTAGTCCGGAGTACGCTGCAATCGTAAAAGTCGGCGAGCAGCTTGAGCAATTGGGTACGGGCCCCTTCAAGGTAGCTCGGGGACAAAATAGCGCTGAGTTCGAGCAAGCTGAAGCCGGTTATCGATGGCTGATGGAAGAGGCCAAGCGCGGATTGTCAATACAGCGCTATAAAGGCCTGGGTGAAATGAATCCCGAACAGCTCTGGGAAACCACGATGGACCCAGCCAATCGACGCCTGGTCCAAGTCAGAATTGATGATGCCATTGGTGCTGATCAGATATTCTCGACGCTGATGGGGGATCAAGTCGAACCGAGACGAGAGTTTATTGAACAAAACGCACTGCAGGTCATGAACCTCGACGTTTAATGACTATACACAACGAATGTCTTTGAAAGATTGTGGCCTACGTGCTTCGCCTTGTGGTTCAAGCCAGACGTGAAATATCGGCGACTTGACAAAACTGCCGATCAATTGCGGCGAGCAGTGCCAGTCGGTTTGTTCTTAATCTGGGATCGTCGACGATCACACGCACCTCGTTGAAAAACTCGGCCAGTGGTTCAGCAAACGTTGTCAGATTGGCTAGTTGAGTCACATAGTCGCCTTCAACACGGTCTTGTTGAGCGCCGTGTTCACTCATCAAACGGTCGAGTTCGGCTTCGGCCGCTTGTTGATAATAGCTTGCAACGGGTTGGCCCCAATTCTCGTTCTGTTTTTTGAGGATATTCCGGATGCGTTTGTGCGCTTCATAGACAGCAGATGCGTCCGGCAATTCTTTGAACGCAGCTACCGCGCTCAGTCTGGCCGCGATATCGACTGGATCAAGTGAGCTCGAGGCCAAAACCGCATCGATGTCCTGAGGGGGCGTATCTCGGTCGAGGAAATAGGACCGGAGACGTTCCACGTGGAACGTTTGAAGCGCCGCGGCCGTTCCTTGAGGCGCGTCTAAAGGTTGTACTGAAAGAGCGAACCGAATGGCTGCATGAAGATCAAGGTGAATTTCAGACTCTATAAGTAGGCGCACTACACCCAAAGCCGCGCGCCGGAGCGCATACGGGTCTTTATCACCCGTGGGTCGCTTGTCGACAGCAAAAATTCCGGCCAACGTATCAAGTCGATCAGCGAGCGCTAGAGTACGCCCTAGGGCTGATTGTGGTATTGATCCGGTTCCGCCGGTTGGCTGATATTGGGTTCGAATGGCGTTGGCAACCGCTTCAGACTCTCCGTCGTGTTGAGCATAGTAGGCCCCCATGATCCCTTGAAGATCCGGGAATTCACCGACCATTTCAGTTAATAGATCGGCCTTCGCCAGCTCGGCCGCCCGTGTTGCACATTGGTGTGTGACATCAAATAAGGGACAGAGCCAAACCGCTATTCGGGCTACACGAGATTGTTTGTCAGCCAAGCTTCCCAGTGAATGCTCGAATAAAACATGCGAAAGCCCTGGAATCAGTGATGTTAAGCCCCGTGCACGATCTTGCTGCCAGAAAAATAACGCGTCATCCAACCGCGGACGGATGACGCGTTCGTTGCCGCTAATAACTAGATTCGGCTGATTGCTTTGAATATTGGCGACAGTAATAAATCGATTGATGAGGGTGCCGTTATCATCTTCCAGCGCGATGTAGCGCTGATGGTGCTCCATCGTGGCGAGCAGCACTTCACGGGGAAGTTCCAGATAATGGGGTTCGAACTTCCCAGCCAAAGCCACCGGAAACTCAACCAGGGCATTGATTTCGGCCAGTAATTCAGAGCTGGCCACTATTCGAGCGTTGAATTGGGAGGCCAATTCCTGGGTTTGTTTCTGGATCAATTCGGCTCGATCATCAGGATCGGCCACTACCCACCCGATTTCCGATAATTTGGCTGGGTAATCGGTTGCCCGTGTTAGATGGATCGGACCGGGGTGATGAAATCGGTGGCCTAGCGACCATCGATCACTCTCAATGCCGAACACCGAAGCATCAATGCGGCTCTCATCATGGAGCACGGTGAGCCAATGAACTGGGCGAACGAATGTTGTGGTGTTGGTGCCCCACCGCATACGTTTGGGCACACCCATGGTAGAGACCGTGTCATTTAGGAGTGAATTGAATACTTCTGCGAGTGGGCTCCCTTTGACATGATGTCGATGGACGAGCCGTCGCCCTTTGTTTGTTTCCTCGATCGTGAGGGCTTCCAGCGTCGTTTCCCTTGAACGGGCGAAACCAGTCGCTGCAGCGGTGGGTTGCCCCTCGCTGTCGTAGGCAATGTCGACACCAGGTCCTTGGGTAACCTGTTCGTAATCAGGTGCTGACGCTGCAACCGCATCAATTAAAACCGCCATGCGTCGCGGCGTGACAAAACGCTGATAATGACCACGTTCAATACCAGCCGCATCGAGGCTCTGGGCAATGCCACTGGCAAATGCATCGGCCAATGTCCGCATGGCTTGAGGCGGTAGTTCTTCAAGACCGATCTCGACTAATAGAGAAGCTTTCATGACACGGCACCTTCGACTGCATTGCCCAGTGGAAAACCGAGTGCTTCACGGGAGGTGTAATACGTCTGAGCAACATTCCGAGCTAGTGTTCGGATACGCAAGATATACTGTTGGCGTTCAGTCACAGATATTGCGCGGCGTGCGTCAAGCAGGTTGAATATATGTGAACACTCCAAAAGCCTTTCATAGGCCGGTAGGGAGAGTTCTGCATTGGCCAGTCGACGACTTTCTGATTCGATGGTCTCGAATCGAGACAACAGAACGTCTACATCGGCGTACTCAAAGTTGTAATGCGACTGTTCTACTTCGTTTTGGTGAAACACGTTGCCATAGCGCACGGTACCTTGCGGACCTGTCGACCAAATGAGGTCATAAACGCTATCAATGCCCTGTAGGTACATGGCTATTCGTTCAACTCCGTAAGTAATCTCACCCGATACAGGTCGGCAATCAAGACCGCCAACTTGTTGAAAATAGGTGAACTGGCTAATTTCCATGCCGTTTAACCAGACTTCCCATCCAAGGCCCCAGGCGCCAAGTGTGGGCGATTCCCAGTTATCTTCTACGAAACGAACATCATGAACGGTCAAGTCGAGCCCAAGTGCTCTTAATGAGTCCAGGAACATATCCTGTATCTCGATCGGCGATGGTTTGAGCAATACCTGGAACTGATAATAATGCTGCAACCGATTAGGATTCTCGCCGTATCGGCCGTCAGTGGGGCGTCGTGAAGGCTGCACATAGGCTGAACGCCAAGGCTCGGGACCGATGGAGCGTAAAAAGGTCGCGGGATGAAATGTGCCTGCGCCAACAGGCATATCCAGCGGTTGCATGATCGTGCACCCCTGTTTCGCCCAATAGGCCTGAAGCGCAGCGATGAGGTCTTGAAAATCCATGACACTATCCTGGGTAACGTGTGCAGATTGTAGCCGATCGATCAAACGTCATTGCGCNNTGCGTTGGGGGTTAACTTTACTGGTGCAAGAATCTTGCGTAACCCGGATTCAAGCTCTGGATGCAAATGGCACGGATTCTGCAAAAATAAACCTGATATAGTTCACCATTTATAGCCCAGTCGATATCAACGTCCAAGGAGCAGACATGTCCAACAGCCACATTCTCCAACTGATCGAGGACACCCAGGCAAGATTTGTGGATTTTCGATTCTGCGACACGCGAGGTAAAGAACAGAACGTCACCATGCCATCTCATGTCGTGGACGAAGAATTTGTCGAAGAAGGCAAGATGTTCGACGGTTCATCGATCGATGGCTGGAAGGGCATTAACGAGTCCGACATGGTCATGATGCCCCAGGATGACTCAGCTGTACTCGATCCATTTTTCGAAGAACCGACCGTTGTCGTGCGCTGCGACGTTCTCGAACCGAACACCATGATGGGCTACGAACGGGATCCACGAACGATTGCTCGACGAGCCGAAGCCTATCTGCAATCAACCGGCATAGCTGATACGGCCCTCTTTGGACCGGAGGCAGAGTTTTTTATTTTCGATTCTGTGACGTGGCAGAACGAAATGGGCCGCGCTGGCTACTCAATCGACTCAACTGAAGCTTGGTGGAACAGCAATCGTGATTATCCTGATGGTAATCATGGCCATCGTCCCGGGATCAAGGGTGGATATTTCCCGGTTCCTCCGGTGGACGCGCATCAGGATGTACGATCCGCGATGTGTATTGCCATGGAAGAAATGGGTCTGACTATCGAGGTACACCATCACGAGGTTGGTACTGCAGGTCAGGGCGAAATCGGTATGAAATTCAATACCCTGGTCAAGAAAGCCGACGAAACGCTCGTTTACAAATACTGTGTTGCACAAGTAGCCGAGAGCTTCGGCAAAACTGCGACTTTCATGCCCAAGCCACTGGTCGGTGATAATGGCACCGGCATGCACGTTCATCAATCGCTGGTTAAAGATGGTAAAAACATCTTCTCCGGCGAAGAGTATGGCGGTTTGTCGGAAACAGCGCTCTACTACATCGGCGGTATCATCAAGCATGCCAAAGCGATCAACGCCTTTGCCAATGCATCCACCAACAGCTACAAACGCTTGATCAAGGGCTTTGAAGCACCGGTTCTGTTGGCCTATTCGGCTCGCAACCGGTCGGCGTCGGTACGCATCCCCTGGGTCTCCAGTCCCAAGGCCCGTCGCATTGAGGTGCGTTTCCCGGATCCGACAGCCAACCCATATCTGGCATTTTCAGCCATGCTCATGGCAGGTCTCGATGGTATTGAAAACAAAATCCATCCGGGGGAGGCCATGGATAAGGACCTTTATGATCTGCCGCCGGAAGAGGAAAAAGCCATCCCGACGGTTGCTCAGTCTTTGGAAGAAGCGCTTGATGCGCTTGATGAGGATCGGGATTTTCTCAAGCATGGTGATGTGTTCACCGACGATGTTATCGATGGCTATATCGAACTCAAACAGGAAGAAGTGCTGACTTTGAAAATGAGCACGCATCCAGCAGAGTTTGATCTGTATTATTCCTGCTGAATTCCAGTTTAAGTCCACAAAAGGGACGCCCAATAGCGTCCCTTTTGCGGTTGGTTTATAGTCGAATTATGAAATGCCGAATACTAATCATTATCTGCGGCTTGTGTGCCAGTGTGGTCGCCAACGCCGAAATTTATACCTGGGTGGACTCTAGTGGTGTTCGCCATTACAGTGATGTAGCTCAAGGCCAGAATGCCAAAAAAGCCGATCTTTCAAAGCTTCAGTCGGTACAAAGTAACGGCAGTGCACTCAGATTCGCTCGCCACCTTGCAGCGGAGAAAAAGAAAGCTCGGCAAAAGCCCAAACCGCCCAAAATAACCAAACCCAAGCCGCACGAAGTGTTTCACAAAGGGCGTAATGGCCAGATCCCGGTTTCGGTATCGGTTCCAAACGGCGGGTTGAAAAACGGTGAATCCCTTCGATATACCCTTGATGGAAAGATCACAAGTTTTTCACCCACCACGCAGACATCGCTTACGCTGAGCAATCTCAAGCGCGGTACACACGCCATAAAGGTTGCTATCGTCAAGAATAATAAAGTGCTGGCCCAATCCCAATCGGTCAAATTTAGANNCCTACGAGCGCGATCAGGAAGTTCCAACATGAAAGACAGTCAACGGGCGTCGGCAACAATTCAAACCGCAACGCTAAACATTGATCATCTGCCGTTGAGGCGACCCAACAGACTCCCCCTATTAGCCACTGTTGAATAGTAGGCTAGATTGCGCGAAGCTCTATATTTTATATTTGAGTTCTGCGAGCTGCACTCTCGTTGTAAAACATAATCAACTTTCTGAAAACGCCAATAATCGGTCTCGACAATCAACGATCGATTATATCGATCATCATGGACGCCGAAATGATGTTTGCAGTTTCGAGCCGCCAACTTTGACGTCGAGACGAAACTATCAATCGCAAACGGGCGTGTTGAGTGATGCGGCTCATGGGCTTGGCGGACATCGGACCGCAGATTAGGATCTTAAAAACCGTCGCCTGCGTCTGTCGTCTATCCTTAGCCGCCGCGCCATGACTCCATTATGCGTGTGGACCACGTCTGGTGTGGGGATGGGACGTATATCCCGATGAGGCGCAATCCTGTCTCTCGGTTGGTGACCAAGGACGGAAACAGCCGCCGGTCGTGTCCTGGAAGCTGTCCCCAAATACACTCGATGCCGTATTCAGTCTCGATGGCTGCAGCAGGCGATTCAGACCTATTCATATATTGAAAAGGTCTGGTGTATTGCTCCACCGGATGAACAATAGCTTCATCGACCGGCCAGGCGCTCGATGAAGTCTGAGTCCGTCTACCACCAGATCCTCTAATCACCCCATCATGCGGATAACCCGATCAACACTTGGTTGATTGACTATAACCACGAGCAGCCGCATTCTTCACTTGAATACCGGACGCGGGGCGCGCCTATCTTGAAGTGCCGCCACTGGATCAATCAGCTTGATCAATCTGTTTGATTCCACCTCATATAGGCTGCCCAGCACTCCAAGCATTGGAGCCCATTTCACCACCTTAGTGCGAAGGCCGTTGCAGTAGCAGTGTTTTGCTCGATTTCTTGCGGCCTCGAGCAGCAGAATAACTCGATACCATGCCCAAGTTACTTGCTGACGCGTCAAGACATGAGCAAGATAAATGCGACTGGTCCGTGAGCATTCGACATTTGGAAAACGCCTGTCGCTGGTTGACCGTCATGACGAACGGCACTGCAATTACCGTTGGCGACCAGTTCGTTGAGCTGTGCACGGGTACAATAGTCTATAGCGATGCCCCATGGCTGGTATCGATAAAACAGATCGACGTTTATTTGCGTGTGCAAGATACGCAGGCATTAGAGGCTCGGATAATGTGTCGTTGGTGTCGATCACTAACCTGGCGTCTTGGACCATCGCCCATGATCGCTGGGCGATTAACGACTGGCCGCTAGAACCAATCACTTAAGGAACGCAAGCATCGCCAGCGTGGTACGCGTCACGACCCGTTTGAACGTTAATGTCAAATGTCCAACCAGCCTAGGCACAACACGTCATGGCCTTTGATGGCTATGATGTCGCGAATCAGATCAAGTTGACAATTTCGTTGCACCGGCAGGCCAATCATTCAATGGGATATGCTACGGGTTGTTGTCCGAGCTAGATCGCAGGTAACTATTGGCGATACGCGGTGCCTCGATATCTGGTAATTGCCGAACTGTGCTTCATTCAGATGATCCGAATGACCGTTTCTTAATGCGTCCTATATACGCAACAGGGCTAGGGTTTCTGCTGGTCATGATGTGCTGGGCAACGCAAGTCGCCGCGGATACGGTCAACGTGTCTATCGAAGGCATCAACGACACGCTGGCCGGTAATGCACGCAAAGTCATGTCTTTGACCGAGAACCACAAGAAACCTTGGAGCAGTCAGAAGATACGCCGCTTGTATCGGTTAGCGCCTGGCGAAATCAAGAAAGCGCTGCAGCCCTATGGTTACTTTAATCCGAATGTTAGCGCCTCGCTTAAACCTCCTAAAAAGGGCAGCAAGACGTGGCATGCCAAATTCAACATCCATCATGGCCCGGCGACCCAAATCGCCTCACTTAAACTGGCGGTGAACGGACCGGGCCGGTATCAACCCAGCATCCGCAAAGTACTTCACGATACAAAACTCAAAACCGGGGAGCGTCTGGTCCAGTCCGAATACAAGTCGACCAAAAATGCACTGGAGTCGGCTGCTAGGTCGGCCGGCTATCTTAGTGCCCACTTCAGCCAATCGACGATCCGGGTCAATCCAAAACAAAATCAAGCCGACATTCGGCTGGTGCTTGATACGGGGCCGCGCTATTACTTTGGCCACGTCAAGTTCAAGCAGTCGGTATTGCGCGATAACTTTGTACGGCGTTTCGTCCCGTTCAAGCCTGGCGAGCCGTTCAGCGACAGCAAGCTGATAAAGCTCCAGCTCAAACTTGCCAAAACGAATTACTACAGCACAGTTGATGTAAGCGCCGAGCGTGATAAACCGACCCTGACATCCGGTGAACCGTCGTGGTTCCATCAGATGATCTTCGGCAACAATCCACTGCGGCCGGCCCACTCGGAACTTCGCGTTCCGGTAGTTGTGCATGCCAAACCCAGCCCGCCAGTACACTACCGAATTTCCGCAGGTTACGGCACCAATACCGGTCCGCGGACGGATCAAGGATTGGATTTGCGTCATATCAATGGATATGGCCACAGTTTTCATCTAAATCTGCGACTTTCGCAGATCAAGCAACAATTACATTTCAGCTACGATATTCCCATCCGCCAAGTGAACAGCGACAAGCTCAGCTTCACCGGTGATATTGCCAACACAAAGTATGGCGACATCACAGCTTTTAGTTATGGCGCAGCTGCGCAGCGGGATGTGGGCTGGAAGTATGGCAGGCGGCATGCGGCGCTTCATTTCCTGCGCTCGACTTACAACTTGCACGACGGTGCCGGCAATCGCACGGAAGATCTCCTCTATCCTGAATACCATCTAAGTTTCAAGCGAGCCAACAAATCTTTGAATCCCACGCGCGGCCTAAGTGCCTCGATTGATATCCGGGGCGGTTCCTCATCGCTTCTGTCGGCGACCAACTTCGTGCGTGGCGATATTCAAGCCAAGGCGATCTACCCGCTCGCGTCTTGGGTCGATGCCTTAGTACGCGGCCACTTCGGTGCCCTTGGGGCCAGCGACTTTGCCAAGTTGCCGCCGTCGCAACGTTTTTTTGCCGGTGGTGAACACAGCGTGCGTGGTTACGGGTACCAGTCGATCAGTCCTACCAACGGGAATCGAGTCGACGTGGGCGGCAAATTTCTGGCCACCGCTTCGGTGGAAACAGACTACTGGGTTTACGGAAATTTCGGTTTTGCGACATTCTTCGACATCGGCGACGCCGCCAACAGTCTGAAGTTCCATTTCAAGCGCGGTGTCGGAGCCGGATTTCGTTGGGCTTCACCGGTGGGCATGGTCGCGATTGACTTCACCCATCCACTGAATGGCAACCGCTTTCCGGTTAGTTTCGGGATCAGTATTGGGCCCCAACTTTGATTCGTCGTCGTCGGACTGCCGAACAGTCAGATCAACCGCCGACCCGTCCAAGGGCTCGACGCTGGCCTAGCGCGCTGCTGCGAGGTCTGAAGTGGGCAGCGCGCGTGCTACTCGTTTTACTGGTCGTCATCATGGGGATCTCCCTATGGGTCGTCGCCACGCCGAGCGGCACGGCCTTCGCCTGGCATCAAGTCCAGGGACTCATGCCGGGGTCGATACAGATTGGTGCGGTCAAAGGCCGCCTGCTGGGTCCGTTAACCCTTAAAAACGTACACATCGACAACAAATCTTCTGATCTCAGCGTTGACAAAATCGCTTTGCACTGGGATCCGGCGGCGTTGTTGCATGACACGGTTCACGTCAACAAGCTGGCAGTTGACGGTGTTCACTACATTGCCAAACCCAACCCCACAAAACCGCCCCAAAATACTGCGCCGATCCAGCTGCCGTCATCAATCAAGCTGCCGGCAAGCCTGCAGATAGATACCGTTACGGTCGACAACGTCGCCTATAGGGGAATGCCGAACGCCAAACCGTTTCGCGTCACGCAAGCGCAGGTCAAAAACATCCGGTTGCACGCCAATAAGTGGCACATCGGTCAGCTGAGTGGTCAGGGTCCCATGTTCCAGCTTCAGGCCAGAGGCGACGTTACGCCCAATACGGGTTATCCCACAAAACTCGAGGCCAAGGCCACACTAAAGACAGGGTCGTTGGCACCGATAAGCGCCAAGGTCACGGCTCAGGGCAAGCTTGATAACCTGTCACTGAGCGCTAATGTCACTTCGCCATACAACATTAAACTCAACGGCCACGTTAAAAACGCGCTCGTCCAACCCAAGCTCGAGCTGCACGTCGCCCTCGACCATCTAAAAGCACACGCGATCAGCTCCAGTCTGCCGCCATTGACGGCTTCGGCCAACGTTGATCTCAAGGGCCCAATCGACAATCTGGCGATCAATCTGGATGCTGCGGCCAACAGCTCTATATACGGGAAGGCCACCGCCAAAGGCCAGATTCACTACACCCCGAGTGCAGTGTCTATAAAGCAATTGACGCTCACAAGCCCGCAGACCGCCGGGCGAGCAAGCGTCGAGGGACAATTGGCTTTAACCCAACAAAAGACCATGAACCTGATGCTGTCGTGGTCAAAATTTCAATGGCCCCTGAAAGGCAAACCGCAATACCGCACATCCCGCGGCCAGGTTCACTTGAGCGGCCCCCTGACGGATTACCAATTGACCGGTGCCATGGATTGGCAGGTGGTGGGCCACACCGCAGGCCATATGAAACTCGCCGGGCATGGGAGTCAATCGGCCTTCACAGTGTCAAAGTTGGCCATTACCGACGGCCCGGGGCAAATCAATGGCCAAGCCAAAGCTCGCTGGGCACCTTCATTACAAGCAAGTGCCAGCCTCACCGGCCACGACATCAGGCCGGGAACCCTCGTGAAAGGTGTATCGGGCGACCTCAACTTCAATCTGGCCGCCTCGGCGGAAACAAAGAAATCCGAAGGTGAACAATCGCTTAAGGCCGATCTCAAGACCCTGACGGCCCATGGTCAACTCAACGGCCATCCGATTAAACTCAACGCCCAGGCCGAGTACGGCGGCCAACGCATCGTGGTCAACCATTTACAGTTTGATTCTGGGTCAGCCCACGCCTCAATGCATGGTCGCCTGGGCCTCACGGCGGACGCTGCACTCAAGGGTCAACTCAACATAAAGGCACCCAAGTTGGCCGATTTTTGGCCGAGCTTGGCAGGTCAGCTGGATGCCAACGCCAACCTAGGCGGGACGCTGCAAAAACCCGTCGTCAAAGCCACATTGAACGCCCACAACCTGCGATACGGCAACTACAAAGTGGCGCGCGCCGATTTGAATGCCAATGTGGACTGGTCAGGTCATCATCAATCTCGATTTAATGTCAATGTCGCCAACGTCGAGGCCGACGGCCGGCACGTTAACAACCTCTCAATCAATGCCAAGGGGACACCCGCGTCACACGATATAAACCTGGCATTTAATGGTGCCGGCGCCGAGCTGAAAATGGCATTTACCGGTCATTATCAGACTACCAAGAAAACCGAGAAGTTCAGATTGACCAAACTTAATGCAAAGTATGGCGGCTTTGCGCCTTGGCATCTGGCGGGAACAGCCAACGGTGTCGTCAGTGACAGTTCACAAAACTTGAATAAAGTCTGCTTGGTATCCGGCCAGGCCCGGATGTGCGTAAACGGCAGTCATTCGAAGAAAAATGGCAGCCAGGCCGATATTAAGTTGGCAAATATCGGATTCGATTACATCAAACCAATTTTACCGTCGAAGGTTTCGGTTAGCGGTGCATTATCCGGCCAGATCCACGCCCGCCAGCCGGCAAGCGGCCATCCGAATGTCGACGTACGCCTTATCACCACGTCTGGTCATGTGAAGGTCAACAAGCCGGACGGCAAGTCCGTTAACGTGCTGACGTTGCAGCCCGGCACCATTGACGCCAGTCTGCATGATCGCCAGTTGTTAACAAAAGTTGATTTACCCTTTCAGCAAGGCGGCATACACGCCCACGTGGCGGTCGCCGGCGGTAAGGCAGGGCTCTTGAATCGGCCGCTGAGTGGCCAGTTGCGTTTCGATCTTTCGAAACTGGGGGTCATCAATAAGTTTTCGCCCCAGGTCGGCGATATTAATGGTCAGCTGCACGGTAATCTGAAGCTATCCGGTCAGATCGCCAAGCCGGCCATTCACGGTAGGCTCGATCTCAATGCACCCAAAGTGGTTTTGATCAAGCCGGGTTTGACGCTTAAAGATATGACGCTGTCCGCCGTTGGCCAAGGCAACCATATCAACCTCAACGGCCAGGTTAAATCGGGCGGCGGCACACTCAATCTTGCCGGTGAGGTAGGGATGGACAAAACCGGCCAGTCGGCACACATGACGGTGAAGGGCAAGAACTTCGAAGCGGTCAACATGCCGCAGGTAAAGGCTTTTATCAGCCCGGATTTGAGACTGGCTATTACACCCAAAAAGATCGACGTCAACGGCACGGTGACAGTCCCCAAGGCCAATATCACGCCAAAGGATCTACCGGAATCGGGGGCGACGACAGTATCCAGTGATCAAGTCATTGTCGGCCAGAAGCACTCGGCTGCGAAAACGGTTGCACGCGTGGTTCACGCAGATCTTCATTTGATCCTCGGCCAGAAAATCCACATTAATGGCTTTGGTCTCAAAACCGACGCCACCGGTCATCTGCATATTGTGCAGCAACCCGGCCAACCGGCAAGCGGTTCGGGCCGGATTGAGCTTAAGAACGGCTCTTATCGGGCTTATGGTCAGAATCTTAAAATTACCAAGGGTCAGATCTTGTTTGGTGGCGGCCCTCTGACCAAGCCTGCCTTAAATGTCGAGGCCGCTCGATATCCGAACAACAATATCACCGTCGGCGTGCATGTCCGTGGCCCGGTTGCGCACCCCAACGTCGCGTTGTTTTCAACTCCCCCGATGACACAGACGGAACAGCTGTCGTGGCTACTGTTGGGGCGTGGCCCGAATAGTAGTAGCGGTGGTGCCTCGAATATGATTGCCAAGGCGGCATTGGCGCTGGGCTCGGGACGGGCCAACAGCGTGTTGCACAAGTTGGGTAATGAGTTGGGTGTGGATCACATTGGTGTTGGCACAAGTGCCGGGCAATCCAGCTCCAAGACAGCGTTTACATTGGGCAAGTATCTGACGCCGAAGCTTTACTTGAGTTATGGTATCGGGCTGTTCAATCAGGTATCCACCGTGTCACTGAAATACATGTTGACATCGCACTGGACCCTACAGACTGAGTCCAGTTCGGTGTCAACCGGCGGTGACATCATATTTTCAATCAATCAGTAATAGGGCTCGAGGTTAACGCCACCATCGGACGATCATGACAATGATCAACGTGATCAATGTCGCGGCTCCCACGGTGCTCAGCAGCCCGATCTCGGCGTGCTTGATCCAAGCAAGAGCTTGCTCAGCTACACCGGCCAGATAGTAGCCGGCGACGCTGATGGCAACGGCCCAGATGAATACGGCTATGGCGTCGTAGAACGCAAAGCGCCAACTGGCGATACCGAGCGAAGCGAGTACGAAAGGCGTGACATAGCGCAAGCCATAGAAAAATCGAAATCCGATCATCACCGGCGCACCGAAACGATCCACTAAATATTCCACACGCATCACTTTGACGCGATAGTGCGGACGCCGGATCAGTGCAGTTCGGCCAAACAGACGACCAATCTGAAACCAGAGATTATCGCCGAGAAACGTGGCGACCAGCGCGGCCAGAAATACCCCATGTATGGTCATGGCATGTTCATGAACTGCAATCATGCCGGCGAATACGGCGATCTCCCCCTCAAAAAAACAGCCAACGCCAACCGCCACGTAGCCATACTGACTGACGATTTGAGTAAAAGCTGAAAGCACGGGAATCGTTCAGTCTAGATCAGCCCGATTGCGGCCATCCAGTCGTGAATAGCCGTCAGTTCTGCCGCCACGACCTCATGTTCCATGGCATAGGTGTGCCACGTCACGTCGTAACCGTGCCCGATTAAATAATCCCGGCTGCCAGCGCCAAGCTCGGGGGCTACTACCGGATCGGCGTTACCGTGAGCCATGAAGATAGGGGTAAGTCGGTTGGCCGGTGTCGCTTCGTGTTGCAGACGATCATGCAATGGAAGATACGCTGATAGTGCGACGATGCCTGCCAGGGGTTCGGCGTAGCGAAGCCCAACGTGCAGCGCCAGCGCTCCCCCTTGGGAAAACCCGCCGATCATAATCCGCTTACTGGCAATTCCGAGCGCGCGTTCGTTAGCCACTAGTGAATCGATTGTCTTACGGCTCGCTTCTAGCCCCTTGGCGTCTTCGGTCGCCGAGCTATCCATGCCACCTATGTCATACCATGCGGGTATGGCGATGCCATTATTCACGGTGACCGGCCGGGTGGGTGCATTGGGCAGAATCAATCGTAGGCCGTGAGCGGCACCGAGTTGCAATTCGTTGGCCAGACCGGCGAAATCATCGGCGCTGGCTCCGAGCCCGTGCAGCCAGATGATGCTGGCATTGGCTTCAGCAGGAGGCTCGATGATCATAGGGTCCGGCATAAGGGCAACCGTTCGACTTTGGTTATCCAGTCTGGACAGCGCCAGCCCGGTGTGCAAGGTAGAACCGGTATTATATGCTTACGTTTGATACAAAACCTTGAACATCATGCGCCAACGTTGGTTAAAAACCGTGCTATGGGTGACGTCTGGGCTGGTTTCGGTGATTCTGCTCGCCGGTTGTGGTCAGAAAGGGCCGCTTTATCTACCCGGGCCGGGCACGCACAAAAAACACCATGACAATGCCGCAGTATACAAACAATCGATGCCGACATTGGTGGCCCAAACCACGATCGAAGGTGGCGACCGAACCTCATGACTGCGTTTGCCACTCATCGTAGTGACGGGGTCATGCTGGATCAGGTTGCCGCCATCTACGGA
The DNA here is from genome assembly GCA_002403445.1 of Salinisphaeraceae bacterium UBA4764. Taxonomy (GTDB): domain Bacteria; phylum Pseudomonadota; class Gammaproteobacteria; order Nevskiales; family Salinisphaeraceae; genus Salifodinibacter. Next base: position 45,518 of record DHHU01000052.1, on the reverse strand, counting down.
ACCCCGTGCTATGTTTATAGTCAGGCCGCATTGGTCGAGCGATACCAGGCATTTGAAAGAGCGCTTGCCGGTGCCGATGCGCGTATTTGTTTCGCGGTCAAGGCCAACGGAAACCTGGGCGTACTCGGTGTTTTGGCCGATCTCGGCAGCGGCTTCGACATCGTCTCGGTTGGCGAGCTCGAACGCGTTATCACGGCTGGCGGTAAACCACACAAGGTGGTTTTTTCGGGCGTAGGTAAGCGCCGGGATGAGCTCGAACGTGCCCTAGAGGTCGGGGTGGGCTGTTTCAACGTCGAATCCGAAAGCGAGCTTGAGCGACTCGATAGGCTGGCGATTGACCGTGGCGTGCGGGCGCCCGTGTCAATACGAGTTAACCCCGACGTGGACGCCCGCACTCATCCCTACATCGCGACGGGGCTACGCGAGAACAAGTTCGGCGTTGATATCGAGCGTGCCGAGGCACTTTATCGACGCGCAGCGACCCTAAATGGCATCATGATTACTGGCGTTGATTGTCACATCGGGTCGCAACTTACCGAATTATCACCTTTTGCCGACGCGACGGAACGCGTGATAGCGCTTATTGACCGTTTGGCCATCGAGGGGATCGCGATTCAACATCTCGACATAGGCGGCGGACTGGGCGTGTGCTATGAGGATGAAGCACCACCGTCGATTGCCGATTACGTTGAGGTAGTGCGCAGCGCTGTGGCCGACCGTGACTTGAAACTGGTATTCGAACCCGGTCGTGTTATTGCGGCTAACGCGGGGGTTTTGCTGACCCACGTTGACACCCTGAAACCAGCAGCGACCACCGATGCCCGCTCGTTCGCAGTAGTCGATGCCGCCATTAACGACCTCATACGTCCCGCGCTCTATGATGCCTGGCATGCCATTGACCGCGTGGGTCAAGCTGGCAGCAACGCCGTGCGTGCGTCCTGGGACGTCGTTGGCCCGATCTGTGAAACCGGGGATTGTCTGGGGACCGACCGTGACCTAACGCTGGCCGAGGGCGATTTACTCGCGGTGCATTCGGCCGGTGCCTACGGCGCGGCCATGGCGTCCAATTACAATTCCCGGCCGCGTGCCCCCGAGATCATGCTTGCCGACGGCGCTATGTTCGAAGTCCGTGCCCGGGAGTCGATTGCCGACCTGATGCGCGGCGAAAAACGACTGCCGCCGCCCGACCTGGGCCGGTTTGATCGTGGCTGCTGACGCGGCGAAACAACCGTTGATCCTGATCGACGGGTCCTCTTGGCTGTTCCGCGCCTACCACGTGTTGCCGCCGCTGACCAACAGTCTCGGCGAGCCCACGGGAGCAATCTACGGCATGACCAACATGCTGAACAAGTTCCTGCGCGAGTATCCCGATGAATCGATCGTGGTGGTTTTCGACCCACCGGGACCGACCTTTCGGAGCGAATTGTTCGCCGATTACAAAGCCCACCGGCCACCAGTTCCCGAAGAACTCGCGGCCCAGTTCGATGGCCTGTGGCAGGTGATCGAATCTCTTGGACTGCCGCTCGTGCGGGTTGACGGTGTCGAGGCAGACGATGTCATCGGAACGCTGGCCCGTCGCAGCGAGTCCGAGGTCTTGATCGTTACCGGTGACAAGGACATGGCGCAGCTAGTCGATGATCGCGTCAAGCTGCTGGACACCATGCAAGACCGCACCACCGACGTCGCTGGCGTGCACGATAAATTCGGCGTGTCACCATCACAGATTGCGGACTATCTGGCGCTGGTTGGTGATAGTTCCGACAACATTCCCGGTGTCGCCAAGGTTGGACCGAAGACAGCAGCCAAATGGCTAGCTCGATATCAAACGCTGGACGGCGTGATCAACGCCGCCGACAGTATTGGCGGCAAAGTAGCCGATAATCTGCGGGCCGCGCTCGATGACCTGCCGTTATACAAGGACTTGGCCACGATCCGCTGTGACTTGGATTTATCCGGCATCAATCTTGATCTGACGCGCCAACCGGTTGACGAAGACTGCTTCCAGGCGCTGTGTCGNNTCGGCCATGCAATCCAACCTGGTGGGGTTGTCATTTGCGGTCCGGCCAGGCGAGGCTTGGTATCTACCAGTTGCGCACGACTACCCTGACGCACCCCATCAGCTTGGCTTGGATCGGGTACGCGCCGAGCTGGGCCCGATCCTCGCCGACCCGGATAAGCCCAAGGTCGGCCAACACATTAAATATGACGTCAACGTATTGCGCCGTCATGATATCGCGCTCTGCGGCTTATCCCACGACACCATGCTGGCCTCCTATGTACTGAACAGCACGGCCACGCGCCACGATATGGATTCGTTAGCTCACACCTATCTGAACCGCGCAACGATCAAGTTCGAAGATGTCGCCGGCAAGGGCGCCAAACAACTGACGTTCAATCAACTTGATCTGGAGACCGCTGGACCCTATGCCGCCGAGGACGCCGACGTCACGCTGCAAATTCATTACGAGTTGCAGCGACGACTGACCGAACAGCCGATCCAGGCTAAGCTTTACGCCGAGATCGAGATCCCGCTGCTGCGTGTACTGGCCGATATCGAGGCCACCGGGGTTTTGGTGGACGATGAACTGTTGCAGCACATCAGCCGAGAACTCGGCGAGCGCATGCAGGCACTCGCCGAATCGGCCTACACGGCGGCAGGTGAATCGTTCAATCTTGGATCGCCCAACCAGATCAAAACCATCCTGTTTGATCAGCTCGGGCTGCCGATCATCCGCAAGACGCCCAAGGGCGCGCCCTCGACTGCGGAAGACGTGTTGGCAGAGTTGGCCGACCAGCACGATCTGCCGCGACTGATCCTTGACTGGCGCGAGCTGTCTAAACTGCGCTCGACCTACGCCGATAAACTGCCCGGTCAGATCAATCCACAAACGGGCCGTATTCACACGTCATATCATCAGGCCGTCACGGCGACCGGACGTTTGTCGTCGTCCGATCCTAACCTGCAGAACATCCCCATCCGTACCGAATCTGGCCGGCGGATTCGCGAAGCATTCATCGCGCCGGACGGCTGGAAGATTTTGGCGGCCGACTACTCGCAGATCGAGCTGCGGATCATGGCGCATTTGTCTGGAGACCCTGGCCTGCTCGCCGCTTTCAACGAAAAGCGCGATATACACGCCGCCACAGCCGCTGAAGTGTTCGGCGTCGCACTGGGCGACGTCACGGCAGATCATCGCCGTGCAGCCAAGGCTATCAACTTTGGCCTTATGTACGGCATGTCAGCGCATGGTCTATCGCGCCAGCTTGATGTAGATCGCGATGAAGCCAGCGCGTATATCAAGCGGTTTTTTGAACGTTTCGTTGGCGTTGAGCGCTACATGACCGACACCCGAACCCAAGCCAGGGCTCAGGGGTACGTTGAGACCTTGTTCGGTCGCCGGCTGTATCTCCCCGACATCAATGCCCGCCAGGCCACCCGTCGTCAGGCGGCCGAGCGGGCCGCAATCAATGCCCCATTGCAAGGCACGGCAGCCGATTTGATCAAGAAAGCGATGCTTGCGGTCCACGCCGAGACCGACTTACCGGCGCATATGGTGATGCAGGTTCATGACGAATTGGTTTTTGAAGTTCCGGCCGATGCGGTCGACGACTGCGCTTGGCGGATTACAAAAGCCATGGAAAACGTCGCAACGCTGGATGTGGCGCTGATCGCTGAAACCGGCATTGCCGACAATTGGCAACAGGCACACTGAGACTTACAGCATAGCTATGTGCGTGCGTCCGAACTCCCTTAAAACGGCTGCGACTGCGCCCGACACCGGAGACCTGGCAGCGACTCCTTGCTTCGATAGGCTGACCTGCTAGATACCCTCTACAACCATTTCAACCCTTTTTTCTCAGGGCTGCCACGCAAATTCTCGCGAATCGAATCATACCGGGTTACTGGCTCGGCTTGCAGGATTGCGTGCTTTCGAGAATCCCAGCCTAGACGGGTTGTGAGACTCGATTTGTGATCGAGTTCGTTACGTTTGACGTTGCCTACTATGGGAGAGGTACGTCCCATAACCGCTGCATCGTTTTGCGTTGAGGCAGCCCGCGCGCTGGACAAGCCAAAATTTTTTTGGGGGATACGGGAACACTGCTGCCGAGCGCGTGTCTGAGCCTATGTAAGCGATAAGCTTACCCGCTTTTCTCCCTGAGCGGTTATCTCCAGCTTTCACAATGCTGGACTTGATCTCGGCGGCACTCCCCCTGCCGCCGAGGTCTCTCTTCTTATCTTGCAGAGTGGCAAGACGCCCCGTACCGGCCGGATATTTCCGGCCGGGTTTTTTATCCGGTGGTCATCGGAATAGTTCCTAGGTTGGATTGGCCTCATCAAAACCGTCACCCGCTTCGGCAGCAAACCCGGCCAGTACCTCCCGCGCCGTATCAACCCCCTGACGACGCGTTGCTGAGAACAACAAAACGGCACCGGAGCCCACGACACCGGCTACACGCCGCCGGGTTTCGATTTGCGCTTGATTGCCAAGTTTGTCGGCCTTGGTCAAAAGCCCGAAGAAACTGAGACCATACTCTTGGCCCCAGGCTAGAAGAGTCCGGTCAAAATCGCCAAGCGGTCGCCGCGAATCCATGATCAGTACCACTGCCGATAACGCCTTGCGCTGCGCCAGATACGTCTCGATTAAGTTGCGCCAACTGTCTTTTTTGCTGGCTGAGACCTTGGCGTAGCCGTAACCTGGCAGATCAGCTAATCGTAGACCCGGCGTGGCGAAGAAATTGATCATCTGTGTTCGGCCCGGGGTCTTGCTGGTACGAGCCAGATTCTTACGGCCGCAAATGGCATTCAGGGCGCTGGATTTGCCGCTGTTCGAGCGCCCCGCAAAAGCGATTTCCGGCCGGTCGGGCTCGGGAAACACTCCGGGGTTCGGCGCCGAGCATTCGAAAGCCATGTTCTGAAACGTTGACGCTGTGAGGATGTTGTCGGCCATTGCGGATTCTCCCAAACCTCGATAAACAAGGAGCCGTCGCAGTATCGGGTGCGCTTGCGGGCGAGTCGGCGTCACAACATAGTTTACGCGTGATCTGATATATGGTTTGTTTCATGCGTCGAATCGCATTCGTATGTACCTTTCGGGTCGGCATCACGGCGGCTACTGTCGCAACAGCCCATAACCCGGTGCCAAGCTATCAGACGGGTCAGAATTACAAGGTCCTCAATAATCCGAGCAATCGGCCAACTTCGTCAGCCGTGCGCGCTAAGGAATTCTTTTTGTATAGTTGCTCGTACTGTTTTCCATTCAAAATGAGGCTGGCAACTTGGGTTCGACACCTCGCGCCGGACGTCCAATTTAGTTATTTGCCCGTTATATATGGGCGCAGCTCGCGAATCTTTGCGCGGATTTATGATATGGAACCCGCACTTCGCATGGTGGACCAGCTTCACGACAGAGTATTTCACGCTTCATCGACAACATCGACCGTGGGGTCAGTGGGCCACAAACCGAGCTTTTCCAATGTACACAGTCTATGCATCAAGCGCTTTCTCCAGCTTTACGAGAGTCAACCGGTGACACAGTCGATGCATCGAGCGCCTAAACGCATGCGTCGATGCGGTGCACGCTCGGTGCCCACCCTAGTCACTGGGCGTTATTGGTTCAGTGATGGCACGGCGGAGAGTAACCCACGGATGCCATGAGTCACGGACTATTTCATTGCCCAAGCACGCCGTGCGCGTGATTTGAAGGAATCTAAGTAATGCTTAAACCGGATGAAGAGAACTCCTGTGTGCCGATACTGCTGGCGGGCGGCATCGGCTCACGTCTGTGGCCTTTGTCACGATCGGCCCGTCCCAAGCAGTTTTTGAAGCCAACCGGCAACGATACGCTGCTCGAACAAACACTCGCCCGATTAGCCGGACTCCCGGAGCTTGCGGCGCCCATTCTGATTGGTCGAGATGAGCATCGTTTTGTTCTCGCCAAACAATTGCATGAAGCCGGTTTTTCTGGACGCATCCTGCTGGAGCCGACAGCACGGGGTACAGCCGCAGCTATTGCCGCGGCGGCCCATGAAGCATCTGCGAAATACGGCGTCAATGTCCGACTGTTAGTGCTGCCGACGGACCACGCTATTGATAATGACGACGCCTTTGCTGCCACCGTTTCGGCAGCTCTTGCTCGGCTCGAATCGCCGTCATTGGCGTTGTTCGGTGTGCCCCCATCGCGGCCAGAAACGGGCTATGGTTACATTTACGCTGTTGATGCTCTCGGTGGCGATTTCAAGCGCGTGGAATCTTTCGTGGAAAAACCTGATGCCGCGACCGCGACAACTTATCTTGAGGCCGATGGCTATTACTGGAACAGCGGCATGTTTTTGTTTGCTGCTTCTGATTATCTAACGGCGTTGTCCACTTTTGAGCCGTTGATTGCCGACGCGGCCGCCACCGCTTACGCTAATGCTGTCGCGGATTTTGATTTTCTGCGTTTGGATGCCGAATCATTTGCTGCCAGTCCGGATCAATCCATCGACTACGCCGTCATGGAGCGAACCCGTGATGCGGTGATGGTCGTGCTGGACGCTGGCTGGAACGATCTGGGAAGTTGGCGTGCCGTGGCCCGTGCAACCGGCACGGATGCGCGGGGCAACAGCGTTCACGGCGACGCTTGGCTAGAAGATGCCCAGGATTGTCTGGTCTATAGTGGCAGCAGACTGGTGGCCGTACTTGGCACGTCCAATCAAATTATCATCGAAACCGCCGATGCCGTACTTGTGGCTGATCAGAGCCATGAGCAGCGCGTCGGCGATCTGGTCAAGAAGTTGCAAAACAATGACCGTGCCGAAGCCAATTGCTATCCGTGCGTCTATCGTCCTTGGGGGAGTTATGAACAAGTCGCGTCCGGACCCTGTTTCCAGGTCAAACACATCAAAGTAAATCCAGGCGGCCAATTGTCACTACAAAAACATGACTACCGAGCCGAACACTGGGTTGTGGTGGCGGGTAGGGCCCGCGTGACCTGCGACGACTGGACCGATGACCTGATCGCCAATCAATCGACGTTTATCCCCCAGGGCGCAATACATCGTCTGGAGAATCCTGGAGAGGAAGAATTGGATCTGATCGAAGTTCAGTCCGGGAGTTATTTGGGCGAGGACGATATTATCCGCTTCGATGATTGCTATGGACGCGCCGCTTCCGAGTAGTCACTCTTGTATAGCGGTCAAAGCAGTTCAATACTATCGAATCCGGTCACGACCGGGTGGTCATTTTGTTGATCGGCGACTTCTTCGGTTTCGGCGTCGCGGACAATAAAACAGGTTTGCCATCCCGCTTCGGCCGCCGCATCAAGTGAATCGAGGGTGGCCGATATAAATAGAATGCTGGCCGGAATTTCACCTAGCGCTGCCGCGATCGTATGGTAGGTGGCCGGTGAATCCGGCGGTCCCATGCGCGTGTCGAAAAAACCAGCGAATAACTCGCCCAGATCGCCGTGGTCACTGTGAGAAATCAGAGCCTGTTGCGCAACGCGCGGTCTTTCAGAAAATATGAACAGTGCGCGTCTGTCCTCGGCCCAGAATTCCAATCCGGCCACCGCATCGGGTGCCAATGTATTGTCGAGCGAATTCTCGGCATAACCCGTCCGCCAGAATTCGCCCAGAGCCGTTTCAAGCGCCGGTGACTGGCGTTGCTCCCGTATCCATTGGTATGCGTGATTGATGACGGTGTCGGTTGAAACTTCGCCAATCTCAGACTCAACAGCCGACCGTAATTCCAAAGCGGCGCTAACGGGGCTATCGTCGATACGAGCTTGTAACCACTGGCCGAAGGCTCGCCGCGTGTGGCTGGAAAGGGTTTCGCTGGCATCATCGCGTTTTGCCAACGTGTTATCGATGTCAGTGACGATAGCCACCACATCGGGCGACATTTCTCCAAGCGCAAGTCGATCATTCATAGTGTAAAGAGCCGAAAGGTCAGTACCGTATATAGTCCGCTTTTTTATTCTTTAAGTGGCGGATCTGTAAGTGAGAATAGTATCCGCAATGAGTCTCGCTGAGGTCTTTCATTATCGATCGCAGGCGGCACAGGACTAAATTTTGATATGTAGGCGACATGGAATCCAATATAAGTTAGATCATGTCCGCCAACTTGCTCAATTGGCCAACGGCGATTGCACGCCCGCCGCCCCCGTTTTACATCGGTGGCTACCTCAAGAAAAATTTTGAGGGCGCTCTGTTGGTTGCAGAGTTTTTGCCACAAGCGCACTTGCGACAGTTAATCGTCAAATGGCCAGCTCTGAGGAACTGCAGCAGCTTAAATGGGTTGGGCGCTCGAAAGCTTGGGCGATCATTAAAGATCGCAAAGCCAACGGCGCCTATATCCGTGTTGACGAACTATAGCAGGTGAAGGGTATCGGTTCGAAATCGTCCATGAGCCCCCTGACAATGCCACAGCTGGGACCGAACCTGTGGGGGCTTCATTGCGAGTCATCCGTTGCGCTCTGAGGCTGCATTGCTCGCGGCCGGTTGACTGGTTTGCCTGCGAGTCTCCTGTTCGGCATCCCGTTGGCGTAGCCGGCTCAACTTATCGCGAATCTTGGTTTCCAGACCTCGTGCCGGCGGGTCGTAGTAGCGCGTGCCAACGAGCTCGTCCGGCAGATATGTTTCTCCGGCCGCATAACCATCACTCTCGTTGTGGTCATACCGATAGCCGTCAGCATAGCCAAGCTCTTTCATCAGCTTTGTCGGTGCATTGCGGATGTGCATTGGCACCTCGAGCGAGCCCTTGTCACGCGCATCCCGCCAAGCGGCATTGAAAGCCGAATATACCGCGTTGGATTTGGGTGCGCAGGCTAGGTATGCAACAGCCTGGGCAATGGCAAGCTCGCCTTCCGGGCTGCCAAGTCGATCAAATGTCTCCCAGGCATCAAGACACAAGCGCAGTGCGCGGGGATCGGCATTGCCAATATCTTCACTGGCCATGCGGACAACGCGCCTCGCCACATAGTGTTCATCACAGCCGGCTTCGAGCATTCGGGCTAACCAGTAGAGTGCCGCATCAGGATCCGACCCGCGGACACTTTTATGGATCGCTGACATCTGATCGTAGAAATAGTCACCATTCTTATCGAAACGCCGCAATCCACCCGTCAGCACCTCATCAACATCGGCCTGTGTAATTTCACGCTGTGATGCTTCACTATGCGCATCTGCGATATCCGCGGCGAGTTCAAGCAGGTTGAGCGCTCGCCGGGCATCCCCATCGGCTTGCGCAGCCAGTTGATTTCGTAGATCGTCAGACATCACAAGGCTGCGATCACCCAAACCGTTTTCGGAATCGTTCAGTGCTCGATCGATCAACTGGCGGATGACGTCACTGTCTAGCCCGCGAAGCACATAAGTGCGGGTTCGAGAGAGCAATGCGTTGTTGACTTCGAATGACGGATTTTCTGTGGTCGCCCCGACAAGAACGACGGTGCCATCCTCCACGTAAGGTAGCAGGCCATCCTGCTGGGCTTTGTTGAAACGGTGAACTTCGTCAACGAAAAACAGCGTCCCTCGGCCCGACTGGGCGAGGGTATCCTGTGCTTGGGTAATGGCTTGGCGAATGTCCTTGACCCCGGCCATGACAGCAGAAATCTGTACGAATTCTAAATCAACGGCCTTCGCCAGCAGTCGCGCCAGCGTGGTCTTGCCGGTGCCCGGCGGCCCCCATAGAATCATGGAATGAATGTGCCCCGCAGCCAACGCACGCGGCAACGGTTTGTCTTCACCAAGAATATGCGATTGACCAGCGACGTCGGCCAGGCATTCTGGGCGTAACCGATCGGCCAGTGGTCGTCCGTCTGGGATCGTCGACTGATCCTTAAATGGCATGTGCTTTTGGCGTGACAGTTTGGATTACCACGGTTCTCGGGCAATGTATTTTTATCGTACCACTGCAGCGAATAGGCGAGTCGTGTATAGCCTCTTCCAACATGCAATGAGCCGGAGTTAGCCGATCGATCCGTTTATCCAGTCTGAGCGCTAGCAATGAATAGAGCCTATGTTGCACTGCTTGCAATAGAGTGCGACTGGGCAAGCCCATAGGGGCCTTTTGCTGGGCTATTAGTGGGCTGTGACAGGCGACTTCCGTCCACAAATGACCCGTCTAATCCGTCGCTATCGAGACCCGAACGGGTGACACTGGGCCATGCCGACTTGACCGGGCGCTACACGGCGGCCTACATGTGTTTGTTGGCCGAGACTGATCCCTTGCAAGCACACGCTGCTCGGGGCCGGCGATCAAGACGCTGTGCGAGTCCGCCGTGCCGTGTTTTGCCGGTGGCCGCTATACCCGCCTGGCCGGCCTCCGAGGGGCACCTGCACAACCTAACCTGCGGGCATTCCTGACCTATTGTGGGCGGCGGCTTCATTCTTAGAAAAAACACCTGTGACTCGGCCGATCGGCCTGCGACGCAAGCCCGATCCAGGGCGACGTCCGGCTTTATCCGGATCGATCCTGTGCATCAGGCTGATGCCGACGGTGTCAAAGGTCTATGCCACATGCATGTGTTGTGACTTGAGTGACCCTATACCTCCAAGCACGTTCGCTTTGTTCAGGCGCCTTTCGCTTTCCGAGCGTTGGGTGTGAGTTTGGAACCCAAATCATTAACGAATATCAATCGGCGGCTGCAGCCGGAATCTGGTGCGGCGCAATTATTGGCCACTCTATTATCCTAACGACGACCCATGCCCTTGAACTGAACAGTGTCGTATTGATCGCTGTGCCGAGATCGACTGTTGTCAAGTGAGCGGGACTGTCGCTAACCGCAAGGGGCTGTTCATGATAAAAGATCTCGGTTGATTGGTTAATCAGGGGGTTCCGCCGCACTTGTATTTAGATATGCTGATCGGCCTCGCCGAGACCCAGCTTGAGCGCTGTGATCGTTGGACACATCAAGCACTTGGGCCGGCTCGCGAATGTTGCGTGCTCACCGTCCGCCGTCCCGTTGCCCTAAGTCCGATATCACACTTCCAAGCCGTTGGCATCCACTAGGCATGGCTTACAAAAGGCATGTCAATTCAATATCTAACTCACCGGGCAAAACCATGGAAGTGGATTCAGCATGGTGTCCAGTGCCCATTGCGGTGACCAAATGTCGAGACGTACCACGAGTCCAGTTTAGCCTCCCTAGCCGACAGTCGCTCATCGAATGATATTTCGTCTTCGGTGTGTTTTAAAAGCTCGCGTAGTATTGCGCCAACGCCATGTCTGTGATGGCGATAATGGCGATCCCTTGCCTGCCTGTTCAGCGCTGAGCGTATTGGTACCGGCCCGAATGTCGTGTTGTCTCTACCTTAGGATGACGAACCCATTGGCCGGCCTAGGGTCATGGGTTAATGAATTCAGATATCGAAGTTGGTTGGCAGCACAATGACATCACGTATCGTGACATTGCGCGGGCGCGTCAAAATGAATAGAACGGCGTCAGCCACTTCTTGAGGATCGATGATACTGCCCGTTTCCTTGGCCTTGCGCAGATTCTCCTCAGGCCAGTCGTTTAACAGCGCGCTGCTGACTGGGCCGGGTGAGACCTGTGCGACACGAATTCCGTGTTTGATGACCTGTCTGCGCGTTGTTTGGACGAAACAGTTGATGGCATATTTCGATGATGCATAAACTGGCTCCCACCAAGTCGGATAATGCCCGGCCACCGAGCAAGTGACCAGAATATCCCCAGTGCCGCGCTCGATCATATGCGGCAAGATGTCGTGTACGTTTTTCATGGCCACGCTGACGTTCAGGTTGATCACCCGGTCGATTGTGGCAGTGTCCGCATCGATCAGGTCGCCGCCGACATAAGCTCCGGCGTTGGCGTGAAAAATATCGAGATGATCGACTTTGTCGAGAATCTGCGCCACCATGCCGGCGCAGCTGTCGCTGTCGAGCAACTCGACGACCAGTGGTATCGCACGCTCACCAAGCTCGCCGCAGACTTGGTCTAGTGCGGTCTTGTCACGATCCACTAAGACTACTGTTGCACCCGCGTTCAGCATTGACTCGGCGCAAGCTCGCCCGATACCCGACGCTGCACCGGTTACCGCCGCCGTCTTGCCTTCAAGATTGCCACTCAAAGCCATTTTTACTTCCGGTTGACTTAAGCCGAGCGCGCTGCAGCGGCTTTTGTACTACTATTTTACAATTGTATATATGAAAAAACTTTTAACAAGACTTCGATGCGGGCCATCGATGGTCAATAATGGCTGCCGTTTGCTGCCAGCCAAGGAACCGGACTAGATGTTCGGTCATGACCGGAAAAAGTGCGGATTATGATGTTTGGCGCTATTAATCAGGCCGCATCGACTGCCGTGGTGGGGTTCGGGTTACATCGCGTGTCAACAGACAGGTGTTTGAATTTTTAGGCGCTCTGAAATCCTCGGCTAGTAACAAAGCCGTAAGGTCTGACTATGCATTGCCGGTTGACAACTAAGCCGCTAATGTCGATTGCTCAAGTGCTGGCCGTTAAACCATCTGTGAAAGGCAAGTTTATTTCGTCAGTGCGGTCGACTTTGGCGCAGCTCATCCGACGGGTTGTGTTTAACAAGACGCTCAACATGTTGTCGTTCAATTCAATCAAAGCTGATGCTCACTCAAGAGCTGTGCGTCTTTTTCGGCCGTGATCCCGTCCGGGCTTTTGGCATTATCGAGCCGGTCAGCGATTGTTTGTAATTGGGTGCAAAGCGCATCGAGCTCGCTTTTGTTCAACCCTGTTTCATGCGCTACTTCACTTTGAACATTGGCTAAAACCGGCTGCAAAGCCGCACCCTCGGCGGTCAACCGAACCAACAACTGGCGCTGGTTGTCGGCAGGGCGTTCACGCAAAATCAAATTGTCCGCCTCCATCTTCTTTAGAATGGGCGTAACACTCGAAGGATCCAAGCAGATCTTGCGCGCAATTTCGCCCGCAGTTAGACAGTGATCGGCGTAGAGCGTCAGCAACACAAGATATTGGGGATGCGTAAGACCGTGTGCTTCGAACTTCTTAGCATAAAGACGCGTAATACTGCGTGCAGTGCGGCACACCGCCAAACATAGCTGATCTTCGATGGCGAGGTTCGAAAAAGGACTGGATGACGAGTCGTTGTGCGCACTCATGTAGTTGAACTTATCACGCTAGTGTGCCGATTAACCATTATAGGCCCTTGCCGTGTTGTGTTGCTGGAGAGAGTATTGAGACCGGGCACAGTTGTTCGCGACTACAGATCTTCGGCAAGCTGTCGGAATCTGATGGTGGTGCCGTCCCAAATTAGATGTCGATCCGCGCGCTTACTGCTGGCAGTGACTTGCGCTGCGTTCGGCCGGTCATTATGTGCGATCCAGGCCCAAGACTCAGCCTCTGTACGGCCGTGGCGTACATGTCGGGCCGCAAGCCAGTCTTCGCGCACTTCGTCCGCAATATCCAGGTACCAGACTTCGTCCAGCAGAGGGGGGATTTTACACCATGGCGACTCTTCCAGTAACAAGTAGTTGCCTTCCGTAATGACTAGTGGGGTGGTCGGCTCAACTGCGATGGCGCCCGCAACCGGTTCCCCGATTTCTCGCTTGAAAACAGGGGCATAGACTACCTCTCCGTGCCCAAAATCGTCATGGATTCGGGCGAGTAGCGCAACGTACCCGCTGGGATCGAACGTGTGAGGCGCACCTTTTCGATCGGTTAAGCCCAGCCGTGCCAGTTGCCGTTCCGCTAGATGAAAACCGTCCATTGGCACATTGACTGCTTGGTCATAAAGTAGTTGGACCAGCGCCTCGGCAAGCGTGGATTTACCCGCTGCCGGCGCCCCGACGATACCCAACAGATGACGTCGATTGCCGTCTCCCAATAAGTTCCGCGCGGCAGCGATCACGTCGTCGGAGACGAGATGGCTGCCTGTGCCGGCGTTGGATTGGAACGGGGCTCCCATCCGCGTGTTTAACCTGTTTGGTTTGTCACGTCGCTTCAGCCTCAACCGACAGATTCAACATTTGATTTCGATTTTCTTCCGGTATGGCAAACAAGCCGCGTGCCGCGCAGTAACGTCCCAGTGCCGTGCGTGCCGATAACACGGTAAACGGAATAGATAGGACGAGACCGCTGACGAAGGGCGTCGCAATGAACAGCGCAATCGCCCCTGCTTTGTATACGATTGTAGCGCCCAACAAGACTCCGAAACCGGTGTGGGGGCACATCGCTGCCGAAGCGTGGCGCCACCTAACGCCGGTGGCCGAGCGGTCCTGATTGGCCCAGCCAACACGGCGATTGAGCATCAAGCCAACAACAAACAATGTGATCGATGTTGCGACGATAGGGGCCATTATCATCGAAACCAAAAGTTCCGTGATCACCGACAACCCAAAACAATAACCCCCGGCATACTGCGCCCGAGCATTCACCGATAATCCGACATCGAGTGCGCCGATAATCTTAGGTGACAGTGCCAGGGTAAGTATAAGTGCAAACAAACTGAGGCCGAGCGTAAAACTGCCTGTTTGCAGGATGCCGCCAAGCCCACCGGCACAGGCACAAATCGTCATCACGATCCATGCCGGTGGCCCGATATACATGGACATGGCCAGTGCCAGCTGGATGCGACTCACGGTTTTCAGACCGCGTCTGCCCAGAAAGAAAACATACTGCAGGTTCCCCTGACACCAGCGCAGTTCCCGCTTGATAAAGTCCAACAGATTCGGCGGGTTGATCTCGAAACTCTCGGTTTCGATGGGGGCCACGCGTACTTCGTAACCGGCGCGCCGCATATAGGCGGCTTCTAACTGATCGTGGCTCATCACGTCGCCTGAAAGAGGAGAGCGCCCGGAAACTTGCGGCAGCCGGCAGTAATCGCGAAACGGCGAGGTGCGAATAATGGCATTGTGGCCCCAATATTCGCCGCAGTCGCCGCTCCACCAGGCCGCGCCGGTGGCGAATGTGCGCATAGCGTGGCGCATACCGAATTGGAATATACGCGCAAAGCCACTGACGGATGGCTGCCCGACCACCAGACTTTGAAGAATACCCAGTGAGGGGTGATCTTCCATGGCCCGCACCATTTGCACGAGCACCGGGCCGGTTATAGTGCTATCAGCATCCAAGGGTATAAAAAAGTCAAACCCATCGGGGTCAAACTCAGGGATGGCGTCTAAGAATTCGCCGATGTTACCGGCCTTATATCCTGTGTTGACGGCGCGACGCCGATAGATCGGCGTGCCGCCCTTGAAACCCACCCCCGCAAATGACTCGAATGCACGCCTCTCGGCTTCGATGACCGTTGGTTCATCGCTATCCGACAAGACCACGAATCGGAATGCCCCGGCGTGGTTCGTCGCGGCGAGACTCGCGCGTATAGCCGACAAACGCTCGAAAACCGCGTCGGGCGTCTCATTGCGCAACGCCATCACAATGGCAGTACGCGTATTCAACTGCTTACCGCTTCGGCCGGCCGAGACGTTGTCTAGCCCGTAGTCTGGCGGCGGTTGGAACCATGATGACCAGCGACATCCGAAGCCGATGCAGGCATTCCAGAACCCAACAGATGTGTAGGGCAGGGTCAGGGCAAAACAGCCGAGCATCAGCCACTCAACGGTACCGAGCCCACCAGAGCTCAGAAATACCACCATGGCAGCCAGAGCTATGGCCACGGTAGTGAGATTCAGGATGGCTACAACGATACGGCGACGTTGATATATTTGCCGGGAGCATTTTGGTTTCAAATCATTCATAAGGTAATAGGACCTCACCGATGCCGCATTGTTCCAGTCTCAACCTTAAATCCGGACCCAACCGGAGCGACAAGATCTCGCCTATTGTGATGAACGCGAACCAAAGCCACCGATGACTGACTATAGTTTGCGGATAGGCTATGCTCGCTTGGCATGATATTTCGCCGTTGCCCAAGAAAAACTAGTGACACCCCAATCCGTCTAAACAGGCTGTCGTGGGGCCTTGGCCGCTGGTGGCGCAGGGTCTGGCCCCATGCCATTCTCGCAGTTTTCTTGGTTGGAGCCGGCGGGCTGAATCTGTTGGCTGGTCTCAGCGCCAAACATCTTCTAGCCCTCACCACCGAGAAGTTGCCCGCCTATAGCCAACAAGTGTCGCTTTCAATGCTGGGCAGCGGTGCGCAAATCATATTCGGTGCCAGCTTAATGATTGCCGGCATTGGCGTCGTTTGGCGTGTGCGTGTCGCCTGGATATTCGCGTTAATGCTGTTAACAGTCACGTTCGCGGTCGATATCGCCAAGCATGCTGCGCTGCCTACGCTGATCGTCCCCGGCCTCGTTTTCGTCTCACTGATCGTTTATCGACATCGTTTCACCCGGCAAACCATAATCGGCAACAGCATTGTGTCGCTCCTCGGCATTGTGGCAGTCATGGGGTATGGCACGCTTGGGTTGCTGCTGCTGGGTCAACAGTTTGAGCCGCCAATCAAGACGCCCCTGACGGCAATTTATTACCTGGTTGAAACGCTAACGACCACCGGCTTTGGTGATTATCATCCGGTTACGCCGCTGGCACAGGGATTCTTGATCGGCCTGTGGTTTTTCGGCCTGAGTGTGTTTGGAACCGCGCTGCTGTCCGTAGCCGGTCCCGCATTATCGGGTCGTATGCGCCAATTTTTGAACCCCGGACGAGCAAAACGTATGGAAACAGATCACGTCATTCTTGTCGGCCATGGCCAGATAGCGGTCAACGCGGCTGACGAATTCGTTCGCCGAAAAATCGATTTCGTTCAAGTGGTTGGCGAGAATGTCGAGCCGCCGCTAAATAATTATCCCGTAGTTCACGGTGATACCAGTGAAGATGCCACGCTCAGCAAAGCCGGTATCGCGAGCGCTCGGATGCTGATTGCTGCCGCCGACGATGACGGTGAGAATGCGTTCATATCACTGGCCGCCAAGTCGATTAATCCCGGTCTCAAGGTCATGGTGGTCGCGAGTTCTCGACGGGCTATCCGACGGCTCAAACTCGCGCGTGCCGACTTGGTATTCGCTCCGGCTGAAGTTGGAAGTCGTATGATGGTCAATCTCGTTGAAGGCCAAGATTTACCGCGCGAATTTATGGATTTGTTAACGGTGGATACCGGGGCGTGAGGATGCCAAACCGTTGATCCAATTAGCGCGGCGGCCGAATCAGCGACGCTAATCACTCTGCTTGTTGGTAGCCTCGAGTTCGGGGACGTTCTATTGGAATTTATCGATTAATCAGCGTTTGTTGAGCTCAGCCAAACGTCGCATGTTAATCGGTAGCTTTTCCTAAGAGCCTCCGGTAACCGCCGTGCGGATCGCGAGGGAGTGAAACATGAATTGCGTTAAAGTGATCGCGAAGAAGGCAAGCGGTACGGTTGCAATGAAAGAAAGGGTATGCCACATGCGACTTGCAGCAACATCCAGTTTGAACAGCAGGTAAAGCTGAACCATTAGCGCGACGAAGCCAATCACCGAGAGCTCGATTAATGCGCCACTCAGAGAAAACCCGCCGTAAACGGTTAACAGGGCGGCAAGTATCATGGCGCCGAAACCGACGACGAATGCCCCTACATAACGTGGCAAACTCGCAACTTGGACTTCGGGATGATCAAGTGGGTTGTGGTGTTCGTCAGACATCAATAGGTCCCCAAAAGATAGATTACAGTATAAACACAGAGCCAAATTGCGGCTTGGAAAAACCAGAAAATACGCAAGTTGATCAACCGCGCCACGACCAGTTCTGAAAACCCTTCGGAGGCAACCTGGAAGAGCATCACGGCCATCCATATCAGGCCAAACGCAACGTGTGCGCCGTGCGTCCAGATGATCGTCCAGTAATCGGATAGAAAACCGCTTTTTGAGGGCAGGGCACCACGCCAAGCAAGGTTGGCGAAGGAATAGGCATCAACGCCTAGAAATATCAGGCCGAGTATGAATGAAAGCCCCATCCACTGAAGCACGCCACGCCGGTTGCCGTGCTTCATGCTTACCATGGCGACCCCGAACGACAGAACACTTGCCAGGATCAACAAGGTAGGCCAAAGCTCGATAAGTGGATCGATGACCTGTTTGGCAGTAAAACTTCCGGCATATGCATGAGCGTAAACCCGGTGTGCCGTGAATAAACCGGCGAAGATCATCATGTCGCTCATCATATACAGCCAGAATCCGAGCGACCGTTGGCCGATGACGTCGTGGTCATCAAAGCCATAGGCCCAGAGTTGTGGCGTATCGCGGATCTCGCTGTTACTGGCTTGGCCGGTTGACGTACTCATTGAGTTTCGCCTGCGTTAAGTTTTAAAGACATGTTGAGCCGANNCGCTCTTGCTCCCCAACCTTATGCAGCTTCAATCGTTCCATCTCCATGTGTTCGACTTCGTCGGCCGGAATCACGTAATCAATGTCGCGAATGAATGCACGAGCGATATTCAGTCCAATAATCACTAATAATGACAGCCCGGCCAGCCACCATATGCGCCACACCATGCCGAAGCCCAGTGTGAAGGCAAAGATACCGATAAGTGCCGGTATCGCAGAGTGTTTGGGCATGTGAATGTCCTCGTAGTGATCCACGGCCAAGCTAGTCAGTCCATGATCACGTCGCCAGGCCCATTCGTCACGTTCATGAATCACCGGCTGTATTGCGAAGTTGTAGTAGGGCACCGGGGTATGGGTCGCCCACTCCAGTGTGCGTGAAGTACTCCAGGCGTCTGGACCCAACACACGGTTTTCCTCTTTGTCACGAATGCTCACGTACATCATCAGTAAGAAGGCCCCCACTGATCCGATGTATAGAGCAATCCCTACGACCTGTATCAGTAATAGCGGCAACCACGAAGTATGATGGATGTAGTCCAGACGACGGGTCATGCCCAAGAAACCGAGGGCATACATGGGCACAAATACAAATACCGAGCCGCCCCAGAACAACCAGAAAAACCATTTGCCTAGTGTTTCGTCGAGCTTAAAGCCGAATATCTTTGGCCACCAGTACACGAAAGCGCCAAAGATTGCGAACGCGATGATCAGGAACATGTTATGGAAATGCGCCACCACGAAGACGGTGTTGTGTGTGACGTAGTTGATCGCCGGGATGGCTACAATCATTCCAGTCATGCCGCCGCCTATAAGGAGCAGCACGGCGGTTGCTGACCATAGCATTGGGGTTTCAAGGCGAACACGACCACGCCACATCGTGAAAACCCAGTTGAACACTTTCACGCCAGTGGGGATACCGACCAGCATCGTCGCTACACTGTAGAAGGCATTGACCTCAGCCCCCTGGCCCATCGTGAAATAGTGGTGCAGCCATACCAGCCAAGAGACACCGGTAATACCCATGGTTGCTACAACCATACTGGTATAGTTGAACATCGGCTTTTCGGAGAAGGTTGACACTATCTCTGAAATGAAACCGAACGCTGGCAGAACCACAAAATAAACTTCGGGGTGGCCCCAGATCCAGAACAGATTGGTATACATCATCAAATCACCACCGTCCGAAGCAGTGAAAAAATGTGTACCGATATAGCGGTCAAGCGTCAGGAGACCGAGTGCGACACCGAGTACTGGGAACGATGTCAAAGCTAAGATGTTTGTGCCAAGCGCCGTCCATGTAAACATTGGCATCCGGAACAATGTCATACCGGGCGCACGCATTTTGAGAATGGTCACAATCAGGTTAACCGCCCCGATTGTCGTCCCGACGGAGCTGATTTGTATGGCCCATATCCAATAATCGACACCCACCCCGGGACTGCTTTGCAGCTCGGTCAAAGGTGTAAGGCCTACCCAGCCGTCGTGAGAAAATGACCCAATGAATAGCGACGCCATGACTAGACCCGCGCCGGCAGCAGTCAATGCAAGACCGATTGTATTGAGGTACGGGAAAGCCATATCCCGAGCACCGATCTGGATCGGCACGATAATGTTCATGAAACCAATTAGGATNNATCATGATGGCATCGAAAAACCCACGAAACAGCATGACCAAACCGATCATGATGTACATGACGCCAATCTTCTTGTGATCGGTGGTCGTTAACCACTCCCGCCAGATCCACAACAATCGTTTGGTTTTTATCAAATAGGCAAAAAGCCCCAAGCCACCGGTCACAACCAGCAGCAAGGCGAACATTACAAACGGATTGTTGTAATGAAAATTTAGGATTTCAGGGAGCCGCCCAAATATCGGGTTCCACGGGCCTTGTACATTGACAAACATAGTGGATGCCTAATTGGTGTGATGCTGGAAAATTTGGGAATTCATGTCGTCCGACAGGCGCATGGGGCGGTTGTGCTTAAGCTTGCCATTTCTGACGTGATGCACGACCTTTAGAAAGAGTTTCGGGCCAACATTGGAGAAGGTTTGTGAAACGTTGCCGGTATTGATTGTCGGCTTTGCGAATTGTTTGAATTGTTCATAATTGAGTTGCTTGTGACCCGACTGCGCGCTTGCAACCCATTGTTTGAAATGGGCTTTGGAAACAATGTGCGCTTTGTAATGCATCCAGGAAAATCCGGGCCCACTGAGTTCCATCGAGTAGCCGTCATAAACGCCAGGGCGTTTAAGCAGAAACTCTCGGTGGGTTTCCATGCCCGGCATGATGTATTCCTGACCCACGAGCTGTTGGATATAAAAGTCGTTGGTTATCGACGCCGATGTCATGTTCAGTTTAATTGTTCGATTGACCGGCAAAACCAATTTGTTTGAAATCGCGACGTTTTGTTTGGGATAGATGAAAAGCCATTGCCAATCAGTAGTGATGACGTCAACGTCGAGCGGGGCATCACTGCTCGCTGCGGCTTGTTTTTTCACTGATGCAGGATGGGCTGGATCGACGGCTTTGGCTCCCAGCACCGAGTAATACGAGAGTGCGCCGACAACAATAATGGGCACCCCCCAGGCAAACACCTCGATCAGAATCGAATGATTGAATGAAGGGTCGTATGTGCCCCCCCCACGGTTCCGATAGCGATATATAGCCCAAAGTGTTAGGGCAGTCGTCGGTACGATGATAATGAGCAACAATCCAATATCGATCGCCAGGAAGCGAACTGATTGGGTTGCAATTGGTCCGTTCGGATTGAGTATCCAGGACCATTTATGGTTTGAGCCCGTACAACCGGCCAGCAGGAAAACCAGCGCGAGCGGAGTCAACCGCGCCAATACGCTCAAGATATTGTGAAGCGTGCGAGATAGAGTCATGCTAGCAACGTTGCGGTCATTCATAACGGCTTGGGAGTAAACGCCTTTCTTTAACGCCAAACAGGCCATTAAAGTCAGTAATCAAAAGCATTAACGCCATCTGGAATATGCTTACGCCTATTCCTTGGCGTTGGTTTCGCGATGTTGGCTCGTGCAAAGCTTTAGACCGAGCCCGATGCGAGCCTGACGAATGCATCAAGGTACGGTGCATAAGGCTGATTGGGCTAGGCACGAATCGCCTCAAAAACTTCGTCCAGGGCATACACCGCGCCCAGCACAAAGCCGTACACTAAATGCAGGATCAGCAGTGCGAGCGCAAGATTCACTGCAGCCGGTGGACCCAGCGCCAAACCCAGAAAACCGTAGCCGGCAACAGGCATGAAGATAACCATCATCGCGACCCAGGCAAACACACCAAAAATCAATCCTTTGCCTGCGCCACCCACGGGGGGCAATCGATCCGCGATCAAGGCAAATAGACCTCCCCAGAGCACAACGCCGATCGCAAAATGCCCTAGCCAGCCATAAACAACGGGAGCTCCGAGGATGTGGGCGATCGCCGGGATGGCGTTAAATTTAGGCAATACGCCCGCTTTGGACTTGCANNTGCCCTGTACCGTTAATGGCTTGGCCGAGCCTGGAACGCCATAGGTAGGCCTGGCAAATTTGGGAGTTGCCCGAGGATGCCGCTCAACGCTATTAATCTGAAGGTCTAACGAAAAGACTGTCAAAAATCAACTATCATGCTAGCGTCTCATCTAAAAGAATCCACCGGTGTGCATCCTTAAATTGACAATCAGGAGAATTGCCCATGGCAGCCGCTATAGCTGAATCTGTGCGCCCCAATGCCGCTGCAACCGATATCGCGGAAGAAAGCGCGGATATCCGCAAGACAGGTATTGACCCCAATTACTGGTATCCATTAGCCCGGAGCGGTGACGTCAAACCCAAAAACACGTGCGGGGTATCGTTTGCCGGCAAGCCGATTGTTCTGGCCCGCACCGAGAAAAACGATGTCTTTGCTCTGGAAGACCGTTGCGCCCATCGCCAGGTGCCTTTGCATTTGGGCGTCGTGCGCGGCGAACGCCTGCTTTGCAGCTATCACTGCTGGGCCTACAACAAGAGCGGCGCCTGCGTGAATGTGCCTTATCTGGACAGCAACGAATCGCTGCCCAACGGTGTCCGCAGCTATCCCTGTCGTGAGGCCTATGGCTTGATATTCGTTTTCCCCGGTCAACCGGAAAAAGCCGAATCTACTCCCCTGCCGGACATCCCGACGTACGACAATTCGGCCTACAAGACCCGGTATCTCGATCGCCGTATCGACTGCCATTACAGCTTCATGCACGAAAATCTGATGGACATGAATCATCAGTTTCTGCACCGCTCACTGATGGGCTCAATCCGCGCCCGGGCACTGGATATTCGCGAAGGCGACGGCTGGGTGGAAGTGGACTATACCTTTCACCGCGCCTCGGGCAAACAGCCTCTCGGTGAGAAATTCATGCTTGGGAAGCGCAAGAAAACTCCGGACTTCAAGTCTGATGACAACGCCGACAAGGACATCATGACCATCCGCACCGGCTATCCGTACCAGACTTTGCAGTTCTGGACGGCCGGTTCCGAAGAACCGGCGCTGGACCTTTGGAACGCCTATGTGCCGATCGACGCCGAGCAACGCAAGAACCAGACCTATGGCCTGATGATGATCCGCAAGCCCGGGATACCGGGAGCCATCCATGCCCTTTGGCCATTTATTGCCTGGTTCACTGACGGCATCTTCGGTCAGGACAAGGACATCGTCGAAGCCGAACAGCGTGCATTCGACGCCCAAGGCGAAGATCAAAACAACGAAGTTTTTCCCATTATTCAGAAACTTCGTAAGTTGCTCATTGAATCCGGCACGCCGCTGCCGGATCAAAAAGGCACCGACCCGAACTGGAACCTGAACGAGTATCCGATGGCTCATAGCCGATGACACCCGATGCCATCGAATGCTGGCTCACGGATATGGATGGTGTGCTGATTGCGGAACACAACGTTATACCGGGCGCTGTTGAACTTTTGAACCAATGGCACGCTCAGGATATCGGATTCTTGGTGCTGACCAACAACTCGATCTTCACGCCCCGCGATTTATGCGCACGATTGGCCAACATGGGCCTTAATGTCACCGAAGACCGGCTGTGGACTTCGGCCCAGGCCACCGCTGCTTTTCTGTCGGACCAGATACCGGGCGGCTCGGCCTACGTTATCGGCGAAGCCGGCCTGACTACTGCGCTGCATCAGGCCGGGTTCATATTGACCGATACAAATCCCGATTTCGTTGTGCTGGGCGAAACACACGTTTATTCGTTTTCGGCCATCACTCAGGCGATTCGGCTGATCAACGACGGGGCGCGCTTTATCACCACCAATCCCGATGTAACCGGTCCCAGCCCGCAAGGCGTTAAGCCTGCCACCGGAGCCGTTGCGGCCATGATTACAGCTGCGACCAAACGCCAACCTTATGTGGTCGGCAAGCCC
Organism: Salinisphaeraceae bacterium UBA4764; assembly: GCA_002403445.1. GTDB lineage: Bacteria > Pseudomonadota > Gammaproteobacteria > Nevskiales > Salinisphaeraceae > Salifodinibacter. The sequence continues at coordinate 21,852 of DHHU01000052.1, read as the reverse complement.
AACCCGATGATGTTTCGCTCGGCTATGAATAAACTGGGTGCACATTCCGAGACCACCGGCATGATCGGCGATCGCATGGACACGGATATCGTGGCCGGCATCGAAGCCGGCCTGCATACAGTGCTGGCCCTCAGCGGTATTGGCACCAAAGACGAAATTGACCACTACGCGTTTCGCCCCAAACAGATCATCGAATCTGTCGCCGATCTGTTAGATAAACCGTAAACCAACCTTTCGTACATCACGACTTTCCGGCGAGAATCCGCACATGTCGGTCGATATGGTTCGGATCCCGCTAAGCGTGTTTCACGCGGAGCGTCGAGGCAAATTTCCTCGTGTTACGGCCCGTGAGCGAAGTATNNTGACGTTGGTGCTCTGGCACAGGATGCGCTGATTGCGCCTGACTGCTTTGTTGTCCATAGGGCTCAAGCCTCTGCCGGCGTCGTCAAGTTCAAGTCTCAATCATTGGGTTAATAACTTCAGGCGGTGCCTTCTCGACACGCGTCGCAGATGCCATGCAGTTCTATGATTTCGTTTTCCGCTTGAAACCCGGCGCCGAGTGCCTCGACTGCCGCGTCATGCGCAAGACGCTGACTGTGAATTTCGGCTACGCGTTGACAGCCACGGCAGATCAGAAACTGTGGTTGGCCGCGACATTCGTCAGCGTCACAGCCCACGAATGCATCGATCGATTCGAGGTGGTGTACCAAACCGGCATCCCGTAGGAACTCCAGCGCCCGGTAGACTGTTGGCGGCGCCGCGCCGCGGTGCTCCTGGCGTACCAGATCGAGCAAATCATAAGCCTTGGAAGGCGTGTGGTTCTGCCAGATCAACTCGAGTATGCGCCGACGCATGGCGGTGAGCCGCAACCCGCGTTGGGCACAGACGCTATCTGCACGCGCTAGTGCTTCGGCCACGCAGGCCGCATGGTCATGGCGCTCGGAGCGAAATGCGGTGGGTTTTTCAGAATCCGTCATGGAGCTCGGATAAATCAACTACGATCAACAATTCAGTTGTTTGCCAAACATTCAAAAATATTGGCTTCCGGCTTGGTTTCTTAGGTAAAAGGCGAATCAGTTGAGCTACCCTTAATCAGCTGCAGCATTGGCATACGGAGTGGTGGCGCGCGTACGTCCTAACAGCGTGTGGAACCCAGCATGCTTGCTCAGCCAGCCCGCGGCATAGAATCCAAAGCTCAAACTTGCGATACACGATGAAGCTGGCCAATTGACATAGTACGAGGCGGCAATGCCGCCCCAAACCTCGATCAGCGCCAATAGCACAGTCAGCGCTAAACCCGTTGTCACGCGTTTGGTCCAAGTTTGGGCGGCCGAAGCGGGGCCGACAAAAATAGCGAAACTCAATAGCGAACCAATCACCGGCACCGATACGCTTGCAACAGCACCGAGCAACAACAAAAACAACATGCTGATTGCTGCCACTGGGACGCCCCGAGCGTGTGCAGCCTGGGGATTCAGGCTGGCAAAGCGCAGCGGCCGAAACAAGGCCCCCAGAAAGACCAACACGACAAGCGATACAACCGCGGTCAGTTGCATCTGTGCGGTGCTGATCCCAAGCACACTGCCGAACAGAATACCGATTGCCGCATCGGCATTGGCGCTGTAAAGATTGACGAACAAAATACCCAAGCCGAGCGAGAACATTAAAATCATGCCTACGCTGACGTCGCGATCGCCGACGTTTTCGCCCGCTGCTGCCATCACCACTGCGGCGGCCATCACGAAGATAAACAGCCCGAGCATGGGGTCGACCCCGGCCAGTGATGCGCCGGCCGCGCCGGCAAAGCCGACGTTGGAAAGTGCGTGGGCCGCGAACGCCTGCCGGCGCAGCACCACGAAATAACCGATCATCGATCCGGCGATGGCAATGCACGTGCCCGCAGCAAACGCATGCCGCATGAATGCCATATCGAGCAAAGCGGGCCACGTCATGCCTGGCGCCTTGAGGTTGCGATCCGTGTCACTTTTGTCTGGCATGCCGGCCCGCCATGGTCACGCATGATGAAAAGGCGGTCTCGTTCACGAACGACGTGCATGGGGACGCCATACAAAGCGCTTAGGACGTCGTCGGTCACGATCTCATCGATCGAACCGATGCGCCCGCTGCCACCGGCCATATAGAGCAGCTGGTCTGCCACGTCGACCACCGTATTGACGTCATGGGTACTGAACAGCACTGCAATGCCGAGGGTATTCCGCAACCGGGCTGCTAGCGCGACAATGCGATCCTGAGCGCTCGGATCAAGCTGAGCTAGCGGCTCGTCCATAAAAATAAGCCGGGGTTGATTCACCAGTGCTTGCGCAATGAGCAGGCGCTGCCGCTGACCCCCCGACAAATCGGCAAGTCTGCGCTGCGCCAGATCCTGCGCATCGACTTGTCTAAGCGCGCGATCGACAGCACGCGCTGCGGCTCTGATGCGCCAGGTTATGCCCCAGGACCGGCCGTTATAGGCGGCCGCAACGAATTCGCGACCGCTGAATTGAACATCGAGAACGAGATGGCTTGCCTGGGGTACGTAAGCCACGTGGCTCCGGGCTTTACGGGCGCTTTGACCAAGCACCTCGATCGAGCCGGCGCGCGGCGGAACGAGTCCGAGCAGTGTCTCGAACAAGGTTGTTTTGCCTGACCCATTGGCACCGGCAAGCGCAGTAAAGCTTGCTGGCGGGAGTTGAAATGACACCCCGCTAAAAGCATTTTGGGCGCCTTTCCCTGCACTTAGATTGTGTGCGACAACCGCGGGTGTTGTCGCAGCGATCACGAGCCACCTGTTGCATGAGCGAGTGCTTGTTTGATCGCCTTGAGCTGGGTGATTTGCCACTGCGCATAATTTTCACCGTGCAGCGGAATGGCACTCACGCCCACTGTTGGGATCCCGGCTTGTTCGGCTGTGTGCACTTCGTTTTGTGTCAATCTATTGTGTACCTGCTTGTTGTAAATCAGCAGGTCGACCTTGTGTTGTTGTAACGCCTGGAGGAATTGTTTGACCTGCTGTGCGCTGGGTTGGCTGTTGCGCATCGAGGCGAACTGTATCTTGCGGTAGCGAATGTCGTAGCCAAGTAGCTCGAGCATATAGTTGTAGACCGGCACGGTTGCAGTAACCGTCAGGTCCGGATGTGATGCGATTAGCGACTGCGCCTGCCCATAAATGGGCAGCAGCTGTTTCTGGAACCGCTGTAGATTGGTTTGATAATCGTGTTTGTGTGCCGGATCGATCTGGCTCAACACGGCCGCTACACGGCTGGCCGTCGCCAGCATGGCCTGCGGCGAATAAAATAAATGCCAGTTTTTGTCTGGCATCACAATGCCACTCGCTGCTTGACTGGCCTTGATAACTTTCCGGTCCGGATTCGACGTTCCTCGAAGCAAGGGCACCATCCAGCCATCAAATCCCAACCCATTCATCACGACCAGATCTGCGTTGTTTAGTCGCCGTCCGATACGAGGACTGCCTTTGAACTGGCGCGGATTGACGTCTGGGCTGTCAAGTAGTGCAGACACCTTCACGTGCTCGCCGCCGATGTATCGCACCATGCTGGCGTAACTGCTTTCGGCCGCCACCACCGATATTGTGTGAGCCATTGCCATCGGTGTCGCGACAACCGCGACAGGCAGGGCAATAAAAGCCGCCATGATTAGGTTCAGCCACTTGGATTTAGGGCTAAAGCGCATACATAGAGCATTTACCAAACTATATGTTATAGCATAACACTTTATTTGACACTTGCTAAATTATTCACCAGACGATTTCTACGCTCGGTTCACCTTAACGACCCGTTTGAGGTGCGTACCAGTTATCCAGTAGATGACTGGGGTGTCGTTATAACTAGCCGGCTTTATTCAGCGTTGGCGGAATACAGCTTAGCGCGTTCTTGGCTTCGTTATTCTGAGTGCTGGTCGTCGAGTGCATACCGTTGGTCGGGCAACCGTCAAACAGGCCGAGTACGTCGGCGTAGGCATCCGGATGGATCGGCTGATCAAGAATAGTCTCCAGCGGACGAATGTGTTTTTTGAACTTCGAAAGTTGTTTGGACGACAGTGGATTTGTCGCCGGGAGCGGCATGGTCATGGGGTTGTGTGGCACACCATTCTTGCGAATCTCGAACAGCAAATGAGGCCCGGTTGACCAGCCGGTATTGCCAACCGTCCCAATTTTTTGCCCGCGTTTGACGTGATCGCCTTTCGAAAGCCCAGGCGCGAAATGGTGCAGATGCGCATAACGAGTTGTGTAGCCATCAAAGTTGCGAAGATAGATCACGCGGCCATAGCCGTGCGCCCAGCCGATATATTTCACTGTGCCGTTGGCAGCTGCGCGGACCGGCGTACCGAGTGGCGCTGCCATATCAGTGCCATTATGCGGCTGGACTTTATGAATAGCCGGATCCATACGTTCTTTCTGGAACGGTGAACTAATGCGGGTGTAATTGACCGGATGGCGCGATATACCCGGTTTGAAACTTTTTCCTTTGGCATTCAAATAAAGTGTATGGCTTTGGGGGCCTACAAAACGAAAAACGCTGACTTTGTGCTTGCCAACCGTCAAACGTGCTGCCACCAGCGAGCCCGTGCCAACAGGTTTCTGACCTTGATAGCGTTCGTTATAGATGATGCGGAATTGGTCACCGCGCTGAATCTGGCGCGAAAGGTTGATACGCGGTTTATAGACCTGTTCAAGTTTATTGGCGATCGTGGCTGGAACGCCTGCTTTCGCTAATGACCCCGACAGTGAACCTTCGACTTTACCGGCAACCGTGCGAGGCTGGGTGTGTGTTGGTGTTTTATGGATATGCACATGCAATTTGCCGCCACGCCGATTCACGACCAGTGTCTTGAACTGCCCAATGTGGTAGCGCAACTGGCCCAGTTTGCCCGCGCTGGTCTGTTTCAGCCGTACTACATCTCCTGGACGCAGACGGGTGAGCGCTTTGGTCGGACCGCCTAGGCCAAGTACTCGGTGCCACGAGTTCGCCCCCAGTCCTGCTTTGGCAAATACACCCGACAGCGTGCCGCCGGGGGCAACCTTCACTGCCTGCCAGGCGAAGACATGTTCTGCCGTCAGTGTCGAGCCCTCGGGACTGCTATGGGGGCTTGCTTTTGCCGCGAACGCAGCACTCGAGAATAACAATGTTATGGCCGAAATCGCTGCGAGAATATGAACGCAACAAACTGTTTTTATTGAGTTTTTCATGCCTTAATAAGGGGGTCCATCAAATATACGTAATCTATTAATGACGACATACGTTAACGAAAAACGGCATGGCTTTCCAGACTCTCACGCCGCATCGGATCGCCCGCCAGCTTCGTTGGCGATATGCAACAGAACTTCGATCGGGCGATGTCAGACCATCCCCATAGCATCAACATCCGAGAACGGAGGTCCCTCGTCCGAAAGGGTCAATCAGTCTTGTGGTGCGGGCATCTGCTGTACAAAGCTATAACGTCTAAATTTCGACTCTGTGAGGATGATGCATAACTCTCGACCGACGCGAGCAGGATGGCCGCAGGCCCGTGCTCGGGCCAATCCAATCATCAGTAGAGCCACAGCACGTGGCGTATTGGTATGGAGTATGACGGGAAAATGCATCGATCTTGCCTGATCATGTATTCAGGCACAGTGATAATCTCATCGCCGCTGGTAGAACAGGCCGCTACGTCCTCAAAAGCCGCCAGCGTCCTTTGGACGCACCAGGCGCGATAGATTAAGTGACCATCAAAGCGAAAAAGAGTTTCTCGTCCACCGCCGTATCAGGGGCCCTGTGATACACAATACGGCGACCCCCAGCGCGACGTTAAGGGCCTCCTGATTTTATGCCTTGAGCGTTCTGATCCACGGCGCCCAAGGNNGCTTTAGTAATGGGTTAGTTCGCTTGGATCTGTGGCTTGCCGAGGTACCGGTGGGCGTCGTACCAGGCAATGGCGTCGGCGATCGCGTCGCGGGCCGGGCGGGCAGCGTAGCCAAGTTCGTCGTCCGCGCGCTGGTGGCTAAAAAACATGTGTTTACGGGCTAGTTTAACGCCATCGACCGTGACGAATGGGGCTTTACCAGTCACCCGGGCTCCGGCTTCGGCGGCGTAAGCAATCGGCATCACCAAACCGTGCGGGATCCGGATGCGTGGCGCTTGTCGCCCGACTAATTCGGCAACCAAGTTCAGGATACTGGCAAGGGTCATATCTTCGCCGCCCAGCACATAGCGCCGTCCGCTGACCCCATGTGCATGAGCCAGGAGGTGGCCACGTGCCACATCGTCGACGTGTACGACATTTAGGCCAGTCTCGACATAGGCCGGCATTCGTCCCGCAGCGGCATCGCGAATCATGCGGCCGGTTGGTGTAGGTTTGTGGTCCCGGGGGCCGACTGGAGCTGACGGGTTGACAATGACGATGTCCATACCATCTGCGGCATAGGCGCGGGCTACATCCTCGGCCAGAAACTTAGAACGCTTGTAGTGGCCGATCATGTCATCCAACCCTACAGGTGTTTCCTCGGTACCGGGGCTACCATCGCCGGGCAGGCCGAGCGTTGCCACGCTGCTGGTGTAGACGATGCGACCGATGCCGGACGCGCGCGCAGCCTCGAATACATTGCGGCTGCCATCGACGTTGTTGGTGTATAGCTCGGCCGGATCTTTTGCCCACAGACGATAGTCGGCAGCCACGTGAAATACAGCCTCACAATCGGCCATGGCCCGTTTAAGTGAGTCGCGATCGTGCAAACTGGCGGTCGCGGTCTCAATCTCCAGATCGGCGATGGCACGTAGATCGCTGGTTTCACGCCGCAGCGCGCGTACTTCGAAACCGTCGCGTTGCGCTGCACGAACCACGGCGCTGCCGACGAACCCGGTTGCACCGGTTACCAATGCCCGCATTTTTTATACCTCGTCTTTTTTGTGCCATTCGGCGCTGAACGATGCGGTCGCTGAGTTAAGCCAACACGACAGATTGAAAGCTGTCGGCTCCAGTCATGCAAAGTGACTCTAGCGTCACATCGTCAATGAAATAGCATTCTAGACAGAGCACCATATGGATTGTATCCCGAGTCAATAAGCGTTGCTGTTTTGATAGGGGCGGGAGGCGTGGATAACGCCCCAAAACAATCGATCGTCGTTTTTGATCTGATGCCGACTTATATCGTTGAGACTGTTCAATTATGAACGCAACCCTAATCCACCTTAGTAATGTGGTCGACTGGGCTAGATTCGGCCAGTAATGCTGCTCTGGCATGACCGAGCGACCGTTGGGCGCTGCGAAATTCAGTTGCGATGCGTTTCAAGCTACGCAATTCACCGTGTAAGCCGGGGCGTGCCGTGAAAAGCGCGCACATAAAGTTCCAGGGTGCCAATCGACCCGTGTCGGTGATGGCCGCGCGCGCGCTGGCGGGCAACGCGGTATATGCATCGTCGGCTATGGCGCGGACTACGAGTATTGGGACGCCGTGTTCGGCAGCGACTCGCGCGATGGCAGCACTTTCCATGTCGGCGGCTGCACTTTGGGTGGCACGTGCCAGGCTCGATTTGGCTTCGATCGTCGCCAGCACGTGAGGGGCTTCGGCCAGTGTTGCATCGGCAACGACCCGGTAAACGTTGCCGATGCTGCACGCGATACGTTGGCGCCAGCGGTCATGCGTGCGGTACTGAGCTTGGTTGGCGGCGGTGATCCGTGCCGGCAGCACCAATGTGCCTGCAGTTAATGCCGGGTCGAGTCCTGCCGCACTGCCCCAGCTCACCAAGGCGTCGGCGCCTTCGGATATAAGTTCAGCCGCAGTGGCTGCGGCCCTTGTGGCCCCGATGCCGGATAAGGCGACTCGATGACCGCTGTCCAGCGTTATTCGACCGCCGGCGGGAAGCCGAGCGAACATGGCGGTTTCCGACGGCAGGGCTGCGACGATGCCGATGGGCACGATTCAAGACGACGATTGGGTCAAAAATCGATAACGGGCCAGGGCCCAGAGCGGAAAATACCGTGTGTAGCCGTGGTATTTCAGATAGAAAACGCGCGGAAAGCCGGGTGCCGTATGGTCCGGATCGTGCCAAGCCCCGTCGGTACCCTGCTGATCGATCAACCAAGCCGCGGCGCTATCGAGGGCCGGTGAGGGGTATTCGCCTGCAGCCAAGAGACCCAACATGGCCCAGGCTGTCTGGAAACTTGTTGCAACATCCGAGCGACCGATCGGGGGTTGCCAGTAGCTGCCTTGATCCTCGCCCCAGCTGCCGTCGGTTCGCTGCATGCCTTTCAACCAGGTGACGGCACGGCGAATCCAGGGTTGGTCCGGATCTTCACCCAGCGCGTTGACGGCTTCCAGTACCGACCAAGTGCCGTAGATGTAGTTGGTGCCCCAACGGCCATACCAGGAACCGTCGGGTTCCTGCTCGCGCTTGATGTAATCAAGAGCGCGGTCAATAAAATTGCGATCGCATTCCCGCTGCATCAAGCCGAAAAGAGTCAGTGTGCGCGCGGTAACGTCCACCGATGGCGGATCCAGCAAGGCGCCATGATCGGCGAACGGGATGGCGTTTAAGTAGGTGTGATTGTTGTCCGAGTCGAACGCTGCCACGCCGCCGTTGGCCGATTGCATACCCGCCAGCCAGTCGGCGGCGCGCTGCAGTGCAAAACCGTAACGCTCGGTATCGCCGGTAGCCTGTAGGGCCCAGCCGATCATGGCTGTGTCGTCGAGATCGGGATAGTAGTCGTTTTCGTACTGGAACGGCCAGCCGCCACCGGGCAGATCGGGATGCTCATCGCGCCAGTCGCCGGGCGCGTCGAGCACCTGGCGTGAGCAAAGCCAATCCAATCCGGCGCGGGCGGGGTTTGTGTTGGTATCGTTGTCGGCGGCCTGCAAGGCTAGTGCCGCAATGCCCGTATCCCACATGGGCGATACACAAGGCTGTACGGTGTCGGTATCGCCGCGATCCACAATCAGGCTGTCTATGGCGCGTTTGGTGCGCGCGCGGTCCGGATGATCGGCTTTGTAGCCGAGTTCGCCAAGCGCCTCGTAGGCGTTAACCATAGCCGGAAAGATCGCGCCCAGGCCGTGTTCACCATTGATGCGTTCGCGAATCCAAGCCTCGGCCCGTTTGAGAGCGCGTTTTCGCAGCAAACCCGGAATCAACGGTTCGGCGCCGCGACCGAGGCGATCTAGACTTTTAAAAAGTCGCGATACGGGGCCGCTTACGGCCGTGAATTCACGCTGTTCTTCCGGGGCGATCGTAAACAACTCGCGCACGTTAATGCCCCGTGGATTTCGCGCCATGGCGCGTAGGCTGGTCAGGATGAACAGCGGCACCATCACGGTTCGCGACCAGTAAGAAACTTTGCTGATGTGGAACGGTGAGATGCGCGGCAACAGCATCACTTCCACTGGAATGAATGGCACTGCTCGCCAGGGCACTTGCCCGAACTGGGCCAATGCAATTAACGTAAAAACATTGACGCCGCCGGCGCCACCGCGCGCAAGAATGGCTTCGCGAGCTTGGCGCATGTGCGGAGCGTCGACGTCGTCTCCGGCGATTTTGAGTGCGTAATAGCACTTGACTGAGCAGGACAGCTCCATCCCGCCGCCATAATACAGCGGCCAACCGCCGTCGCCGTTTTGCTGCTCGCGAATGAAAGCCGCAATGCGCGCTTCACGTACCCGGTCGATTTCTCCGGTGAAGTGCATCATCAATATGTATTCGGCCGGTATGGTGCAGTCGGCCTCGCACTCGTAGCACCAGTGACCATCGTCGGCCTGATCGGTAACGAGACAGTCGCGGGCGCTCTCGATAGCGGCGTCTAAGCCGTCGGGCGGGGCGGGTTTGGCATGCGGTGCGCGATGATTCACGATAGGATAGGTGCCTTCATCGGCATCGACAATCGGGGCGCCGGGATCGTCCACCAGTTCTGGAGTCAATGCCGGCAGAGGTTTGGCGATCATGTGAAACAGATGCCGTAGCCTATCGTTGTCCCCTATCGCGAGATTGGTGGTGAAGATGGTGGCCTTGACGGTGCGGCGCGATACCTTGACCTCGCTGCCGTCCTGATAGAGCGGGTTGGCGTGTAGCTTGCGCAGCGTCAATATGGCCAGACCAATTGACCACAGGCAAAAGCGCCGGACGCCGGTTTCTTCCGCGGGCAGCGTAAGCGTGTATTCCAGCGCATTTCGCAAATGGCCGTGCGCCACGGCGATCAACTCGGTCATGCCTGCGGTGAAGGCTTCGTTGTCGCTAGCCGAGCGGGCGGCACCCAGTCGCGCCAGATCAAAGCCGTGGCGAGCGAATACATCCCGCGGCAGCCAGCACACACCGCGACTATAGTCGGCCCAGACATCTTTTAAGATGTTGGTCATCTGCAGTCCTTGGCCGAATGAGACTGACCACTGGGTGAGTGGTTTGTCGGTTGCGTCCAGTGCGGGTATGGCGTCGCAGAACAGTTCGGTGAGCATCTCGCCGACGACGCCGGCCACGAAGTAACAATAGCGGTCGAGATGGCGCCGGGTCGGCAGCCCGTCGAGGCTGGCAGTGCGTTCGAAATCGGGCATTCCGTGACACATGATGCGCACGCAACGGGCGATCGCCTGTTGTTGACGGGTATCCAGCGTGGCCGTTACGGCCAGCACTTGATCAGTTGCGGCCACAAGCCGGCGTTCGGGGTCGGGTGTCTGGCTGCTGAGCTTTGGCGCCAGCATTTCGCCCATCGCACGGCCGCCAGCAAGGTGTTCGACCACGGCTGTGAATTCGTCATGCCAGTAGGCTTTGTCGGCCATTGGCAGTTCGGCATCGTCTTCGATGGTATCCGCGATCCGGCACAGGAGATAGGCATTGCCCACCGCGGTGTTTAGCGGCTCCGGAAGCTCCGGTATCGTCAAGGCAAACGTGCGCGAGACCAGTGGCAGGATTTCTTCCTGAAAAGCGAGTGCGCCGGCAACTTGTTCACTTGTTGCCAATACTTCTGACATGTTCTTCGCCCCTCCTTCGAGTTTGAGCACCGTGGCCGCGAGTCGCTATGCGATCATTATGCATAGTGGCTTTACAACACAGGCTATGTCCGGACTACGGCCGGACTAGCAACCGACCCCCAGACCGCCCACTCAATCGCCGGAGCGAAAAAGCTAATTGACAGATTATACAAAACGCATCAATAAAGTGCTTGACCAAATACTGGCACCGGACCATCAGGAACAAAGTCAGCGGCTGATCGAGGCCATGCGGTACAGCGTGTTGGACGGAGGTAAACGCATACGACCGCAACTCGTCTATGCTACCGGACGGGCACTCGGGCTGGATGATGCGCTGCTTGATGCCCCGGCAGCCGCTGTGGAATGTATTCATGCCTATTCGCTGGTCCATGATGATCTGCCGGCGATGGACGATGACGACCTGCGCCGGGGCCAGGCCACCACCCACATTGCGTTTGATCCGGCCACGGCCATTCTGGCGGGCGATGCGCTACAGGCATTGGCGTTCGAGATTCTGACCAGCGAGACATGGTTGCACTGTGCCCATTCCCAACGTGTCGAGTTAATCCATCTGCTGAGTTTGGCCGCGGGCAAGGCCGGCATGGTTAGTGGCCAGATGCGCGACATGGCCGCCGAGGGACAGGCGTTGACTCAGGCCCATCTTGAACAAATTCATGCTCAGAAAACGGGTGCCCTGTTGCGCGCCTGTGTGCTAATGCCTGCGGCCCTCTGCCAGCACCTAGATGCCGATGGCCATGCCTCGCTTGATCGCTTTGCCACACGCATCGGTCTGGCCTTCCAGGTGCGCGACGACGTGATCGATATCGAATCCTCGACCGAGACACTCGGTAAGACTCAAGGCGCAGACGACGCGCATAACAAGGCAACCTATCCGGCTCTGATGGGGCTGGAACGAGCCAAGACCTATGCCGATCAATTGGTCGACCAAGCCTGCGATGCATTGGACATGATCGGCGGCGATACCGGCCCTCTTATCAATATAGCGCGCCGGATCGTTGCTCGTGATAGTTGAGCTATCTTCGATGCAAGCTCCTGGCTCATTGCCAACCAGCGCCCGTCACAACAGATTGGGCTTGTGTGTCCGGGTGTCATGTTGATCTGCGAAGGCGCCTTACCCGGCGTTTTTAGGGCTGCCGGCTTTGAGGCCGAAACGATCCGAGTGTTGTTCGACAAGTTTCTTTCAACACTGGCTCGCGCAAGGTTGGGCCCGCGTGTTTCAGCATGATCACGACCATGTTGTGGGTGACAGCGCGCAGTACACCGTGTTGGCGAACGGTTTTTTGATGTGCCGCCGTGCGTGAAGAAAATCTCTGTGTAAACCTGACGGTCCAGCGGATCTTTTGATTTCGGCGGACCCGCGACCGGGGCCACCAGGGGGCAGTTCGAGATATTTATTGGCCAGTCAGCAAGTCGCCGGATCGGCTTGGCCTGCAATCGGCCAGTCAAACGCGTTATCGCCTTGATTCAAATCGAGGCGCTGCTGGTTGAAAACAATGGCCGCACCGCCTGGATTGATGGAAATCTTATGGTCAGCATGCGTCGCTGAATCAGCTGCGACGGTCAACGTGCCCCTAACAATTGTGGGGATTGCGCCGATTGGATCGGTTTCGCCAGAGTCGGGTGTGGCAATCAGCTTTGCGCCAACCCCGGCGGGCAAACAACGCAGCAGGGAGTTGAACGCCCTGCGGTCCGAATAGGGCTTGTCGGACTATGCGTTCCAGACCGTTGCCCGGGATCACTGGCGGGCCGGCGGATTCACGGACCGGCTCGATACCCAGACCGTGCAGAAGCTCGGAACGCGTGCCTGACACGCCATTGAGGCGTACCGGCTCGGCCAGCGTGGCCGGCCGCGATTCAAGAATGCTCGTCGTTTTCGGTCGATCGAAGGAAACTCCAATGTCGCCAGCATTCGATGCCGTAACGGAAAGATCCGATGGCAAGGTTTGACGCTACCCTTGCGCCTGAACCTGAAAGACACGGATGGCGTCGAAGCACAACGCCCTGTCCTGCGNNTGGCACAAACCGAAGCATTCGGTCGCCGAGGGCCAAACGGCCGGCTTGGATATCGGCCCGAGCACGATCGCCGCGGTCGGCGATGAGGACGCGTTCTTGGCCCGATGCTGCGACGAGCTCGCGCCGCTCGACCGGTATGTTCGTCGTATTCAGCGGGCCATGGATCGCAGCCGCCGTGCGACCAATCCGGAAAACTATCACCCGGACGGAACCGTTAGGAGCGGGGCGAAGCGCTGGCGCAGTTCAAGCCGCTATCAGGCATTGAGCGCCGATCTTGCTGAAAAGCAGCGCCGGCTGGCGGCCACCCGAAAACGCGCCCATGGCCGAATGGCCAACCGGATTCTGGCAATGGGCGCCGATATCAAGACAGAATCACTCTCCTACGAAGGATTTTATAAGAACTTCGGTCGAAGCATCCGGGACCGCGCTCCAAAATCGTTCATGGCGTGCCTGCGCCGCAAAGTCGCCAACGCTGGCGGCCAGATCACTAAATATGCCACTCGGACCATCCGGTTGTCCCAGACCTGGGTCTGCGGTCGTCTGCGGCATAAACCGCTCTCGGGCCGCTGGCACCGTTACGCATGCGGCGTGTCGGCGCAGCGGGATCTGTATTCGGCGTTTCTCGCCCGGTACGTCGAACCCGACCGCCTTGTCATTCCCCGGGCCAAAAAAGGGCCTGGGCGCGTGCCGAACCGCTCCTTGGGCGGGCGATGGCAAGGCTGAATGAACCGCGAATGGTTCGGGATCCGTTCCGGCCAGCTTCGGATTCTCCACGTTCCAGAGACAGAGCCGTTCGCCCGCCCAAGGGGAATCGACCGTGGTCGAGGCCGGGGAGGGTGCAGGCGTGCGTCNNGGACAATTGGGATTGCATGCAGTGCTTCCGAGGCCTGTAGTCAAGTCGAGCTCGTTGTATGGTGAAAACGCACTAGAGCGGTCACCAGCACTATAGCCGGCAGCCCGGCCAAGGATGTCGATATGAAGAACCAGAAATAGCCATAGTGATCGACCATCCAGCCAGAAAACCCGCCCAGAAACTTGCCAGGCAAGGTCATCAGCGACGAAAACAAGGCGTACTGGGTGGCTGTGTAGGCAGTGTTGGTTAGGCTCGACAGATAGGCGATGAACGCCGACCCGGCCAAACCGCCGGCTAGATTCTCAGCCGAGACGGTCACGGCCAGCGCCACCATGCCTGGGTTGGCCGGTTTCAATAAAAGCGGGTGCCGGCCACTCGTCAAATGCGCAAGCGGTGAATGGCTAATCAATGCGTGGACATTGGCCGCCAGAAAATCCGGCGGGCTCGCAATGTGTCCCTGGGTGGCGAGCCACGCAAACATCAAGTTGGCGCAAGCTGTCAAAACCGCCGCCGCCCATAGCGGGCGCATGACTCCAAAGCGCACGACCAGCATCCCGCCAATAACGGCACCGCCCAGCGTCATCAATACGCCGAATATCTTGGATACACTCGCGATCTGATCGAGCGAATAGTGCATGTCCAGATAGAATGGATTGGCCATAACGCCGAGCGTGATGTCGCAGACCCGGAACATTGCCACGAACGCCAGAATCAGGATCGCAGCCCGACCATAGCGTTTGAAGAAATCCGATAGAGGCGCGATCACGGCCGTAAGCACCCAACCGTAGACATTGCGCAGCATGCCGGTCTGCAAGCCGATTTGATGCAGATGGGCGTCGATCCAGGGTTCGTGTGCGTAGGTTCGCGGGCGACTAGAGGCCTCGGGTTCAGCGACGATCAGGACTGTGAGCATGCCAATGCCTACAAGGCCAGCCATAACGCCATACGTAACGTGCCAGCCTGAGCCGGCGGCGATGAAAAAGGCCCCGGCCCCGGCGGTGAGCAGAGCAATCCGATATCCGGCTTGATAGGCGGCGGCCATCGCGCCCTGGGCGCTTTGTTCGATGGATTCGATACGCCAGGCGTCGATCGCTACGTCTTGCGTGGCCGAGGAAAAGGCCACAAGCAGTCCGAACCAGGCTAGCCGGGTGAGACTCATTGCCGGATCGGTCAGTGCCATCGCGGCTAGGCCGGTCATCAGCCCGACTTGTGCCACCAGCATCCAAGCGCGTCGCCGGCCGAAAACGCGTGTCAGGAGTGGCAAGGGTAACCGGTCGATCACCGGCGCCCAAAAGACTTTGACCGAGTACATGATGCCCAGCCACGAGAAGAACCCGATGGTAGTGCGGGATACACCAGCCTGTGTCAGCCAAGCGGAAAGCGTCGAAAACACAAGTAAAAACGGCAGTCCGGAGGAAAATCCCAGAAATGCCATACCGACCACGCGCGGCCGGGTGTAGATGGTTAGAGCCGCACGCCAGCCCTTCGCTGGTATTTGCTCATCGGTATCGGTGGCATGGTCAGAACTCGACGTCATAATCTATGGTCAATGGCGCGTGATCTGACAAACGGGCTTCGCGATAAACCGATTCGGCGCGTGCCCTGGATGCGAGATGAGGCGTCGCGACTTGATAGTCGATACGCCAGCCCACGTTATTGTCCCAGGCCTTGCCGCGCTGCGACCACCAAGTGAACTCGTCTTCATTGGGATTGAGTTCGCGAAAGACATCGACCAACCCCCACTCGCCGAACAGCCTGTCCATCCATTCGCGTTCATGCGGCAGAAACCCCGAATTCCGCTGATTGTTTTTCCAGTTCTTGAGGTCGATTGCTTTGTGGGCGATGTTCCAGTCGCCGCAGACAAGATAATCACCCGAGGCATTGACGCGGTCTTTCAATAACCTTGGGAAATAGTCGAGATAGCGTTCTTTGGCATCCTGTCGATGCTCACCTGATGACCCGGAGGGCGCGTAAAGACTGGCAATGTTCAGATTGCCCCACGATGTCTTGAAGCGTGCTTCGATATAGCGGCCTTCGGCATCGAATTCGGAGGCCCCCATGCCACGAATAATGTTGTCTGGTTCGCGTTTTGAATAGATCGCTACGCCTGAATAGCCCTTGCGATTGGTTGCGCCCTCGTAGAAACAGTGGAATCCGGGTGGCCAGAATGTGCTGTCGCCAGTCAGTTGGTGCGGCTGAGCTTTTAGCTCCTGAATACAGACCACGTCCGCGTGTTGCGCGTCCAGCCAGTCGAAAAATCCCTTGCGTTGGGCGGCGCGGATCCCGTTGGCGTTGAAGCTGATGACGCGCATGAGCGTATTGGCGTGAAATAATCGCAAAGTATGATACGCGCTCTGCAGGCCTTACAAGTACACTATGGCTGACCTCGAACACCCTGATAACCGACAACTGTTTTTACAGCTCGCCGCTGAACACGATGCGTTGAAGTTTGGCGAATTCATGCTCAAGTCGGGCCGCCTCAGCCCTTATTTTTTCAATCTAGGCGCGATCGCCACCGGCGAGGGACTGCATCGACTGGCAGCTTTCTACGCCGATGCGTTGATGGCAACAGATATTGCNNGGGATTAATGCCGGCTTTGCCTATAATCGCAAGGAGGCCAAGGAACATGGTGAGGGAGGCACTCTGGCTGGCGCTTCGGTGACCGACCGGGTGGTGATCATCGATGACGTCATGACGGCCGGGACCGCCGTACGTGAAGCGGTGGCAGCGATCCGCGCGGCGGGTGGCGAAGTCGCGGCTGTGCTCATAGCGCTGGATCGACAGGAGCGTGGATTGGATGCACGCTCGCCGATCGCTGCGTTGCAGGCCGACGAACAGATCCCAACCTTGAGTATTGCAACGCTGGCTGACGTACTGGCCTATGCGCGTCAGCACCGAATCGGTGACGACATCGAAGCCGCCGTCCAGCGCTATCAACAGACTTACGGTGTTTGACGAATTCTCAGGAGTCTAGATGGAAACCAAACCGCCCCTCCCGCCATTCGACGAAGACAGCGCTCGGCAGAAAGTACGAGCTGCCGAAAATGCATGGAACACGCGTGATCCCGAGAAGGTCTCGTTGGCCTACACCCCCGACAGCGTCTGGCGCAACCGGTCGGATTTCTTCCAGGGACGTGAAGCGATCGTCGCGTTCTTGACCCAGAAGTGGCAGCGGGAATTGGAATATCGACTGATCAAGGAACTCTGGTCCTACGATGACAAGCGTATCGCCGTTCGTTTCCAGTACGAATGTCAAGACATTGCCGGCCAGTGGTTCCGCTCCCACGGCAACGAGCTGTGGGAATTTGCCCCCGATGGGCTTATGTCGCGTCGCGAAGCCAGTATCAACGACGTGCCCATAAGCGAAGATGGACGCCTGTTTCACTGGCCGCAAGGCCCGCGACCCGAGGATTATCCGGGGTTGATCGACCTGGGTTTGTAGTCACTCAAAGCCCGCGATGAGCCGCTAGNNTTTCAGAACGGCAAGACGTCGTCAAAGGTTGAACAAGGCCCGCCTGAGTTCTGCTGAACCGCGGCCAGTTGGTTTAGCAGCGCCACTTTGGTAAAAAAGCTGAGGTCGTTTTTGGGGCGATTGATTTCATGGCTTTTTGCGACGCGCGACTTGCTTAGTTGCAGATCACTGGCAGGGGATGGAAAAGCTGAACCAAGATGGCCCCGGCGGCCACGGGAGACTGCCAGCTTGAGCAACTCACAAGAGTGAGCACCGGACAATGCTCTGATCCAGAGGTGCCGTCCACCTACAGTTTTACTAACCTATGGCAAGCATACGATCGATGGGCCGCCGGGCGGCTTCGGCCAATTCGGGTTCGACGCGCACTTCAAACTGGTCATATTTAAGCGCATCGCGGAGCTTGCCCAGGGTGGTCATTTTCATGTACTCACAGACCGAGTTGTCGTTGGCCGCGTGAAAAGTTTTACTCGGGTTTTGCTTGCGCAAACGATGCAGGATGCCGGTTTCGGTGGCCACCACGAATTGGTCAGATTCGGATTGCTCGGCGTGTTGGAGCATACCGCTGGTCGAATGGATGTGGCTGTTGGCGCAGTCGAAGTTCATGGCCGAATTCATCATGCAAGCCGTCGAGCAGCCGCATTCCGGATGAATGAGCATTTCGGCATTGGGATATTGTTTTTGTTTTTCGGCCATGTTCACGTCGCCGATTTTTTCGTGCACGTGACAAGCGCCCGGCCAAATATGGAGTTTGCGTCCGGTCATCATTTCGACATAGGTGCCGAGGAATTTGTCGGGCAGAAACAGGATTTCTTCGTCCTCGGGGATGGATTCAACCACTTTCACGGCATTGGACGATGTCACGCAGTAATCACACTCGGCCTTGATGGCTGCGCTGGTGTTGATATAGCCGATGACCGTGGCGCCGCGATGTTCGGCTTTCCAGTCGACCAGCTGGTCGACAGTGATGCTCTCGGCCAGTGAGCAGCCGGCGTTCAGATCGGGGATGAGTACTGTCTTGTCGGGTGAGGTGATGGACGCGGTTTCGGCCATGAAGTGCACCCCGCAGAACACGATCACGTCGGCTTCGGTAGCCGCAGCCGTTCGCGATAGGCCCAGCGAGTCACCAAGATAATCACAGATATCCTGTATCTCCGGACGCTCGTAATTGTGCGCGAGTATGACGGCATTCTTGTCAGTCCTGAGCTGGTTGATCTCGTAGGCCAGTGTTTCGAATTCGGTCATTTAGGGCACCTATGCATGAATTGTCGCGAGCAGGGTATCGATTTGCTTTAATCGCAAGGGGCTGCCATGCGCAAAGATGTCAGTCCAACCATCATTCCAATATAGACAATTTGCGGGCACCGCGTTTCATAGTATCTGCCGGGCTGAGCAAAGCCTGGGTACTTACGCCAAGCGGCAATGATTGGACCGCATCCGGTTAACTCATCTTCAATACAAGTTAAGTGATTGGATTGTGACGTAGCGGTGGGCTCAATAACGTGGGCCCTACCCCGAGCGGTATTTTTAGTTGGCCTGTCGCCAGGCCTAAACAGGGATATGAGATTTACGCAACGTTTTTTTAAGGCGGCCAACGTGATCCGGGGCGCGTGCGGCAGAATGTCATGAACATTATTCATGTCTCACACCCCCAGTAGATTTAATCGTTTCAAACGAGTGCATCGGATCGCGAGAGAGCGGCACTGGGCACTGCATCACGCCGATAATGAACGCCAAGACTGTCGGAGCGGGCCAGTGCGTCGGTTAGTATGGCTTTTGCGACTTGGTGCATGTGGCGGCTGCGGCGCGCGTGGTATTCCAGAACGTGTTTGGGTTTATCGGTCCAGACAAGTGGCCCATGACTGAGATAATCCAGCGCCCGCATCAGCCCAGGCCGGTCGCGCACAACGCCGCAATCCTGCATTAAGACATCGGCGAGTTCGCGACGGCGTGCTGCAAAAGCGGACGTCCGCTGGGTGTCGATGGTTAGGTCGGGGCCCGGATGTGCTTCTGTCTCGTCGGAGCGTTGTACTGCCAGTGCATGATCGGCGGCGCGCTTTCCGAACACCAGACATTCAAGCAGTGAATTGCTGGCCAATCGGTTGGCGCCGTGTACGCCGGTCGCAGCGACTTCGCCGCAAGCGTAGAGCCCATCGACGTCTGTCTGCCCAAACAAATCGGTGGTGAGGCCGCCTATAGAGTAGTGGGCGGCTGGCGCCACGGGCACCGGGGTATGCACTGGATCGATGCCGTGACGTGCCACGGCGTCCAGCAAGAATCCGAATTCCCGGTGCAGTCGGGCTTGATCCAGATGCCGCAAATCGAGGCCGACGAACGGGGCCTCACCGCGCGACTCTTGTTGGGCGATCTCGTCGAATATCCGACGTGCAACACGGTCCCGCGGTGCCAGTTCTGCGCCTTCAATGCCGGCCATGAAACGCTCGCCGCGCGCATTGACGAGTGTCGCGCCGGCGCCCCGAAGTGCTTCGCTGAGCAGGAATGTCTTGCCCGAGGTGCTGTAGAAGGCCGTCGGGTGAAACTGGACGAACGCCATGCTTGAAAGGCTCGCCCCCACTTCGCTTGCCAGCGCCAGGCCGTCGCCGACCGAGGTGTGTGGGTTGGTACTGCGAGCGAAGAGTGCCGAGTAGCCGCCGGTGGCAAGCACGGTGGCGCTCGCATATAACGCGTAATTGGCCCCGCCGTGCCAGTCGTGAATCATGGCGCCGCCGCAGCATCCATTCGGCGTTTTCAGCAGTTGATAGGCGAACGCATCTTCTAAGACCGTAATAGACTGATGGGCGCGAACCCGGTCGATCAGAAACTCAACCAGTGCCTTGCCGGTCTGAACGCCGTAAGCGTGCAGGATGCGTCGACGCGAGTGGCCGCCTTCCAACCCGCGTTGTATGCGACCGCTGTTGTCACGGTCGAAGGGCATGCCGCGGTCGATCAGATCCCGGACCGTTGTCGCGCCTTCGCACACCAAGGTCTCCACGGCCCGAACGTCACAGCAGCCACGCCCCGCGAGTAGAGTATCGGCAATATGAGAATCAAAGCTGTCGTCCGAAGTGGTGACGGCGGCGATGCCGCCCTGTCCCCAGTAGCTGCTGCCGGAGGCGAGCTTGCCGTGGGTAACCAGCGTGATACGCGCACCACGAGAGGCCGCCCGATCAGCCGCATACAGACCGGCTGCGCCACTGCCGATAATCAGAATGTCGTTGTGTTTGGTTTTGTCGGACACCGGTTAAAGGCGGTGAAAATAGATTTCAATCAGACTACGTAGGCTCGACCAGGCGCGATGCGACTCGCCAGGCCCGGAATCGTCAGAGCACGCTAAGCTAGTGTCGGCGGTTGGTCAGAGGGCGGCTCAGGGTCTCCGGCTTGGTTTCCGGCGCGAATGAGCGTGCCGACGCCGGCATCGGTGAACAGTTCCAGCAGCACCGCGTTTTCTACCCGCCCGTCGACAATATGCGCGGCTGCGACGCCCTGGGCAACAGCCTCAAGCGCGCACTCGATTTTCGGCAACATACCGCCGGCGATCGTGCCGTCTTCGATGAGTTGGCGCACGTGGGCGTCATCCAACCCGGTCAAAAGATTTTGGTCTGCGTCGAGCACACCCGGCGTATTAGTGAGTAACATCAGCTTCTCGGCCCCGAGCACGGCGGCCAGCCGGCCGGCCACCAGATCGGCGTTGATGTTGTAGCTTCGGCCGTCCGGACCGACACCGATTGGCGCTATGATCGGGATGAAGTCGTCGGCTTCAAGCGTGCGCACAATAGCCGGATCGATCTCGGCCACCTCGCCGACATAACCCAGATCGGCCTCGTCGGCCACGGCGGCAAGTTTGCGTGCGCTAATCAGCCCGCCGTCCTTGCCGGTTAGGCCGACAGCACGTCCGCCACTTTGGTTGATGCGGTTGACGAGATCCTTGTTGATCGAGCCGCCCAGCACCATTTCAACTACGTCCATGGTGTCTTCGTCGGTCACGCGCATGCCGCGCACGAAGTCAGTCTGTTTGCCGACGCGTTCAAGCACGGCGCCAATTTGTGGGCCGCCGCCGTGGACAACCACCGGATTGAAACCGACCCATTTCATCAGGGCGATGTCACGTGCAAAGCCGCTTCGAAGGTCGGGGTCAGTCATCGCGTGGCCGCCGTATTTGACGACCACGGTACGGCCGGCGAAGCGTCGTATGTAGGGCAGTGCCTCACCTAGAACACGGGCAACGCGGGCGGCCTGCTCTGTATCGAGCGATGATTGTTGGCGGAATTCAGTCATTGAGCAATTTCGGGATAAAGCGTGGCCATCGTGTCGGTTTGTTTGGCATATAACAGGTTATGGATAATGTTTTTTTAAGCCGTCCCCGTGGAACCGAAGCCCCCGGCACCGCGGACCGACTCGCTGAATTCGTCGACCATTACAATGTCGGCGACAATCACCGGCACGAGCACCAACTGCGCGATTCGATCACCGACTTCAATCGTATAGGCCTGTTGCCCTCGGTTCCAGGCTGAAACCATCAGCGGACCCTGATAGTCGGAGTCGATCAG
>DHHU01000027.1 GCA_002403445.1 Salinisphaeraceae bacterium UBA4764 | reverse complement strand
ATTGAGTCGGAGAATGCGGCGCTTTTTTCATTTAGCCGCTATCCGAAAAACGACCCACCCACTGGTCGAGTTTGGCTGCCGCTTTGGCCCGCACATCGTCGTCGATATAGTGGGCAATCGTCATCACCGCAAGCGTAATGGCACCGAAGTCGTCGGTCAGGCCAATCCCGGGGAGCCAATCTGGGATCAAGTCCACCGGCAAAATCAGATACCCCAGCGCGCCATAGGCGGTGGCACGCGCCCAGGGCGGTGTCTCGGGTTTTTGCGCTGCATAGTAGAGCTGGAGCGCTTTTTCCAGCAGCTCGGTGCCGACCCGACCGGCAATACGGCCCAGTTTGCGCCAGAATTCATTATTCGAGTAATAGCGAGCATAGCGACGAACGCGCGCCGGCGTCGGCAGAGTGGCATTGGGTATCGACGATTGTTGGCTCATGATGGATCCTCGAATAACAATGACGTTGTGCGTCAAAGGTTAGCACCGCCGGCCATTATCGTTGGCAAACCGGGCAATAGTATGTATTGCGCTGGCTGATGACCTCCGAACGAATCGGCCCGCAACCCCGAGGGCATAGTTTCCCGTCCCGTCCGTATACCGCCAGATCGAGTTGAAAATAGCCAGTCGCACCATCGACACCGATATAATCGCGTAGCGTTGTGCCGCCAGCGCGTATGGCCGCAGCCAGCGTCTCGCAAATGGCCGTCGCCAGCACGTCATAGCGGGAACGTCCAATGCGACGGGCCGGACGCCTGGGATGAATACCTGCCGCATGCAATGCCTCTGAGGCGTAGATGTTGCCCACGCCAACCACCGTGCGTTGATCCATGATCAAAGTCTTGACCGCGGCTTGACGGCCCCGTGCAGTTCGATACAGCCAGTCGCCGTCAAAATCGGCATCAAACGGCTCAGGACCGAGCGCCGATAACAGAGAAAACGCGCCTGCGCTGTCGCCCGGCAACCAAAAGATCGAACCGAATCGGCGCGCATCATTGAAACGCATTGCCATGTCGTTTTCGAACACGATGTCGACGTGATCATGACGCGTCGGTTCGATAGCGGCCGGCACGATCCGCAAGCGCCCCGACATACCTAGATGCAGACATACACTGCCCCGAGCCGTATCAAACAATAGATATTTCGCTCGGCGTCTGACGGCGGTCAATGTCTGGCCGGGCAGGTCTTCGGCCAAAGTCGGTGTTACTGGCCAGCGAAGCTGCGACTGTCGAACCCGCACTGTGCGCACCCTCTGGCCCACAATGTACGGTGCCAATCCGGCGCGGGTTGTCTCAACCTCTGGAAGCTCCGGCATGGATTAACCTGGGCGCGGCGTATCGCAATACCAGCAGCGATCAAACTGGCCCAGGATGAATTCACCGCACTCGGCACACGTCCAAGCACTGCCATGATCGACCGGCCCTTGCTCGAACGCACTTACAAGCTCCCTAGCCCGCTGCTGTTGCGCGGGATCGGTCACACGAACACGCGGCGCCATATTGGCGGGCAGCGACGCGGCGCCCATCCAGGTATTTTTTTGCTCGACGTGAGCATCGATTCCATGGGCGCGCAGCATGTCCTTGACGATTTCGGCATTCACGGCGTCGCTGGCCAAATAAATATCGCTCTCGGCCATGGTCAACGGTTGCCAGTGGCTATGATTGACTTCGACAGCGGCTTTGGTAATGTCAAGCTTTGAATTAAGTGGGGGTTAATCGACATGATCATTGATAATTGGGGTAAGCGATTGGGGTTTGCGCTCGCCGCCGCCATGCTAATGCTTGCAACGGGCCTAGCCGGCGCGGCGACCTATCAGGCGCGCAGCAACGGCCCCAGTCATGGATACCACCGATCATCTTACCAAGGCATGTATGCCCCAAGTAATGCGTCGGGCGCGTCCATGGTTGGTGATGCCCTATTAGTTCGGCCGGCCTCTCTAGCCGCCACGGTTATCGGCACCGGGCTTTTCATTGCCTCACTGCCGATTGCCCTAGTTGGCAGGAACGTCGGCGAAGCTGCCCATAAGCTGGTGATAGATCCTGCACGCTATACCTTCAAACGACCCCTTGGTCATTTTGCCAACGATACAACATCGCAACTCCCGTGATCCATCAAGCCTTCAACACGTTTGAGACCGGGCTAACGTACTGGTTTTCAAGTGAAAATCGTCTTTAATCAATACGCCTCGAAACTACGACTTTGGTCGGATGCGACGTGGTTTTGTCACGGCGTATGCTAGGGCTATAGACATCCAGCAAAGGGTTTTTCACGATGGCGGATTCTCAAATTGATTCAGTTCTAAAAGAATCGCGTTCTTTTCCACCGCCGCAGGCGTTTATCGATAACGCCAATTACAAGCCAGCCGATATAGAGCAACTTTACACCAGCGCCGCCGAAGACCACACCGGATTCTGGGCGGCCCAGGCCCGGCGTCATCTCTATTGGCACCAATCGTTTTCGAGCGTTCTAAACGATTCCAATGCGCCGTTTTTTCGTTGGTTCGAAGACGGTGAACTCAACGCCAGCTTCAATTGCCTTGACCGACACCTGCCAGAACGTGCCGATCAGACCGCGATCATCTTCGAAGGTGACGACGGCGAAGTGGAGAACGTGACATTTCAGCAACTCTATGAGCGAACGTGTCGCTTTGCCAACGCGCTGCGCTCGAACGGCATCGAAAAAGGCGACCGCGTCGTTATCTACCTGCCTAACATCCCGCAGGCCGTAGTGGCCATGTTGGGATGCGCCCGCATCGGCGCCATTCATTCCGTCGTTTTTGGCGGATTTTCCGCAGTGGCACTCCGCAATCGAATACAGGATGCCGAAGCTAAGGCGGTGATTACCGCCGACGGCAACTATCGCGGCGGCAAACTCGTCCAACTCAAGCAAACCACGGACAAAGCGCTGGAAGAGGGGTGCGACTGTGTCGAGACCGTTTTCGTCTACCGGCGGGCCGGTAACGACATCAAGATGACACCGGATCGCGACATTGACTGGGCGCAGGCCGTTGCCGACCAGCCGGCCGAATGCCCGCCGGTCAACGTCGAATCCGAACATCCGCTGTTCATTCTCTATACATCTGGTTCGACAGGCCGTCCCAAGGGTATTTACCACTCCACCGGCGGTTACCTGCTCGGGGCAATCTGTACCTGCCGCTGGACGTTCGATCTGGGGGATCAAGACATCTTCTGGTGTACTGCCGACGTCGGCTGGGTCACTGGTCACACCTACATTGCCTATGGGCCAACGGCCTGCGGCGTGACCCAAGTAATGTTCGAGGGTGTACCAACCTACCCTGAGCCGGATCGTCTCTGGGCCATGGTCAAACGCCATGGCGTTAGCGTGTTCTACACTGCGCCCACCGCGATCCGAGCCTTGATGCGACAGGGCGACCAATACCCGCAGCGGCATGATCTGACCAGTCTGCGGCTGCTCGGCACGGTCGGCGAGCCGATCAACCCCGAAGCTTGGATGTGGTATTACCAAGTGATCGGCGGCGAACGCTGCCCGATCGTGGATACCTGGTGGCAGACCGAGACCGGCGGCCACATGATTACTGCACTGCCATCTTATACCGAAACCCACCCTGGTTCCGTCTCCAAACCACTGCCCGGCATTGCCGCCGATATTCTTGACGAATCCGGTCAACGCGTCGAAGACGCCCATGCCGGGGGGTATCTGGTCATTCGGAAACCGTGGCCCTTCATGTTGCGCGGCATCTGGGGCGACCCCGAGCGTTACCAAGAAACCTATTTCGGTATGTTCGACGCGTTGACCTATGTTGCAGGCGACTCGGCGCAGCGTGATCACGAGGGTAACTATAGAATTCTTGGCCGCACCGACGATGTACTCAACGTCTCCGGACACCGGCTGGGCACCATGGAAGTCGAGTCGGCTCTGGTTGCACACCAAGCGGTGTCCGAAGCTGCCGTAGTCGGCCGGCCGCACGACATCAAGGGCGAGGCTATCGTCGCCTTCGTGATTCTGAAGGCCGGCGCTCAGGCAGACGGCCTGGCCGATGAATTGCGCAGCTGGGTGGCCGAACAACTTGGCTCAATCGCCAAGCCCGAGGAAATCCGCTTCACCGACGGCTTACCCAAGACACGGTCCGGAAAGATCATGCGGCGGCTGGTTCGAAGCGTTGCGCGTAATGAAGAAATAACCCAGGACACCTCGACCCTGGAAAACCCGCAGATCATCGAACAGATGCAGGCCGAGGAAGTCCGCTGAGCGCCTACCCAGCCTTTGATTGTCCGAACAATCAGATCCCGCGCGTCACGAGCTTGTCATCTGTTTAATGGCAAGGTTATGACGCGCGGGGCAACAAGTTGCACCGGACATGCGTAAGCGGTACAACAAAGTCAAGTACAAACTCGGATAAACAGTCGTGATGTATCAGGGCGCGATTCCGCGAATATTAAAACTCGACGTAGGTGGCCTCCCGGTGGCATGGATCGATTGGCAGGAAGCCGTTGGTTTATATTTTACCAACAAGATTGCTTGGGAAGCAGGTAGTGAAAAATTACGCCTGCGCGGCGGGCGCTCCCGGGAGACCGGGCATCGCAGCGGCATCGACATCGACTCTATCATCGCCGTGGAAGATCGTTCGCACCGCTACAGCCGCAATCTGGTGCCAGCACTGACCCGGCGCGAGCTTTATCACCGCGACGGCGGTCTGTGTCTTTATTGTGGCCAACATCTGACTTACGTCGACATGCAAATCGAACATGTCGTGCCCAAATCCCGGAACGGCGACCACGAATGGACCAACGTCGTCTCAGCGTGCGGCCCCTGCAATCGCCGCAAGGATGATCGTACTCCGGAACAGGCGGGCATGAAGCTCATTGCACTGCCTTACGAGCCGAATCTTGCGGAATGGTTGATACTGGCCAACCGACGCATTCTCGCCGACCAGCAAGCCTTTCTGGAACGCCTGGCGCCCCGACGGCCCCGGACGCTAGGCTGAACAAAGCCAAGACCAAACGCCACCTGCCGTCGACGCCCCGGCTTGCCGCGGGCATTTTATCCGGCGGCACAGGACGGCGTTTCGGGGGGCTCGACAAAGGTTGGGTACAGGTTGGAGGGCGTGCGTTGGTGAGCCATACAATCGACCGCCTGAGCCCCCAGTGCGACCCGATTTTCATCAACGCTAATCGACACTTAGCTGATTACAGACAACTAGGGTTTGATGTGTATCCAGACGTCGAGGGCGCGGACGGCGGGCCACTTGCCGGAATTACCGCCTTATTGAAGCAAGCCCGTGGCGACGCCATGCTGATCGTCCCTGTAGACACACCGTTGTTACCTACCGATCTCGGCATCCGCCTACTGCAAGGCCTCACGCCTTCAGCCGACCTCGCATTTGCCAGCACGCCCGCCGGACCACAACGACTGCACGCCGTGGTGCGGAGACGCTGTTTGACTAGTCTTGCCGAAGCACACGCCGAGGGCATCAAAAGCGTCACCGACTGGCAGACTGCTCTGCATTGCCGGCACGTTGCTTTCGATGACGACGCAAGCTTTTACAACGTGAATACACCGTCCGACGCTAACGCCATCGCGAAACGTCTGGGCTACACCTTTGCCACATGACGTTTCACGACTGGCATCTGATCGACTTAATCACGCGTGACAAACACAGTGATACAAAGTGTTAAACGGCACATCCAGGCCAGGTTGTTCATATACGGCAGATCAAGTACTTAAGTGCGTTGTTGGATCCTTTGAGATTAGCTCAACCGGCCCAATCTATTTCTACAATTATAAATCTCAGCACGCGTTGTGTCCGGTTTCGGTGCCGACGCGTATACCGAGCAGTTTTGGTTATTTTGAGCACGCTATGCTTGGGCCCGTACNNATGACGTACCCGTGACGATCGATACGCAGAGGCTTCTAATATGAGGGAAACCGCCACAACTCCCAGCGGCATGCTGGCTTTCGAAAAAGCGCGCGAGCGCATCCTGTGGTCAATTCAACCGATATCTTGCATCGAATCCGTTGAACTCCATTCAGCACTAGGGCGAATTCTGGCCCACGACATCGTATCGCCCATCAATGTGCCGACTGCTGCCAATTCGGCAATGGATGGTTATGCTGTCGCGGCCGAGTCCACCGCCCCCCAGACTGCAATGGCCCAGATTGGCACGGCCCACGCCGGTCATCCGTTTGCCGGCAAAGTCGGCCCAGGTGAATGCGTGCGCATCATGACCGGGGCTTGGCTGCCGGCCGGAACCGACGCAGTCGTCATGCAAGAAAACGCGGATACCGACGGCGAATACGTTTGGTTCCAACACGCGCCGAGCGTAGGCGAAAACATCCGCCCCGCCGGCGACGATATATGCAGAAACAGCCAAGTTCTGGCCACTGGCAGGCACCTTCGAGCCGCGGATATCGGCGTGTTGGCGACTATGGGAACTACAGAGGTCACCGTTGTGCGTCGGCCCCAAGTAGCGTTTTTTTCTACTGGTGACGAACTTCGCCCGCCCGGTGCGCAACTGAGCCCGGGCCAGCTGTTCGACAGCAACGGCCCCATGCTGGGCGCACTTTTAGCGGAGGCCGGAGTGGAATGCGTCGACCTCGGCCATGTATCGGACGATCCGGATTCTCTCGCCAAGGCTTTGGAAAAGGGTGCAAACAGAGCCGACGCTATTGTCAGCACCGGGGGTGTTTCGGTTGGCGACGCAGATTATATACGCGAGGTCCTTGAGACCAAGGGCAGCGTTGACTTTTGGCGCGTGGCCATCAAACCGGGTAAACCACTCGCCTTTGGCAAAGTCGGCGGCGCCGTTTTTTTCGGTTTGCCGGGCAACCCGGTATCGGCGGCCGTAACATTCATGCAGCTCGTACGTCCAGCGCTGGCCAAACTCGCCGGCGGCCGGCCAGCCGCATCCCAACGTCACCACCGCAAGCTGGAAACTGGCTTCAATCGAAAACCAGGCCGCACCGAATTCATGCGTGGCCAGCAATTCACTGGCAACGACGGCGAACCTTGGGTGCGGGCATTCGGCCATCAGGGGTCTGGCGTGCTGAGTTCCATGAGCGCGGCGGATTGCTTCGTGGTGCTTGAGGCCGACAGCGTCGGCGCCAGCACCGGGTCACAAGTTACCGTTGAACCATTCGAACAAAGAGTTTGGGAGTGACTAGATCCTGACTCGCCGACTGATCCAGTCGACCATGTCCGCAATTACGTCATTGCCGACCGGTTCAAAAAGTAGGTCATGGCCGGCCCCGGCATAGCAACGGGTCGATACATCGCGGCAACCGTCGTTGACCAAATTCCGAGCGAGCCGCTTCGGAAGGCGGCCATAATTGCCAGCCGGATCTTGACGCCCTGCTAAGATCAGTATTGGAAGCTCTGGACGCAGGCGCAGACGACGTGAGCACCGTCGAGTCCGGGCTGCACCGTCCGTGACCCCGGCGAGCGTTTTCAACCGCAAAACGCCGCCACACAGCGGATCGGCGGCATAATCTTTTACCGGCTGTGCACTAATCGCTCGCCAGGCCAGTGGATGCGAGGGCAAATTGCCCGACTGGCCTAGATGCCGGCAACGCTCGCGTCGGCGATAAATACGCGCATGCCAATCGTCAATCCAGACGACTGCCGCGGTCGGGCCTTGCCGCCATTGCTCGATAGTGAGCAGCAACCGCATAAGCCGCCACGAGAAGGTCCCAATGTGGCCCGGCCCGATCAGCAAAATACCCGCGTATTGTCGCCCCTGAGCCTGGGCAACACTATGAACGAGGTCGGCGCCCGCGCCTTGGCCAATCAAAAAGACCGGTTTGACACCGGATTCAGTGACGGCATGACGTCGCACCCGGCCGATATCTGACACCAGTGTGTCCCAAACGGGCCGCGGCTCGACCATACCCCGATCGATGTCGCTGCTGGTTCGGCCATGGCCGCGCATGTCGAAGGCAAAAATCGCTATACCCGATTTTGCCAGTCTCCGCATCCACGATACCTGTCGACCAGCGTGATCACGCAGATCGTGGACCACAATAATAATAGCGCGTGGCGCGATCACCCGCTGGTGATGGACAACCAGCGGGAAACCATCGTCGGCTACGATCGTTTGCGTTTCAATCATGCGGGGCCAACTGGATCGTCTTCAGACGATCTGTCAAATGCGCCCGGGCACGCGACGGGGTCAACTCAGAAGATGTGCCACGGCTTCGCGTTCGCTCCGCAGTTCCTTTTCGGTCTCGTTGATTTTACTGCGCGCGAAGTCGTCAAGCTCGAAGCCCTGTACGATTTCGTACTCGCCGTCCCGACATTGAACCGGGAAAGAAAACATGATGCCGGGCTCGATGCCGTAACTGCCGTCTGCCGGAACCGCCATGCTCAAGATGGATTGGCTGCCCTGTATCCAGTCCCGCATCTGATCGATCGCTGCCGAGGCTGCCGAGGCCGCGCTCGAAGCACCTCGAGCGTCGATAATCGCTGCTCCGCGTTTTTGCACGATCGGGATGAAGGATTGCTCATACCAGTCGCGGTCAACGCACTCCAGTGCCGGGGTGCCGCCGACAAGGGCATGTTGGATATCCGGGAACTGGGTTGAACTATGGTTCCCCCAAACAAACAGATTGTCGATGTCAGTGACGTGGCTATCGGCCTTCAACGCAAGTTGGCCCAGCGAGCGATTATGGTCGAGCCGCATCATAGCGCTGAACTGTGTCGGTGCCATGTCCGGTGCATTGGAAAGAGCAATCAGGGCATTAGTATTGGCCGGATTGCCTACCACCAAAACCCGTGCGTCTGGCGCGGCCTTGTCATTGATCGCCTTGCCCTGAACCGAGAAGATATCGGCATTGGCCTTGAGCAGATCGGAGCGCTCCATGCCTTGGCCACGCGGCTTGGCCCCCACCAGCAAGCAAATGTCAGCATCGGCAAAAGCCTCTTCAGGCTTGTCGGTGCCAAAAAGCCCATGAACGAGTGGAAACGCACAGTCTGTAACTTCCATCATCACGCCATTAAGGGCGTCGAGTGCCGGTGGTATCTCCAACAATTGCAGGATTACTGGTTGATCCGGCCCCAACATGTCGCCGGCCGCGATACGAAAGATCAGTGAATAACTGATTTGACCGGCGCCACCGGTAATGGCCACGCGAACGGGTTGTTTCATGGTTGGCTCCTCATCGGGTTAGTCGCGCAAAAATTTGGGATGCGCTTGAATGGCAACAGGCCTGCAAGGGTAGCGCAGACGGCTACGCTAAGCATCCGATGCGGTCTGATCGTCGTATAAGATATATTCGTTGGATAGCAAGGAAAAACGCATTTGCAGCGAATCGCAGTCGTGGGTAGCGGCGTGGCCGGTCTGTCAGCAGCCTGGCTTCTCAAGGACACAGCCGATGTCACCGTGTTTGAAAAAGCACTTAAAGCCGGCGGCCACGTCAACACCGTGGATGTCGATGGTATCGGCATCGATACCGGTTTCATCGTGCACAATGACCGCAACTATCCCATGTTTAGACGCTTTCTGGCGCACCTCGGGGTGACCACGCAACCCAGTGACATGTCTTTCGCGGCCAGTCTTGCCGGGGGCCGTATCGAGTGGGCCGGCGATAGNNGTGGTTCGTTTCAACCGCCATGCCAAACGGCTGGTTAACGATGATGAGCTTCCGGAGGGTTCGATCGAGGAATTTGTCGCCGCGCACTATTATGGAAATGGGCTCCTCGAGCGTTATCTTCTGCCCATGGTGGGTGCCATCTGGTCAGCACCGACACAGAGCGCTCGTAGCTTTCCTACCGCCGCGCTGCTGCGTTTTTTCGACAACCACGGGTTGCTGGATCTGACCAACCGGCCGCAGTGGCGCACGATCGTAGGGGGAAGTCAGCGCTATGTCGACGCAGTGGCCGAAACACTGGGCCAACGTCTGCGCCTTGACGCCCATGTATCAGCTATTCAGCGCAGTCAAGAGAGGGCTCAAGTGGCGCTGGCCGATGGCCGGACCGAGTCGTTCGATCACGTCATCATGGCTTGTCATCCGCCCGCCAGCCGCCAGATTGTGGCGGATCTCGATTTCCAAGAAACGCGCACACTCGCGGCGTTTTCTTTTACTGATAACCGCGCCATTCTGCATACCGATGCAGAATTGATGCCGCGCTGTCGTCGGGCCTGGTCATCATGGAACTATCTAGCCAAGGATACGGCAACATCGAATAGTGGCGTCTCGGTCAGCTACTGGATGAATCGGCTGCAACGACTGCCCACCACGACCCAGTATTTTGTCAGCCTTAATCCCGAGAAAACGCCGCGTTCCGAATGCGTAATATCTGAAATGCGCTACGAGCATCCGGTATACGACCAGGCCGCGATTGAAGCACAACCAACATTGACCGATATTCAAGGCCGCGGTGGGCTATGGCACTGCGGTGCCTGGTGTGCGAACGGGTTTCACGAGGATGGATTTGCATCTGGGGTGCGCGTGGCACACGCGCTCGGAGCTGATACACAGTGTGTTGACCCACCGTGAGCCGAGCCCGACTCTACATAACACGCGTCCGGCACCGGCGCCCCGGCCACCCGCGCTACAAGTTCGCTTATCGCGGATTCTATGTGCGGCTTGATCTGGATCGGCTCGACGAAGTCGCTTGCAGCAGCGCCCTGTTTTCACACAACCGGTTCAACGTATTGTCTTTCAACGACGCCGATCATGGCCGGCATGACGGCTCTGATTTGCGAACTTTTGTTGACGGGCAACTAGCCGAACATGACATTGACTGCCGCGACGGCCGGATCGAGCTGGTGGCGATGCCCCGAGTGTTCGGTTATGCCTTTCATCCAGTGAGTTTCTACTATTGTTATTCGTCCGATAATTACCTACGAGCGGTCTTGGTCGAAGTCCACAACACGTTCGGCGAGCATCACTTCTATGTGTTGCACGAATCCGGCCACTTGCTTTCCGAACCCGTGACATGCAATAAGGCGAAACAATTTCATGTATCACCTTTTTTAGATCGCCGGGGGGAGTACACATTTTGTCTCAGGCGGCCAAGTGACCAGCTCGCGATCGGTATCCGACTATATCAGGACAACGAACTCAAGATCGCCACTGTTTTGTCGGGCGAGGCCCGGTCGCTGGATTCATTGGCCATTGCAGGCGCCGCACTCGCCATACCGCTAATGACGTTCAAGGTTACCGCCGCAATCTACTGGCAGGGGCTCAAGCTCTGGCTTCGTGGTGCCGGTCTGCGCCACAAACCAACCCAAAAACTAAACAAAGTCTCATGAATCCGCGGTCCAACAACGGCATCGCTGACCACACCGTGCTCAATTCACTGCCGGTTGAATGTCGCGGCTGGCGGGAACGCATGATCGTAAAGCGCTTGGCTCGACTGCATACCGGACGCTTGTCGGTCACGCTCTCGGCTGGCCAACAACTGACCTTCAGCGGCCCCCAAGACGGCCCCGAAGCGGACATTCGAATCAAATCGCCTCGACTGGTCAATCGACTGCTCACAGCTGGATCCGTGGGGTTCGCCGAGGGCTACATCGCCGATGAGTGGACATCGAACAACCTCCAGGCGCTCATCTACCTATTGCACTTGAACGACTCCGCGCTGCAACCCGACTGGTCGCGGCTGGGGCCGATACGGGCAGCCGCCGATGGCTGGCGTGCGTTTCGCGCTCGCAACAATCGCCGTGGCGCCCAGCGCAACGTGGCTTACCATTACGACCTGGGTAACGACTTCTACGCCCGATGGCTGGATGAAACCTGGACCTATTCCTCAGCGTTGTTCGCCTCACCAGACGATGACCTGGCCACGGCACAGCAGCGTAAATATCAGCGTCTACTTGACCGACTCGGCACCAAGCCAGGCGATCATATTCTGGAAATCGGCTGTGGCTGGGGTGGTTTTGCTTGCTTTGCCGCCGCCAAGGCCGACGTGCACGTTACCGGCATCACACTGTCGCGGGAACAACTCCGATTCGCGCGCGCCGCCGCCGATAGCGCGGGCCTGTCCGATCGGGTTTCGTTTGAAATTCGGGACTATCGTGACGTGCATGAACAATACGACCATATCGTTTCAATTGAAATGTATGAAGCCGTCGGCGAGGCCTACTGGCCCACTTATTTCAGTGCCATACAACAGGCGCTGGTGCCAGGTGGCCGGGCCGCGCTGCAAGCTATTACCATTGACGAAAAGCGTTTTGCCGCCTATCGACGCCAGCTCGATTTCATTCAGAAATATATCTTCCCTGGCGGGATGCTCGCCTCGCCATCGGTGTTCGCCGAGCATGCTCGACGTCAAGGGCTGGCTGAAGTGGAACGCGCCTTTTTTGGTGCCGACTACGCGCGCACTCTCATGTGCTGGGATCAGGGTATACGGGCGGCAAGCGCCCCCATCATCTCCGAGCGAGGTGCCGAGTTTTATCGCATGTGGCGCTATTATCTGGCGTATTGTGCGGCGGGTTTTACTTCCGGCAATATCAACCTTGCCCAGATCGTCCTGACTAAACCCAGTACCCCATGAATTCGCGTTATCCAATCGGGGCGTTGGCCGCCTACGGCGCGATCGGTCTGCCCTTGGCCGCACTCGGGCTACCGCTGGTGGTGTTCCTTCCCCCCTATTACGCCCAGATGCCGGCGCTCAACACCGGCATAGTCGGCTTAATCATTGTGATCGCCCGGCTTTTCGACGTCATCTCCGACCCGCTGATCGGAACGGTCTCGGATCGGATCCACACCCGCTTTGGTCGCCGATTGCCGTGGATCGTGGCGGGTATCCCACTGCTCATGCTGGCGGCCTGGTTTTTGTTCGTCCCCGGCTCCAATCCCGGATGGAGCTACCTACTGACATGGACGCTTCTGGCATATCTGGGCTGGACACTGATTTACCTACCTTACACAACGCTCGGCGCTGAACTCTCAACCGACTATGACGAACGATCGCGCATTACGGCTTGGCGCGAGGGATTTTTCGTGCTGGGGACTCTTGTTGCCATTATCTTACCCATTGTCGTAAGACGAGCCAGCAGCACCGACGGCGCCGGCCTTGAAGCGCTGGCAGTTTTTTTGGTTATAGCATTGCCAATCGGCGGCACGATACTCGCCGTCTGTATCAGCGAGCGCGGTCTGGTGTCCCGACAGCACGTAGACTGGCGTCAAGGTATTCGCCTTCTTGCGGCCAATCGCCCGTTTCGGCGTTTGTTGGTCAGTTATTTATTGAATGGGGCTGCCAACGGCTTACCGGCCGCGCTATTCATGTTTTTTGTAACATCGGTCTTGGGCGTCAGCCGTCTGTCCGCCGGTATATTTCTGGTGATCTATTTCCTGTCCGGCGTCGCAGGCTTGCCGGTATGGCTTTGGCTCGGCCGGGGCTGGTCGAAGCATCGATTGTGGTGCACGGCGATGCTGTTCACGAGCACCATATTCATTTTTACACTGACATTTTCGGCCAACACCGTGAGCTTGTTCGGCTATGGGTTGGTCTGCATCTTGGGGGGTTCGACCCTCGGGATCGATCAGGCCATGGCTGCGTCGATCCAGGCCGACGTCATCGACGAAGACACGGCCGCTGGCGGTGACAATCGCGCCGGGCTTTATTTCGGTCTTTGGGGCATGGCCACCAAGCTGGCATTCGCGCTTTCGCTCGGGGTGGCTTATCCGCTGTTGTGGCTTGCAGGCTTTAACGCCGGGGCTACGCATAACGCACCCGCTGCACTATGGACGCTGTCACTCACTTACGGCTTCCTGCCCGTACTGATCAAACTGGGCGTAATCCGGCTTATGTGGCACTTTCCGCTCGATCGCAGTCGCCATGCGGCTCTTCGACGGTCAATCGACGCGCAAACGACGATTAAACCGGCAAACCCCGCTTGAACCGTTCGCAGGCGGCTTAATCTTCGATACGAAATGCCATAGTGGCTTCAACGGCTTTTTGCCAACCTTTGTAAAGTTTTTCGCGCTCGCGCGGGTTCATGTGGGACTGAAATTTCTTGTCCGCTTTCCAGATTTGAGCGATTTCTTGTTTGGACTGCCAGAAACCCACGGCCAAACCGGCGAGATAGGCTGCACCTTGGG
>DHHU01000049.1 GCA_002403445.1 Salinisphaeraceae bacterium UBA4764 | reverse complement strand
GGGACATTCAATTTAATATTCAAACCGAGGCGACAAAGCGATAAAAAGCGCTTACGACTTCCGAATCATCAGGTGGCGAGACTAGCGGCCTAAGGTTCGAAAATCACAACCGCAGTTGATTTGCGGTCCGAAGTGCTTGTCCGCGTCACCAGATCCGCCATATTAAGCCCTCTTATTTTCATCCATTATCAGACAATGAATACTGTCCTGTATCTTCTGAAGGTAACCGGCAGCCGGGCGGCTTGAAATCCGGTGCAGCCATACCGATGACGTTCATGTCACCTCTTTTACCGGGCTTTACCTTCCCTCGTCCCGATGAATAAACAACCCACCACCCTCTGTATCGCCGGCGCTAGTGGTCTTGTCGGTTCCCACATCGTCCAGGCCGCGCTCGCGGCCGGCTATCGCGTCAACGCGACCTTGCGTGATGCGACCGATGAGACCAAGANNTACGGGATGGATGGCACGCCGGCCACGACAATGGACGACGAACAGGGCTGGCGCGAAATCGTGCGCCCGACTGCTGACGGCTGCCTCGCGATCATGCAGGCCGCAGCGCGAGCCGGTACGCCGAACGTGGTGATCTGCAGCAGCACCAGCAGCACCAATCCGCCCGTGCCAATCGCCGTCAAAAACGAGCTTGATGCCGTGTCCGACGCTGAAGACCAGATGCGCCGCGGCAAATATACTGCGGCCGAAAAGACCGTCATGGAACGCGAGGCCACAGCATTTGCGATAGCCAATAACCAGCGGCTGGCGATCCTGTTGCCCACGATCATGCTCGGGCCGACCGTCCTGCCTCAACATCTTAAGCGGGGTTTTCATGCCAGTCTGGCCGCGATGGTGGAAGGCCGACCTGGGCGCCACGACACCGTGCCCAGCGGCTCCATTTCCATGGCCCACCTCCATGACGTGGCCGCGCTATTTCTGGCTGCCTACGAACAGCCAAGCGCCGAAGGCCGTTACTTCGCGGTCTACGACAGCTGGACCTGGGCGGCGATCTATGACGCCCTGGCACCGCTGGTCCCCCATACCGCTCTGCCGAAGCCGCCGACCGAGCCGACGGACGACCCGACACGCTTTGACTTCACCCGGCGCGACAGTCTGGGCGTAACGTTCCGGGATATTCCCACCACGCTGGCCGAGACCGTCGAATGGCTCGAACNNTCGTGTGCGACTCTTATCCACTGGACTCGAACCTTATCACCCAGAGCCTTTGGGGCTGGTGGCCCAAGAAATCGTCGCAGGATGTAAGCGACCAGTTACAGCCACTGCGTTGATGAGACGGACCGCTACTGGAACAGGTCGGAAGCCTCATATAGCGTTTCACGGAAATCCGCCGAAGGATCCGTGGTTCCAGGCCGCCTTCATGCCTATCTCATAAGGGCATCCGGCACTCCCCACAGGCTTATGCGTCGTTGGACAATGCTGGGGTTATCGCTACATCAAGGCTCTGTATTCCGCGTTGGAACCAATCCATAGTCGATGCGCATTCCCTAAATACAACACAACTCCTCATTAACGTCAGAATAAGACTTTCTTATTGAGGGCGGGTTAAGAATAACGAACACCCTGCCGAAACTCGCATGAAACCGTCGCCTGTAATTTTTCGAGATAGTTGCCAGGGTTTGTGCGAGCCATTTGTCAGTCGCCCGACTTGATAACGAGGCAATGCCAAGGGACTAAGGACACTCTCGGCGAGACGGGCTCAATTCGGTTAAGTGTCATGATTCGCCACATTTGAACCCAAAGCCGACCCATCAGTCGAACGTTGCCCCGAGTGATGCGTATGACCGTGGTCAATGCTTCAACTGCGTCGAGGCGCTCCGGGATCTAAGCGCCCTTCATCAGGGAAGCTCAAATGTTTCTGCCCGTTTCACCAAAACGAATCGCATCTCGGTTTCGGTCATGGGCTTGAACTCGTAGTCAAAACCGATTCGCGAATAGAACTGGGCATACCAAGCAAGATGCTTTTCGAGGCCCGGCATGCTGAGAGGGACGAGCCCGAATCCGAATCAATTATAGAGGTCGAGCAGATGCTCAAGGGATTTGAGGGTCATCCGGTCCGCTTCGGCGACAGTCACCAGCGGACAGATTTTTGAGTCGATCCGGATTGGTTCATTCCAATCGATTATTCCGTCGAGTTTGAGCCGGGCATGGCCGAGCTTCAGGATCTTGAAGTCCATACCGGTGTCGATCATTTCGGGCGTATTGGCGACCGGCAGGAGTAGAAAAAGGTTCGGCAACCGGCGAGCTGGGTTGCAAGCGGCTTCTCAAGTGGATCGGCGATACCTTAAGTCATCATATGCGGACAGGCGGCATATTCGCGTGCTGATCGGGTTTTCCCGGTTCTTGGTTGACCGTGGCAGACACCGGTATAGCGGTATGTGGCGTAGGCATCGGCGAACTCGGCAAAGCGGGCGGATGCCACACGGCCCGAGACGCCGTCCGCCAGATATCCGACTGGGCCTATCCCGATTCGTCATCGGCCCGGGATTCGATAGCGTCGGGACCCTGTCCGTCGATCACCTCATCCACGAGCTCACGGATTTTGTCCCGAGCTTCGGCCAGAGCCGCACGGCCGGTATCGGTTGCGGTGTAATACTTGCGCCACCGCCCTGAGACCACGCAATCTTCCCGAGTCAGATAACCGGCCCGTTCCAGCTCGTGCAGGATCGGATAGAGCGTGCCGGGACTGAGTTCGTAGCCGTGGTGCTGCAGTTCGTGTATCAAGGCCTGGCCATACACCGGCTGGGCCGCGGCGTGATGCAGGATATGAATCTTGATGAATCCCAAGAAAAACTGTCGTAGCACAATGCTTGATCCGATTCGTATGACGACTCACAGACTAGTGCCTTGACGTCACGCCGTTCGACATCCGCGCACTGACCTTATCGCATAGAACCGATGGTCCTTGTTATCGAACCTCGATATTGACATTCGATATCACGTCAGTCGAGGATATCGTCAACCTAAACGCAAACAAAGCAACCTGTTATTGGCTGCGGCTTCCATGCATCTGGGGCTTACCGTTGGAAGACCCACTGATATCGAATCAATGGAGCTTGGTTAACATGACTGAGTCATTGCGTCACGATGCAAGCCATTCAGAGCATCCAGCGCTTCACTGCCCCAAAACCTCACGGCATGGTATCGCCGGCAAATCGATCTTAAGTGTCGTTCTGGTGATGTTGGTTTACTGCGGTGTCATGACGACCGCCCACGCTAACCCGCCCTTTCAGACAGACGATCCGGGCGTATTTCCGAAACACACCGGTGAAACCTATCTATTCTCGTCCGGCACGCACAGCGCCGGGGGCACGACGCTCGGTGCTGCTCCCGGAGCAGAGATCAATTACAGTTTTTTCAAGAATACGTTCGCGCACCTGCTGGTACCTCTAACCTATAACAATCCGCGCCACGGGGGATCCAACTATGGCATCGGCAATATCGAACTGGGGTTCAAGTGGCGTTTTCTCAGTCAAGCGCACGACGGCATTGATGTGGCCACGTTTCCTCTTGTCGAGCTGCCCACCGGCAACGCGAGCCGCGGGTTGGGTTCGCATCATGCCAATTTCTTCCTCCCGATCTGGATAGAGAAAAACTGGGGACCGTGGACGGTCTACGGCGGTGGCGGCCGCTGGTTCAAACCGAATCCCGGACAACACAATTATTGGTTCTCCGGAGTGGTTGTGCAGCGTCATTTCAACTCGAAACTGTATCTGGGCAGCGAGGTGTTTCACGAGACACCACGCGTGAAAAACGGCCCCAGCGCCACGGGATTCAACATCGGTGGCGGTTATACATTTGACAGCCCCTGGCAGGTGCTTTTTTCAGCTGGCCGTAACATTACCGACATCAGTGATAATCGCTTTTCCTATTATCTGGCGCTTTACCGCACGTTCGGATAACAGGCGGACTTGACTATGCCCTTGTTGCCGAGTGACGTGAATCACACCGGGCGTTTGCGGCGGCAACTAGGCTTGGGTGGTGCCATATTAATGGGCCTGGGCGCCATTCTAGGCACCGGTGTATTCGTGAGTCTCGGCATAGCCGCGGGAATTGCCGGCAGCGCCGTAATCCCCGCGATCGTGATCGCCGCTTTGCTCGCCCTGTGCAACGCGCTGAGTGCCGCGCAGCTGGCAGCGGCCCATTCGGTATCGGGCGGCACCTATGAATACGGGTACCAATATCTCAATCACTGGCTTGGATTTGTCGCCGGCTGGATGTTTCTCTGCGCCAAGAGTGCCTCAGCCGCCACGGCAGCACTGGGGCTGGCCGGTTATTTCGTCTATCGGCTCGGTCTGGCTGCCAGTTGGCATATACCGCTGGCCCTACTGACGGTACTGGCGATGACAACGATTGTACTAACCGGCGCGCGGCGCTCGAATCGGGCGAACACACTCATTGTCGGCACCACACTGCTGACGTTGGCCGTGTTCATTATTGTTGGCATGCCGCAAGCGGTGGGCAATGGATCCGCTAAGCTGATCGACTTGACTGTCAATGGCCAGGCAGTCGGTCCGGCCGAACTGTTCCAGGCCAGTGCCCTTATGTTCGTGGCGTTTACTGGGTACGGCCGCATCGCTACCCTCAGCGAAGAAGTGCATGCGCCGGCGCGGACCATACCGCGCGCGATTCTGACCACGCTTGCAATTGCGGCGGCAGTCTACATTGCCGTGGCGGTCGTCGCCGTCGGCATACTCGGGGCCGGCCCGTTGGCCGCCGCCACTCACAGCGATGCGGCTCCCTTGCAACGTGTTGCCGCGACGTTATCGATCCCAGGTGTCGCCTGGCTTCTGGCCATCGGTGCGATGACCGCCATGCTTGGTGTGTTGCTCAATCTCATTCTGGGCCTGTCGCGGGTTTTGCTGGCCATGGGCCGCAGGCGCGACATGCCGAGCGTAGTGGCGCGTCTAGATTCGACCGGGATCACGCCCTATATCGCCGTGCTCGTGGTCGGCCTGATTGTGCTTAGCCTGACCGCTATCGGCAGCGTGCAGACGACTTGGGCGTTCTCGGCCTTTACGGTACTTGTGTACTACGCCATCACGAATCTGGCCGCTCTGTCTTTGCCGGCTGAATCAAGGCGCTATCCACGGGTCTTTGCCTGGGCTGGCTTACTGGGATGCCTCGGACTAGCCTTCTGGGTAGATGTCCGCGTTTGGCTAGCCGGTTTGCTCTTGTTGGGTGTGGGGCTGCTCTGGCACTTAGTGGCCCTGCGCGCGCGCCATGCAGGTGCGAGACGATAAAACAGTTGCGCCTCTGAATCTTTTGACCGACTCGCTTGTTGCGGAACCAAGACCGAATCGCTCGGCACCCGATCCACTCGCCGGTCATCATGGGCAGCGTGAGATTAATTGCCAGTCGATTCTGGATAATTTCGACACGACGACCACGACCGGACGTTATTTTGCACGCCATGGGGTGCTCGCCAACATGGAATGGGGCCCGATCATTGGCCGAACGGGACCGATCTAAAAGGCCCGCCGGACAGACCGGTTCGGCGAAAACACTGTTGGTGGCTGGCACACCGCCTGCCGATATCGCATCAACAGTCGGAGTATCTTGGGCAATGCTCTAGCGGTACGTTCCAAGTCAGCCAGCCGAATCCGAGTCAATGTCATTCGATGGTGCGAGTGGCTGAATACAGCATCCGTAAGGGGTTGAAACAGCACACGGCAGGGTGACGAGATACTCATTTTCCGAAACCGCGATAAGTGACTAACAATGATCAAGCACAACTCTTACCAACCATCCCGGTCAATGGCACCCTCGCCACCCGTACGAACATGGCTATTTCAAAAACAGGCGTTTTTGACATCAGTTGACCCATGACACGGGTTGAACGAATAATTGATTTGATATATTCGATTATGCGTATATAATAAATTCATTATATACGTTGAATCGTATCCACGATCATCGAACGACCTCTCTCACAACACCCTCTTATCGTGTCATCACAACAGCGCGCGGCCTTTCCGGCAAGGCGCTCATTAACGCCATGCCGGATAGTAGGCCTCGGGCTTTCACGGCGGGTGAGTGAGCCGGCTGAGGCGATCTACTCCAAAGCATGCGCCGTGATTGAGCCGCTCTCGATTCCAGTGGCTAACCTATATCCAAAACATTGGCATGTTTTTAATGGCCCCAGGCGTTTGTAACGGGTTTCGTCTTTACGGTATGCGAGAGGATTTTCATCAGACTTGTTCGGCATGGCCGGGCCGGACAGTCACCACCCATTGAGGCATCCCGGATGCCATCCCCCATCACCAGAAATGAATGAGCCTGCCTAATGGCATTTCGTTTCGGACTCCATGATATGTGGACACGTCTCAATCTTTTTAAGCGTCTACGACTGGCATGGCTCGATCGAATGCGACTGCAGCGAGAAGTGACCGCGATCGGTCAAACAACCGACCAATTCAAGAAAGACGGAGTTGCCTGATGGTTGAGGTTTCAACACCCGTCTCCAGCGAGACGGAACAATCCGTTTGCACACCGGAAAACGTGTTCCGGGCGCTGGCCGACACGACACGTTTACGGTGCCTATTGCTAATCGCAACAAACCGGGAGCTCTGCGTCTGTGAGCTCGTGCACGCGCTGGATTTATCACAGCCCAAGATTTCTCGCCATCTGAAGCTGCTACGTGACAATGGTCTGGTTGCTGACCGACGCGAACGGATCTGGGTGCACTATCGCATCGCTCCCGATCTCCCCGGCTGGGTCGATACCGTGATTCAGGCCACGGTCGACTCCAATACCAACCAGGCCCCGTTTGCCGAGGACGCCAGGCGACTGGCGGCCATGCC
This sequence comes from Salinisphaeraceae bacterium UBA4764, assembly GCA_002403445.1. GTDB lineage: Bacteria > Pseudomonadota > Gammaproteobacteria > Nevskiales > Salinisphaeraceae > Salifodinibacter. The sequence goes on along the minus strand of DHHU01000049.1, from coordinate 3,037 downwards.
GGATCGCCCGGGCGGCCCCTGTCCCGAGTATCACCCGACAGAAGCGAAATGAATATTCTCTACGTCTGCACAGGCAATAGCTGTCGTTCACAAATCGCCGAAGGCTGGACCCGATGCCTCGGCGGTGACCGGGTGACCGCGCGCTCGGCAGGTCTCGAAGCTCACGGATTGAACCCCAATGCCGTTGCGGCCATGCAGGTAGTCGGTATTGATATCTCCAGCCAGTCGTCATCCATTCTCAACAAAGAAGATATTGCATGGGCCGATGTCGTGGTGACGGTCTGCGGCCATGCCGACGAACACTGCCCTCTACTCCCACCGGCGACGCGAAAGATACACTGGCCGTTCAACGATCCGGCACGTGTGACGGGCAGCGCCCAGGAAATCGCGAACGCCTTTGCTGCCACTCGGGACGCCATGCGCATTCAGGTGGAACAACTGCTGGGCGGGACTGATGGGCTCGCGCCATGCCGTTAGGGTCGTTACCCGAAATTAATGGATTGACCGGCGTACCACTCCGCACCGTCCGCTAACTGGAGAAACGTTCTCATGACCACTCTGGTCTATCACAACCCTGACTGCGCCACGTCGCGCAATACGCTGGCCATGATCAAGGCGTCTGGCGAGGCACTGGAGATCATCAACTATCTGAAGGACCCGACATTGAGTGATGAACAACTGATCGCCGCGATGCTGGCCCACCCCATTCTGTTCAACCGGCCGATCGGGGTACCTGATCGCGGCGTACGCCTGTGCCGGCCGACCGAGCAGGTGCTGAGTCTGCTAGGTCCGTCGGTCACGCGTTTCCCTAATGAAGACGGCGAAGTCATCACATACCCGGAGACGGTGTAATGGCGGATCATTTCAGTCTCCAAGATCTGCCGAATATCGATCCGGATGCACTGCACCCGATCGATGTTGAGGCACTGGCCAGACCAGATGCTGCACGGCATGCACTGCGAATCCTGATACTTTACGGTTCGCTGCGAGCGCACTCCTATTCGCGTTTTCTAGCCGAAGAAACTGCCCGGCTGCTGCGCTGGTTTGGTTGCGAAGTTCGGCTGTTTGATCCGTCCGGACTGCCGCTACCAGACGATGCCGAGGCCGATCATCCGAAGGTGCAGACCCTGCGTGACCTGGCCACCTGGTCGGAAGGCATGGTGTGGGTTAGCCCCGAGCGCCACGGTGCCATGACCGGCGTCATGAAGTCCCAGATCGACTGGATTCCGCTCTCGTTGGGCGGGGTTCGGCCTACCCAGGGCAAGACGCTGGCGGTCATGGAAGTCTCTGGAGGCAGTCAAAGTTTCAACGCGGTCAATCAGCTGCGCGTGCTGGGCCGCTGGATGCGCATGGTCACGATTCCCAACCAGTCCTCGGTGCCCAAGGCATTCGGCGAATTCGACGAGGACGGCCGCATGAAGGACTCGCCGCTGTATCGTCGCGTGGTCGACGTCTGCGAGGAGCTCGTGAAATTTACATGGCTGATGCGCGACCGCGGCGATTATTTGACCCGCCGCTATTCTGAACGGGTGGAAAGCGCTGAACAGACTTCCCAACGCGTCAATCAAATCGCGCGCTGAATCGCGTTCATTTCCGGAGTTATCGCCATGTTGGCGCTGGCCATTTTCATTATCACCCTCATACTCGTCATCTGGCAGCCTAGGAATCTCGGTATCGGCTGGAGCGCGCTCGGCGGCGCCGCGGTAGCCCTGGCCACCGGCGTAGTGCAACTCTCGGATTTAGTGGTCGTCTGGCATATCGTCTGGGATGCCACGTTCACCTTCGTTGCTCTGATTATCATTTCGCTGATCCTCGACGAAGCCGGGTTTTTCTCCTGGGCCGCGTTGCATATTGCGCGCTGGGGCAATGGACGCGGGCATTGGCTGTTTCCGTTGATCGTGCTGTTGGGCGCCGTGATCGCCGCGTTTTTCGCCAACGACGGCGCCGCCTTGCTGCTCACACCGATTGTTATCGCAATCCTGCTGCGGCTGGAATTCTCTGCCTCAGCAGCCCTCGCTTTCATCATCGCCACCGGCTTCATTGCCGATACAGCCAGCATGCCGCTCGTGATCTCCAATCTGGTCAATATCGTGAGTGCCAATTTCTTCGACGTATCATTCCGGCGCTACGCCGCAGTCATGGTGCCCGTCGATCTGGTCTCAATCGCCACCACGCTGGGCATGCTCTGGCTGGCTTTCGGGCGGCGCATCCCATCGCGTTACCCACTGGCCGCACTTGATCGCCCGGCCAGCGCGATCGTCGATCACTACGTATTCCGGGCTGCCCTACCCGTGCTCGCTATTCTGCTGGTGGCCTATTTCGCCCTGGCACCGTGGCATGTTCCTTTCTGCTTCATAACCGGTCCTGGAGCGCTCGTGCTCATGGCCATTGCCGGGCGCTGGTGGCGCGGAGGTCATGATGCCGTCATACCACTGACCCCGGTGCTTCGTAATGCGCCCTGGCAGATCGTGTTGTTCTCGCTCGGTATGTATCTGGTGGTTTACGGTCTAGGGCAGGCCGGACTCACGCACTACAGCACGATGGTTCTCGATTGGCTGGGACATCAGGGCGTAATCGTGGCCACGCTGGGCACCGGTGTTTTGGCCGCACTGGTCGCTTCGATCGTGAACAACATGCCCTCGACGCTTGTCGGTGCGCTGGCAATCAAACAGGCGCATGTCCCCGAGTTGACGCACCAACTGATGGTGTATGCCAACGTTATCGGCAACGATCTGGGACCCAAACTCACCCCGATCGGCAGCCTGGCCACACTGCTGTGGCTGCACGTTCTGGCGGGTCGAGGCTATCGCATTGGCTGGGGCCAGTATATGAGGGTCGGCCTGCTACTCACGCCGCCGGTTCTAGTGGCCACCTTGTTCGCGTTGGCAATTTGGGGACCGCTGCTAATGGCATCGGGAATCCACTGATTGATAGCGAATGTCAGGAGACTTTCCGACGATTGGGGACAAACCATTCACCTGGCCGAGGTGATTGGCCGGTGTTTGCACATGCTCATGCAACTGTTGCATCACCTAGG
>DHHU01000081.1 GCA_002403445.1 Salinisphaeraceae bacterium UBA4764 | reverse complement strand
TGATCAATTTATAGCATGATCCGCTTTGGACATCCCTAAAAAGAAATCGAGCCCGGATTATCATGGCCTTGAGAACCCTAGATAACCTCATAGAGCCTCAGTGTGTTTCTGTTTAAATACTATAATAAGTTGATTTAGTTGCTGAGTCTGGAAAAACAAAAGCAGAAAGTCTGGGAGTTCCGTAATCTATACAGAAATCAAGCGACTTATTTCTAGCAGATCCCAACATCCCAGAGCCCTTAAATTCGCGCAAAACGCATCTCACAAATGAACCTATTCGATACGATCGCGGATCACGAGATCGGGCTCAATTGAGCTCGCATCTTCGAGCTGTTGCATGTCGATTCACAGGTCCTGTGACCCGTAGTGGCCGTGCTGGGTTCGACGCCAACAATACCCGCGGCGGAATGACGTCCGATTGAATCCAGCGCTGTAACCTCCTCAATAGGTAGTCTTGGTCGTCNNGAAACCACCCTGATCGACAGCTTGTTCATGAGCTAGGCAAAAGCCGAACGCGTCGGACGTTGTGGGGGTGCTGGGATGCGCGGCTGAGTACCTAGCTAGCCCACCTAAACTGGCGAGGCACAATCACCAGCGGCGGGGGAAAGCGGGCCCGGGCGATCCGTTCCACTCAAGGTGGATGCTAGAAGAAGTCGCTGGTTTGCCATTTGATTGATTAGAATAAGGGCTATCCTCGGGCCTCTCGACAGGAGCTCGAACCCGCTACTACTCGCGTTGACCGACGCCTAGGCACGAACCGCTTGACATGCCAAAGTTGCCTACATCATTGAGTTGTAGGCGCGTGACCGACTAGATCGAACTCTGGGTTTTGCCAAGGCGTTGGTGCCATTGGCCGACAAGATCGTCAGCCTGTTCGAGCCGCATACTGACTTCATCGTCAAGGATCGTCAGAGACCCGCTACAGCCACAAGCGCAATCTGACCTGGGGTGTCTGTTAGCAGCGTGATCTTCGCAGTGATCATCGAGAACAGCACCCCGGCCGATAGTGTCCGCTTCATGCCCATTCTCGAGCGTCACATTTCCTAAAAAGAGGGGTCTTCAAGTCTCAGATAGAGCCTCAGTCAGTAGATTAATCGCAATCTCGGCCATTTTCAGGCCGGGGGGACGAGGCCGGGATTTCCAATCTGAAGTGGGCTTAAGGCTTGGTGGGCCTTACATGGGAGGGCCTGGAGCCGTTTCAAAAGTCGGGAAATTCCATAAATTCAATGTTTATTTGGGTCTTCAAATGGTCACTCATCATGGGTTCTTGAGGGCGCGCCTCGCACCGAGATCGGGTCGGTAGAACCAAGGATTACTAAGGCCGTTGGCGAGGCCGTAGTTTGCCCGCAATCTGCGAGCTGGAGCAGTCAAACGCTGAATAGGCCAGAATCGTCCGCTCGTGGCGCTCAAACTGCCGCGTGTCGGATTGCCCAAGCCGTCATAGAAGTCGACATTCCCCAATAACGACTGTTTCGAGAAGGGCGACCTAGAGTGGGCAATCAACCCGGCGGGTTCGGTTCTCAGGGAGTCCATCTAAGGCGTATGCTAAGAGAATGGCTGAAGAAGCAGAACCGGCAACCATCGATGCACATTTGCGCTCCTATATCGATGCAATCAGCGATCGCGAACCAGCTCATCTAGCGGCCAATCGCAGTGAGACTGAGGCTTCGGGCGCCGGTCATCTGCAGATCAGCCCCCGCCAGGGGCAACTTATGGCATTACTGGTAAAACTGATCGAGGCTCGGCGCGGTATCGAAATCGGTGTCTATGCCGGTTATTCGACAATGTGGCTGGCTGAGGCAATGGGGCCGAGCGGCCAGATTTTGGCCTGCGATCGCGACCCGGACATTACCGAGCGAGCGTACATTGACTGGGCCGCGGCCGGAATAGCAGAACGCATCAATCTGCGGCTGGGCGATGCGTTGGCGACGCTTGATGCTGAAGTCACGGCGGGAATGACCGCTGCCTATGATTTCGCGCACATAGACGCTGACAAATCGTGCTATATCGAGTATTACGAGCGTTGCCTTGAGTTGCTTCGGCCTGGTGGGTTGATTATGGTCGACAACACCCTCTGGTACGCCCGCGTGGCTGATCCGGCTTTCGACGATGAACAAACACGCGCGATAAGATTCTTCAATCGGCATCTGGCCGATGACGAGCGTATTGATCTTTCGGTACTCCTGCTTGGCGACGGACTGACACTGGCGCGCAAGCGATAAGCAGCATCGGCGTTTAGTAGGGATTAAGAACTATAAGTAACCGATTTGTGAGCGCTAGGCCGGTTATCTGATGTAAGGGGGCGACCTTAACCGGGATCTGGGGTACGACGGCTCCAGAAGGCAAGAATGAAAGTCCCACTAATAGAACCGTTAAAAAGCGGGATTACATCTGGCCACTCATGGGGTTGCAAGCATAAAAAACCACAAATCGATACAAATTTTTAATTTCATTGAATTATTCGGGCTGCATGCAACGCTCAATTGGTGGAGGCGGCGGGAGTCGAACCCGCGTCCACGAATTCTCCGCTCTCGGGTCTACATGCTTATTTCGCCTTTAATTGTCGGCCAGCGTTGCCCGGCGAACAGGGACCGCGCTGGCGTACCTTCGTTTGCTCTTAACGGATCAGCCCGAAGGGGGGCTTAACCGCGAGTCTGTAAAGTATGATACCCAGTTCCGAAAGTACAGACACTTATCGGATGGGCAGTAGCGGGGTTTATGCCGCTACGGCGTAGTTGTCGTCGTTTGCAACTAGCTTTAAGTTACGACTGGTTTTACGAGGTAAGTCGCCACCTCGGCATGCACCTTGAGCGTTGACATCCGTGTCGAAGCCAAATCGCCCCCGATTAAAATAATTATAACACGTCGACATCGGTGCAAGATTCTGAATTCAGTACATCAGCCATCTATGCGACGACGAATGCCAGTGGGGCCTCGATCTCCGGACAAGTCCAAAACACCTTGTTGTAACGATATGCGGTTTGGGTAAAGTTATTGGGTATCTGACAATGTTTCAACGCATTCGGTCACGGTTCCTAACTCGAGGCGTTGGCACATCTCGTTAATACTCTGAACAACTAGTGTCTTGCGTTAGTTATTAGTAAAGCTTTCAATCAGGCCTATATATCTGGAGATAATTCCGACAAAGATTGTCAGGGTCGGCATAGCCATTGCCCAAATCATCTAGGTGGGCGCGAAATTCCATGCCACGATGATCAGTCATGACACGTTGCAGATGGGGTCTAATCTGTATTTTTTTGTTTAGACGATTTTAAAAGACAGTTGATTACGCAGCCAGCCGACTTCTCGAACTCTTTAAAGTCTTGCCTCGATGCAGGCGCTCAGGGAGTAAACAGCGTCGGGAAACATTGGTGGTAAACAATCCATTTAGCTCGAGTTGGTGTACGTGTTCGATCTCTTACACACCACAGGCATGGCTTCTTAAACACATGAATATTGTGCTCGTCGACATTGTCTAATTAGGACAATGGCATATGTGCCGTTGATCCCGCGCAAAAGCGTTTCATCGCTTATTGGCCGCCCAGCACCTAGGGCTGCGATGGGTTGCAACGCCATCGTGAGATCGCATGTTCACATCGTTTGCAAGGTGTGCATTAGGCGAATTCGCTCTAAGTTATTCCAGTTGGATCCACAATTGCTAAAACTGTGCTTGAGTAAAGTCGAGTGGGCTGGCCTGTCAATGAAATTCCGCGTCCGATACTTAGCTTCAGCATCATGTGATCCGAATAATCAAGAACGTTGTAACTAGTTCCGCAGGATCTGGGCCTTGCGGCGTTGCCAGTCGCGTTCTTTCGTGGTTTCGCGCTTGTCGTGTTTGGCCTTGCCAGTGGCCAGGGCGATTTCAAGTTTGGCTAGGCCTTTTTTCCAGTACATGGCCAGTGGCACCACGGTTTGGCCGCGCCGCTCCACGGCGCTTAACACCTGCGACAACTCGCGCGTTGTCAAGAGTAATTTGCGGGTGCGCGTGGGATCGACTTCTGTTGCCTGAAAAGTCGACTCGAGAGGTTGGATGTGGCTGCCCAGCAAAAACGCTTCACCGCCGCGCATCCATACATAGGATTCGGCAATGCGCGCTTTGCCCGCACGCAATGCCTTCACTTCCCAGCCTTGCAGCACGATGCCTGCTTCAAATCGATCCCCCAGAAAAAAATCGTGCCGTGCACGCCGGTTCAGCGCGATGGTCGAACTGTCGCTGGTTTTGTTCTTCTTGTGTTTTGCCTTGGACATGAACGTATTATACCTACGGGTTGTAATAGAGATGCTGGATGAACTGTCACCAATCGTACTTGGCCTGGAAGTCGTCTCCCGAACTATGCATGGATACACTGCACTGGCTTCCGGCGACATACTGTTTTTATTTTGATTACTTATCTCGGTTTAGCGCCCCTGACGTCTTAGCCAGGCTCTGGGTGTCTAAATTGTCCCGACAAGTTAGAAAACCGGACGGGGGCGGCCGAGACGATTTATGCCAAGTTTCATTGAATGCCGCACCATGTCGCTAACTCTCGACAGGCCGCGCCGTTGGTCTTCTCATACATCTTTTGTTCTGGTGACTGTTGGGGCGATGGTCAACCTCAGCGGTTTTTGGCGGTTGCCGCATCTCATTCACACAGCAGGTGGCAGCGCTTTTGTCGCGGTTTATGTGGCTTGCTCCGTGATTATCGGCGTGCCGCTGGTCGCCGCCCAATTGCTATTGGTGCGCGGTAGGAATCTAGATATTCCGGGAGTCGTGGCTGCGGTGACACGGCGCTTCCGACTGGCAGCCGCATGGCGCGGCCTCGCTAATGTCATGCTCGTTGTGTTGGTGGGCCTGCTTTCAATTTATGCCGTGGTCGCGGCCTGGAGCTTGGCGTTTGCGGTGCGGGGCCTGGCTGGTGTCCTGCCAAGGCATTCAGCCTCTGCGGCAGCAGCCTATTTTGCCAAGTTTCTGTCGGATTCCGGACGCGGCTGGGGGTGGATAGTTGTTTTGATTGCCGGTTTGGCGGTGATCGCAGCAGTTGGTTTGCAACGCGGTGTCTCTTCGGTTGCACGAACTCTGGTTGCTGTTGTGACTCTCGGATTGATTTTGGTGTTAGTTGCAGCCTTCATTTGGGATGACCCCGGTCCGATACTGGCTTCGCTAGTCGCCTTCCAACCTGGCGAATTGAGTTGGTCGACCGCGATCGCGGCACTGGCGCAGGTGGTGTTCGGTTTGGGGCTCGGGAGCGGCATATTGCTTGCGCTGGGCAGTTATTTGCCTGAACGGGCGCCAGTTTTGCGGCTTGCGGTGGGGGTGGTCGCGGGGCAGGTTGTCGTGTCGCTGGCGGCTGGCGCAGCCGTTGCCTTCGTTGTTGGATCGCCAAGCTTGGCACGACTCGATAGCCTGCAACAGTTGTTTGTGCTGATTCCGACACACGGTGGTGGCCGCGGCATCGCGGCCGTAGTCTTGGTTGCACTCGCTGCCGCGGCTTTGACAACTGCAGTGGCCTTTTTTGAGCCATTGGTTCTCTACCTTGAACGCCGTCTAGACTGCACGCGCGCGCTGGCGAGCGTGATTACGGCTTTGGTTATTCTGGTCGTATCGGGGGTGGTATTGCTGTCCTACGGGCCGCTTAGTGTGTGGCCCGGCGTCGATCGACATTGGTTCAGCCGCATGATCTGGCTGATCGGAGGCATTTTTTTGCCTGTTGGCGCGCTATGGCTCGCGATTGTGTCAATAGGGGCCGTGGAACAACGTCTTGATGATCCACATTTGAGCCCGCGCAAGCGGTTGAGCTTGCGGGTTTGGCTGGGGTTGCTTCGCGTCCCGGCGCTGCTGGCGCTGCTTATTGTGCTCGCAAAGACTAGCGGCCTGCTGGCTTGGGCTCGTGTCCTTTGGGGCGCGTTTTTATGACCGGGTCAGCACCTAGGGTGGAAGTTGTTTTTGCGCTGCCGTCCAGAACCTGGCGAACGTTTGTTGAACTCATCCAAGCCAAGACTGTGCGTGATGTGGTCCATGAATCCGGCTTGGTTGAGGTTTGTGAGCGTGAGACTGGCCAGCCGCCTGCCGGCTACGGTATTTATGGTCGCAAGGTGCGGCCAACTGCTACTGTGATCGACGGTCAGCGCGTGGAAATATATCGGCCTCTTGTCATCGACCCCCGTGCCCGTCGTCGCGCACGGGGCAGACACTAGATGTAAACCATAGTTTTAGCTTTTAGGACCACTGCTGCCGTTACTTCTGCCCTTGATTTTGGACGTGAATTCGTGCGATCCAGCTACTTTGGTCAGTTTGTTGTGGTTGAAATACAAAATGAGTTTTGACTTGTGAACATGGGCGCGCGGATTGCGGTAGTAAAAAACGTAGTTCTCACGATTGGATTCAAATCCGGGGTCAACCATCGGTTTGCCCAAAAGGTACTGTACTTGCTTTTTCGTCATGCCGATTTTCAGCCGCGACACTTTTTTTGGCGCGATGATGTTGCCTTGGACAATCGGCGTGCGGTAATAGCCGGGTACACCTCCATGGCATGCCGCAAGTAACAGTGGACAGAACAGAAGCAGAATTTTTTTCATATCGGGGCACGCTCGATGACGACGGGGGACTTTATCGGCCGCGTTTACTTATATCCGCGCGGCAATTCGCGATTGGTCTTTGCGGCATCATATAGAAGGGCCGAGTGGGTTCCAAACAATGGACTGTAAACAACCGGAGCAGGATGATGTGACGGCGGTATGTTTGGCCATGCTCACACACCGCCGGCGCGTCGTAGCATATCGGCAGCATGGGCTCGTGTCTGTTGGGTGAGTTCCACTCCACCGAGCATTCGGGCAATTTCTTCGACACGATCGATTTCGCTCAGTGGTTTGATGGTCGTAATCGTGCTCGTGTCGCTGGTGGCCTTGCTCACGGCAAGTTGATGCTCGGCTTGCGCGGCCACTTGTGGCAGATGGGTTACGCACAGTGTTTGTCCGTTAGCAGCGAGCGCCCGTAATTGCCGGCCGATGATCTCGGCCACGCCGCCGCCGATACCAGCGTCCACTTCATCGAAGACCATGGTGGGGATCCGGCTGCCGCTGGCCGTCGCGACTTCAATCGCCAGCCCCAGCCGCGAGAGTTCACCGCCGGAAGCCACCTTGTCAATCGAGCGGGCAGTCTGACCGGGGTTGGCCGCGACTTCGAACGTAACGGTATCGATGCCGTTTACGGAAATCCTAGATTGCGGATCCCCGGTCTCTACACGGACGCTGAACGTGGCATGAGGCATGCCCAGCGAATTCAATATGTCGGTAACAGCAGTGGCGAGTTGCTCGCCAGCTTTGTCTCGGGCCGCGCTCAATTGAGTCGATTTCTCGCGGTAGCGCAAAGCAAGCTCGTCGGCTTGTGCCTGCAATTCAGCGAGCCGTTCGCTGGCGCGTTCAAGATTGTCTAGTTCGGTTTCCAGCTCGGTTTGTTTGTTCGTCAGCGCTGAAACGTCGCAGCGATGTTTGCGGGCTAGATCGGTGAGTGTGGCAATCCGGTCATCGATTGTGCCAAGCCGCTCTGGATCGATCTCTACTTGTTCCAGATGACGACGCAGTCCGTCGACGCATTCGTCTGCCTGGATTCGGGCGCTGGTTGCCAGCTCGGCAGCTGCACAAAAGCCTGTATCGGTTTCGGCCAGGTCGGCCAATATGCGTTCAACTCGTGCCAGTTGATCGGTCGCGCCCACCGATTCATTGTCGGCCAGCAGTGTCATCGCTCGCTGCCCGTCGGCGATCAGTTGCTCGGCACTGGCTAGGCGGCGCTGCTCGGCTTCCAGCTCGGCAATTGTTTCGTTTTCGTCAATGGCTTCAGCAAGTTCGTTAATTTGATAACGCAGTATGTCGGCGCGCAGGGCACCTTCGTCGTCGGCTTGTTCGATATCGGCAATCGCCCGGCGGTTGGCCTCAAGGTTTTTGGCGGTTTCAGCAACATCGGAAACCAATGCTAGATGGCCGCCATATTCGTCGACGATCTCACGCTGAGCCCCACTGTGTGTCAGCCGTTGATGCGCGTGTTGGCCCACGATTTCCACCAGTTGATCACCCAGGGCGTTAATTGAACGAACCGGGACAGCCTGTCCGTTGATCCAGCAGCGGCTTCGGCCCTGATGGCTGATGACACGACGCACAACACACTCGTTATCCGCGGCCAGCTCCTGGTCCTCGAGCCAAGCAGCCGCACCCGGGGCGTCAGCCAGATCAAACCGAGCGCTGATGGTCGTTTTATCGCATCCGTCCCGCACCACGTCGGCGCCGGCGCGGTCGCCCAGTAGCAGGCCGAGTGCATCGACGAGTATGGATTTGCCGGCACCGGTTTCGCCGGACAACACTGTCATGCCCGATCCAAACTCCACGTCGACCCGGTCGATGATCGCGAAGTTGTCAACACTCAATTCAACCAGCATAGGCTTTTAGGTACCCGATGAATTCTGGCCTCGGCCCCAGTGCAGTTTATTTCGAAGGATACTGAAATAGTCGTAGCCGTCGGCGTGTATCAGAGTAAGTGCGAACGGCGCTCGCCGAATGATTACACGATCACCGGGTATCAGCTCGGCCCCGACTTCACCGTCGCGTGTGAATAGCGCATCATCTTGACGGTCCCGGCCAATCACGATTTCTACGGTGCGGTCGGCATCGAGGATGATCGGCCTGTCGGAAAGCGTGTGGGGGCAGATCGGTACCATGGCGATTGCGGCGAGATCGGGATGAAGTACCGGCCCGCCCGCGGACAGCGCATGCGCTGTCGACCCTGTGGGGGTGGCGATGACTATACCGTCGGCCCGATGTTGACTGATGAACATACCGTCCATATAAGTGTCGAAATCGAGTACACGTGCCACGGCACGGTTGCGGACTACGCATTCATTAACAGCGATCATGCCGGCAGCCGGAGCATCACCAGTGGCGCGCACAACGTCGGCCTGTAAAATCATGCGGTCATCGCAGGCATAGCGACCGTCGAAAACTGCATCGAGCGCGTCGCTTACCTCTGTAGGCGCGATGTCGACGGTGAAGCCGAGCCGTCCTAGATTGATGCCCAGAACCGGTGTACCGGCGGGCGCCAGGCATCGGCTGGCCTCTAGGAGCGTGCCGTCGCCGCCGAGTACCAGTACCAAGTCGGATATGTGCGCCAGTTTATCGGGCGACAGGCAATAGGCATTATCGACGTTTGAAGCTTGCTGACGTGCGTCGAGGCATATCCGTCGGCCACGGGCCTTGAGCTTGGCGATTACATCGTCGCGCGTGGCAATGGTGGCGGCGTCATTGTTGCGGGCAATGATGCCGACGGTTGGGAACAGTTGGGACATGACACAGGCCTGACGACGATGGGTACATATAGTAACGCGCCGCCCCCCTTAGATGATGCCATCAGTGCGACCGCGACCGTCGAGTAGGGGGCGCTGTTGAAAACACAAGCTTTGCCCCTACAACTCTAGGGCAATACAAGGGCGATGTTCCACACCCAACTTCAACAACCATCACTGGACGCTATGACCGAGCCGCAAAACACCAAGACTGTTGATCCAGACGCCGAAAACAACGGCGGACATAAAGCGTCGCCGGACAAAGAACAGGCGACTGCTTCCAATGTTGATCGTGAAACCACGCCGCACGGTGAGCAGGATCCAGCCGCCGAATTGACGCCCGAGCCTGATGTTGAAAACGACGACGGGGTGGACGAGATCCCGGATGGTGATGCAGGCAACGCGTCTCCGGGCGATGCAACGGCTGACAGTGTCTCTGAAACCGATCAGTTGCAGGCTGAACTGGACCAAGCGCGGGCAGAGCTTGAGCAATATCGCGACCAGGCGGTACGGGCGAAAGCCGAAATGGAAAATATCCGCCGCCGGTCACAGCGGGACGTAGAATCGGCGCGCAAATACGCGCTCGAGAAATTCACCGGTGATCTGTTGGAAGTGCGCGACAGTCTGGAAATGGGTTTGAATGAGGCCAACCGACCAGACGCCGACTTCCAACAATTCTACGAAGGCATGGAACTAACCCACCGTAATCTGGCGGCTAGCATGGAAAAGGTGGGGGTCGAAGTCGTCAATCCAGAAGGCGAAACGTTCGACCCCGACAAGCACGAAGCCGTCAGTGCACAACCGACTAAGGACTACGCGCCGAATACAGTTACGGCCGTGATGCAAAAAGGCTATCTACTTAACGGACGGGTGTTGCGTGCAGCCAAGGTAGTCGTTGCGAAAGCGCCGGAAAACGAATAGGACGTCATCGAATTTTGCCGCGTTCGCGGTTTGACCATTGAAAAGTCGATCCGAGCGCACATCTTTTAAGACAATCAATTAAGTCACTATTTTTCTAAAGCAACAAGCTACAGCCGAGGGGAATTTAAATGAGCAAAGTTATCGGAATCGATTTGGGCACAACCAACTCGTGTGTCTCTGTTTACGAAGGCGGTCAGGCCAAAGTTATCGAGAATGCGGAAGGCGAGCGCACCACGCCGAGTGTCGTTGCGTTCACCGAGGAAGGTCAGACGCTCGTCGGCCGCCCGGCACGGCGCCAGGCAGTCACTAACCCCAACAACACGCTTTATGCCATCAAGCGTTTGATCGGGCGCACATACGACGACCCGACCACGCAGCGTGACATCAAGGAAGTGCCATTCAAGATCGTCAAATCCGAGAACGGCGATGCCTGGGTCGAGGCCGGTGGCCAAAAGATGGCACCACCGGAGATTTCGGCCAAGGTGCTGCAGAAGATGAAATCGACTGCCGAAGATTATCTCGGCGAGACGGTTAGTGAAGCCGTTGTTACGGTGCCCGCCTATTTTAACGACAGCCAGCGCCAAGCCACCAAAGACGCGGGCCGCATTGCTGGACTTGATGTCAAGCGCATCATCAACGAGCCCACAGCGGCTGCGCTGGCCTATGGTATGGACAAGCAGGGCGACAAGAAGATCGCCGTCTATGACTTGGGTGGCGGCACTTTCGATATTTCTATTATCGAAGTTGCCAACGTCGACGGCGAACACCAGTTCGAAGTCCACGCTACGAGTGGAGATACTTTCTTAGGTGGTGAGGATTTCGACAAAAAGATCATCGATCATCTGGCCGATGAGTTCAAAAAAGAACAGGGCATTGACCTGCGTGAAGACAAGCTGGCCCTGCAGCGGTTAAAAGAAGCTGCAGAGCGGGCCAAGATCGAGCTGTCGTCAACAGAGCAGACCGAAGTCAATCTGCCGTACGTTACAGCCGATCAGGCTGGTCCCAAGCACTTAAACATCAAGATAACGCGCGCCAAGCTCGAATCACTGGTCGAGGATTTGGTTGCCCGCACGATCGATCCGTGCCGTACTGCACTCAAGGACGCTGGCATGAAAGCCAGCGACATCGACGATGTCGTGCTGGTCGGTGGCCAGACGCGCATGCCGGCAGTTCAGGATGCAGTTAAAAACTTCTTCGGCAAGGACGCGCGCAAGGACGTTAATCCGGACGAAGCCGTGGCAATCGGTGCTGCAATCCAAGCGTCGGTCTTGTCGGGCGACACACAGGACGTCCTGTTGCTGGACGTCACGCCTCTGAGTCTCGGTATCGAGACACTGGGTGGCAAGATGACCAAGTTGATCGAGAAAAACACAACGATTCCGACGCGCAAGTCGGAAGTGTTCTCCACTGCGGAAGACAACCAATCCGCAGTCACTGTGCACGTGCTTCAGGGCGAGCGTGAACAGGCTAGTGCTAATAAGTCGCTTGGCCGCTTCGACCTGTCGGACATTCCGCCAGCACCGCGCGGTACGCCGCAGATTGAAGTCACATTCGATATCGATGCCAACGGCATCCTGAACGTCTCGGCCCAAGACAAGGCCACAGGCAAGGAGCAGTCGATCGAGATTCGCGCATCGTCCGGCCTGTCCGAAGAAGAGATCGACCAGATGGTCCAAGACGCCGAAGCACACGCCGAGGAAGACCGCAAGTTCGACGAATTGGTTTCAGCTCGCAATCAGGCCGACGGCATCATCCACAGTACCGAAAAAGCGCTTAAGGATTTGGGCGACCAAGTTAGCGACGAAGAGCGCAAACCGGTCGACGATGCCATCGCGGATCTGCGTACGGCGTTGGAAGGCGACGACAAGGACGACATCGAAGCGAAAACCCAGAAAGTATCCGAGGCCGCTTCACCGATCATGCAAAAAGCCTATAGCCAAGGTGAAGGTGGCGACGCACAAGCCGGTAGTGGTGAGTCGACCAATACAGGTGACAATTCCGAAGACGTGGTCGATGCTGATTTTGAAGAAGTCAACGAAAACGACAAGAAATCGGGCACCAATTCGTAATCCGGCTTCAAATGTCGTTGATACCCCGGGGCAGTGGTCAAACCCACTGCCCCGGTGTTTTTCGTTATAGAGGTTTCCCAGGGCAACATTAGACAATCATGGCCAAACGCGACTATTACGATATTCTGGGCGTTTCCAAATCGGCCTCCGCCGACGAGATCAAGAAAGCCTATCGGCGGCTGGCTATGAAGAACCACCCGGATCGCAACCCAGACGACGAAGAGGCGGAAGCCAAGTTCAAGGAAGCCTCGGAAGCCTACGAGGTTTTATCCGACGATCAAAAACGAGCGGCCTACGACCAGTTTGGTCATCAGGGCCTTGGTGGCGCCGCCGGTGGTGGTGGTCCTCAGCCGGGGGCTGGGGGTTTTGAGGACATCTTCGGAGATATTTTTTCGGATATTTTCGGGGGTGGTGGCCGCGGCGGTGGCCGCTCACGTGCCAGCCGCGGCGCCGATCTTCGTTACGACTTGGAGATCGATCTCGAAACCGCCGTCAAAGGGGCTACCGAAGAAGTACGTATCCCCACTCTGGAAGAATGCGAAACCTGTGGCGGCGATGGTGCCGAACCGGGCTCCGAGGTCGACAATTGCGGCACGTGCCAGGGTATGGGCCAGGTCCGTATCCAACAGGGTTTCTTGTCGATCCAACAAGCGTGTCCCGACTGCCAGGGGCACGGCAAACGCGTACGCAACCCGTGTCGCAAATGCGGCGGCGAAGGCCGTGTGCGGTCTTCAAAAACGTTGTCGGTACGGATTCCGGCGGGCGTGGACAACGGCGATCGAATCCGCCTGTCGGGGGAAGGCGAAGCCGGCGAGCAGGGCGGACCGCCCGGCGACCTTTATGTGCAGGTCAACGTCAAACCTCACGACTTTTTCCAACGGGACGGCAACGATCTTTACGCCGACGTGCCTGTAGACATGGTCACGGCAGCACTGGGTGGAAACGTCGACGTTCCAACATTGAATGGCAAAGTCAATCTCCGGATTCCACCGGAAACCCAGTCCGGGCGAAGTTTTCGCTTGCGTGGCAAGGGTGTGCAATCGGTACGCACCTCATCGCCGGGTGATCTGCTATGTCGGGTGCATGTAGAAACGCCGGTCAACCTGAACGCCGAGCAAAAAGAACTGCTTGAGCAGCTGCGTGAGAGTCTAGATAACAGTTCCAAGAGCCACAGCCCGAAAACCACATCGTGGCTCGACAAGGCCAAGCGATTTTTCGGTGAACGCGTTGGTTAGCCTCGCGTCATGAAACGAGTCGCGATCAACGGCGTTGCCGGCCGAATGGGAAGAGAACTCGTTATCGCCTTGACCCGGCGTGNNGTGGCGATCTACAACTGGCCGCCGCTTACGATGCACCCGGTGGAACAACGCTGGGCCAAGACGTCGGGCGATTGGCCGGTGTCGACGATCTCGGCGTCTTGGTAGCCGAGTCCAATGCAATTGATGCTTCGGCGGTAGACGTCATCGTCGATTTCTCGAGTCCAACTGCTTGCATCGAGGTCGTCAAACGTGCACGCGAGGCAGGTACAGCCGTTGTCATTGGCACAACTGGGCAAAGTGCGGAGCAACAGAACGAAATTGAGCAAGCAGCCGATGTGATAGCTATCGTACAGGCGCCCAACTACAGCGCGGGCGTCAACCTCACCCTTGATCTATTACAAACTGCGGCCAAGGCGCTCGGCGATAGTGTGGATATCGAAATCATCGAAGCCCACCATCGGAACAAGGTCGATGCACCGTCCGGCACGGCCTTGAAAATGGGCCAGATTATCGCCGAGGCGACCGATCGGAATCTTGCCGAGGATGCAATATACGCCCGCCAAGGCCACACTGGCGCTCGCAATCGCCATACCATTGGTTTTCAGACCATTCGTGGCGGCGACATAGTCGGCGAACATACTGTTTTATTCGCGGGAGATGGCGAGCGCGTCGAAATAACCCACAAGGCCTCGTCTCGACAGACTTTTGCAGGCGGCGCTGTGAGGGCGGCGGCCTGGGCTGTTGAAAATCCGCCCGGCCATTACGACATGGCCGACGTGCTGGGGCTACGCCAAAGAACATAACGCAACATCGGCGCACGAAATTTTGGTCGGTTCTTGGCCGGCGCGCTACAATGTCTAGTTTAATTGACCATCCCGTTTGGAGCTGAATTGCGTCCAACTGCATTACTGGCCTTGGAAGACGGCAGTTTGTTTTACGGTCGGGCTATTGGCGCCAAAGGATCGACGGTTGGCGAAGTGGTTTTCAATACTGCCATGACGGGATATCAGGAAATCCTGACTGATCCTTCCTATCGTCAGCAGCTGGTCACGCTAACCTATCCGCATGTTGGTAATACGGGAACCAACGACGAAGACATCGAGTCAGGCACGGTACAAGTCGCTGGCTTGATACTGCGCG
>DHHU01000050.1:4890-5112 GCA_002403445.1 Salinisphaeraceae bacterium UBA4764 | reverse complement strand
ACGCCTCTGAACTGGCGACTAAGTCACGTCCTGAATGGATGCCACCCGTCGATATCGAAGAAACTGAAGACGCCTACACCATTCATGTCGATGTACCCGGTATGGACCCACAGGACATCGACGTCACGTTCGAAAACGGCATATTAAGCGTGGAAGGCCAGCGCAAGTCGGAACGCACGGTCGGCGAAAACCGGACCCGTCGTGTTGAACGTAGTTTTGGCA
>DHHU01000050.1:2111-4862 GCA_002403445.1 Salinisphaeraceae bacterium UBA4764 | reverse complement strand
TTTTGGCCCCGTTTTGTGTCCCAAAAAGCCGAATTTGAATAATTGCCCAAATTTCGGGTTATATTTTGTTTGAATCGGCCTGATCACATCGCTTATGGAAACAAACTTGCTTTAATAGCACTCACCAAATTATATAGATGAGCTATAGAGCGTTGCTTTGCACGTTGTGATTTTTCAGCACTTCTTATACTCAAGCCGATAGCGTCACGTTAAAAGAACTTCTGAACCACGCTCGACTAATAGAATACGGTGTCCTAAGATCGTTGTGCAATGCAACGATCTGGATAAACCGATGGCCGGTTCTACTGAGCAGTCGAAAGCGAGTGCGGTCGAAGTTCTTGCCAGACTGAATCGTATCCCTGTGTGGGCCCTGCCGCGTCACTATCTGGCTATTATCGGGTTGGGGTATTTTTTTACCTTTTTCGACATCGCCGACATCGGATTCGCAATGCCTGCGATCGATCGTCAATTCGATTTGTCCGGTGGCACGAATTTATTTCTGGCACTGGCGGTGGGGCTGATCGGTTATATCGTCGGGTCGTTTGTAATCGGCGCTCTGGCGGATCGTTTTGGTCGCTACAGGATGTTGATCGCCACGATTATCCTGACGGCTATCGGCTCGTTCGGTGACGCGTTCGCCTCCGGTGTGATCACTTTGATCGTTTTTCGTTTCATCACAGGCGTGGGCGTCGGTGCCGATCTGAACTTGGTAACAACCTATATCAGCGAACTGGCACCGCCAGCTTGGCGTGGCCGTTTAACGTTGTATGCGTTTTTTCTCGGTATTCTTGGCCAAGCGGTAACGCCGTTCGTGGCGCTGGGGTTGGTACCGAACTTCGAAGCCGGTTGGCGTATTCTGTTTGTGATCGGCGGTCTCATTGCCGTCGTGGGACTGGTTCTTCGTGTGCGTCTGCCGGAGTCACCGCGTTGGCAAGTGAGCCACGACCACGTCGATGCGGCCCGCGCAACCGTTGATCGGATGGAGCACTTTTGCCGCGACCGGAATATACCACTGCCCGAGCCCAAAAACGAGAATGTCGATCGGCGCCCTGGTCTGCCGATCAAATTCTTGTTCCAGAAGCCCTATGCAGGCCGCATGGGCCTGCTCGTGGCCATGTGGTTTTTCTGGTATGTCGGCAACTATGGTTTTCTCGGCGATGCCGCGGAACTCATTACCGGTCACGGTGCAGCAATCGGGAGTTCTATCCTGTTTTTGGCCGTGGGAGCCATCGGCTACCCGATCGGGACGCTTGTCATGTTGGCGCTTGTTGACCGCCTTGAGCGTCGGACACTCATTCTTGGCAGCACGATCTTCTGGTTGAGCGGGATGGTGCTGATCGCAATTTACGCCAGTCCGGCGCAGATATTCATTGGGGCCTTTCTGGCTTCGGCAGCGCTCGGGGCCTATCTGCAGGTGGCCTATACCTTTACAGCCGAGTGTTTCCCGACGCGTGCACGTTCGACTGGTTTCGCGTTTTCGGATGGACTGGGCCACGCTGGCGGCGCCATGGGCGCGCTTTTGTTGCCGGTCGTTGTCCATGGCTGGTCGTTTGCGGCCGGTTTCGTGATCATCGGCCTGACGGGTCTTCTGGCGGGACTGCTCGCGCTCGCCGGACCGGCAGTGACCGGCCGCAATCTGGAGCAGGTTTCAGGCTAAATCAAAACGCAGGTTGGGGTTATGAGCAATCCGGCGAGCATCCAGGATGCTCGCCGGGCTGAGTCGAGTTACTGTTTCAGCGACTCCATGTCAATGACAAAGCGGTATTTGACATCGGATTTCTTGACGCGCTCGAAGGCGTCGTTGATATTGTGGATGTCGAGTATTTCGATATCGCAGCTGATGTCGTTATCGGCGCAGAAATCCAACATTTCTTGGGTTTCCGGTAAACCGCCAATCAGCGATCCGGCCAGTACTCGTCGATTGAATATGAGGTTTGACCCCTGGATCGGCGGCTCCGCTTCCTGCAGCAAGCCCACTATGATGTGTATGCCGTCGTAAGTGAGCGCATTCAAATATGGATTGATGTCATGCGGTACGGGCACGGTGTCGAGCACATAGTCAAGCTTTCCGGCGATGTCGGCCATCTGCTCGTCGTCTGTGGATACGACGACGTGATGGGCCCCCTGTTTGGTGGCTTCACTCACTTTGTTTTCGGAACGCGTAAAAACCGTGACTTCGGCACCCATCGCACGCGCGAACTTGATACCCATGTGGCCAAGCCCGCCCATGCCGACGACGCCGACTTTGTGGCCGGCTTTGACCCCGTAATGCTGCAGGGGGGAATACGTTGTAATACCGGCACATAGCAGCGGCGCGGCAGCGGCAGTATCGAGTTTTTCCGGCACCCGGACCACGAAACGCTCGGAGACCGTTACCGATTCGGAATATCCGCCGTAGGTCTTACTGCCGTCATGAAGATCGTGGCCGTTATAGGTTAGTACCATACCGTTAAGGCAATATTGTTCCAGGCCCTGTTCGCAGGCATGGCATTCCCGGCAGGAATCGACCATGCAGCCGACGCCGACGATGTCGCCTTTTTTGAACTGGGTGACATCGTCACCAGTCGAGGTAACGCGACCGATGATCTCGTGGCCCGGTACCACTGGGTATTCAGTGTCCCCAAAGTCATTGGCGGCAAAATGGATATCGGTATGGCACACACCGCAATAGAGAATCTCGATGGCAACATCATCCGGGCGTGGTTCGCGCCGATCGATGGTTATCGGCGCAAGGTTTGAAGTCGGCGACTT
>DHHU01000050.1:0-2044 GCA_002403445.1 Salinisphaeraceae bacterium UBA4764 | reverse complement strand
GAGAAGTGCCAGGACGCCGAGGTTGATGCGCGCGGTGAAAGGCGGCCCTTCAACTGGTACATACAACATGGTGTAACCCAGCAACATAACGAAGAAGAGTGGCGCCAGATTGGATAGGACATAGCTGGTGGCCTGGCGCTTCACATGTACAAGAATATTTAAACGAGAGAAGTCTATGTGCGATTTGCGGTGGCTTTGCAACAGTGCCGGATTGCCCAAAGAGGACTGGGTGGAGTCGGTGTCGGCGAACACGCGTATATTCGACAGCCGCCAGGCGTGGGAATGATTCAGCACGTTACTATTGGAGACGCGACCATCCGAGTTCATGCCAATGCGGTCGGGCACAAGCTTCACAAGATTGGCCTGCTTATCCTTGGGCCGCAAACGAATAGCCAGCGTCTGCGAGTCGAAAGGAAACCGGCGAAAGTTAAAATCGGCGTTGAAATTGGCGTCTGTCCGAAAAGCGATGTAACGACGCCCGTGGTTGTCGTTCCGGGCCACAGGTTGACCCAGATGCACATGTCTCAACGCTCGTTCGAAAAATACTTGCCGCGGATTGAAATTAGACGAAGCCGGGGCACGAAACCACAGGTAAAAGTCGGCGTTGAATGTCGACTTGCGGGTCTCGATGTTTCGTATGTTCTTGATACGAATTCCAGTATAGACGATATCAGTCTTGTCGTAGCTCCGGCCATCCAGCGACACTACGCGTGCAGTAATAGCGGTATTACCGCGAAGCCCGGCAGCTGGATGATCCCCGGTGGGCGTCAATTGAATCGGCGCCGAAATCAGCTCGCCGCGCGAGTACATGCCAAAGCTCGAAGGCTTGACCACGCCACCGTTGACGTTAAAGAACAGGCGGCCCGTAACACCTTGATAGGCCGTGTCCAGAGCATGATATTTTTGAAGATTGTGCCGCAGCGCATTGCGCAAAGCTCGGGTTGAAGCCGCTCGTTGGGTTTTCTGCAGCGCCGCGGCAATCATGCCTACGGCGTCATAATAGGGTGCCGCAACCGGTCGCGGTTCTCGTTTGTAGCGAGCGCGGAACGCACTGATGAACGCTTGGGATTGTTGGTTGCCCAGGTCCGGCAGGAAATAAGTAGTTGCGAAAATGCCGCTAGTTGCGCTGGCAATCGACCCATTAAAATGCTGGAGCGATCCAAAGGCCTCCCGGAAAGAATCTAGGCCGACGGCATCCCCACCGATAATCGTGCGGTTTACGCCAGCAGCATGCAGCTTGGCGACTAGTTGTGCGGCATCGTGGCCCAGCAGCCCCACGAAGATCGCGCCGGATCCCGACTGCTGCTGCTTCAGTTGATGGACGATCGAATACAGCCGCTGGCCGGTGCCCGGTTGGGACGAATCCACTGCAAACGAGTGATCGATGTGCATGCCCAGCTTTCGAGCCTCGGCAATATAGGCTTGTGCCAGTGTCTTGCCATAGGCGTCATTCTCAAAGACTACGGTAACGTTATGCTTGTTCAACACCCCGTCGGTATACAGCGCGCTGAAACGCCCCTTGCTGTTATTGTCCGGCACGACCCTGAAATACCATGGGTTATGCTTGACCAGCTCGGGTGCTGTCGCACTCCCAGTAATCACCGGCATCTTCTGTTGTTTGAATACCGGCGCCGCCTTGACTGACACTGAAGAAAAATAACCGCCTACGGCGGCAACAGCATCGCTATCCGCAATCATCTTGGCAAGTTTCGGTCCGCGATCCGGAGTTGATCGGCTGTCGAACGCTACTACCGACATCGGTCGGCCATGGATCCCACCGGTTTTATTGATCTTTTCGGCTTGAAGCCGGGCCGCCGCCAGCATGGCCTGACCGCTGTCGGCATAGTCACCGCTCATGGGCCCGAAGACCGCTACCGTAATAGGCCGCGGCTGTGAATGCCAATAGCCGTAGCCCCCAGCTGTGACCCCTATAGCGAATGCAGCCAGAGTCAAGGCCAAAATTCTAGGTCTACCCAAACGTCCCACCGCCATGACCCGCTTTTATGTTTTGTCTTTATTAGATTGTGATCAATTTATAGCATGA
>DHHU01000034.1 GCA_002403445.1 Salinisphaeraceae bacterium UBA4764 | reverse complement strand
GATGTATTACAACATATGACCGACCCCACTCTTCTCGGACTGGGCCTGGCGACTGCCGTAGTGTTGCTGATCGGGGTCTGGCTCATTCAGCTTGTGACTCACAACGCAGGGCTGGTAGATGTTGTCTGGAGCGCATCAATCGGCGTTATGGCCATCGAATACGCAGTGCTTGGCAGTGCTCCACAGAGTCTTCGGATCATCATGGCGTTAGTGGCCGTGGGTTGGTCAGGACGNNAAATGGGGCGCCCAAGCAAATTTATGGATGCTGGCGTTCTTTATCCTGCAAGCTGTAATTGCTGTCGTGTTGTCACTTTCGTTCTGGGTCGTGGCCACAATGGACGTGAAACCGCCGGTGATTTGCACGATTGCGGCAATGATAATAGCTGCTGGGAGCGTTCTGGGCGAAGGTCTGGCCGACGCTCAACTCGCACGCTTCAAGGCCAACCCAGCCAATCGCGGCTGGGTCTGTGCTCGAGGTTTATGGCGTTATTCCCGCCATCCGAACTACTTCTTCGAATCTTTTTACTGGGTGACTTTCATGGTACTTGCCGCAGGCGCTTCGCTCTGGTGGGTAACATTGATTAGCCCGGTTTTGATGGCGGTTCTTCTGCTCAAGATTTCTGGAATACCTACCGTCGAAGCGCGTAGCGCTGCTGGCAAACGCAAAGGCCACGACGCTTACGTCGCCACCACTAGCGCCTTTATTCCCTGGCCGCCTAAGCAGAAAATCGGCTCGGACGACAACACATGACCCGACAACAAGACAACTTATCGATCGAAGCCTGCGAGCGGGGGTTGGTACCCGATAGGCTCGTACGCGCCGGGATGCGTCGCTTGATAGGTTCGCGCCTAACCAGTGCCGAAGGCCGCGCCCCGGAGATCCGAAGTGAAGCCCAGCGTGCCTTTTTGAGACGGGCAGCTACCGGGCCTATTGCAGAACATACAGGTCACGCCAATGACCAGCACTATGCCCTACCGCCGGCGTTTTTTGAGCATGTTTTGGGCGCTCGCCGGAAATACAGCGGCTGTCTTTACGAACCAGGGGTCGAGAACTTGGATCAAGCCGAGCACGCCATGCTGGCTCTGACGTCCGAACGTGCCGGGTTGGCCAACGACCAACGGATACTTGACTTAGGCTGTGGGTGGGGATCGATGGCTCTCTGGGCGGCTCAACGCTATCCGCGCGCGATGATTACTGCAGTGTCGAACTCGGCACCACAGGCCGATTACATCCGTAAGCGCGCTGACGAGCGCGGTCTCGCCAACCTTTCGGTCGAGACGTGTGACATCAACACCTTCGACCCAGGTCAATCAATTTTTGACCGCGTGGTGTCGGTGGAGATGTTCGAACACATGCGGAACTACCACGCGCTTTTCAGTCGTATCTGTCGATGGCTAGCGCCCGGCGGACGACTCTTCGTACATGTCTTTGCTCATAAATATTTGTCGTACCGGTTTGTCGACGACGGCCCCAATGATTGGATGGCCCGCCATTTTTTCACTGGAGGTGTGATGCCGAGCGAACACCTGTTCGCGCATTTTCAAACCGACCTATTGCTGCATGATCATTGGTGGCTGTCCGGCAATCATTACCGAGACACGGCTAATGCCTGGCTCGACAATATGAACACCAATCGCGACGCGATTCGCAGCATTTTTCACAATGTCTACGGCCCCGATACCGAGCGCTGGATCAGGCGCTGGCGTATGTTCTTCATGGCCGTGTCCGAACTGTTTGGCTATGACAACGGGAACGAATGGGGCATTGGTCACTACCTGTTCGGGCCGCATCCCGGCCCCAAATTCCAACATCTCCCGGGAGACTCCCAATGAAAAAAACGCTCAACTTGGGTATCGCCGCAGCCGTTATAGCTGTTGCAACTGGCATCTCGGCGGCTGCCACAGCGGGCGCGGTCCGGGCGCCGATAAAGCCCAACGGTACCACCTGCTTTGATGGTTATGCCTACAGCCTTGATAGCGGTAACTATCGCTATACTGCCCATAATGAACAAACCCGTAAAAACGGCAAGCTCACGCACTGGCAAGTGACGTATGTTGGTCGCCAAGGACAGGTCATCGCGCGAAAGACACTCAACTTTACCGCCAATCAGACCGTGCCCACCTATAAAATGACGGTTCCGCAAAGCGGCTATATGGAAGGTATCCGCCACAGCGGGAGCCGTTGGTGGATGGTTCGTCGTGAGAAGCAAGGCGCCAAGGCGAAGCGCAAGTCGTTCAAAATCAAACGGCCGATTGCCGGTGACGCGGGTTTCAATACGCTAGTCAAACAGCATTTTGCGGCATTGCAGTCCGGCAAGACACTGAAATTTCGGTTTGTGGCTGCCGGCAAACTATCGGTGATTAATCTCAAGGCCTTCAAGGCCGGCACCACGACATTTGATGGCCAGAAAGCAGTTGTATTCAAGGCCGAGTTGAACATGTTCCTGATTCACTTCCTAGTCGGTTCCCTCAAACTGACCTACAACCCGGATACCCATCGCCTTTTGGAATACCGGGGCATCGGCAATGTCCATAATAAGCAAGGCAACACCTATTCCGTGCGCGTGGACTACGATCCGACAATGCCCGCCGTAGCCCGGCAACACGGCGCACCGGCACCGGGCTGTCAGAAAACCAACAATAACGCCGCAAGCTAAGCCGGCCTGCGTTCATTGTGGTGAATTTGCTGTTTTGCTTTGCCCCTAGGCTGGCTTACCGATGCGGATTGAACTTGACCGATAGTTCCCGAGTTACACGATAAAGAACGCTGTATCGCTCAAAACACGTCAAGTTCGAGCAATCTCTGGCTGGCGCGCCATCCACGGCCGCATACGTGAAAATGCGTCTTCGATGCGTTCCATGGAAGTCGAGAAACTGATGCGCATCAAATTGGCCGATGATTCGCCAAAAGCATCCCCCGGGATGACGCATACGCCGGTTTCCTCAAGCATACGCATAGCCAGTTTACCGGCATCGACGCCGGCCGGCAGCGATGGTGCGATATAGAACGCCCCTTGCGGCCAGTAACCCGTCAACCCCGGGGTATCAGCCACCAGATCCACCACACGATCGCGGCGGCGGGCATATTCAGTGACCATACGTTTCACGTCGTCTTCGCAGTCGACCAGCGCAGCCACGGCGGCCCATTGGGCCGGTGTGTTGGCTACCGTGGTGGTGAACATGTGATAACGCCGCAGGGTGCGGATAGTGTTTTGGTCGGCCACAATCCAACCGACCCGCAGGCCCGGCATTGCATAAGTCTTGGAGCAACTCGAAACCACTGCGATACCGTCCAGATCCATGGCGCAAGACAAAACGCTGGGGTATTCGATGTCATCGAGGATTAAATGGTCATAAACCTCGTCCGACAAAATCTCGACCCCACGATACGCTGCTTCCTGACACAGCCATTCGATGGTTTCG
Source organism: Salinisphaeraceae bacterium UBA4764 (assembly GCA_002403445.1). Classification (GTDB taxonomy): domain Bacteria; phylum Pseudomonadota; class Gammaproteobacteria; order Nevskiales; family Salinisphaeraceae; genus Salifodinibacter. Next base: position 8,557 of record DHHU01000034.1, on the reverse strand, counting down.
CGCGGGTAAACGGTGCCGGTCGGGTTGCTCGGCGAGTTCAATACAATGGCGTGGGTATTCGGGCCAATCAAGTCGATAATGCGTTCGGGATCGATCTGATGACCTTCGGAGGCCGACGTGGGCACGGTACGCACCTGGCCGCCGTTCATACGGATAAGAGGCGCATAGAGCAAAAATGTGGGATCAGCGATGATGAATTCGCGTCCAGGCGCGGCCATGGCGGTGAGTAGAAGATAGATCCCTTCCGTCGCACCGGTGGTGACCAAAAAGTTCTCTTCAGTGAGCGTATTTCGATAGCGCGCGCCGTAATGATCCTTGAGAGCCGTCAGCAATTCCGGCAGACCCGCATCCATGGTGTAACCCGTCTGGCCGGCCTGCAGCGCATGAACGTGGGCATCGATCACACGCTGCGGCGCCGCAAAATCCGGCTGCCCCAGTGACAGATGAACCACGTCGTCAAGTTCCGCGGCGCGGTTGACCATCCGCCGTATGCCCGAAATCGGAATTGCGTGCATGGCCGGATTCCAGACAAGTCGCTCTCGCACATAGCGTTGTTCTGGATCGTCGGCGAGAAGCTCGTCTTCGTTGCGTAGATTGACTGCCACAACCGGATACCTTGTATTTTGGTGAGATACCCTTTAAGCGTAGGCTTGCCCGCGAACGCGGTCAATACAAAGTGCATCAAAAGCATCTTGTGCGTTGACCTCACGGCACATTCAGCGTAACTTTCCCAATTCTGAGAACAGCGCTTTCATAACGCCAATTCGCGGACTGGCGCAACCGATTGCGACACGGCCCGTGAGCAAATCAACCGCTGGGTTATAGCAACATGGCCGGCTCGAGCAGCACCCTCCCCCGAATCACCGTACTTGCCGGCGATCAGGACGGCCCGAAAGGAGTGGAAAAACTCCACGAGTATGCTGACGTACAAATTGTATGCGATGAAAAGGGCTTGGCAGCATCACTGCCTGATACCGACATCGTACTCGTCACCGATTTCCGTAGTGACGCCCTAGCCAATACTTGGTACCGGGCCAATAATGTGCAATGGGTTCATGCCACAAGCGCGGGCGTCGACCAGCTGATGTTCGACGCACTGCGCGACAGCACGGTGCCAGTAACCAACGCCCAGGGTATTTTCGATCGTGCGATTGCGGAATATGTGCTCGGGGCAATCCTGTTTTTTGCCAAGGACACGCGTAACAATGTGGTCTATCAGCAGCAAAGACGCTGGGTTCACCGCGATACTGAAACCATCGCCGACAAACGTGTTGTGGTGGCCGGAGCCGGTTCTATCGGCCATGAGATTGGGACGCTATGCCGTGCCACTGGTATGGCGGTAGATGGCGTTGCCAGCCGTGAACGCGCCGGTGACGATGTTTTCGGTCACATCCATGCCGCGGCGGACATCGACGCAGTAATCGCGGGTGCCGATTACGTCGTGATCGCCGCCCCACTCACTGATTCGACCCGACACTGGTTCGATGCCAAACGTTTTGAGGCCATGCCGGCTCACGCGCGACTGATCAATATTGGCCGTGGGCCGATTGTCGTGACCGATGATCTGGTTGCTGCCTTGAAAAACAAAAAGATCGCAGGTGCCGCACTTGACGTTTTTGAGGTCGAACCCTTGCCAGAAGATCATCCACTCTGGTCACTGAATAATGTCTTGTTGTCAGCCCACATGGCCGGTGATTTCATTGGGTGGCGCCATGCATTGATTGACCAATTCCTAGCCAATTTCCAGCACTGGCGGGCTGATGAGCCGTTGTTCAATCTTGTCAACAAGGCGGCCGGCTACGCAGCCTAAAGCGTGATCCAGATCCAATACTTAACGATCATCAACAGCGCGCCGGGACAGGCGCAAAGTGGTTATACACATGATTGAATCTTATCTTCTCAAAAATATCGGCGGCTATATCGACGGCAGTTGGTGCCAGGCTGAAAGTGACAAATCATTTGCGGTCAGCAATCCCGCTAATGGCAAAAAACTGACCGATGTCGGGATGATGGGAACCATCGAGACCGAGCGCGCCATAGCGGCTGCGAAACGCGCCAATCAGTCACGGCGCGATATTCAAACCCGGCGTGAATGGCTGGAAGATATTGCCAATGCGCTGCGCGATGAAAAACGGGAAATCGGTCGGGTTCTTTGTCTGGAGCATGGCAAGCCCTGGCAGGAAGCCCAGGGTGAAGTAGATTATGCCGCCAGCTTTTTCGACTATTTCGCCGAGATAATCGACGAATTACAACCTGATACGCTGCCTGGCAACGTCAAGGGCTGCAGCTGGACAGTGCATCATCGCCCTGTAGGCGTAGTTGGCTTGATTACCCCCTGGAATTTCCCGATCGGCATGATCGCTAAGAAACTTGCCCCCGCGCTCGCGGCCGACTGTCCAAGCGTGACTAAACCAGCCCAAGAAACCCCCCTCACGATGATTGCCATGTTTCAACTTATACACGACCGGCTCGATTTGCCGCCGGGCATGGTGAATCTCGTGATTGGAGAGGAAACCGAGATCGGTAACACCCTGACCGGCTCGCCTGATGTGCCCATGCTTTCGTTTACGGGCTCCACCGGCGTCGGGCGACTACTGATAAACAATACCAAAGAACAGATTAAAAAACTTGGCTTGGAACTGGGTGGCAATGCACCGTTTATTGTTTGTGACGACGCTGATCTGGATGCGGCCGCCACCAATCTGATTGCAAATAAGTTTCGTGGAAGCGGTCAGACCTGCGTGTGCGCCAATCGTATTTATGTACAAGACAGTATTTACGACGAGTTCACGGAGAAGCTGGTAGCCAAGGTCAAAGCCATGCGAGTAGGCGACGGCATGGACGACAACGTCGACATGGGACCGCTAATCAATGCCGACGGCTTCAATAAAGTGAAAAAACACGTCGCAGATGCACTAGAAAACGGTGCCACTCTTGAAACGGGAAAACATCCGAACGAACTATCCAGTGATCGCAATCTGTTTTACCCGCCGACCGTTATAAGCCGCGTCACTCATGAGATGCTCTGCACCCGCGAAGAAACATTTGGCCCTTTGGTGCCTTTAATCCGGTTCAAATCCGATGAAGAGGCGATCATGGCCGGTAACGACACCGAATTTGGCCTAGCCGCTTATGTTTTTTGCTCCAATAGCGATCGCGCGCATCACATTATTTCTCGCTTGAGTTTCGGACACTGCGGCTTAAATACTGGTACTGGGCCAGCCGCCCATGCGCCGTTTGGCGGCATGAAACAGTCCGGGATTGGTCGTGAAGGCGGTCGTGAAGGACTGCTGGAATTCACGGAACCCCAAACCGTGCCCAATGGCGGTTAAATATAACGAGGCCAGCCGTGCAAGTTTTTTTCGACACAACACAAAATCACCACGAACCCAAAAGCTACTTCACACGGGGCCAGATGCGGGACCCACAGGAGTTGCCCAGGCGAACGACGGCGCTGCTGAGCGGTGTAGAAGCCGCAGGCCTTGCCGTCGAGGCTCCTCGCGACTTCGGCATGGGACCGATCGCTGCCGTACACGATCTGGGCTATCTTCGATTTTTAGAATCGGCCCATCGTCGTTGGACGAGCGGCCCCCAAGACTGGGGTAACGAGGTGATGTCAAATGTGTTCGTACGGTCACCCAACCCGTTACGCGGCATTCTGGCTGAAGCCGCTCGATATCAGGCAGACGGCAGTTCACCTATCGGAGCCGGCACTTGGCAGGCCGCCTATGCCTCAGCGCAGAGCGCCATCGCCGCCGCTGATGCACTGGCCAATGGGGCGCGCGCTGCCTATGGGTTATGCCGCCCGCCTGGGCATCATGCACGACGTGATGCGGCCGGAGGATTCTGTTATCTCAACAATGCCGCGATAGCTGCCGAATGGTTACGCGGTCAGGGTTTTTCTCGCGTCGCGATTCTAGACCCTGATATGCACCACGGCCAAGGAATACAGGAAATCTTCTATGACCGAGCTGATGTACTTTATATTTCTATCCATGCTGACCCAACCAATTTCTATCCGGTAGTTACAGGATTTGAAGATGAACGTGGTATTGGTAACGGGGAAGGCGCCAATATCAACCTGCCCATGCCACACGGTTCAGCCGGATCGGTTTTTTTTGATTTAATGGATCAAGCGTTAAAAGGGATCCGTCTGTTCGACGCGGATGTGCTGATACTGCCGCTGGGGTTCGATATCTACCGTAATGACCCGCAGTCGCAAGTCGATGTGGATAGCGACGGGTTCGAGCAGATTGGGCGGCTTGTCCATGGCATGGGGTTACCCACAGTTATAATTCAGGAAGGCGGTTACGATGTCGATAATCTGGCGTGGAACTGCAAAAGCTTTCTAGATGGTTTTTTAAACTCTAAATAAAGAGATTCATACTACCCGTACGGTAACCCCGACAATCGCTCGTCCAGACGATGTCAATTAGACAGTCAATAATTAGCTGTCGTCATGCTCCGAAATTGGCACGTTGATATTACTTGTCTGGGTGTTCGCAGCGCCAGAAACGACAACCTCCAACAAGCCGTTATGCGTTTGCGCCGTGACATGATCTATATTCACACCCTCAGGAAGTAGCATGTCCCGGCGGAATTCTCCGTAACTACGTTCGCGGGTATAATATGTAACTTGACTTTCATCAAGTTCACTATGACGTTCACCGGCTATAGTCAGAACGCCGTTAGTCACCGTGACATGTATATCTTCTTTTTTTGCTCCTGCGACTTCGCAGCGGATGATTAGATCGCCGCCTTGGGCAAAGATATCCGTAGGCGGCACATAAGCGTGGGAATGTGCAGCATTGCCAGCACGACCCGGTTCTCCGCTATGCTGAAGAAAAAATTGCTCCTGGGCGCGATTCATTTCACTCATGAAATCCATGAATCCGCGGAAGGGATTGTGTTGACTACTGCTGGCGCTTTTTCGTTTGGCCATACTCATTTACTCCTGAGTCTCGATCACTATATTTAGGCGATTTTTTTACTTTAGGCACAACCGGTTAAAGAACGCTGAGATATTTTGACCGGCCTTAAAATAGGATACCGGGACCTACTTCATGCAAGCCCCGGCAATTACTACTTAGCTGATACTGGACTTTGTCGGCTCTTACTCAGCGCGCGATCGGTTCCAATGGTTTCTTCGTTCAGTGCCTTGATCAAGGAAACGCACATCACCAGAAGTATGATGCAAAACGGAAGACCAGTGGTCACTGCTGCAGTCTGCAGGGCACTCAGCGGGTTGCCCCCACTCACCGCGCCAGCAGTCAGCAGCACAGCTGCAACAACACCTTCCATGATGGCCCAAAAGGCTTTTTGTTGCCATATCGGGTCCGGGTCCCCCCCGTTGGTTAGAACATCAACAACCAAGGATCCAGAGTCTGACGACGTGGCGAAGAACAAAGTAACCACGATTATTGCCAAAAACCCGGCGATGATAGAAATAATCTCGGGTACCGGCAACTGATTCATCAGAATGAAGATAGCCTGCGGTGCGCTGGCGCTTTGCAAAGCCTTGTCGCCACCATTCAAAAGACTATGCAGTGCGGAACGACCGAAGATGATGAACCAAACAATCGAGGCACCAGATGGAATGAGTAGCGTGCCCAGAATAAATTTACGAATCGTGTAGCCATAGGAAATACGGGCAACGAACAGCCCCACGAACGGCGACCAGGAAATCCACCAGCCCCAATAGAACAATGTCCATGCGTTCTGGAACTGCTGGCCTTTGCCACTGGTCCAGAGATTTAGGCTGGTTTGTACAAAGTTCTCCAGGTAGTAGCCGGTATCGGTCATCAGGGTCGACAACATATAAAGTGTCGGACCGACGATAAAAACAAATAATGCGAGGCCGATCGCCAGCCACATGTTGATCACCGAAAGCCGCCGGATCCCTGCGTCCACGCCCAGCATGACGCTAGTGATCGCGAGCATTTCAACAACTACAATAATGAGCAGTTCGGTGACAATTCCGGGCGGGATGCCGAACAGCGTATGCAAACCGGCAGCAATCTGATTTGCCCCCAGGCCAATCGACGTTGCCAATCCGAACAAGGTTCCAAAAACCGCCAGAATATCCACACCGTGCCCGATCGGGCCATAAATACGGTCCCCGATAAGCGGATAGAACGCTGCTGCAGGCTTCAGTGGCAGCCCACGCCGGTAAGTGAAATAGCCTAGCGACAAGCCAAGAACGATATAGATAGCCCATGGTTGAAGACACCAGTGAAAGAACGTGTAGTTCATAGCCACGGTGGCAGCGTGTTCAGTGCCCCCTGTTCCTACCGGCGGATTCTTGAAAAGCATAACCGGCTCGGAAACACCGTAATACACCAGGCCAATACCCATGCCACAAGTAAACATCATGGATACCCACGACCAGGTATCAAACTCTTCTTCGGCATCGTCCGGTCCGAGTTTGAGATTCCCCCAGCGGCTCGAGGCTATCCATATGACGAACACTACGAAAAAGGCCGTCGAAAACACGTACAACCAGCCGAAGTAATGGGTGATGCCGCCGAGAATGGTGTTAGCAACAGAGTTAAAACCATTGGGCAGCACGACGCCAAGAATAACGAGCGCTATGACGACAGTCCCGGATATGAGAAATACGGGCGGGTTGGTGTGCTTGTTCAAATACGCTGTGATTTTGTCCATTGAGGCAAATCTCCTTGCGACTGGCCTGCACGTCGTACACCGGATAAAACAAACAACCGCGGTTTAGCTGCGGCATGCCGAGTGTTTAACGTGCTCAATTAGGTTGATTTGAATATTTATAACCGAGCTGGTCGCCCACATGGGCGGCGGCTTATCTATGTGAGCGTATTCATCCCCTGACGTCAAGACCGTTACGTAGAAGGATAGACAGCCGAAGCCCCGTCACGAACGCGCTGGGCAGACAAAAGTCGGCCAACCTTAAAGACTGTGAGGGTGGGATTATCGACCCGCCGTGCGCCTTTTGTGGCTGACAAACAACGCCCTTGAAACCCCTGCTGGAAGTTTCAACCCGCGCTATGCAACGTCCTTGATAAGACTAATTGGTTACGGGGTAATGATCTGTCTATCGTTTAGACTCAAGAAAGAGCTCAATCTAATGTCAAGGACTTTCTGATGGAGTCAAACAACGTCAATCAAAAGAAGCATAATTGCACCTCTACGCTTACCCGGCGTCACTTCCTGCGTTGGAGCGGTGCAGCAGCCGGGGGTGCGGTTCTAGCAGGCAATAGCATCAGTCGGGCTTTTGCTGGTCCCGCCAAAACCCTCACCATCGGTAATATCGGTTGGGACGAGGATGTCGCGCTGAGCCACTTAACCAAAGTGGTTCTCGAGGAGCACTTTGATTATCACGTCAATATCGTCAGCAAGACCGTTGACGGCCTGTTTTCGGGTGTGGCCAACGGTTCCATCGACACATTTCAGGATGTGTGGTTGCCGACAACCCATCAACCGGAGTGGAATAAATACGGTAACGAGGTCGTTCGACTTCCCCCTTGGTATGAAGGTCGCGCTACTTTGGGACTAACTGTGCCTGATTACGTCCAAGCCCAAAGCATCGGCGATCTTTCTGTTTATGACAGCCGCTTCCACCATAGGATTGTTGGTATCGAACCAGGGGCTGGCGAAATGCGCATCATCAAAAATAAAGTCATGCCGGCCTATAATCTCAACAATTACAAGCTGACATCCGGCAGCACTCAGTCGATGCTCAAACAGTTGGGTCAGGCCATTAATCAACACCAACCGATCGTGGTGGCACTGTATCGGCCGCACTGGGCCTTCAACGTCTATAATCTACGCTACCTGAAAGACCCTAAAGGCGCGATCAGCAATCTACATGACCGTCTATATACGATAACCCGCAAAGGTCTGAAAAAAGATAAGCCCGAGGCATACGCATTCCTCGACGCCATAAATTTAACGCCGTCGCAACTCGGGCAATTGGAACTCGCCATTCAAGGCGCTGATAACCCGAACCAGGGAGTTCGCAACTGGCTTTCGGGGAACCGGGCATTCGGCGCAAACACCAGTGTCAACAAACAGATGATCCAACCATGGATCGAAGCTGCCCAAAATGCAGCAGTTTCCTAAAGTTTTAAGCTTACCCTTGGCCTCGTCAAGGGTCTGCTATGGCTTTAGGATCTATCTTTCCTATGGCTGGTCCGTGACGATGCTTCCGGATTATCATTGCCCTGATCGGGCACAGATCGTGGTGACTACGCACGCAATAAAGCGTTCACAACAGTGATCTTCTGAACAGCAAATACCTCCAAAACCTCATATGACTCCATAGAACCACACGGCAATGATGATGGCCAGAATATACAAATTTACTGTCCATCTAAATATTAAACGGGGATTTACGTTTGCTTAATCACTTGTTGGCGGTCCCGCAGCAGCCGATCGACCTCCCGGGTGAAATGGCGTTTCAAGCAGGGGGGCGCCTTGAGCTTGGCATGGCCTTTGGCAATGCTTTGTCGACATAAGCACGTGTTCGCGATTCGGTTCGCAAACCTCCCATGGCGATGAAGTTGCAGCGCGCTATTGCCGCTCG
>DHHU01000047.1 GCA_002403445.1 Salinisphaeraceae bacterium UBA4764 | reverse complement strand
GCTTCGCGCGCCATATCGATGATTTGGCGTGAAGTATTGCCTCGGACGATGGAATCGTCGACCAGCAGTACATTTTTGTCGACAAATTCCAGATCGATGGCGTTGAGTTTCTGGCGAACGGATTTAACACGTTTTTCCTGCCCAGGCATGATAAAGGTCCGGCCGATATAACGGTTCTTGATAAAGCCTTCTCGGTATTTCACGCCGAGCCGGCCGGCAAGCTCCAGCGCTGAGGTCCGGCTGGTGGACGGTACGGGGATAACAACGTCAATGTCGTGGTCGGGCCATTCACGACGTATCTTGTCGGCCAAGTGCTCGCCCATGCGCAGCCGCGACTTGTAAACATAGACGTTGTCGAGCACCGAGTCAGGCCGGGCCAGATAGACATACTCGAAAAGGCACGGGCTGAGCATTGGATTGTTGGCACATTGGCGGACATGACACTGGCCGTCGAATGTGATGATTACTGCCTCGCCTGGCTTGATGTCGCCGATTAACTCGTAGCCCATGGCGTCGAGCGCCACCGATTCAGAGGCGATCATGTAATCAGTGCCGGCAGACGTTTCACGTTTGCCGTAGACCACCGGGCGAATCCCCATTGGATCGCGAAAACCGATCAGGCCATAGCCGGCGATTAGGGCAGTGGCTGCATAACCTCCACTGCAACGTCGGTGAAGTGCGCCAATAGCTTTGAATATATCACTCGGCTGGAGCTGGATATCGGCATGGCGCATCAATTCGTGAGCGAATACGTTGAGCAGTATCTCGGAATCCGAATTGGTATTCAGGTGCCGCCGATCGGTGCGGAACAACTCGTCGGAGAGTTGCTCGGCGTTGGTGAGATTGCCGTTGTGTGACAGGCAGATGCCATAGGGGGTGTTGACGTAGAACGGCTGGGCTTCGGCGCTGGTTTCCACACCGGCTGTTGGATAGCGAACATGGCCGATACCAGCATTGCCAGTCAGGCGCAGCATATGATCAGTGCGAAACACGTCGCGCACCAGACCGTTGTCTTTGCGCAGAAACATGCGCTGACCGTTGGTGGTCACAATGCCGGCGGCGTCTTGCCCTCGGTGTTGGAGTACCGTCAACGCATCATAAATTTCCTGATTGACGGGTTCATGAGCTACGGCACCGATAATTCCGCACATAATGTGGATCCTACCTTGGTTGGTTTAAATGGAATCGCGCGTGGCCGGGATAACTCATAGAGCTGGCTAGATCCTTGGGTAAATAGGGTCGTACCGCCAAAGCGCCTGTTTCCAGATGGGTCATCAATACCGAATCCTGCCACCACCCGTCGCGTGGTACCGACGTCATGCCAGCCAGCACCACCAAAACCACGAGTAGTGCCACACCCCGAATTATGCCAAAACCCAAGCCCAGAATCCGGTCGGTTCCGGCGAGCCCGCTTTTGTCGATGAGACGACCGAACCAGACATTAACAATAGCACCCAAGACAACCACGACAACGAAGATCACGGCAAACGAAACAATCACACGCGGCGTTCGAGAACCGATCCACTGGGAAAGAAATGATGACACGGCGGGCCAGAACGTAATCGCAACATAAAACGCCAGAACCCAAGTCGCGAGCCCGAAAACCTCGCGCCCGAAACCGCGAAAGAACCCAATGCCGGCTGAAAACAGCACGATCAGGATGATTACACCGTCGAGCCAGTTCATAACGCCCTATTCATGGTTACTAAACGTCCCCGGTGGATCAGTGCTGGCGATGAGCGATGTAAGGTTTGTAACCACTGGCTTCCAATCGTTGTTTTATTTTTCCAGCCTGGTTGCGGGTTTTGAAGGGGCCGACACGCACCCGGAAGTAGTTCGTGCCATTAACTTCACCCGTGGAATAGAAGCTGTTGTAATTATTACTTAATTTCGAAATCAACTGTTTGGCCTGTTTACGGCTCTTGAAACTGGCCACTTGAACAGCCCATTCACCGCTTCCGCCCTGTGATTGGTGCTTATTTAGGGTATGAGTTTGGCCCTGTTTGGACGGGGTGCTGTTTCTGGTGCGACCTGTGTTGCCGGAGGGTGGCGATGAATTGCCGGATGATGAGCCGGGATTCGCGCTACTGACTCTGCCAGCCGAATTATGAGAAGCCGTATATTGCGGCGGGTTGTGCACGTGAGTGGCGCTACTACCTTGCGCTTTTACCAGTGAGTGACGGGTGGCGCCATTGTTGTTTTCCGATGCATTTTTCTGCTGAGCCCTCTTAATTTCCCGGTTATGGGGTTTCTGTTGGTTTTTGGTTCCGGATTGGGCATCTAGCGCTCTAGACGATTGGCGTTTTTCGTTTTGACCGGCGTTGGACTGGCTCTTGCCGACATCAATACTGATTTGACGGGTTGTTTTATTAGATCCCGGGCCCCCCGTATTGTTCAAAAAATAGGTCAGAAAAAAAGCCGGTCCAATAATGATGACAATCAACACAATCAGGCCAATGGCTCGGTTTTTTGCCCGGTCATTCATTTTGTTCGCAAGTTATTGTTTATTCGTTAAGTGTACTGGTGACTGTATGAAACGATCCACAAACCACGATACGGTCAAAATAATCCGATTGCGACTTTGCCGCAGTAAACGCGGCCTCGGGGGTCGACCAAGAGCGCCTATTGTCTAAGCCCAATCGCTGGGCCACCTCCGGTCCGCTTAACCCCCTTGGCGAACGATGGGACAGGCCAGCCGGATAGAACACATCAGTGACCCGGCGCAGCCATTCGCCCACACCTTCAACCGGTTTATCCTTCAGCATTCCGATCACAACACGTGTCTGACCACGAACCGGGGTATCCAGCAGTTGTTGAACGAGGACGGCGGCGGCTTCGACGTTGTGTCCAACATCGTAGACCAGCTGTGGTTCTGCGTCGACTATCTGACAACGCCCAGGCAGCTTTGGCGGGCTAAGTAACAGCGTAGTTAATTGCTCATCGGCCAGTGGCCGATGTAATGCGGCCACTAGTGCAGCAGCTCCAGCAAAATTTTCCGGCACTACCCCTATTCCCGGCTCCGGTAGGCGATGTTCGGCGCCGAGCACACGCAAATTCCATTCGCCGTCAACGGGTTCCAGATTGTAGTCGCGACCAATCATAAGCGCGTTGGCGCCCACTTCGTCGGCGCGCTCCTCGAGTGAGGACGGGGCATGGCGGTCGGCGATGACAACTGGCCGATTGGACCGCATAACGCCGGCTTTCTCGCGACCGATTTGCTCGCGCGTATCGCCAAGCCACTGAGTGTGATCCAGACCAATGGATGTAATCAACGACGCGTCGGCGTCTACGATATTGGTGGCATCCAGGCGTCCGCCGAGCCCGACTTCCAACACCGCCATATCGACTCGTGCCTGCTTGAAACACCACATGGCCGAGAGCGCGCTGTATTCAAAATACGTCAGCGATATATCGCCACGCGCCTGCTCAATCGCTTCAAATGCCTGGCAGATAACTGCGTCGCTGGCGGCCTCAGCATCTATCGTAATGCGTTCGTTGTAGCGCCAGAGATGAGGTGATTGAAACACACCCACGTGATCCGTTTGGGGCCACAAGGCGCGAATCCATGCCGTTGAACTGCCCTTGCCGTTGGTGCCGGCCACAAGAATCGTGACAGGGGCTGGCTTGAGAATATCGAGCCGGCGGCCGACCTCCCCAACCCGATCTAGGCCCAGTTCGATGGCCGTAGCATGTTGCGTGAGTTGCCAGTCAAGCCAGGTGTTAAGCCCCCACCTGGCCTCAAACGACGTCACGCCGTTGTCGTCTCGTCGCTAACGGGGGCATGGGTAAGTGTGGCAAGCAGAGTGTATAACCGATCGCGTAGATCGCAACGAGCCACGATCATGTCAATTGCGCCGTGCTGCAGCTGGAATTCACTGCGTTGAAAGCCTTCCGGGAGTTTCTGTTGCACGGTTTGCTCGATAACGCGTGGGCCGGCAAATCCTACCAGCGCATTCGGCTCGGCGACATTAATGTCGCCCAGCATGGCATAGCTCGCTGCTACGCCCCCCATGGTCGGGTTGGTCAGGACCGAAATGAACGGCAGACTGTGATCGGCAAGTCGCGCCAAAGCGGCGCTGGTTTTGCCCATCTGCAAAAGCGAGAACAAGCCTTCCTGCATCCGGGCCCCGCCGCTGGCAGAAAACATGATCAACGGCGTTTGATTCTCGATAGCGACGTCGACACCACGTACGAACGCTTCACCGACGACACTGCCCATCGACCCTCCCATAAAGTCGAAATCCAGTGCACCGACAACAACCGGCAGCTTTTTGAGAGTGCCGTGCATCATTAGTATGGCTTCGCGTTCGCCGGATTTTTTCTGCGCCTGGACTAAACGCTCGCGATATTTTTTGGTATCGCGAAACCGCAGTGGATCCTTGGCTTCAAGGTTGGGTGCAATCGGTACGCCGCTATCGGCGTCCAAAAACAGTGACAAACGTCGCCGCGCGGGGAGCCGCTGATGGGAATTACACTTGGGGCACACCCCCAGCGACCGCTCGATTTCGGCGGTATACAGCATCGCCCCACAGTCACCGCATTTGGCCCAGAGGCCTTCCGGGACGCTCGCCTTGCGCGCGGCGGAATCACCCCGCATCTGCGACGGGACCAATTTCCTAAGCCAACTCATTGTGCAGCCAAGCTCAATTTATTCGAATCTTCAATGCCCTGCTTCAAGGCAGCGACTTGAGCTCGCAAGCGCTCGCAGGTTGTCTCCAGTGATCCCGTGTGTTCGCCGATGACGCGCACCAAAACGCTACCGACAACAACGCCATCGGCGACTTCGGCCACCGCCGCGGCGTCGGCTGGTTCGCGCACGCCAAAGCCGACGCCGATCGGTAATTCAGTGTATGGTCGAATATGGGCCAACTTGTCGGCTAAGTGGCCGGCGACGATCCCGGAACCGCCGGTTACGCCCTTAGTGGAGACATAGTACACAAAGCCGGCCGCCCGCTGACAAATACGTCGAATCCGATCATCAGTGGTAGTGGGCGCTACGAGACAGATCGGATCCAATCCAGCTTCGGCCAGCACGGGCAGTGTTTCCGGGGCCTCTTCGGTAGTCATGTCAACGATCAAAACACCATCGACACCGGCTTCAGCGGCGCGTTGGGCAAAGTTCGGCAGGCCCATCGCGTCCATCGGGTTGAGATAGCCCATTAGGACAATCGGCGTGTCGGTATCGTCGCGCCGAAATGCGACGACGGATTCCAAGACGCTCGACAGCGTGGTGCCGGCTGCCAAGGCTCGTTCGCAGGCGGCCTGAATAACCGGCCCGTCCGCCATAGGGTCAGTAAACGGCACGCCCAGCTCAATTATATCGGCGCCACCGTGGACTAGTGCGTGCATGAGCGAAACAGTGGCCTCCGGTGACGGATCACCGGCGGTTATGTAGGGGATCAAAGCCGCACGGCCGGCGTGTTTCAAGACATTGAAGCGGCTTGCCAGACGACTCATGATAGATCGCCTTCGGCTTCAGCGACGCTCGCCATGTCCTTGTCGCCCCGGCCCGAGCAGTTGACGAGTATAGTCTGGTCGTGGCGCATAGTAGCCGCTAGTTGTTGGGCGTAGGCAATGGCGTGTGATGTCTCCAAGGCGGGCAGGATCCCCTCCCGTTCGCAGGTCGCGTGAAAAGCCGCGAGCGCCTGTCGATCGTCGACGCTCACATACACGGCGCGGCCTTGATCTTTCAACCAGGCATGTTCCGGGCCGACACCGGGATAATCAAGACCGGCTGAAATCGAGTGCGTGGCCTGAATCTGACCGGCGTCGTCCTGCATGATGTAGGTGCGATTGCCGTGCAGCACACCCGATCGGCCCGCGGCCAATGGCGCCGCATGACGCCCGGTCGCCACGCCGTCGCCACCTGCCTCGACGCCGTAGATGGCGACGTCGTCATTCAAAAATGGATGAAACAGGCCAATAGCGTTGGAGCCGCCGCCGACGCAGGCCACCAGCGCATCAGGTAGGCCGCCCAAGCGTTCGGCGGCTTGTTCGCGGGACTCGCGGCCGATCACGGATTGAAAATCGCGTACCAACCGAGGATACGGGTGCGGCCCCGCTACGGTACCGATGATGTAGAACGTATCGTCAACGTTGGCTACCCAATCCCGCATGGCTTCGTTGAGTGCGTCTTTCAAGGTTTTTGACCCCGAATCCACGCCCCGCACTTCGGCCCCGAACAAGCGCATACGATAGACATTGGTGGACTGGCGGCGCATATCCTCGCTGCCCATGTAGACAACACATTGCATACCCAGCCGGGCTGCGATGGTCGCCGTGGCCACACCGTGCTGGCCGGCGCCAGTTTCGGCGATGATGCGGGTCTTACCCATGCGTTTGGCCAATAGAGCCTGGCCCACCGTATTGTTGATTTTGTGGGCGCCGGTATGCGCCAAGTCTTCGCGCTTAAACCATATCTGCGCACCGCCGGAGTCTTTGGACAGAGTGGCAGCGTGATACAGGGGTGTAGGCCGTCCTACGAAATCGGTTAGGTCACGCTGGATCTCGCGATCAAAGGCCGGATCAGCCAGTGCTTCGGCGTACGCTTTTTCCAATTCATATAGCGGAGCCATTAGGGTTTCGGCCACAAAACGTCCGCCATAGGGCCCGAAATGCCCCCGCCCGTCGGGTAAAGACTCGGGCTTTATCGAATTATTCGGACCATGCGCGTCAATACGGCGCTCGGCTTCGGCTGTTGTGGTCATGGTCTTAAACCCTAGGTTTTGAACAAGAAATTATGACGTCGCGGTGTGTGAGCCGAGCACAGCGTCAACAAATGAGCGCATTCGTTGGGGCGACTTGTTGCCGTTGGCGTCTTCGACGCCACTGCTCACATCTACAGCATACGGTGAAAGCAGCTTAATAGACTCGCCGACGTTTTCCGGGGTCAGACCGCCGGCAACAATCAAGGGGATATCGGGCAGATGACCGACGTCATCCCAGTCAAAACAAGACCCGCTTCCACCGGCTGCTCCGGCCTGATTGGCATCAAGCAGGAGTGCGTGCGCGTCATCAAAACGCTCGGCCCAATCGGCGATGTCAACGTCNNCGGTTGATGATATCGGCAACATCACTGGCCTCAGCGTCCAGAAAGAGTGCCACACGGCAGACTAATGGCGGAACTGCCCGCATGATCCGCTGAGCTGTCTCGATGTCGATCGAACGGCTGCTACCCGAATGAAACACCAGTCCGATAGCGTCTGTGCCAGCGTCAACAGCGGCCAACGCATCTTCCACATTGCGAACGCCGCATATCTTGGTGCGAACACGGCGAATTTCCCGAACATCGTGACTCGTCATAATCTAGATCTTAGCATCTGCAGGCCGGGCCCGGTGATCAGTAGTGTGGCCGGCATCTTTTACTGCGACACGCCGGCTCACACTGCTGTCCGACGGATAGTGCACGCGCATAAGTGTTAGCCCATGAGCCGGTGCCGTGGCGCCGGCCCGGCGTCGATCCCGAACAGCTAGCAGTTCAGCGATCCATTCGGGCGGCCGACGCCGGCGCCCTACTTGAACGAGGCTTCCGACGATATTGCGAACCATGTGATGCAGAAAGGCATTGGCTCGGATATCAAAATATAGCCAATCGCCACAGCGTTGGATTTTGATGTGATGCAGGTTGCGCCACGGCGAATGGGCCTGGCATGCGGCGGCACGAAACGCGCTGAAGTCATGCTCGCCGATCAACGCAGTGGCACCCCGGCGCATTAGCGCCTCGTCCAGCCGCTGGTGAACGTGCCAGGCACGCGCGCGCCATAGGGCACTTGGCGCCCGGCGATCGAGAATAGCGTAGTGATAGTCCCGCGCCCAGGCGTCGTACCGGGCAGAAAACTCGTCGGGGACCGGCACAAACCATTGCGGTGCAATGTCGGGTGGCAGATAACGGTTGCTGCCGAGTAGCCAGGCGTCGGCCGATCGATTTGAGTCGCTGTCGAAATGCACGACCTGTTCAGCTGCATGGACGCCAGCATCGGTTCGCCCGCTGCACACGGTTTTGACCGGGGCGTTAGCTACACGACTGAGCGCGTTTTCCACGTGGCCCTGTACGGTCGGCCGGTCAGGTTGGAACTGCCAGCCGTGATATGCACCCCCGTCGTATTCAATTGCCGAGGCCCAGCGCATCAAATCGGACTTGGTCGATGACTCAACGCGTAGCTTGTGACAATGAAATTGCCGGGCTTATGAGCCGCCTTCAAGCTCGCGTTTGGCCTTCGTCTTGTTGATTGCCCGCACATTCTTGGCATATGGGACGGTCAGGTGGGCCCCGGTTTCCAGGCCGTTGATACCGCCGTTAAATGCCTTGGGCGTCGCCCGATACAGCGCTACCGCCATCTGGGGTGTAGTGGTGCCACTGGGTTTGAGCTTGTTCGCGATACTCCAGAGGGTTTGGCCTTTTTTTACCGGCCCGTAGTCTTGGTGCCGGCGAGGTTTGCCGGGACCCGGATATTGCTTATCACGGCTCACTTTGATCTGGCCAGATTGGCTGGTGCCGCCTGAGTGCTGTTCCGAAGGGTGGGATTGAGCGGATTTATTCGCTCCCGGACTCGACGATGAGCGGCTTTTGCTGGCGCTGTGCTGCTTGGGATTGATCAGCAGATCATAACGGTGGAAGTATTTGCCGTTTTTTGTGGTGGCTTCGGCCAGAAAACTCACCACCGAACTGTGGATTGGCTGATCAGTCGACAGATGCACAACTACCGGGCCGTTGCCTCCGCCAAGCTTGGTTTTCAATTGGATCTGACCCACGACCAATTTACGTTTGAAATTAAACCGGTGATAGTCGCTTTTAGGCGCTTTATGAACCTTGAGCGTCTTGCGCTGGGTCGGCGTCAGGTGCCCGATAGAAAAACGCGCTTTCAGGGGGGCATTCAAGCTCGATTCTACCGTGGCTTTCTCGAACTGTAGTGCCTGCGCGCTACCGGCAACAAGCACACAACCGGTGCCGAGGATGACGCCGGCCCACTGTTTGTTCAGCTTCATGTTTGCGATGCTCCTGGTTCTTTGTTCCCCAAAAGGGCCGGATCCGGATCAAACAGATCTCACCCAAGATGGTCTGCGACCAGCCGCTCCGCAATCTGCACGCTGTTCAGCGCTGCGCCTTTACGAACGTTATCGGATACCACCCAGAAATTAAGCCCGTTTTCGAAAGTCAAGTCTTCGCGAATACGCGATACAAACACATCATCATGCGTTGCGCCTTCTGTGGCCGCGGTGGCGTAACCGCCGGGTTCGCGCGAGTCCATTACCGTGACACCCTCGGCGGCTTCGAATAGTTCGCGTGCCTTTGCAATGCTGATCTTTGACTTGGTTTCGATATGGAGGGCTTCGGAATGGCCGTAGAACACCGGCACCCGAGCCGCTGTGGGATTCACCTTGATCGACTCGTCAGCAAAAATTTTCTGGGTTTCCCAAACCATTTTCATTTCTTCTTTGGTGTAGCCGTTGTCCATGAAGTCATCGATGTGCGGCAACACGTTGAAGGCGATTTGCTTGGGATAGGCCGTCGGCGACTGAATCGGTTGCCCGTTCATTAATCGAGCGCTCTGATCGGCAAGCTCACTGATCGCAGAGTTACCCGAGCCAGACACGGCTTGATACGTTGCGACGTTAATGCGCTCGATGGTCGCAAAGTCATGCAGTGGCTTGAGCGCCACTAGCATCTGGATAGTAGAGCAATTGGGATTGGCGATGATGCCGCGCCGGGTGTAATCCGCAATCCGATTGGCGTTGACTTCTGGCACCACGAGGGGCACATCCTCCGCCTGGCGGAAATAAGATGTGTTGTCGATAACCACGCAGCCCAACTCCGCGGCTTTGGGCGCGTATTCCTTCGAGATGGCTCCGCCGGCCGAGAACAAGCCGACTTGCACTTGGGTAAAGTCGAAATTCGTCAGGTCTTCGATTTTGACCGTCTTGCCCTTGAATTGGATCTGTTTACCAGCCGAGCGCGGGCTGGCCAAGGGATAGATATTGCGAACCGGAAAATCGCGTGACTCCAAAATTTCGAGCATGACCTGCCCCACCGCGCCGGTCGCACCTACTACTGCAACATCGAAAGTCTTATCCATGATCCTATTTACTTCGCCAGTCGCCAAATCTTTTGTTAAGGCACTTAAATTAGCATATCCGCTATGGCTGCTCCCATCCCAGAAGTGCCTGTGACTGTCTCCGATGAATTGGCGATATCGGGTGTTCGCAAACCCATGTCGAGTACACGACCCACTGCTGATTCGACCCGGTCGGCCAGATCGCCCCGCGCCAGGCTGTAACGACACATCATAGCCAGAGACAGGATCATTGCCAGTGGATTGGCGCGATCGGTGCCAGCAATATCAGGCGCGCTGCCATGCACGGGTTCGTACATGCCCTTGCCGTGCGCGTCCAGAGAGGCCGACGGCAACATGCCAATCGAGCCCGTCAACATGGCCGCCGTGTCCGACAGTATGTCACCGAACAGGTTACCCGTGACGATCGTATCGAACTGGTTGGGGTCCCGCACCAGCTGCATTGCAGCGTTATCGACATACATGTGGGTTAGTTGCACGTCCGGGTAATCTGCGGCGAGTTCGTTCATGACATCCCGCCAGAGTTGCGAGACATGCAGCACATTGGCTTTATCAACGCTGCACAGGCGCTTGTTGCGAACGCGAGCGGCCTCAAATGCCGCACGGCCGATGCGTGCAATTTCACTCTCGTCGTAGCGCATGGTGTTATAGGCCGCGCGCTGGCCCTGCGCGTTTGAGCATTTATCCGCCGGCTTGCCGAAATAAATGCCGCCAGTTAGTTCACGCACGATCAGTACATCAAGATTGGCCACAACTCCCGACTTGAGTGCTGAGGCCTCTGCGAGCTGCGGAAATAGAATGGCCGGACGCAGATTCGCAAACAGGCCCAATTCGCTGCGCAGGCGCAACAACCCAGACTCCGGGCGCTGATCTCGGGGCTGAGTATCCCATTGGGGCCCGCCTATCGCGCCGAACAGGATGGCATCGGCTTCGCGCGCCGCCGCCAAAGAGGCATCCGGTAGCGGATCGCCCGATTTTTCTATGGCCGCGCCGCCGACGTCCACTGTATTGAGGGTGTAATCCAAACCATGATGGGTTGCGAGTATTTCAAGTACTCGCTTAGCTTCGTCGGCAATATCGGGACCGATGCCGTCGCCTGGCATGAGTACAATGTTCGCAGTCATTTGGACTCCAAATAATTAACGTGGTGCAGCGTAAAACCTGGACGGGCAACGTCAAAGGTACGCTAGGATGGCCTTAGCCTTTATAACAATAAATCAATGACTGATAACGAATGCCGATAGCCGATCTATGGCTTGTTAACCCTCCGAAAATGCGAAGCAACTCCCGGTTGTGATCTAGTCAACCAACCGCCAATTGGCCGTGTTTTAATCAGTTTGCTAATGAATTTAATAAAACAAATGGATATTTAATTACAAATTATTGAATAACCATGGTTTTTGCCTGCAGCGCTCCGCTTCGAAAGCACGGATTTGATCGGCGTGTTGTAGCGTTTGGCCAATATCGTCGAGCCCTTCAAGCAGATTCGCGCGCCGGTGGGGTTCGATATCAAAGTTTACGGTTTGATTAGAACCGTAGGTTACGTGTTGCTCCGTCAAATCCACATGCGCTTTACAACCCGGCGACTGCTTAACATGATTAAACAGATCATCCACAGTTTCATTATCCAAAACAACAGGTAGTACGCCGTTTTTGAAGCAGTTGTTGTAGAAGATGTCGGCGAAGCTCGGTGCGATAATGCAGCGAAATCCAAAATCGGCCAGAGCCCAGACCGCGTGTTCACGTGATGAACCACACCCAAAATTCTCCCGAGCCAACAGGATGCTGGCTTGATCGAACGGCGAACGATTGAGAACAAAGTCAGGATTGATGCGACGTGAAGCCAGATCGGTTTCNNTCGGTATCGACATTGGCTCGATCCAGCGGCGCAATGATACCTTCATGGTCGGTAAATGGCTGCATAGTCAATAGCTTGAAAGAAATAAATAAAGTGTTGTCATCATTATGATGCGATGCGTCCCATGCCTTAATTCGGCACGGTCAAAGCGCTGTCGATATGTTGTGGGCACCGCTGGGATCACCT
>DHHU01000079.1:35656-36145 GCA_002403445.1 Salinisphaeraceae bacterium UBA4764 | reverse complement strand
TTTATCCAGATCGTTGCATCACACAGCGATACTAGGACAAGGTATTCTGTTAGTCGAGCGAGGTTCAGAAATTTCTTTTAACGTGACACTATTGGCTTGAGTATAAGAAGTGCTGAAAATCGCGCCGTGCAAAGCAACACGCTATAGCTCATCTACATAATTAGGTGAGTGTCATTGAAGCAAGTTTGTTTCCATCAGCGATGCAATCAGGCCAATTCAAACCAAATCTAACCCAACATTTGGGAAATTATTCGAGTTCGACTTTTTGGAACACAAAACGGGGCCAAAAGACCCCGATTTGTGCTGTGCAATCCAGCTAAAAAATCACTGGATTCAACCTTGAACTTCAATCTTCCGCGGTTTGCTTTCAGACCGCTTTTGGATGGTTAAGTTCAAAACACCCTTGTTGATTTTCGCCTCAATGCCGTCGGCATCGGCCGCGTCAGGCAAGGAGAAACGTCGTACGAACGTGCCAAAACTACGTTCAAC
>DHHU01000079.1:33741-35651 GCA_002403445.1 Salinisphaeraceae bacterium UBA4764 | reverse complement strand
GTCGCCAGTTCAGAGGCGTCACCCCGCTCTCTTTCGAGCATCTGATCGATTTCACTTTGGAAACGATTAAACAAGTTATTGCGTTCAGATTGTTGCATAGCCATATAGACCTCCATTATCACTTATATAAGTGAATGATAGGAACAAAGCAATCGTTTTCAAGTTGTATTTATCAACTGCTATCCGCTTCTTCCAAGCCAATACTTCGAGGCGAGACAACTTAAACGCCGTATAATCTTAGTCACCTTCAAATAAGGCCGCTAAAGTTGGCTAAGCGCAGCTGTAACCATTGCCGGCTTGCCTTCATTAGATTGGCTAAATCAGTGTGGATTGCTCAGACACACAGCCAGGCTGCATTAGTTCAGAGTCCTTGATCGCGGTCAGGCTAAGGCTGATTTCCAGACGATCGATAAAGTCCAATAACTTAACCGTTTCACCATTTCCGATGTGGTCGATGCATCACGGCCCATTGTGGGTCCCGGGTTGGGTGAAGTTCCCGACCACCCCGAATCTGGCTCGGTTGCTTGATACACGCGCCGGTCCTTTAAGCACTAGATGCTATATGCATGATTGCGCCGATGTCGTCCCTCGCAGAAACCGGTGTTGGCTCATCCCAATTATTTTTACGTGAACACTATCGTCTCCATGCCCAATCAACCCATGACCGGAACCACTGAAATACCAGAGGCCGGTTGAGGCAATCCCTTGCAGGATGGCATAAGCATAGGCCATCAGTTCTAACGAGCGCTTGGTGGCATACAAGGACATAATTGGACAACGGATGATGGGTCTCGCCGTGCGATGAAAAGGCCTGTCGGTGCCTGCCCGAGTAACGAGCTGGTTCAGGCATAGAACAGATGAGCCAAGCGGTTGCGGCGACCACCCTAGAAAATATGGCGGGCGCAATACGCTTGAACTCAGCGTGCCTTTATCTCGGTCCAGAGTTGATTAACCAAACGCAGCTTTGACCCCTTGAGCGCTGGGGTGTAATGCAAGCGACGCATCTGGGCTGGCGTTGGCGTGACCGGTGGTTGTTTCAGGGCCGGCTCAAGCAGCGGCTGGGACTTGGCGTTGGGCGTGGCGTAGCTATTGTAGTTCGACAGCTTGGCCCCGATCCGGGCACGCAGCACAAAATTGATGAATTTATTAGCCAAACGCGGATGGGGCGCATGGGCCGGGATTGCCATGTTGTCCACCCAGAGTTCGGCGCCTTTCCGGGGAACTACAAAACGGGTGTCTGCGTAGGCCTTAGGATTGTGACTCTTGTCGAAAACATAATCCCCGTTGTAGGCCACCACGGCAGCCACGTTGCCTCGAGCGAGCTGCTTGAGTGCCGGTGTACCCGCGACGAAACCGCTGAAATTTGGCCGCTGGCTGGTTTGGGCAATCAACCGCGCGGCGTGCTTCAACTTTTTCTGACTCCTGCAGCGATACCCGTTGCCCTGAAAGGCACAGGCCGCGCCCAGCATCACTTGGGGTTCATTATCCATCGCGAACGGTTGCCCGTTCAAAGCCCCTTGCCTGAAGAGCATCGACCAGCTATCGGGCGATCCCTGAATGCGAGCTGTATTGTAGACGATGCCGGTAGTGCCCCATTGATATGCTGCGGTATATCGATTGTGCGGATCGAACGGCGGGTTTTTAAAGCGGGGTTTGAGATTGGCCAAGTTGGGAATCAGGCGGTGATTAAGCGGCTGCAGAAGCCCCGCGTGGATCAAGCGCGGGACATAGTAATTGGACGGAACAATAATATCGTACTGGCTCGCCCCGCCGGCGCTCAACTTGGCGAATAACTGGGCGTTGGAATCGTAGTAACTCTGCACGACATGGGCGTGGTAACGCTTCTCGAAAGTCTTGATGATGGCCGGATTCATATACTGCGACCAGTTGAATATAACCAACTTTTTGGG
>DHHU01000079.1:0-33687 GCA_002403445.1 Salinisphaeraceae bacterium UBA4764 | reverse complement strand
AATGTGGTGCTGCTCGGCCCGGCAGTGAAAAAACTGATTACGAAATCGTCGATAGATAACGTAAAACAAACCAAAAACGCCGCTATAAGTGACGGCACAAGCAGTGGCAACATCAAAAACCAGATCCGCTGCGGATTTGCTGCATACAGATCGGCCGCGGCATCAAACAAGCGTTCATCGAGTGTAACCAAGCGGCCAAAGACCATTAGCGCGGCGACCGGAATCAAAAAACTCACGTGCGCCANNGCCGCCCGCGCAGGCGATATAGCCCAGCTCCCATTGCACCACCCACCACGACAGCGGTGAATGCGCTGGATAGGCCGAGTATCAAACTATTCAGCGCCGCTTGCCCGACCACCGGATCGGCCATCAGTTTTGCATACCACTGCAGCGTCCACTTACCGAGATGTGCACTGGTATTGGCTGCAGAGAACGACAGGGCCACAACCACTGCCAGCGGCGCATATAGAAAAACCAGCACTAAGCCGGAAACGGCGGCCAGCACAAACCTGCCACTCGATCGCATCACAAAAGCACCCGCAGATCGTCGGCGGATTCAACGGCGAGTCGGCGCAGTATAGCCACGCCGATCATGGTCAAGGCCATCAAACTGAGCGCTGCCGCCGCGCCCAGCGGCCAGTCCGCTCCACCCGCGAACTGGGCGGCAATAAACTCGCCGATCATCATCGACTGACCACCACCGAGAAGTCGAGGCACCGTGTACATGCCAAAAGCCGGAATCGCGACCAGTATCGTGCCGATCAATACTCCCGACCGCGTCTGAGGCCAGACCGCATGAGAAAACACGCGTATCGGGCCGGCATAAAGATCCCGAGCGGCTCTGATCTGCGCACGGTCAACGCGCCCGAACGCCACGATAAGCGGCAGCACCATGAATGGCAGAAAGTTGTAGACCAGCCCCACAAACACGGCGAACCGCGACGGCACCAACCCTACCGACTGAGAAATGAAACCAAGACTTGAGGCCAGTGTACTCAACGGAGTATGCGGCGCCAGCAGATTCATCCAGGCAATGGCGCGCACGACTTGATTGGTCCAGGACGGTGCGATAAGCAAAAATACCAGCGGCAAACGCCATCGTGACGAGCACAGGCCAACGAATCCAGCAACCGGATATGCGATGCCAATGACTGCGAGCGTTGCCAGGCCCGCCTCGACGGCGGAACGCCCCAAGATGATGAGATTGTCCGGCGACCATCCGAGCATGCCGAAACCGGCCAAACGCTTGATAGCCGAAACACTGGGCGGCCAATGTGGCAAGCCATAAGGCCCGACGGTGGCGAAAGCAAAAGCGATCAAGAACACGCTTGGCAACACCAAAGCGAACAATATCCAGACTACCCCGGGTGATAAAAGTAGAATCGCGCACCGCACGGGCCGCCGCTCACGCATTGATCAACGCGGCCCGCTCAACAGGAATCCGTGCCGTAACACAGGTGCCTGGCGCGTGGATCATCCGGCCATCGTTGGGGGCCAAAACACGCATTCGTTGGCCATTGCAGTGCAGCCGATAATCGATGGACGGCCCGGCGAAAACAGCTTGCACTATGTCTGCTGTAACGTCATTGGGTCCGCGGGGCGGTGCAGTAGTCAGCGCAATCATTTCCGGTCGCACTAAAACATAGTCACCCTCGGCCTCAAGGCCGAAAAGGGTCGTGAAATCCAGATAAACCCGCCCATCGGCACCGTACCCGCGGATCGGCCACAGATTGCCGAGCCCCATAAAACGAGCCAGCCACGCCGTGGCCGGTTTTTCATAGATGCCGCGCGGGGTATCGGTCTGAACGATGCGGCCGGTCTGCATGACTGCCATACGATCACCGAGCTTCATGGCCTCGGCCTGATCATGGGTTACGAAAACCAGCGTGATCCCAAGAGCGCGCTGGACGTCGGCCAGCTCATCGGCCAGCGCCGTGCGCAATTCGGCATCCAGCGCCGAAAGCGGTTCGTCCAGCAACAATACGCGCGGTGCGTTGACCAGGGCGCGCGCCAATGCCACCCGCTGACGCTCGCCGCCGGACAACTGGCCAATACGAGAGCGGAGCAAGGCCCGGATTCTGAGAAAACCGGCCATATCCTCGACGGCGCGGCGTATCTCAGGTTTTTTTACGCCCCGCATCCGCAGACCGAAACCGATGTTATCGGCTACGTTCATGTGCTCGAACAATGCGTACGACTGAAAAACCGTATTGACCTGTCGGCGATGGGCCGGCAGATTGGTTACATCGCGGCCATCAATCTCGACATGGCCCGAGGTGGGCTGATCCAGGCCCGCGATGATGGCTAGTGCCGTGGATTTACCACAGCCCGACGGCCCCAGTACAGTGAACAACTGACCGCCTGGCACGTCCAAATCTACCCCATCCAAAGCGCGGGTGCCGTCAGCAAATGTCTTGTCAACGGCGCGCAGGCCTACGTTGGATGCCACGATTTCCGGTCCGTGTTTATCTAGGGGTCAATATGTGCCTAGTTTAAGCGTTACAAACCGTCTGTTGCTTATCGCCACATTTCGCTAATTCGAATCCGTCGATATAGATTGGCCCTATGATAATGGGAAAAAAATGGTGATCGCGTTTGGCACCATCTGATGAGTTTTCTAGGCTGACCGGTGATTTGTGCCTTGGCGGTCCTGGCTCACGGATCGGGGGCCAGCATATTGCCCTGCTAGAACAGATCGCGGCCACGGGATCGCTTACGGCAGCGGCACGCGCTATAGGCATCAGTTATAAAAACGCCTGGGACTCCGTTCATGCCATGAATAATCTGGCCAATAGCGCCTTGGTAATCGGCACCCCAGGGGGCACTGGAGGCGGAGGCAGCCGCTTGAGCGAGCGTGGCGAGCGCCTGTTGCGCGTATATCAGGCCGCGGCCGAGGAACAAAAGCGATTTCTGGCCCGCCTCAACCGGCGGTTGGATGCCCTGGACGATGATCTGAATCTAATAGGACGACTCGCTATGCAAACCAGCGCACGCAATCAATTCCACGGGCACGTTGTGTCGATGACACAGGGCACAGTGAACACCGAAGTAGTCATGCAGCTCTCCGGGGGCACGCAGCTCGCGGCCACCGTCACCCAAACCAGTGCCGAGACGCTCGGCATTGCATCCGGAACAAATCTTACGGCGCTGATTAAGGCGAGCTGGATCATTATCGGCGCTGGCGAAGCCGAAGCGGTGTCATTATCGACACGCAACCGAGTCAAAGGGACGGTAGCCAGCATTCAAACCGATGAAGTCAACGCAGAAATCGTACTGCAGCTCGCAGGAGACAACACGCTGGCAGCCGTTATCACACGCGCAAGCGCCGATTCGCTGGCACTGACCGTGGGCGATAAGGCGACGGCGTTTTTCAAGGCTTCGAACGTAATACTTATGCAGCCAGATTAACCCGTGTGGCCGTTATAAATTATGTTTTCTACCGTTATATACTATGTTATATAACGGATGCAGTTTCTGAGTTGAGACCAATGAATAATCAATCAAGCGTCGACTTAACCAAGCATAAGACAAATTCGGGCAATGCGATTCGGATCGGCGCCAGAGCCCTGTATGCATTGGCTTTTTTGATCGCATCGGTCCATGCATCAGCTGCATCTAAAACCGTCAAAGTGCTTTACGCGGGGTCATTGACGCACGTCATGCAGAGCCAAATCCGACCCGCGTTCGAACACGCCACGGGGGATAAATTCGTGGGATACTCGGCTGGTTCGAACAAGTTGGCCAATGAAATCACCGGCCATGTACGGCGCGGCGATGTTTTCATCAGCGCTAATCCATCGGTGAACAATAAGCTGTTGGGGCATGACAATGGCGATTGGGCGCGTTGGTACGCTACTTTCATGACCTCACCACTGGTCATCGGTACCAATCCGCATAGCCGCTTTACACAGGCACTACACTCCAAACCGTGGTACCAAGTGCTGATTCGGCCCGGCCTCAAGATCGGCCGCACCGACCCCAAACTGGACCCCAAAGGCAAACTTATCGTCAAGGCCTTTCGGCGAATCGCGAACAAAAAGCAGCAACCGAATTTGCGGCACCAGCTGCTTGCGCATTCCAAGGTCTATCCGGAACAGGATCTGATCGGCCGACTGCAATCCGGCCAAATCGATGTCGGGTTTTTCTACAAGGGTGAAGCAGTGGCTGCGAATATTCCAACGGTTTCGATCAAACCCGTGTCGCTGGCGGCGCGATATACGATAACCGTGCTCCATAACGCACCAGACGCGAGGGCCGCATCGGATTTCGTGCGGTTTCTGCTGAGCGCTAAAGGTGCGGCCATCCTGAAACGCAACGGTTTTAATGTCCGCAGCCATCCGACGATCAAGGGCAACCCCAAGGCCATTCCACAAGCGCTTAAGCCGGTGCTCGGCCAACCGTAACCAACACGACCTGCTACAGGCAACGTTATGCAAGCGTCAGAATAATCCGGGGACTATCCGCTGACCACTTTAGGCTATCGTCATGCATAACGACCGGATGACGCGCCCGTCTGCGCCACTTATTGGACTGGGCAGCCTACTGGCGGTGTATCTCTTGGCCCCCATCGGCTTGTTCTGTGTATGGCGCTTGCCGGCATTCGGTGTCGATATGGCCCATCCACGACTCCTGGGTGCGCTGGCAACATCCGCTGTGGCAGCAACTATTTCGGCCGCCATCATCGCTCTCCTTGGGGTACCACTGGCTTACGGGCTGGCCCAAGCCCAGGGTCGACTCGCGCACTTGATCGGCATAGCAGTACAACTGCCGCTGGCTCTACCTCCGCTGATCAGCGGCATTCTGTTGATTTACGTTGCCGGTCCCTATACCCCGCTCGGCCGCCTCTTCGACGGTCACCTCACGGATTCGCTGGCCGGTATTGTCCTCGCACAGACGTTTGTGGCGGCCCCGTTTCTCATTGTGGCCGCGCGTTCTGCGTTTGCCCGCATCGATCCGGAACTCCCCGCGGTAGCGGCAACGCTCGGCCACGGCCGGCTGGCGCGTTTCACGCGCATCGCACTGCCGATCGCTGCGCCTGGTATTCGTGCCGGCATTCTGCTGGCGTGGCTGCGCGCTTTCGGCGAGTTCGGTGCTACCGTGATTCTCGCCTATCACCCCTATTCTCTACCGGTTTACACGTTCGTTCAATTCAGCAGCACCGGGCTGCCGGCCACACAGGCGCCTGTTGCCGCGACCCTAATCGCCGCGTTTATCGTGCTTTGGCTGAGCAGTCGTCGGGTGGGGCGTCGTCGACGGCCTCATATCGAGCGCCCCGAGCCGGAGGCACCGAGCGGGTGGGGCGCCCTGCGTCTCGATTTCAATCTGCACAAAGACATCGGGCGCTTTACGCTCCATATTACACACCGCGCCGAAAGCCGGCACCTGGCGCTTCTGGGCCCATCCGGGGCCGGCAAGTCCCTGACTCTCAAAATCTTGGCTGGGCTGATCCCAGCCGATGCCGGAACTTTAACCGCTAATGACACCAATATCGGCGATATGACGCCCGAGGCCCGCTCTATCGGCTACGTGCCCCAGAATTCGGCCCTTCTGCCCGACCGTTCGGTCTGGCAACAGATCAACTTGGGTGTCGGCGCCAGACCGGCACTGGCGTCATACTGGCTCGGCCGTTTGCAACTTGACGGGCTGGAGCACCGCTTTCCAGACGAACTCTCTGGCGGCCAGCAGCGACGCGTGGCCTTGGCCCGGGCTTTGGTGCGGCAACCCGATTTGCTGCTGCTCGATGAACCATTCTCCGCGCTTGATACACCGGTGCGCGATGATCTGCGCCGCGAGCTGCGCTATCTCCAACAAGACACTGGTATGGCCACCGTGCTAGTCACGCACGATCCGGAAGAAGCTGCGCAGCTGGCTGATGAGATCCTGATCTTGGACGCGGGCCAGACATTACAGACCGGCAGTCGTGAAACCGTGTTCCAAAAGCCGGCTTCAGCGTGTGTCGCGCGGTTGCTCGGCATCCGCAATCGCGGCAGCGGTGTTCTGGTTTCGACATATTACATTCACACAGCTGGCGTCGAACTTCAGGTTCAAGCACTGCATTTGCTGCCCGGCACGCGCATTGGGTGGTGTGTGCGCGCCGAACATATTCACATCCAGGCCGACGGGCCATACCAGGCCGAAGTACTCGACACCATCGATGTTGGAGGGGTTTTTGAAGTCATCGTGCGCGTGGGTGAGGGGCTGGATTTAAGCCTGCGGGCTCCGGATCTGGGGTGGCTATCAGCCGGCGACGAATGCCGGCTTCGAATCCCGCCTGCGGCCATCCAGATCTGGGAAGAGCACGCCTTGCAGCCGCATCCAAACTAACTTATGGCGGAGAGGGAGGGATTCGAACCCTCGGTACGGGAGTGCCGTACACACGCTTTCCAGGCGTGCGCCTTCGACCGCTCTGCCACATCCATTAGTTAATATAAACTGTAACTTCTTTCGACTACCTACCGAGCTGACTCACCCCTGCTGTTTTTTCCATTACGATCCGGTTCCCGATTTCGACATGTTGATGACCGATTTCGGCAAAGGCGGCGGCGTAGTCAGACAGCGCGCGGCTGGATTATCGGGCGCGGTGTTAGCCGGCGCTTTTTTGTACTGACCAATCGGGCCCTTGGGCACCTTGGGAATCGTCATTGCATCGTTGGACGCCACTTGCTTCAGGCCGGGTGGAATCTTGATCTTGGGATAACTCTTGGCTTTCATGTAGGGCTGTGGCTGCATACAGGCCGGGGGGCCGCCGCAGCCGGCCAATAGAAGCAGTACGATACCGAGCAAGACGGTCGTTGGCGCGGCTTTACAGGCAAATTGCGTCGTCATGAGTCGTCTCGATAGAACCGTGTTTGTCGGCAACGTCGGCAGGTCGTGGAATGGCTGCACACTCTGTCCGTGGCACTCATGCAGATGAGGGCTTAAGCCCAAAATCGACCAGCGCCTCGCGCACGCTATCGTGAAAATGCTCGGCAAGCGGAGTCATGGGTAGACGAATGCCGGGCTCGATAAAGCCCAACTCGGCGAGCGCCCATTTGACGGCCACGGGATTGGGCTCGAGAAACAGCACGCTATGCAGTTTGGAGAGTTCGGCTTCGAGGGCTTCGGCGCGTTGACGATCCCCGGCAATCGCGGCTTCGCACATGTCGTGCATCGCTTTCGGGGCGACGTTGGCCGTAACCGAAATATCGCCCTTGCCGCCAACGAGCATGGTTTCCATGGCGGTGCCGTCGTCGCCCGAGAA
Organism: Salinisphaeraceae bacterium UBA4764; assembly: GCA_002403445.1. Taxonomy (GTDB): domain Bacteria; phylum Pseudomonadota; class Gammaproteobacteria; order Nevskiales; family Salinisphaeraceae; genus Salifodinibacter. The sequence goes on along the minus strand of DHHU01000079.1, from coordinate 26,447 downwards.
TATGGCCACATCGTCCCCCAGGGTTTCGATGAGCGCGTGAATGCGGTCGATCGAGCCCTTGGCTTCTTTGAGGGCCACGATGTTATCGATCTCGGCCAGACGGGCTACGGTCTCGGGCAACATGTCGACTCCGGTCCGGCTCGGCACGTTGTAGAGTACCTGAGGAATGTCGACCGCCATGGCGATGGCGTGAAAATGACGATATAGACCTTCCTGAGTGGGTTTATTGTAATACGGCGTAACCAGCAGGCAGGCATCGGCACCCACGCGCTTGGCGTGGCGCGTCAAACGAATGGCTTCGTCGGTGGCGTTGCCTCCAGTACCGGCGATGACTGGAACGCGTTTATCGACCAGTTCCACAGTGCGGCCAATCAGTTCGTCGTGTTCGTTGAAGCCGAGCGTCGCCGATTCCCCGGTTGTCCCGACAGCCACGATGCCGTCGGTGCCGGATTCGATGTGCCAATCCACTAAGCGTTCCAGCGCGTCCCAGTCGACGCTGCCGTCAACGTGCATTGGCGTTACCAATGCCACCATGCTGCCGCCCAAGCCGGAATATTTGGCAGTCACGTCAATCGCCCTCGTCAGTAAGAGTGTATTGTTGTCGACCGCTGACCGGTGCCTAACACTGCCCGGCGGCTCGCCAACTTGTTCAGAACTAGATTGTAACCGTATCCTTACGGGGTTGTAATACGCATGCTGCGATCGAACCCAATCGCCGCCAAGCTCAATCCTGATATCAATATTTTATGGCCGACACCAAGAAATATTTGTCGATCACGGCCATGGGGCCGGCTCGCGAAACGTTGCTGACCGAGTTGTTGGCCGCCATCGGCCAGCGTGGCTGCGCCATTGACGACTTCCGAATTATGCCAGTGGGTGATCAAACCGTGGTCACTATTCTGGCGGTTGGCAACTGGAACGAGATTGCCAAGATGGAATCGGCATTGCCCGCGCTCGGTGAATCGCTGGGATTATCCATGCATGCCAGCGCTGCGGCGCGCCGGCCAAACGGTGGCGACTACCGCCCCTACGCGGCGGATATCGTTGCGCCCGACCAAGATAATCTGCTGGTATCGCTGTCGCGTTTTTTTGACGACTACGGCGTCCGAACCACTGAATTGACCGCCCAGACATATCGCTCGTCGATTACAGAGGCCGCGATGTGCAGTCTGCATTTCACGCTAGAGGTTCCCACTATCCAGCATCCACAAACGCTGCGCGATGCGTTTATGGACTTGTGCGACGAATTGTTCGCCGACGGCGTGCTCGACCCCATCAAACATTGAAAAGGTATCGCAATGAGCGTCGAAATTGACCAGCCCGCACCGGAGTTTTCCGCACCAGCGACCGACAACCAGACACTTAGTCTTTCCGACTTTGCCGGTAGGACACTAGTGCTTTATTTTTACCCACGTGACAACACTCCCGGCTGCACCCAGGAAGGCGAAGCGTTTCGTGATTTATACCAAGCGTTTCAAGCCGAAGGTGCCGAGATCGTCGGTGTCTCACGCGATTCGGTCCGTAAACACGAGAACTTTCGCGCTAAATACCACTTCCCTTTTCCGTTGATCAGTGATGCCGACGAGACAATTTGCCAACGATTCGGAGTCTTGAAAGAGAAAAAACTCTATGGCCGAAGCCACGTCGGTATCGAACGCTCAACTTTTCTGATCGACGCCAACGGCGTCGTACGACAAATCTGGCGCGGTGTCAAAGTGACTGAACACGCCGATAGCGTATTGGCGGCTTTACGCCAATTAAATCGTGACCACAATACAAAACATGCCTGAAGACGCACTTACCCAAACCTCAAACACGCAACGCAAAACCTACGTGCTCGACACCAATGTGCTGATGCACGACCCGAGCGCATTATTTCGTTTCGAGGAGCACGATGTGTTCGTGCCGATGGTCGTGCTCGAAGAGCTCGACGCTGGCAAAAAAGGCGTGTCAGAAGTCGCGCGCAACGTGCGCCAAGTCAGCCGCTTTCTGGATGAACTGATGGCCAGCGCCGAACCCGCGTCAATCGACCATGGTCTGGCGCTCGACGCCATCAACCCAATGATCAATGGCGACCCTGCACCACGGGCAACCGGCCGCTTGCGGTTTGAAATGAAGCCTCCAGACACGACGCTGCCGGGGCTCCTGCCTGGCAACAAACCGGACAACTCGATTCTCTTGAGTGCGTTGGCGCTGAGTCAGGCCGAAATCAACGGCTCGGTGATTCTGATTTCCAAGGACATCAACCTACGGATAAAAGCCGCCGTCGTTGGGGTCACTGCCGAGGACTACGCCAGTGACAAGGTGCTGGAAGACCTTGATCTGCTTTATACGGGGTATACACGTCTGCCAGACGATTTCTGGGACTTGCATGCCGACGATTTGTCTTCTTGGCAAGACGAAACCGGCACGTATTACCGAATCGAATCGGAGGAACTTGCCGACTGGCACGTCAACGAACTCCTGCACTTCGAGCGCCCCGCCGACCCCGAACTCATAACGCGCGAAGTAAGTAACGGCGTTGCTACGCTGCAACTCGCCGAGGACTACCGTCCGGGCAAACGCTCGGTTTGGGGCATGAACGCCCGCAACCGCGAGCAGAACTTCGCTTTCAACCTTTTGATGGATCCGGATATCGACTTTGTCACGCTGTTGGGCGCCGCGGGTACCGGCAAAACACTCATCACGCTGGCCGCAGCCTTATCACAAGTTCTCGACGCCGATCGCTACAGCGAAATCATCATGACTCGGGTCACCGTGCCGGTCGGTGACGACATCGGCTTTCTGCCAGGCTCCGAAGAAGAAAAAATGACGCCCTGGATGGGCGCGCTGATGGACAATCTCGAAGTCTTGACCGGCCGCGAGGAGTCCAGTGGCTGGGAACGTGCAGCGACTCAGGAATTATTGTCGAACCGCATTAAGATTCGGTCGGTGAATTTCATGCGCGGACGGACGTTCTTCGAGCGCTTCGTTATTCTGGACGAAGCCCAGAACCTGACGCCCAAACAGATGAAAACATTGGTCACGCGCGCCGGTCCGGGCACAAAATTCGTCTGCCTGGGCAACCTGGCACAAATCGACACGCCCTATCTCACCGAGACCAGCTCCGGGCTGACCTACGTCGTCGACCGCTTCCGTAACTGGGTCCACGCCGGCCATGTAACCCTGGCGCGCGGTGAGCGATCACGACTGGCCGACTTCGCGTCAAGTCAACTCTAGACGAAGCAGTTCAAGCCACTTATAAATGACGACGAACCCCGTCGTCAGCTCGCTCAGGGGCACCGAAGGGTGCCAACCGGCCGCGTTGCGGAAGCGAATAGCAACGATCGTCACGGCAACGTAAAAGGTTGTCTGCCTCAAAACCAGCAGCTTCAGGTCAAGCTTGCGGTTGAATTCCATCTTCGTGTCACGGTTTGATTCGGCCTAATACGTGCCGTCGGGTAGTCATACATTACGACCGAAACTCGCTGTCAACTCACAGTCGATTGTCCTTGTGATTGCTGGTGACAATCGACGTTGCGATACAGGGATTGCGCTCATCTGCAAATTTTGGTGTGCGAATCCGGGCATTCCGGCCGAGTCAATAAATCAAACCGCAGCGACTGATGCCCGGTTATAGAACAATTGATATCTTTCAGACACCACTCACCGACGGCAACATGGCCGACCTTGACCTCAAACATTGGTTGCCCAGTCTGTGACCACAATCAATTGCTCCAGCCGAGAAAGTGCTGCTCTGCGTCAAGGATGGGAGCGGCGCCATCACTGGCACACCAACTGGTCATATGGAAGCAGGTGCCGAGCCAATCAAAAGTGAAAAGCGCTCGCGGTCACGAGTCGGTGAAACCAGGCGGCTATCTGACCGCCCGGTCACACTTGCTAGGCGATCGGGTTATTGATCGTCGTCATTGTCTGCCGCCCGATCGGGCAGGAACACCCGCGCGGCCAGAATACCGAGCTCATAAAGTAGATACAGCGGTACGGCCAGGCAAGTCTGCGAAATAATATCGGGGGGAGTCAGCAGCATGCCAACAGCAAACGCGGCGATTATGACGTACGGGCGGTACTGTCCGAGTTGCCGGGTCGACACGAACCCGGTCCAGACGATGAGAAATATAGCGACCGGCATTTCAAACGCGGCGCCAAAGGCCATGAATAACTTCAGAACGAAGTCAAGATAGGCCGAGATGTCGGTCATTACCTGCACGCCATTGGGCGCAACCGAAACGAAAAAACGGAAAATAATCGGAAAAATAACGTAGTAAGCAAACGCCATACCCGCGAAGAACAGCAATGTACTGGAAGCCAGCAACGGTACGATTAGCTTGCGTTCCTGCTTGTATAACGCGGGCGCAGTAAACATCCAGATCTGATAGAGAGTCCACGGCAAAGAGAGCGCAACCGCGGCCAGCATGGCCAGTTTGAATGGGGCTAGAAATGGCGACGCAACGCCGGTGGCGATAAGATTGTTGTTAGCCGGCATGGCCGCAAGCAGAGGCCCGGAGAGGTAAGTGAACAGATCGCGCGCGAAGTAGGCACAGGGTACAAAGACCACAACGATGCCGATCAGAATCTTGAGCAGCCGAGTGCGTAACTCCAGTAGATGATTGATCAGGGGTTCTTGTTTGAGAACCCGACTCTCGTCGTCGTTATCACTCATTCAGAGTTGGGCTTTTGGCTTGAGCAGACGAAGCATCGTTGCCTGTAGTGTCTTGTTCGAGGTCATTCGTCTCGTCAACACCTGCATAGCGTCGGCGGGCGCGCGCATATAGCGCTTCTTCGTCTTCGACGTCTACTTGCGCGTCGATTGGCTCGATCGACTCACCAGCCGTTGCCGACGCCTCAACGGATGATTCCGGTGCCGATACGGTGGAATCTTTGGATTCGTCAGCTAGGTCATCTGATACGTCAACTGATTCATCCGCAACGGATGCCTGATTGTCGGGTTCATAATCGGCACCGGGAGCATTATCGACGTCGTCGAGGCTGAATTCATACATCGAGCGAGGCTGGCTGCTGTCTTGTCCACTCGCGTCGGTGTTGTTGTCGTCGTTCGACACCTCCTCAACATCATTGATGGTCTCGCGCGTCTGTTCTTCGATTTCGCTGCGCATCTTCCGCACTTCTTCCCGCAAATCGGCGATGCTGGAGTCACCCGTCAACTCCTCGCCGAAATTACTCACAAAGCGGCGACCGCGTCTAACCCAGCGGCCCAGCGTACGAGCCGCGACCGGCAGCCGCTCAGGCCCCAGAATCACGAGGGCGAGTACACCAATTAGCGACAGTTCCCAGAAACCAACGTCAAACATAGGTTAGACGTCTATGTGCCGGTCAACATCAATCTTGGTGCACCGCCCCCGTGACCCAACGAGCCTCGGCGTATCTAGGCTACATGCCAATCGTTGGCATGTAGCGGGGTGTCTGTTCGAAGGCATTACGCGTAATCACTCCAAGTGCCGTGCGAATATCGAATCCTTATTCAGGGCTCCATTCGTCAACAGCATCGAAAACCCAAAAGACAGGAGCGAGCTAGCTTTTATGCTCGCTGGCCTTATCGGCCGTTTCCTTCGTTTGGTTTTGGGCGTCATTCGAGTTGCGCGCTTGCTTGGGTGCACTTGCACCGTCCTGTTGATCCACGACACGATCTTCCTCTTCTGATTCGCTGTCGTTTTTGTCATCACCTTCGCGCATCGCACCCCGAAAATCGCGCATGGCCGCACCAAGATCGCCGCCGACATTCCGGAGTTTTTTGGTGCCGAAAATCGCGAGCACGATTGCCAACAAAATGAGTAGTTGCCACGGGCTTATACCACCAAGTCCCATAATTACCTCGTCTACCGATCATTAAGTTATCGGTTTGTTGAGTTGTGTATATCTTGAATTAACAAGTTCGCGCCGCCTTCTCGTCCAGACCCGACACGCCCATTCGCTTAGCCAGTTCCGCCACGATGGCCTCACTCGCAATACCTCGTGACTGCAACAACACCATGCAGTGGAACCACAAGTCTGCCACCTCACTTACGAGGTGACCATCATCGTCACTGTTGGCGGCTTCGATCACTTCGTCCGCCTCCTCGTCAATTTTGGCCGTCATGCCGGGTATCCCGGCCGCATAAAGACGTGCTGTATAGCTTGAGCTGCTATTTGCCTGACGCCGATTGGCCAATATCATGTCGAGTTGTTCGAGTGTGTCTTCGGCTTTCATGATTTCTTATATAACGTATCGGGCGACACCAGTACAGGCTCGTCTTCATGCCATTGCCCATTATCATACGCCCGGTAGAAACAAGATTGGCGCCCGGTGTGGCAGGCTGCGCCGCCGTGTTGGTTGACTTGTAACAAAATCGAGTCGCCATCACAGTCGAGATGCAGACTTACGACATCCTGTGTAGCGCCCGAGGATTCGCCCTTTACCCAGAGCCGGCCCTTGGACCGCGAAAAATAAGTCGCCACACCGGTATCACGGGTTGCGCGCAGTGCCTCGCGGTTCATCCAGGCCTGCATAAGCACACGCCCGGTAGCCGCCGACTGCGTGATGACGGGCACCAGCCCGTCAGCGGACCAGGCGACCGTTTCCAGCCACAACTCCTTGTCATTGTCAGGGTGCATTGTAGTTTGCATGGTTTCTGACCTGTTCCACTATTGGAACGCCAAAGCCTTGGCGGCTGCAAATAACAGGCCACCGATACGATGACCAAAGTACCTTTTATTTGAGCGTTTCTTACTCTTAAGAAGACAGCCTTAGTTGCGTGAGGTTCGGTCAAAGACTAACGTTCGCGCCATGAAAACGATTGTATTGGGTGCCGGTGAGGTGGGGGCGACAATTGCCGAGAACCTAGCCGAGGAAAATCACGACGTCACGATCGTCGATACTAACGAGGTGTTGTTGCGCCCGCTGCAGGATCGACTAGATGTGCGCGCGCTCACGGGCTACGCCGGACATCCGGAAGTCCTGCGGAAAGCCGGCGCGGATGATGCTGATCTGATCATCGCCGTCACGCAATCCGACGAAGTCAACATGGTGGCGTGTCAGATCGCCTACACCTTGTTCCACACACCCACCAAAGTGGCGCGCATCCGAGCCACGGAATATCTAGTCGAATCACAGCTCTTCCATCAGGAAGCCATACCGATTGACATGACCATCAACCCGGAGCAATTGGTAACCGACTACATAAAACGTTTGATCCAGTTCCCGGGCGCACTCCAGATCGTGGATTTCGCCAATGGCAGTATCCAGGTCGCGGGCGTAAAAGCTTATTTTGGCGGCGCCTTGGTGGGTGAGCCGCTATCGAAACTTAGCCGGCGTTTGCCCAACGCTGCCTTGAGTGTTGTGGCCATCTATCGGCGTGGCAAGCCTGTCGAAACCACCGACGACACTATTATCGAAACCGACGACGAAATTTATTTTCTGGCCGAACGCGCCAATGTCCGGCGCGTGATTGGCGAGCTGCGCAACGTCGATCGACGCATCAAACGGGTCATGCTGGCCGGCGGCGGGCATATCGGCGGGCGGCTGGCACGAGCGCTCGAGCGGACTTGTCAGGTCAAAGTCATCGAGTCGAGCCCGCGACGCGCGCGCCAGCTGTCAAACAACGTCGACAACGCCATCGTATTGCAAGGCGACGCTGCGAATGAATCCCTGTTGCGTGAGGAAAATATCGACCGTGTAGACGTGTTTTGCGCCATCACCAACGACGATGAAGCCAATATCCTGTCGGCAATGCTGGCCAAACGCCTAGGTGCGCGTAAGGTGATGTCATTGATCAATCGCCTTGCCTACGTTGATCTAGTGCAGTCCTCGGGCAACCAGATCGATATCGCAATTTCACCCAAACAGTCCACGATTAGTGCGCTTCTGGCGCATGTACGCCGCGGCGACGTTGTGCGCGTGCATGCTTTGCGCCGCGGCTCCGCCGAAGTCATAGAATTAGTGGTTCACGGCGAGCGCGATAGCTCTCGCATCATCGATCGCCGGCTCGGTGACATTCAACTCCCCGACGGCGCAACGCTAGGCGGCGTCATTCGCGGACGCGGCAAATTACTCACCGCCGACGATACGGTACTTGGCGCGGGTGACCACGTGATCGTCTTTATTGCCGACAAAGGCGCTACAAGCGCCGTCGAACGCCTGTTCCAGGTCGGTTCTCGGCATGTCTGATCATCGTTCCTGCCTGTTGACCCCAACGCGAAACATCGAACCTCACGCGCTGTTGATGCAAAGGTTTCGGCTATCGTGCGCTTGAAACTCGACTACCCCTTTGCCGGCGTACAACGCATCATCGGCGTTCTACTGATGATCTTTTCCACAGCCATGCTGCTTCCCGCGGCGGTCGGCCTCATTTACGGCGACGGTCAGGTCGTGGCGTTCATCACCGGGTTTGCCGTTACCCTGACGGCCGGTTTCTGCGCCTGGTGGCCAACGCGCAGTGCACGGCGCGAACTCAAAATCCGCGATGGTTTTCTGGTGGTGGTATTTTTCTGGATGGTACTCAGCCTGTTCGGGGCGATTCCGTTCGTGCTGGTGACCTCACCGCAAGTGTCGGTCACAAACGCCGTATTCGAGTCGGTTTCTGGCCTGACCACCACGGGCGCGACAGTACTCAAACATCTAGACAAACTGCCGCACGCCATCTTGTTCTGGCGTGTGCTGCTGCACTGGATGGGCGGCATGGGCATCATTGTCTTAGCGGTAGCTGTTTTGCCCATGCTGGGGGTGGGGGGGATGCAGCTCTACCGCGCCGAAACGCCCGGCCCGATCAAGGATTCCAAGCTCACGCCCCGTATTCGCGAAACGGCCAAGATGCTCTGGTATCTTTATGTTTCTCTGACGATTATCTGCGCGCTGTTGTTTTGGCTTGCCGGCGTCACACCGTTCGACGCCATCTCGGATGCCTTCTCAGCAATCGCGACTGGCGGTTTTTCCAATCACGATCAATCGCTCGGGTATCACAACAGCCCGCTTGTCGAACTGGTGGCAGTCTTCACAATGCTGGTCGGCGCCACAAGTTTCAGCATGCACTTCGCCGTGTGGCGAAGCGCCAATCCACTCGACTACTGGCGCGATTACGAAACCCGGATGCTCTGGCTGATGGTGGCTGGCGCGACGGCCATCGCGGCTTTGGTGTTGATCGTCCACGGCACCTACGCCGATCCTGGCACAGCTATAGTGCACGCCCTGTTCCAGGTTGTGTCGATCGGCACAACCACCGGTTTCACCACCAGCCACTACACGGCATGGCCGAGCTTTATCCCTATATTTCTGATACTTGGCAGCTTCGTCGGCGGCTGCGCGGGCTCGACCACTGGCGGCATGAAAGTCGTCCGGGTGGTGTTACTGGCAAAGCAGGGCATGCGGGAAATCCGACGCCTCGTCCACCCCAGTGCCACTTTTCCGGTCAAGATGGGCGATCAGGTAGTGGCTAATCGCGTCGTTCACGCGGTCTGGGGTTTTTTCTCGGTCTATGTTGCAACATACGTCGTGTTGTTCCTGATTCTGATCGCGCTGAAGCTAGATCCGCTCACAGCTTTTTCCGCCGTCGCTGCCGCTCTTAACAATCTTGGCCCCGGCCTGGGCTCGGTGGCCAGCAACATGGCCAGTCTGCCGGCACTGGCCAAATGGGTTCTTTGCGGCGCGATGCTGCTCGGCCGGCTTGAAATATTTACATTGCTGGTTATCTTCACACCCACTTTCTGGCGTCGCTGAAGTAATAGCACTCCGAAGATTATAATCTCGCGCCGACAAGCAATAGAACTGATATAGCCAACAATACAGTGCGTGAACAACTCGAGAAAATGCTTGCCGCCGGACACGACGGGCCTCTGCTTCGCTTCAGCCTCGGTGAGCAACTACTCAAAGCCAACGAGCCGGGTAACGCTGCGGTTCATCTCGCGGCAGCGGTCGAACAGGATCCGGAGTATTCAGCCGCGTGGAAACACTATGGCCAAGCACTGGCCGAAGACAATCGGCCACACGAAGCCGTTCAAGTCTTTGAGAAAGGCATCGATATCGCGTCACGCCGTGGCGATCATCAAGCCGCAAAGGAAATGCGCGTTTTTGCCAAGCGAGCCCGCAAAAGGTTGACCGATAACGACGGGAGCCGAACCTGATGGCCGTTTACACCGTGTTGAGCCGCGCCGATATCGAAGCCCTTATCAGGGCTTATTCGGTCGGCGAGTTGACCCATTTTCGGGGCATTGGCGAAGGCGTGACTAACTCGACTTATTTTATCGATACCACGCTCGGCCAATGGGTACTGACAGTTTTTGAAGAGTTGGACTACGCCGAGCTGCCTTTTTTCATGCAATTGATGGATCATTTGGCCGCACACGGACTGCCGGTGATCCATCCCGTGGCTCGTGACGACGGCGGTTTTTTGAGCGAGGTTCGTGGCCGGCCGTGTGCCCTGGTCTACCGGTTGGCTGGTGCCAGTGTATTCGAGCCGGGGCCTGCTCATTGTGAATCGCTGGCGCGCGTAGTCGCTGAAATGCACCGGCTCGCGCCCAGCAGTGGCCTCAGCCGCCCCAATCCGCGTGATCTGGCCTGGATTGCGGCCAGTCGCAAGCGACTAGCCCCCGTACTCAAAGCTGAGCAGCTCGCCCTGTTCGATGCCGAGCTGGCCACCCAACGGAACGCCAGCGCGTTGTTCGAGGATCTGCCACGCACCCTGATACACGCTGATCTGTTTCGGGACAATGTCTTGTTTCAAGCCAGACGAGTCACGGGCGTGATCGATTTCTTCTATGCCTGCGAAGAATATATATTGTTCGACTTGGCCGTGATTTGCTGCGACTGGTGTTTTGATACGGATGACTGTTTCCACAGTGACCGCTGGGCAGCTTTTATCACCGCCTACCACCACCGCTGCCGCCTCGGCCAGCCCGAGATCGACGCTTGGCCGCGAATGTTGGCTGCCGCGGCACTGAGGTTCTGGACATCACGGCTGGTGGATTATCATTTCCCGCGCGGCGCTGCCGCCCCCAACGTTCACGATCCTTCGCCATTCGAGCGCCTGCTAAGCCGAATCCGTAACAATCCTCCGGCACTTCTATAGTCATGATCGGACTATTGCAACGCGTGAGCCGCGCGAGCGTAACGATTGACGGTGAATCGATTGCCCAAATCGACAGCGGGCTATGTGTTTTCGTGGGTGTGGTTCGCGGCGACGCCAAACCAAACGCCAAGAGGCTGGCTGACCGCGTGGCAGCCTATCGTTTATTCAGCGATCCATCGGGGCGCATGAGCCAGAGCGTAGTCGATATCGGCAGCGACATTTTGGCCGTCCCGCAATTCACGCTAGCGGCTAATACATCGCGCGGCAATCGCGCCGGCTTCGGAACGGCTGCCGAGCCTAAGCTTGCCCGGACATTATTCGACGAATTTGTAGCACAAATGAAGAACCAGGTTACAAAAGTGGCAATAGGCCGCTTTGGCGCTGACATGCAGGTCGAACTGATCAACGACGGCCCGGTTACGTTCTGGATCGATGGGTAAATCAAATCCACATTAGCTGTAACGTCGCGTCACTTAACAAAATGGCTTGGCAGCCACAATCCAATATGCGTATTATCAGTATGGCTGGACACGACAAAGCACTGGCATGAGCAGCCGCCAAGCCACGTATCATCGCCAAACGGCCGAAACTGATGTTGAAATCACCCTGAACCTCGACGGAACAGGGGTATTGTCAGGCACCAGCGGGATCGGTTTTTTCGATCACATGCTAGCTCAGGTCGCGCGTCACGGGCTGATCGACATTAGACTTCGCGCCGATGGTGACACCTGGATTGACGATCACCACACCGTCGAAGACGTAGGCCTTACGTTCGGCTTCGCTCTTGCCGACGCACTTGGCGACAAGGCGGGGCTATACCGCTACGGACAGGCAACCATACCGCTCGACGAAGCGCTCACGCGCACCATTATCGATTGCTCAGGCCGCGTCGGTTTGTATTTTGATGTCGAATTCACCCGTGACAAAATCGGCACGTTTGACGTCGAATTGATACGCGAATTCTTTCAGGGCGTGACCCGCGGTGCCAGGCTGACCTTGCATATGGACAAGCTCAAAGGCTATAACGCGCATCACATCGCGGAGACCTGCTTCAAATCATTTGCGCGTGCGCTTCGCGGCGCGATTGCGGTTGACGAACGTCGCGCTGGCGACTCGCCATCCACAAAGAATACACTATAAACTGAGCAAACGATGGCGACTGTCGGCATCATCGATTATGGCATGGGCAATCTGCACTCGATCAGCAAGGCTCTTTACTATGTGTCCTCCGGCGAGTCGATCGAAATAAGCGCCGACCCCAAAGTTCTGGCATCCAAGGACCGTTTGATCCTGCCGGGTGTAGGGGCCATTGGTTATTGCATGAGCGAACTGGCCCGCCTCGGTCTCGACGACATGATCCACCGCTACATCGAAACACGGCCCCTTATGGGGATCTGTCTTGGTATCGAGATGCTCATGGCACATTCGGAAGAATCCGGCGGTGTAGATTGTCTTGGCGCGTTCGCCGGCAATACCGTGGCTTTTGCAAGGCCCGATGCCCAGCCCGACGGCAGGCGACGTAAGATTCCACACATGGGCTGGAATCAGATACGCCAGACCCGCGATCACCAACTATGGCAAAACATCCATAATGACAGCTGGTTCTATTTCGTCCACAGCTATTATGTGGTGCCTGAAAATGAGAGTGAAATCCTGGGTAAGACGACCTACGGACCCGAATTCGGATCGGTAGTGATCCGCCCCAACGTGTTCGCAGTGCAGTTTCACCCTGAAAAAAGTCAATCACCGGGCCTGCAAATGCTAGCCAACTTTCTCGCCTGGAACGGTCAGGCGAACTAACAAGGCCGACCCAACCGGTCGGAGAGCCAAGACAAACAAGCCGCTAACAGGGAGGTATGGCGTGCAACTGATCCCCGCGATCGACATCAAGAACGGCCAGTGCGTACGGCTGCGCCAAGGCCGCATGGACGATGCAACGATCTTCGATGATGACCCGGTCCGGGTGGCCGAACGCTGGTTGGAGGAAGGTGCCGACCGGCTCCACGTTGTGGATCTCGACGGCGCCCGCGCCGGTCGGCCCATCAACGATCGCGTAGTCGGTGAGATAGTCACGGCCGCCGGGAACGTGCCAGTTCAAGTAGGTGGCGGAATCCGGGAAGAAGCCGATATCGACACCTATCTTGAGCGCGGCGTTGAGTACGTAATCCTGGGAACGCGCGCTGTCGCCGAGCCGCATTTCGTAGCCGACACCGCAGTGGAGTTCGACGGCCACATCATTGTTGGACTGGATTCGGAAAACGGCAGGGTCGCCACCGACGGCTGGTCGAAACTGTCCAATCACCGCGTGGATGATCTGGCCGCCCGGTTCGAATCCGAAGGTGTTGTCGCCATCATCCATACCGACATATCCCGTGACGGCATGATGCAAGGTCTTAACGTCGAGAACACGCGCGCGCTCGCAGCGGAACTCACGATTCCAGTGATTGCATCCGGCGGCGCCACAAGCCTAGACGACATCCGCGCCCTGCTTGAGGTCGAAACCGACGGCGTCAGCGGCGTCATTCTCGGACGAGCACTATACGAGGGCAGCATCGACTTTCGTGCCGCCCGAGCTTTGGTTGACGGCGGCCAAGTTTCGTGAGCTTAGCGAAACGCATCATTCCCTGCCTCGACATCGACAAGGGTCGAGTCGTTAAAGGGGTCAAGTTTCTGGACGTGAAACAAGCCGGCGACCCCGTTGAAGTGGCTCGTCGCTACGACCGTCAGGGCGCGGATGAACTGGTCTTTTTGGACATCACTGCCAGCCACGAAGACCGCGGAACGCTGATGGAAATCGTCGAGCAAGTCGCCGGCGAAGTATTTATTCCGCTTACGGTAGGCGGCGGCGTCCGCTCGCTGGCCGACGTGCGTCGACTCCTGTCAGCTGGCGCCGACAAGGTCTCGATCAACACGGCCGCAATCAACAACCCCGATTTTATCGGTGAAGCAGCCGCACGCTATGGCTCTCAGTGCATCGTCACCGCACTTGACGCCAAACGTGTCAGCAAGGCCGACGAGCCACCGCGCTGGGAAATATTTACTCACGGAGGGCGTCGCGAAACCGGTATTGAGGTTATTGGCTGGGCGCAAAAGCTGGCCGGTCTGGGGGCCGGTGAGATTCTACTGACCAGCATGGACAAGGACGGCACTCAGTCCGGCTTCGATGTAGAGCTGACACGGGCTGTGTCTGACACCGTCGATATTCCCGTGATTGCATCAGGTGGGGTCGGCGACTTGAGCGATCTGTACGATGGTCTCGCCGATGGTCGGGCTGATGCCGTTTTGGCCGCCTCGATTTTTCACTTCGGCACCTACACGATCCAAGAAGCCAAAAACTTTCTGGCCGAGCGTGGTCTAGTCGTTCGCGATCTCGTCTCACGCTGACGCACGAGCGATACTCGTTAATCCAGCCGCCCGATCCAGACTGCCGTGGCCAATGCGAGCACGAGTGTAGGTAACAGCGCGGCCAGCGGCGGCCAGACGCCATAGACCGGCGCCATAGCCGCCGTGATGCGGTGCAGTAATACAAATGCCAAACCACCCAAACCGCCGATAAACAGTCGCTGTCCGGCGCCAGCCCCGCGCAATGCCCCGAATGCGAACGGCAGGGCGAATATTGCCAGAATAAACGCCGTAATCGGCGTGGCGATCTGCGTCCAGAACGCAAGCCGATAACGCGTGGCCACGATATGATTCGATTTTAGAAAATATATGTAATGCCACAGCCCGACTATGGTGAGTTGGTCGGGTGCGGTAACGGCCAGCTTCAGGATATGCCGGCTTATAGTGACCGGGATCGAGTATTGATTCTGGTGGCTTGTGGTTATGTGCTGGGTCGACAACTGTGTGGCTCTAGGATTTTGTAAAGTCAGCCGATTGTTCGACAGCTGCGCCGAATGGGCAGCGATGATTTCGCGAATCACGTCTTTCGCCCCGAACTTGTAGATTCGCACCCCAGTCAGGCGGCCGCCCGGCAGCACATGGCCAAAACGAAACAGAACATGGTGCTGACGCAGCCAGACACTCTGACCAAGTGTCGCCGCACCTGCGTCGCCACGCATTGCCTGACGCTGCAATCTCAGCGCGGCCGTATGCGAACGTGGCGCTACGTAAGCACTGAGTGCCAACGTGATGATCGCCAAAATGCCGGCCGCAATCGCCACCGAGACGGCCAAACGGCGCATCGACAGCCCCGCGCCCCTTATGACAATAAGTTCCGAATGCGTGGCTAGCGATCCCAAACCCGAGAGCGCCCCGAGTAGGACAATTGCCGGCAGCGTCAATAACAACTGGCTCGGCAGCTGGAGCGCCACGTAAGTCAACATTTGAACGATGTGATAATCACCTTTGCCCAGTTCGCCCAGTTGGTTGATAACACCGATCAACACCACCAGCGCCATGATCACCAAAGCTACGACTGCGGTGGCCCCGAATATCGTGCGCGCAATGTAACGATCAATAAGCGTCATTTATTGCGTCCGGTCAGATTGAGCCAACCCTGCTGTCGGGCCAGCAATATAAGCGTGAAGCCTAGGGCCACGGCATGTACCCACCAAACGCCGATCCAGGCCGATACAGTTCTGGATTTGATGGCAGTGGCGGCAAGATTGATGCTGTTGACGTACATGACGCACAGTACAATCCCCATCACGATGCGGCCGTAACGCCCTGAACGCGGCGGCACTTGACCGATAGGCACGGCCATCAGTGCCAGTATCAACACGGATAACGGGACCGAAACCCGGATCTGCCAGTCGGCAATCGCATCGGGATCCGAGCTTGACATAAGATAAGGGGTCGAGCGGGTGTTGTAACTGTTCGAGGTATGGGCCTGTCCGGGCTTAACCTGGATACCATATTGCGCAAAGCGCACGATGCGATAGTTGGCGGCACCGGGCCTGCCCTGATACCGCCAGCCATCGTGCAATACGAATATCACACGTCCGGTCCGTGGATTGGTGCGCTGGGTTGCGCGCTTGGCACGAATGACAATGGGCGCTGATTGACTATTTTGCGGTGGTTTGCGAAGCCGGATAAAAATATCCGCCAGGTCGCCGTTCGCATTGCGATGACCGGCATAGAAAGTCAGGCGCCCATGCCGGAATGTTTGAAACTGGCCCGGCGACAGCGATTGGATCAAGGACTTCATGTTCTGCTGGACTAGGGCATCCATGGAGCGTTCAGCATAGGGTTTGGCAACCATGCTGATGGCACCCGCCAAGACCGCCATCACCAGCGCAAACACCAGAATCGGCTTGTATATACGCCACATGCCGCTCCGACAGGCAAACAGTGCCGTCATCTCGTTGTCTCGACATAAACGGCCGAGAACAAGAAGTATCCCCAAAAAGGCGGCAACAGGTAGAACGATCTCGAAATTCTTGATCAACGCATCGAATGCAAGCTGGAGGACTGTATTGACCGGAATTTTGCCAGCTGCCGCCCGTGCAATGAATTTCGACAAGCCCAAACCCAGCGTCAAAACCGAGAAAACGCCAGTTATGACAAGCCAAGTCCGCCACAGTTCTGCGGATAAATAGCGAAAGAGTATTGTCACTATTCAGCCTTTCAAACGGCCGGCCAGCGGGTCGAAATTTTACAAAAGCTGGTTATATGGATGATCTTTGGCCAACTTGCGTGTAAAATAATTCGCATATGAAAGGCGGTTCCTTTGACCGGACAGTTGCAAAAATGACTGGCCAACGCATTGTGAACAATGTCTGGCGGTTTCGCACAGGCGCGTACGCCATGCGTAAGTATTTGAAATTCACGACGCGCGAGGATCGCGTATCCAACCGCTCGAAAACAACGGAGACGAAATGGAATACCTGGTCAAAAGCGGCAGCCCTGAAAAACAACGCGTGGGTTGCGTCGTCGTCGGCGTTTTCGACCGCCGCAAACTCACGCAGCAGGGACGGGCCCTCGACTTTGCCGCTGATGGACTCTTGAGTTCAATCCTGCGGCGAGGTGACCTGGACGGCAAGCTGGGAGACACTGCAGTACTCCACAATGTCGAGGAGCTGCTGTGCGACCGCGTATTGTTGGTCGGCTGCGGCAAGGAACGGGAGTTCAACGAGCGTGCATTCGAAAAAGCATGTGCGGCAGCATTCAGGCAACTCTACGCCCTCGGCGGCATTGACGCGGCTTTTTATCTGACAGAACAAAACGTGCGTGGTCGTGATGATTTCACCTGGCAGGTCAAGAGTGCGCTGCTCACTGTCGAAGATTGCATCTACCGCTTTGACGACTGTCGAGGCGCCGGCTTCGAGGCGCCCAAACACAAGCTCACGCGCCTGGTGTTCCAAGTGCCGCGTCGATCCGATCTGCGAGCCGCCGAACGCGGCGTTACCGAAGGCCGGGCCACGGCGGCTGGGATCAAACGCGCCAAGGATCTCGGCAACACGCCCGCGAACATCTGCACCCCGATCTATCTGGCCGAACGTGCCGAAGAGCTCGCCAGATCGCACGGGAAACTCACCAGCAAGGCGCTGGATGAAAACGATATGACACAACTTGGCATGGGGGCACTGCTAGGCGTGTCGCGTGGATCAAGACAGCCGGCACGGCTGATCATCATGGAATACAACGGCGGTGCCAAAAACCAAAAACCGACCGTCCTGGTCGGCAAGGGCGTGACCTTCGACTCCGGTGGTATCAGCATCAAACCCGGTGCAGCCATGGACGAAATGAAGTACGACATGGGGGGCGCAGCGAGTGTATTCGGGGCGATAGAAGCCGCTGCCGAAATGGATCTCGAACAAAACGTGGTTGGTGTAATCGCCGCTACCGAAAACCTGCCGGACGGTGACGCCTACAAGCCGGGAGACATTCTCACCAGCATGTCGGGCCAGACCATTGAAATCCTTAATACAGACGCCGAAGGCCGTCTGGCACTGGCCGATGCACTAACCTATGTCGAGCACAACTATGACCCCGACGCGGTTGTAGACATGGCAACACTAACCGGCGCGACACTGGTGGCGCTCGGGTCACAGGCGGCCGCGCTCTATGGCAACAACAGTCCGTTACGTCGCGCCCTGCGCGATGCCGGTGAGGCAGCCGGTGACCGAGCCTGGCCCATGCCACTTTGGGAAGAATACCAGGAACAACTTGATTCCAATTTTGCCGACATGGCCAACGTGGGCGGCAAACTTGCCGGATCGGTTACTGCCGCCTGCTTTTTACATCGGTTCGCCCGCAAGCTGCGCTGGGCGCATCTTGACATCGCCGGGGTGGCCTGGAAATCCGGCAAGGAAAAAGGAGCTACGGGCCGTCCGGTCGGCCTGCTGACTCAATACTTGATCGACCATACACACGACGAGACATGATCCGCCAAGCTTGACTCAAATATCGTTCTACATTCTAGAGCAGGGCACGCCCGAAACCGCTGAACGATTCTGCTGTCGATTGGCCGAAAAAACCCGCGCCAGCCGGCAGAGGGTTTATGTTCACGTGGTCGACGACACCCAAGCCGCGCGCTTGGACAGCTTGATGTGGACATTCAGCCAAAATAGCTTTGTACCGCATCGGCGTAGCGATGATCGTCCAGCCGATGACCGTCGTACGCCGATACTCATCGGTGTAGGCACACCCCCGGACGATTTCGACGAAGTATTGATCAGTCTGGGCGGCGACGTGCATCCGTTTTTTTCACGTTTTGCGCAGCACCACGAGGTCGTAGCTCCTGACCGGCGTAATGAAGCTCGTGCGGCCTATCGGTTCTACCGGGATCGCGGCTACGAACTGACGACTCACCGCATTTCCGCCGAGTCCGATTAACCTTTGCTATCGCCCGAGGAACCCCACTTGTCTGACTCTACGAACCAATCAACACACGAACCATCCGCCGAACCGGCCTCGCAATCGATTGGTTATTCGATGGCCAAGTCGTTTGAGCCGCAGGCCATCGAAGCCCGATGGTACCCGCGCTGGGAGGCCGACGGCCGCTTTTCGCCGTCGACCGAGGCCGATGGCACGCCCTATTCGATCATGCTGCCGCCCCCGAACGTCACCGGCAGCCTACACATGGGCCACGCCTTTCAACACACGCTGATGGACGCATTGACGCGCTATCACCGCATGTGTGGTCAGCCCACACTGTGGCAACCGGGGACCGATCACGCAGGTATCGCGACCCAAATGCTGGTTGAACGACAAATCGAGGCCGAGGGCCTTTCAGCCGTCCAACTCGGGCGAGAAGCGTTCGTCGCTCGGATCTGGGATTGGAAACGAAACTCCGGCGGACACATCACGCGCCAGATGCGCCGGCTGGGCGCGTCGGTCGACTGGTCACGCGAGCGTTTCACAATGGACGACGGCCTGTCCGAGGCCGTTGTGGAAGTGTTCGTCGACCTGCATCGGCGCGGATTGATCTATCGCGGCCAGCGGCTAGTCAACTGGGACCCCATACTGAAAACCGCTATATCCGATCTGGAAGTCGAGAACGTCGAAGTCAGGGGCCACATGTGGCACGTCAAATACCCGCTGCAAGATGGCCAGACTTACGACTACATCGAAACCGACGACAACGGCGCCGAGACATTCCGTGAGAAGCGTGATTACATAGCCATCGCCACTACCCGCCCGGAGACCATGCTCGGAGACGGAGCGATCGCCGTGCATCCGACCGACGCGCGTTACGCACAGATCGTTGGCCACTATTGCGAAATACCGGTCGGTCCGAAAGCTCAGCGACGACTTATCCCGATCATCACCGATGAGTATCCCGATCCAGACTTCGGCTCGGGCGCAGTCAAGATTACCGGCGCGCACGATTTCAACGACTACGAAGTTGCGCGCCGCAACGATATTCCGATGTATCGGTTAATGGCTGGAGACGCCAGCCTTCGCACCGATGGCGCGCCTTATGCTGAGGCCGCTCGAGCCGCGGCAGATCTTCAGCAGCAAGCGAGCCAGCCGGACGCCGACACGATTGACACTCTCAACCTGGTCCCGGACCAATACCGCGGACTCGACCGCTTCGAGGCGCGGCGGCGCATCGTCGAGGCAATCGAAGCCGAAGGCCTGATGATGGCGGTCGAGAATAAGACACTCATGCAGCCCTATGGCGATCGCTCCGGCGACGTCATCGAACCGCTTTTGACCAAACAGTGGTTTGTCGACGCGCAGACACTGGCGCGTCCGGCCATCGACGCCGTAGAAGACGGTCGCATCCGCTTTGTGCCCGACAACTGGGCCAAGACCTACTTTGAATGGATGCACAACATCCAAGATTGGTGTATTTCGCGCCAACTCTGGTGGGGCCATCGCATCCCGGCCTGGTATGACACCGAAGGCACGGTCTACGTGGGACGCTCGGAGGCCGAGGTTCGGGCCAGACACGGGCTGGCAAGCGATGTGTCTCTCGAACGCGACCAGGACGTACTCGATACATGGTTCTCGTCGGCACTGTGGCCGTTCTCGACGCTCGGCTGGCCGCAACAAACCGATGATCTGGCCCGGTTCTACCCCACCAGCGTGCTGGTCACCGGTTTCGACATCATTTTCTTCTGGGTCGCGAGGATGATCATGATGGGGCTGGAGTTCATGGACCAAGTGCCCTTCCATGAGGTCTACGTCCACGGCCTGGTGCGCGACAGCGACGGGAACAAGATGTCCAAGTCCAAGGGCAACGTGCTGGACCCAATCGACTTAATCGACGGCATCGATCTGGAATCATTAGTCGCCAAGCGCACCGGCGCCATGATGCAACCGCAAAAAGCCACGGCCATTGAAAAAATCACCCGCAAGGCCTATCCCGATGGCATCCCGGCCAACGGGAGCGACGCGCTGCGGTTTACCTTCGCCGCCCTGGCCTCGCCCGGCCGCGATATACGTTTCGATCTGGAACGCGTAGCCGGTTACCGCAACTTTTGCAACAAACTCTGGAACGCTGCGCGTTTTGTCCTAATGCAAGTCGACGAAACGTTTGATGCCTCGGCATTCGTGGACGCCAAGCGAGATCTGGCAGCGCGTTGGATTATCTCGAAACTGCAAACGACCGAAGCCGAAGTCCGGAACCAGTTCGAGGCCTATCGGTTCGATCTGGCAGCCAACACCATCTACGAATTCGTCTGGCACCACTTCTGCGACTGGTATCTGGAGTTGGCCAAGCCTGGACTGAACACTCCAGATCCAAATGCACGCGGCGCCACAAAAGCCACACTCGTAAGGGTTATGGAGACGACATTGCGGCTGGCGCACCCGCTGATTCCGTTTATCACCGAAGAAATCTGGCAGCGTGTCGCGGCCATCGCGCGCGGCCGGGCGCTAGATCCGACCGGTGAGAGTATTTGCGTACAGCCCTTTCCAGTAGCGGACGAAACACGCGTGGACAAAAACGCCGAGACCGACATGGGCTGGTTACAGGCGATCATCGGCGGACTGCGTCAGATTCGCTCCGAAATGGAACTGATGCCCAAGTCGAAGATTCCGCTTTATATCGTCGGGGCGACCCCGGCCGATCAGAAGCGCATCGAGGACTCCCGCGCCGCCATCGATTTTCTCGCCGGCGTGGAATCCATCGAATACGTGGCCGCCGATGACGTCCCAGCATCGTCCAGCGCGCAAGTCGACCATTTACAGTTGCGCGTACCTCTGGCCGGTTTAATCGACACGGACGCCGAACTGTCGCGCCTCGATAAGCAACTGACCCGGCGCCGCGGAGAACTAGAAAGCGTAGACAAACGACTCGCCAACGACGAGTTTATCGCCAAGGCGCCGGCATCGGTTGTCGACAAGGCCCGGGAACAAAAGCGTAGGCTGGAAACCGAACTGGACGAGCTGATTGAACAGCGTCAACGCATCGAGCAGATATAGACCCATGGCTGGCAAACTTCTAATCGCATTTGTTGTTGTTCCAATCATTGAGCTGTGGCTCTTGATCGAAATCGGGCGACAGATCGGCGCGCTGACGACTATCGTGATCGTCATCCTGACCGCGATTTTGGGGAGCCAACTCGTGCGACGTCAGGGCATCAGCGTGATGCAGCGCATCCAGTCGACTCAGGCGCGCGGCGAAGTGCCGGCCCTGCCCATGGTTAACGGTGCCGCCTTGTTGATGGCCGGCCTGATGCTTTTGACGCCAGGCTTTATCACCGATATTTGCGGTTTCATACTGCTGATTCCAAAATTGCGTGAACGCATAGCCCGCTATCTGCTGTCTCGTGTTGTCATCGCCACGCCATTTGGCTTCAAAAAGCCGGGACGTTCGAATGACGACGATGACGTCATCGAAGGCGATTACGAGCGGCGAAAGGACAACACACGCGCCAATTTACGAAACAGCCACGATCGCCGTAAGCGGTAAAGTAGGCATCGAGTGGGATCNNTAGAATAATCCCATTGAATAGCCATACAAAAATCCTTACGTCATGCCGCCTCCCCAAAGTCGTTCTGAGTCTTGGAATTCGGCCTTGCCACTGGCCGAAACCAAGGATCTCGAAAACGCAATCAGCCAACGGCTATTGGGCAAACCGGGGCCTGTTCGCCTGGCGCTGACCTGCCTGCTCGCTCACGGTCATTTATTGATCGACGATGTGCCAGGGGTCGGCAAGACCACGCTAGCGCGCGCCATCGCTGAAGTTTTCGACCTGACTTTTTCGCGGATCCAGTTCACGAGCGATATGTTGCCTAGCGACATCCTCGGGGTAACGGTCTTCGATCGACAACGTGCGGCATTCGAATTTCGTGCCGGACCGGTGTTCGCCGATTTATTGCTCGCTGACGAAATCAATCGAGCTAGTCCTCGAACCCAGAGTGCGCTGCTGGAAGCAATGGCAGAAAACCAAATTACTGTGGAAGGCGAGACACGGCCCATGGACGATTCATTTACCGTGGTGGCAACCCAAAACGGCATCGATCAAAGCGGCACCTTCCCTTTACCGGAATCGCAGCTGGATCGTTTTTTGATGTGTATCGGCCTGGGCTACCCCGACCGGGACGCCGAAAAATCGCTGCTCGCCAAAGCAAGCAACAGTGGCGGCCCACTCGGCGCACTTGCCAACAAAGCCGACCTGTCACAGTGGCGCGCCCACGTACAACACGTCCATGTCAGCGAGCCGCTCACCGACTACCTGTTGACTCTGATCCAGACGAGCCGGGAGCGGCCCGAATTCGCACAGGGGCTGTCCCCGCGGGCCGGCCTCGCGCTGCAGCGCGCCGCCCAAGCGTGGGCCCTGCTGGATGGCCGAGACTTCGTCCAGCCGGAAGATGTTCAGGCGATATTGCCCGCAGTAGTCGATCATCGGCTGGTTTTTCGCAATGGCGATGCTCAACGGCCGTCGGCGTTCTTGCTCAAACACGTTGCAGTCGTTTAGGAATTCCCAGCATGCCCCTCGCAGCGCTGCGACGTGTTTCACTGACGCGACCATTGACCCAACGCATTCACCGGGCTGTCAGCCGACGCGCTCGCAATCTTGCGCCACCACTGACAATTGACCGGCGGCATCTCTACATATTGCCGACACCGGCGGGCTGGTTTCTGGCCGCAATTCTGGTGGTGCTGCTACTCGGCGCCACACATTACTCCAACAGCCTAGCATTCGCCCTAACATTTTGGCTGGCAGCGATTGTACTGGTCTCCATGCATAGGGCGCACGCCAACGTATTGCATCTGGTACTGACATCCGTGAGTGCCGAGCCAGTGTTTGCCGACCAGCCACTAGGCTGGGTTCTGGCATTTGAAAACCGGTCGCGACGAGCGCGCCACGCACTATGGATCGGCTGGATGCATGATGATACCCAAGACATCATGCATTACTTTCCCGGACGCAAATCATCCGGCCGGCAACATAAGACCAATCACTCACATTTGGCTTTTATCAAACAGGCCAGGGTTCGCCGTGGCCGGATGACATGTCCAGCCGTGCGTATCGAGAGCCGTTGGCCGTTGGGTCTGTTCCGGGTTTGGACCGAGCTCCACCCGATCAGCGATGTACTGGTCTACCCGGCACGCCGGGGCAATGCAAATCTGAATCCCACCGGTGCCCACAACAAAAATGGCCAAAGTCAATCACGCTGTGGCAGCGGCGAGTTCATCGGCCATCGCAGCTATGTGCCGGGTGATTCATTGCGCCAGATCGATTGGAAAGTCAGCGCCCGGCGCGACGAGCTGCTGGTACGGGAACTGGCGGAGTATCGCGCCCCGCGTCTTGTATTTTCATTCGAGACCTTGAATGCTCCCGACACCGAGACGCGTCTGTCGCAACTTGCACTCTGGGTCGACGCTGCAGCCTCGGCCGGGTTGGAATACAGCTTACGTCTGCCAAACGCCGAGTTCGGGCCGGCATCCGACGCGGTACACCGGCAGGACTGTTTGAAAGCACTGGCGTTGTACGGGTGAGTGCTTATAGCACCCAAGCGGACCACCTAACGATTACGGCCCAGCAGCGGGTCCGTTTGGCCAGCCTCATTGGGGTATTGAGCGCCGGGTTGGTTATACGATTGCCATTGGCGATCACTACCATTGCAGCCGCAATTCTAGCTTGGCAGATATTCTCGGCCTCTCGCGGCTGGCGTCTGCCCGGTTTCTGGCTTCGCTCGACACTCACTGCGGCCTGTTTTGCGCTGGTTTTTGCTACCGCCGGCTCCGTGTTTGGCAAGCAGGCAGGCGCATCGCTTTTGTTGCTGATGCTGGCACTCAAGATCAGCGAACTGCGGGCCTATCGTGACGTTATCCTAGTGCTCGGCCTGTGCTGTCTACTCTTGGTCAGTGAATTCCTTTTTTCGCAGCAACCCTGGATGTCCGCCTATCTTGTCGTGGGCGTATTTCTGATTACCGCCGGTTTTGTCGACGCAAATCTGGGGCCAAACCGGCAATCCGTACGAGCAACATTTACTGAATCGCTGCAGCTTTGTCTTTTGGCGCTACCGGTGATGGCGTTATTATTTGTCTTCTTCCCGCGTATCTCGGGATCGCTTTGGGGTAGCCCGGGCGGCAGCAGTCAGGCGGCCAGGACCGGCCTGTCCAATCACATGAGCCCCGGCACCATCAGCAGCGTTGTCCGAAGCAACAGGGTAGCGTTGCGCGCGCGTTTCATTAATGGTCACGCGCCACCGCCAAATGAGCGTTACTGGCGCGGTCCGGTCCTGTGGCACTTCTCCGACGGCCGCTGGACAACCGACCCCCCGCACGTCAAAAGCCAAGCTCCAAAACCTCAAGAATCCTCCCGGACGCGCCACGTCGACATCACCCTCACGGCGACTCACCGACACTGGCTGATTGCACTGGATCATCCACTCACAAGCGCTCATCAATACAGCGTAACGCCGGGCAATAGCCTGAAAGCCCCGAACACAATCAACCACCAGATCGAATACCGGGAAACCTCGGTTCCCCATACAGCTTCCCCAAATGCCAAACTCGCCCCCGCGGTACGCGCCGCCTCAACCCAGCTCCCTGCCCAAGGCAACCCTCGCGCGCGCCACTTAGCCAAGCGCTGGGCCAAACAAACCAGCAACGCCCAACAACTCGTGACCAAGGCACTTGGCTATTTCCGACATCACCAGTTTGTCTATACCCTTAAACCACCCCCTACCGGCCATCAGAACAGCATCGACCATTTTCTATTCCAGACCCGCCGTGGCTTTTGTGCGCATTACGCCAGCGCCTTCACCTTCTTGATGCGCGCGGCCGGCCAACCAGCCCGCGTGGTCACCGGTTATCTCGGCGGCAAACCCGCTTCGATCGGTAATTACTGGATCGTACGCAACACCTCGGCCCACGCTTGGTCCGAAGTCTGGGAGCCGAGCAGGGGCTGGGTTCGCGTGGATCCAACTGCTGCCGTCGCACCCGGCCGCATCGATAACGGCGTTGCTGGCTCGGTCAAAGACAAGGCCGATCTACCGTTCATGGCACGCGGCCAAGGCGGATTGCTCTTTAGCGCCGGGCTGGCCTGGGATGCCATCCACGAGGCGTGGACGCATTTTGTCCTGGGCTACGGCCCGAGCGTACAAAAACAGGTGATGGCCAAACTCGGGCTGACCAGTGTTCGCCAGACTTTGATTACGCTGGCGCTATCAATCACCGCCGTATTGGCGCTGATATCAATCGGTATGGTCTGGTACATGCGCCCACCCGCCGACCCGGACCCGGTGATGCGCGCATGGAGAAAGGTCAAGCGACGGCTTCGTCGTGCCAATGTACCAACCGCCGATAACGAAGGCCCGTGCGATTACGCAGCACGCGTTGGCCGTGTCCGCCCTGACCTCGCAAAAGAAGTGAATAGTCTGGCTCAACAGTTTGTGCGTATTCGCTATGCCGGCGCCAACGACACCAAAACGAGACGAGCATTCTTACGTGCTTGTGCACAGTTCCACCCGGCCCGCAAGCCACCCAGTACGCAATCAAAGCGCACTCGATCAGCTTAAGTTTACAACCTCCGAAAACTCATT
>DHHU01000048.1:1018-126038 GCA_002403445.1 Salinisphaeraceae bacterium UBA4764 | reverse complement strand
ATAAGCAAATCGCCCGACCCATGCGGCTTGCCGCCTCGCCCCCTTATCAGACCGACGCCCGGCGTGGATATGGGTCTAAATAAAGTCCCCGAGACTGTCTCAGAATAGTGGCAGTGCCGATTCATCGATACGATGCGTATCCTGATGCAGGACTGGATGAGGCAAAAAACAAATGGCTGAAACGTCCGCTACGCCGGGAATGCTTTATGTTGTAGCTACCCCAATTGGCAATCGGGCGGAATTATCGCCCCGCGCCCACCAGATATTGGCGACAGTTGATCTCATCGCCGCGGAAGATACACGCCATAGCGGCATCTTGTTACGCACACTCGATATCCACACGCCCCAGATTTCGCTGCACGAACACAATGAAACCCGCCGCGTCGATTCGCTCATCGCACGCCTAGTTGCGGGTGAATCGATTGCCTTGATCAGCGATGCCGGGACCCCGGGCATCAGCGACCCCGGATTCGAACTGGTACGCGCAGCACGCCGCAGCGGTATTAAAGTGGGTCCGGTGAGTGGCCCGTGTGCTGCAATCGCGGCTCTATCGGTCGCTGGTTTGCCGACCAACCGGTTTGTCTTCGAAGGGTTTCTGCCAGACAAGGCACCTGCGCGGCGTCGTCGCCTTGCAGAGTTGGTCGAGGAAACACGAACCCTGATTGTCTTTGAGGCGGGCCGGCGGTTGGCGCCCATGCTCACTGATTGCCGGACGGTGCTGGGGGAGGGCCGAAGTGTAACCATTGCCCGCGAGTTGACCAAGCGATTCGAAGAGTCGGTGCAGACCGATCTGGCTAAAAGCGAAGATTGGCTGGCGGCTGATGCCAATCGTTCTCGGGGTGAATTCGTTATCTGTATTGCCGGCGCCGATACCCCGGCCAGTCAGCGTTTTAGCGTCGAGCTGGATACGCTGCTGACCGAGCTGCTGGCAATCGCCGGCACCCGACAAGCCGCGCAAATCGCGTCCCGAACGCTGGGTATCAGTCGCAACTCCGCCTATCAGCGCGCATTGAGGCTGGCTCAGGGTTAGGGCCATTAAAAGCGTCGCATTGATCGTAATGTTAATTTAATCGTGGCGGGGAGCCGGCTATGCAGTCGCGGCGTCTTGAATCAGGCGTCGAGGAAAGTCCGGGCTCCACAGGGCGGGATGCCAGGTAACGCCTGGGCAGCGCGAGCTGACGGAAAGTGCAGCAGAAAACAGACCGCCGCACGATGCGTGCGGTAAGGGTGAAACGGTGCGGTAAGAGCGCACCGCACGGCCGGTAACGGTCCGTGGCACGGCAAACCCCATCCGGAGCAAGACCGAATAGGAAGCAGCGCGTGGCCCGCGCGGGCTTCGGGTAGGTCGCACGAGGTCGGCGGTGACGCCGATCCCAGATGAATGACTGCGCCAGACAGAACCCGGCTTATCAGCTGACTCCCCGCCCCTTGCTGTTTGGGTTTCGACTCTTGCGGTTCCTCTGTCCTCGGCGTGCGGATCGGGTCGCTGTGTTCGCCGTCGAAACAATCCCCCCACCTGGCACGAGCGCATAGTCCCGCTTCCTTGGCCCAGCCCCGGCAAAAGCCTACCGAAAATCGTGTTGACAGCCTCAATAGGGCAGCCCATAGTGGCGTTGAAGGGGATATTGTGGGATAAAGTGGGGCAAAAAGGGACGTTCCTCAATGTTCAAAGGCTCGCATCCAGTCACGATCGATACGAAGGGCCGGTTTGCCGTTCCGGCTGCTTATCGACAACCGTTGATCGACGGTTGCGGGGGGCGTTTGGTCATCACGCGTCATTGGGATGGCTGTCTGCTGGTGTATCCCGCGCGTGAGTTTGAATCGTTCGAGCAGAAACTCCTGGACCGCGGCAGCCTTGATCCGAAGGTCCGCAATATTCAACGTTTTTTTATCGGCAATGCGCGCGACGTGGACATGGACCGCCAAGGCCGCGTCCTTCTGCCCAGCAATCTGCGCGAATCTGCCGGACTCTCGAGTCAAGCGGTGTTATCTGGAATCGGCAATCTGTTTGAACTTTGGGATGCCGAGCAATTTGAAGCCCGCAACCAGTCCACTGCCGAGCAACTGGCGGCCGAGGCCGATGCCGGAGATCTGCCTGACGTCCTAATGGACATCAGCCTATGACAGCCGCCGATGCAGTTGATGTCATGACCGATCCATCTTCAGGTGAGCGCGCCACGCGCTACAACAAGGGCCATGTACCAGTCATGGCGACGGCGGCAATCAGTGCGCTGGCGCCTGAGCGCGGTGGGCTTTTCGTGGATGCCACTTACGGGCGGGGCGGGCATGCACATGCCCTGCTCGACAGCCTGCCAGCAGACGCCCGCGTCATAGCACTCGATCAGGATCCTGATGCGGCTGCCGTAGCGGCCCAGCATGTCCAGGACGACCCTCGGCTTGTCTTTGAGCCTGCTAATTTCGCCGACCTTGATGCCGTATTGGGCCGTCTTGGATTGGGCTGCGGCGTCAACGGTGTCCTGTTTGACTTGGGCGTGTCGTCACCGCAGTTGACATCGGCCGAGCGTGGCTTTTCGCTGCGCTATCCTGGCCCACTGGATATGCGTATGAATCCAGGGGTAGGCCAGCCGTTGGCGGAATGGCTGGCTCGCGTGGACATAGCTACGCTGGCTCGGGTGATCCGTCGCTACGGGGATGAATCCCAGGCCGACCGTATAGCTCGGGCAATCATCGCTGCGCGCAATGCCGGCCGCCTTCGTGACAGCGGCGATCTGGCAAACGTAGTGGCCGAGGCGGTGCCAGCGCGCGTTGCCCGCGGGCGTTCCACCCACCCGGCGACCAAGACGTTTAACGCCCTGCGTGTACAAATCAACGATGAGCTCGGCGCGCTAAAAACTGGCTTGGATGCAGCCATTCGAGCCTTGTTACCGGGCGGGCGCCTGGTCGTGATCAGTTTCCAGTCGCAAGAGGATCGGCTCGTAAAACGCGCTTTGCGCGATCAAGCCAAGCCACGACAGGCGCCGTTACCGATGGCCGATGAGGTGCCACCCTCGCTCGAATTGCTGGGCAAGCCGATCAAACCCGACGACACGGAAATTGCGGCCAATTCACGAGCGCGCAGCGCCATCATGCGTATTGCCCGGCGCACTGAATATCCGGTAATTACGCCATGAGCCGGCAAACGTGGCTAAGTGCGGTGCTGGTGGTAGCCATCGGTGCCAGCGGTGTGGGGGTTGTTGCGGCCAAGCAACACACGCGTCAACTGTTCACCAAGCTCCATCAAGCGCGTACTCGCCACGGTCAGTTGACTGCACGTCACGTGCAGCTGGAGTTGGAGCAAAGCACCTGGGCCAACGTGGAGCGTGTTCGGCGTATTGCTCGCCACTCGCTGCATATGCAGCCACCAAAGCATTATCAAGTGTTGCGGAGTGGGTCATGAATCAGCCTCGTAACACAACTGGGCTTCCCGCTCCGGGGCGTTGGCGCACAGCGGCGGTGTTTCTGCTTTTTGTCGCGGCTGCTGGCGGGCTGGCCGGGCGTGCTTTTTTTCTGCAGATTCTGGATCACGGTGTGCTCACCAAGCGCGCCCAAAGCCAATACATGCACACTATCTCGGTGCCCGCCAACCGTGGTGCGATCGTCGACCGCAACGGCCGCCCGTTGGCACTATCAGCACCAACCCAGACGGTCTGGGCCGTGCCCTCCGCGCTGCTCAAGGCCAAACCAACCACTCTGACCCAATTAGCTAAGCGCCTCAAAACGTCCCGCAGTGATCTCAAAAAACGGTTGAAGGCGCATCAGGACAGTCAGTTCTATTACCTGAAACGCCAATTATCGCCGTTCAAAGCCAGCCGGATTCGTAAGCTCAAAGCGCCCGGAGTGTTTTTCAAACGCGC
This sequence comes from Salinisphaeraceae bacterium UBA4764, assembly GCA_002403445.1. Taxonomy (GTDB): domain Bacteria; phylum Pseudomonadota; class Gammaproteobacteria; order Nevskiales; family Salinisphaeraceae; genus Salifodinibacter. The sequence continues at coordinate 122,184 of DHHU01000048.1, read as the reverse complement.
CTATAAGCGCTTCTATCCGGCCGGCCCGGCGGCTGCCCAACTGGTGGGCCTGACCGATATAGACGGCAAGGGGGTGTCGGGTATCGAACTTTCGGCCAATCAGACGCTAGCCGGCAAGCCGGGTAAACGCCACGTCATCACTAATCGACCCGGCCAGGTGGTTGACGAGCTGGGATATCTCACGTCGCCCCAGTCGGGCCATAGCGTCAAACTGACACTAGATGAGCGCCTGCAAACCATTGGCTATCAGGCGTTGAAACAAGCGGTGGCGAAACATCAGGCAACCAGCGGGGCACTGGTGGTGCTCAACCCTCAAAACGGCCATCTTTTGGCTTTGGCTTCGGTACCCAGTTTTAATCCCAACAATCGGTCATCGATAGCGCCAGCCGCGCTTCATATGCGACCTGCGACCGAAGTCATGGAGCCAGGCTCGTCGATCAAGCCGATTCTGATATCCGGGGCGCTGCAACATAACCTCTGGTCGCTGTCCAAGCGTATTCACACGCACGGGTACTGGCGTTTGAACAGTCATCTGACCATCCGCGATGACGAAAATTACGGCACCGAAGGCTTGGCCCGTATTCTCAAGAAATCCAGCAATATCGGGGCTGCTCACGTGGGGCTGACAATGGGCGCCAAGCGGGTTTGGCAGGACTATCGTCAATTCGGTCTGGGTCAGACAACCGATATCAATTTCCCCGGTCAACGCGCCGGGACGCTACGGCCGTTCACGAAATGGAACCGCACCGATACTGCCACCGCTTCTTACGGTTATGGTGTCGGAGTAACGCCGTTGCAGTTGGCCCGTGCTTACGCTGCGATCGCCAACAACGGCATACTGCCATCGCTCAAATTGATTGAAGGCCAAGGTGGTCGAACACGAGCGCCCGCGCATCGTGTTATTAGCCGTCAGACCGCCATGACCATGCGCCGTTTGCTAAAAGGAGTAGTGCAACCCGGCGGCACCGCCGTTCGGGCCCAGCTGGCGCACTATGCAGTGGCGGGCAAGACCGGCACCGCGCGCCTGGTAAGAAACGGCAAACACACCAAAAAGGCCCACCGAGCCATTTTTGTGGGGATGGCCCCAGCGGCCAACCCGGCGCTGGTCACACTGGTGATGGTAAACAATCCGACCCGCGGTTCGTATTTCGGCGGCACCGTTGCGGCCCCTGTTTTCAAGCGGGTCATGCGGGAAGCGCTGCACATCATGGGAGTGCCGCCGTCGCCAGTGAAATTGGCCGCAAGTGGCAGAAAGACCGTCGAGGTCTCGGGCTGAATGGTCATGTCAGCTACGTCAAAAAGGACACTCACGCTGGCCGACGCGCTGGGGGTACTGGATGATCCCGAGGCCGAATCCGTGCGCTTGAGCGGGGCGGCACTGGACAGTCGCGACGTTGAGCCGGGGCATTTGTTCATGGCGTTGGCGGGCCAAAAAGCCAACGGGCTGAATTACGTCGACGATGCCGCCGATCGTGGAGCTGCCGCAATCGTGCTGGATAGGTCCGAACGAGACGTCGGGCCATCGGTGACTGCGACATTGCCTGTTCGACACATCGCCAACCTGGCGGCCCAGGCCGGCGAAATCGCGGCACGGGTCTATAACCGTCCAAGTGAAACCCTGTTTACAACCGGCATCACCGGCACCGATGGCAAAACCACCTGCGCTTGGCTGCTGGCGACGGCGTTGTCGCGCGCCGGCAGCGACTGCGGATATATCGGAACGCTCGGCGCCGGTCGCGTGGGACCGACGATGGCCGGCCTTGGCCATCTGCGCCATACCACGCCGGACAGTGCGACCCTGCAACGCGAATGTGCGCGTTTGCGGGATACTGGTGCGGCTGGTGTCGCTATCGAAGTCTCGTCACACGCGTTGGCTCAGCACCGATCCGACTCGGTTGTGTTCGATGTTGGCGTTCTGACCGGTATTGGTCGTGATCATCTCGATTATCACGGTGACCACGCAACTTATGTCGCGGCCAAGCGGCGCTTGTTCGACCATCCAAAGCTCAGTGCAGCAGTCATCAATGCCGACGACGCGATCGGTCACCGCTGGTTGCCAGAATTGTCGGAGCGTTTGTCAGTGACCGGCTTCGGTGTCGATCCCGCCTTGAAACGCTTGGAGAGGTACGTACATATCACGCGCCTCACGCCGGGCCAGAATGGATTGTCGATCACGTTATCGACCCACCTCGGCGAGGTGGAAATAGCCACCCGGTTGTTGGGTTTTTTCAATGCCGCCAACGTGGCGGCCGTGGTGGCTGTTCTGCTGCACCGGGGGCTAGGGTTGGCTGCGATCCGTGAGGCATTGGCGGCCATTGGTGGTGCACCGGGTCGGATGGAACGCATCGACACCACGGTTGGCCAGCCCACAGTAGTTGTGGATTACGCGCATAACGCCGGCTCCTTGACGCAGGCCTTAATAGCCTTGGACGAGCACTGTCGCGGCCGGTTGATCTTGGTTTTTGGCTGCGGCGGTGAGCGCGATTCCGGGAAACGCGCGGCGATGGGGCGCGCGGCCGCTACCTATGGCGATGTCGTGATTGTCACCGACGACAACCCGCGCCACGAGTCACCCGAGGCCATCGTGAAACAGATCGTGTCCGGTTTGCCATCCACAAGTTTTCAGATTATCCACGACCGTGCTGCGGCCATCGCCGCGGGAATCCAGGCGGCGCGCTCGGAAGACATCGTTTTTATTGCGGGCAAGGGTCATGAAACCACGCAGCAGATCGGCAGCGAGTTCTGGCCCTTTGACGATCGCGACGTAGCCCGTCGGGCACTGGAGGCGGTATGAACCGCTCGCTCAGCGAACTGGCCCGGGCTATTGGCGCGCGACATATTGGCGCCGACGGCGAGTTTCGGGCGGCGACGATCGACAGTCGTGATGTGGCCCCCAACGCGCTGTTCTTTGCCTTGCCCGGAATACAGACTGATGGCCATCGGTTTGTTACTGACGCAATTGCAGCTGGGGCCGCAGGCGTGGTGGTGTCCTCGGAACAGCCAATTCCCGCCCCGCAATTGATCGTGGACGACCCGGCGGCCGCGCTACGGTCGGCCGGGGTGTTTGTCCGTCGGCAGTTTGTTGGACCGGTCATTGGTGTCACCGGCAGTAACGGCAAGACCACGGTCAAGCAAATGTTGGCGGCCGTGATGGCCGAATTGGGTCCGGTCCATGCCACGCGCGGCAATTTGAACAACGAGCTGGGCGTGCCGATCACCCTGGCGGGATTGGCTGGACTGATTGACCCGGTTGACCGGGCCAGTGCGGTCATCGAGATGGCTGCCGGCGGCCCGGGTGATATCGCCGAGCTTGGCCGGATTGTCGAACCGGATGTTGCCGTAGTGACGAACGCCGGGCGCGCCCATCTGGAACGTTTCGGAAGCGTCGCCGCGGTTGCCGAAACCAAAGGCGCGATCTACGAAACTCTGGCACCGGAGGGCGTCGCGGTCATCAACGCCGACGATACCTACGTTTCGCTCTGGCGGGATCAGGCTGGCGGGCGTCATGGCGTGACGTTTGGGCTCGACACCGCCACGGCCGATATTACGGCACGGCGGATAGTCGCCGGGGCAGACGCCCAGACGACGACCTTCGAGTTGGTAACACCGGCCGGTACTGCCAGCGTACAGCTGCCGTTGTGTGGGCGGCACAATGTCCTAAATGCATTGGCCACCGCCGGCGTGGCGCATGCGCTTGGACTTTTGCCCCATCAGATTGCTGCCGGTCTGGCCCATGTCGAGTGTGTTGCGGGGCGCTTGGAATGCCTCGGGGCTGGCGTCGGCGGGGCCGTCATTGTCGACGACAGCTATAACGCCAATCCTGAGTCCCTGACCGGTGCCCTGGCTTGGTTGGCAAAACGCCCGCCACCGCGATGGCTCGTATTGGGCGACATGGCCGAGCTGGGCGCCGAAAGCGCAAGGCACCACGCCGAGGCAGGTAAAACAGCCTCGCGCGCCGGGGTAGAGCGGCTCTGGACCGTTGGCGAGTTGAGCCGCTATGCGGGGAGTGCGTTTGCCGGGGAAAGCGCGCACTACGCGCAGATTGAAGCACTCACGGCGGCACTGATCACTTCCCTGGAGTCGATGTCCCGTCCACCCACGGTGTTGATTAAAGGTTCTCGGAGCGCGGGCATGGAACGCGTCGTGGCCGCCGTCGGGCCGGCAGCGATAGGGGGAGCGTCGACATGCTGACTTGGCTCGCCCATTCACTTGAGCCAGTGGCCAGTGGTTTTCGGGTTTTTGAATTCGTGACCCTGAGGGTGATTCTGGCCGCACTGACCTCGCTGGTGTTTTCGCTGGCACTTGGCCCCTGGCTGATCCGCAAACTCACGCGTTATCAAGTCGGTCAGAACATCCGCGATGATGGCCCCGCCACGCATTGGGCGAAGGCCGGAACGCCGACCATGGGCGGCTTATTGATCTTGGTCAGTGTTTTTGTGGCGACCATTCTGTGGGCCAACCTGACCAGCAGCTGGGTTTGGCTGGCGCTGCTGGTCACGCTTGCGTTCGGCGCGATCGGTTTCGTGGATGATTACAAGAAACTTAGGGCCGGCAACAGTCGTGGCCTGACCGCGGCTGGAAAATATGGCGCGCAAACGCTGGTGGGCGTAGCCGCGGGGCTTTGGCTCTATCTGAGTGCCGACAAGCCGATCGAAACCAGTGTGCTGATTCCGATGGTGAAAAACGTCGCGATTCCACTGGGTGGTGGCTACATCGTCTGGACGTATCTGGTGGTAGCCGGCGCCAGCAATGCCGTGAATCTCACTGACGGTTTGGATGGTCTGGCGACTTTGCCCTGCGTGATGGTGGCGGCGGGGCTAGGCGTGTTCGCGTACGTTACGGGGCATTACGAGTTCTCGCACTATCTGGGCTTTGGTTTTATTCCGGGAGCCGGTGAGCTGGCAATTTTCTGTAGCGCGCTGGGGGGCGCGGGTCTGGGATTCCTCTGGTTTAACGCCTATCCCGCCCAGGTATTCATGGGCGACGTGGGGGCTCTATCGCTGGGCGCAGCGATCGGCATTGTCGCGGTCTGTGTTCGCCAAGAGCTCATTCTGGTGGTTATGGGCGGCGTCTTCGTAGCCGAAACCGTCTCGGTTATGTTGCAGGTCGCCATGTACAAGGCCACGGGACAACGCATGTTCAAGATGGCCCCGTTGCACCATCACTTTGAACTGCTCGGCTGGGCCGAGCCCAAGATCATCGTCCGATTCTGGATCGTAACGCTGATTCTGGTCCTGGTCGGACTGGCGACGTTGAAAATCCGATGAATAGCACGGTAACGAACAACTGGGGACTCGCAAGCGGGACGCACCTGATCATAGGTTTGGGTGCGACCGGGTTGTCTGTGGCCCGGCATTTGGCGCGCGCGGGCGTGGCATTTGCCGTGACCGACAGTCGACAGCAGCCGCCGGCCTTAACCCAACTGCTTGAGTTAGGGGATGTGCCCCGCCGGTGCGGTGAGTTGACCTCGCCGTTGCCGCTGGAGGAGATTAGCGAGGCCGTTCTGTCGCCGGGCGTTGCCATTGACGAGCCATTCGTTAAGTCACTGCGCGATGCCGGCATTCGGGTTGTGGGCGATCTGATGCTTTTCGCCCGTGCACTCCGCTCTCGAAAGTCGCCTTTCCAGTCGCGGATAGTTGCTGTTACCGGCTCAAACGGCAAGTCGACGGTCGTTGCTTGGACACGTGATGTGCTGCGTCATGCCGGCATGAATGCCGTGGCCTGCGGTAACTTCGGCCCGCCAGCACTTGACGCGCTGGCCGAGGATGTCGATATCTACGTGCTTGAAGCGTCGAGTTTTCAGCTCGAAACCGAGCCGGTTCTGAATGCCCGTGTGGCCACCGTTTTGAACATCAGCGCCGACCATATCGACCGGCACAGAACAATGGCGCGCTACGCCGCGGCCAAGGCCGGAATATTTGCTGGCGCCGAGTTGGTCGTGGTGAATGCGGAGGATGCCAGAGTTGGCGCGATCGCGCCGCGTGACGTCCCGCGGCTGACGTTCGGCACGGGCCCGGCGGTGGATTACAGGCTGATCGAACGCGGCACCCGCGCCACGCTGGCCCATCTGAACAGCTCGCGAACTCTTCCGGTCGATTATCTTAGCGTGCCGGGTCGTCACAATCATTTGAATGCGCTCGCGGTCTGGGCGCTGGCTGCCGCCGCGGGCGCCAGCGACGCAGCGATTGTGGCCGGAATGTCGCGGTTCCAAGGACTGCCGCACCGAACCCAGATCGTTGCCGAACAAGACGGTGTGACCTGGATCGACGACTCCAAGGGCACCAATCTCGGTGCCGCTGCAGCCTCGTTGGACAGTCTGAAACCGCCGATCATCTGGCTCGTCGGTGGCCAGTCAAAGGGCGCCGATTTCTCGACAATCGGTGACCTGGCACGGCGTACAGCGCGCCTGGCCATCGTTTACGGCGCCGATGGCGCGACAATCGCTAACGCCCTGAATGATTATGTGCCCATAGTCGCGCGAGAAACACTGGCCGAAGCCGTTGGCGTGGCAGCTGACCAAGCACGCTCGGGCGATACGGTGCTGCTATCGCCCGGCTGTGCCAGTTTTGATCAGTTTTCCGGCTATGCCGAACGTGGCGACGCTTTTGCAACTGCTGTTCGGGAGGTGGTCGCATGATCGCCGCAGCGGTGCGAGCCTACACGCCTCGAACCCAGCCCGATCGATTGCTTTTGGGTGCGCTGGTGGCCATTACGCTGCTGGGGTTGGTCATGGTGGCATCGGCTTCGAGCGCCGTTGCCGCCCGCGAAACCGGTAATGCGCTGTATTTCTTTTATCGCCAGAGCGCCTATCTGTTGTGTGGACTGGCCGCGGGTGCCGTGGTATTTGCCATACCGGTGCGGGCCTGGGCTGCTCGGCCGTTCTTATTGCTTGCTCTTGCGCTTGGATTATTGGCGGTGGTCCTGTTGCCGAGTGTAGGGCATACCGCGAATGGCGCCCGCCGCTGGATCGATCTTGGGTTGGTGAGTGTTCAGGCCTCGGAGCCGGCACGTCTGCTGTTGATTCTCTACCTGGCCGGCTACGCGGCCCGTCGTCGCCGCGAACTGGTCGAAACCTGGGCGGGCCTGATCAAACCCCTTCTGTTTGTGGCGCTGGCCGGGGTATTGCTTTTGCTGCAACCGGATTTCGGTGCATTGGCAGTCCTGGCCGCTATCACAGGCCTGATGTTCTTCATAGCAGGCGCACGCCTGATGCATTTACTGGTCGTGGGGGCGCTCGGAGCGACAGGGTTGGCGATAGCGATGGTGTCTTCCCCATATCGCCTGGCTCGGATCATCAGTTTCGTGCACCCGTGGGCGCACGCCAACAATACCGGTTTCCAGCTCACGCAGTCGCTGATCGCCATTGGTCACGGTGATCTGTTCGGCGTGGGGCTTGGCAATTCGGTGCAGAAATTGATGTATCTGCCCGAGACGCACACCGATTTTCTGTTTGCTGTCTACGCTGACGAGTTTGGGTTGCTGGGGACGGTCGTGCTGCTGTTGTTGTATCTGGTCGTGCTCTGGCGAGGGTTTGTCATCGCGCGGCGCGCACTCGATAGCGGTGCGTGGTTTGCTGGTTTCGCCGGTTATGGCTTGGTGAGCTGGCTGGGGTTAGAGGCGTTCATCAATATCGGCGTCAACATGGGGCTGTTGCCTACCAAAGGCTTGACCCTGCCTTTGATGAGTTACGGCGGCTCGTCACTGGTCACGGTCTGTGTCGTGTGTGCGTTGATCCTTCGGATCGATGCCGAGACCCGTTCGCCATCCACGGAGGCAAGCCCATGAGCGTTTCGTCTTCGCATACCGCGAGAATCAACGTATTAATAGCCGCCGGCGGCACTGGTGGGCACGTATACCCAGGCCTGGCGGTAGCCAAGATATTGACCAAGCGTGGGGCGAACGTGTCTTGGCTTGGCACCTCAAAGGGGTTGGAAGCACGTGCTGTGCCCGCCTCCGGCTATGCGCTGCATACGGTCCGCGTGCGTGGGTTGCGCGGTAAGGGGCGGGGCACGCAGTTGCTGGCACCGCTGCGTATCATGCTGGCGGTGTTTGCCGCGTTGACCGTACTGCGGCGGGTGCAGCCGACTGTCGTGCTATGCATGGGTGGATTTGCCGCAGGGCCGGGCGCGCTGGCGGCCTGGCTGTTGCGTCGGCCGGTCGTGGTTCATGAACAAAACAAAAGTGCTGGATTGACCAACCGTGTCGCAGCCCGGTTCGCGGCGCGGGTACTGCAGGCCGTACCCCACACGTTCCCGCCCGACTGGCGTGCGGAGACCGTGGGCAATCCGGTTCGTGCCGAGGTACTGGCACTGTCGAGCCCGGAGCAACGTTGGTCTGGCAGAACGGGCCCGATACGGTTGCTGGTGCTGGGGGGAAGCGGGGGCGCGCTGGCCTTGAACGAACGTTTGCCCTATGCGCTTGCCAGATTGTCGGTTAATGATCGCCCAATAGTCTGTCATCAGGCCGGTCGCACCAAAGCCGCGGCTGACGATGCCTATGCTCAAGCTGGCATAGACGCGGAAGTCGTCGATTTTATAGACGATATCGCAGCGGCCTACGCTTGGGCCGACGTTGTCTTATGCCGAGCGGGGGCCCTGACCGTGGCCGAACTGGGGGCGGCTGGTCTGGGATCTTTGTTGATCCCGTATCCGTTTGCCGCAGACCGGCATCAACACGCCAACGCCGCGGTTCTGGCCGACGCCGGGGCGGCGCGTGTTCTGGATCAGTCTGCGGCGACTATCGATCGACTGGCCGAAGAATTGAAGACTCTGTGCCAAGACCGCGATGTGTTGCTGCAGCAGGCCAACGCCGCGAGACAATGCCGCTGGCCAGATGCCGCTGAGACGATTGCTGACCACGTTGAAGCCGTTGCGGGAGGTGGGTCATGAATGCAGCGCGGTCGGTGACCGATGCCACCCGCGCGCGCCTGGCTGTGCAGCCGATGCGGCGGGTTTCGAGTGTGCATCTGGTGGGTATCGGCGGTGCCGGCATGGCCGGGATCGCCCGCGTACTTTTGAATCTCGGCTACCACGTAACCGGCAGCGACATAAAACACAGCCGCGAGGTTGAGTCACTCTGCGACCAAGGTGCGCGCATCGTCATCGGCCATGCCAAAGCCAATATCGCCAATGCGGACGTGGTGGTGATTTCCACGGCGGTGGCGTCTGATAATCCAGAAGTCTTGGCGGCCCATGCGGGGCGGATTCCGGTTATTCCACGAGCGGAAATGCTGGCCGAGTTGATGCGTTTTCGCTACGGCATTGCCGTGGCCGGTACGCACGGCAAGACAACCACAACCAGTCTGCTGGCCGCGATGCTCGATGACGCTGGGCTGGATCCCACCTATATCGTCGGCGGGCGTGTCCTGGCTAGCGGCAGCAATGCTTATCTCGGCCAAGGCGATTATCTTGTGGCCGAGGCCGACGAATCCGATGCCTCATTTTTGTCGCTGGCGCCGGTGATGGCCATCGTAACCAATATCGATGCCGATCATCTGGCCACGTTCGACCATGATTTCGAGCGGCTGGTCGAGGCGTTCGAGGCCTTTTTGCATCGCTTGCCATTCTATGGCTTAGCTGTCCTGTGTATTGACGACCCTGTGGTCAAGGCTTTGGCGGACCGTATAAGCCGTCCGGTGGTCACCTATGGTTTTGATAACGACGCTGACGTTCGCGCCGAAGACGTAGTGTTCGACGCCAATGGCAGCCGTTTTCGATTGGTTCATGCCACTGAAGGCACGGCGGACGTGCAACTCCGGCTCCCCGGTCGATACAACGTGGCCAACGCGCTCGCTGCAGCTGCGATCGGCTTTGAACTTGGCCTCGATGGGGTGGCTGTCGCCCGGGGCCTGACCATGTTTGGCGGTATCGCGCGTCGCTTTGAAGATCATGGCATTGTGACGGTCGGCGATGCGAGTGTGCGCCTGATCGATGACTACGGCCACCATCCGCGCGAGATCGAGAGCGTGGTGAGGGCGGTGCACGAGGCTTTCCCGAATTCGCGTCTGGTCGTGGTCTTCCAGCCACATCGTTTTTCCCGCACCGAGGCGTTATACGGCGACTTTTGCCACACCCTGGCGGCGATCGAGACACTTGTGTTGCTGGACATCTACGCGGCGGGTGAGACACCGGTTGCGGGTATCGATGGCCAAGCTTTGGCGCGCGGTGTGTCGGCGGCCGGCGGCACGCCCCGCTTTGTGGGGCGAGACGAGAACCTTGTGGCACGTCTCGACGACATCTTGGCCGACGGCGATATTCTGCTGACCCTGGGCGCGGGTGATATCAGCACTCTGGCCACGCGGCTTGCGACGACAGGTCGTGACCATGATGGGGGGGTGGTCTAATGCGTTTCGACTTCAAGCGCGTTGTCGATCTGGCCATCATTGTCGTGTTGGCCGGCGGTGCCGCAGCGTGTTTCCGGCAAGGCATTGCGTCGCATAGCCCCAGGCGTGAACAGCTCTACGTGCAGGGTGCCTCGAGCCATGTCAGTGATCGCCGGTTGGCCCGTATCGCCCGACCCTATCTAGCCCACTCCTTTTTTAATATCGATACGGCGGGGTTACAACATCGCCTCAACGGTTTGGCCTGGCTGCACAACGTGACTGTGGCCCGGCGCTGGCCGAACGGTGTGTTGATTCAATTGCATGCTTATCACGCCGTTGCGCATTGGAAAAAAGGCGCGCTGCTGGCTGCCAATGGCCATCTGTTTCGGCCCGTTGATCAATCGCATACCCATGATCTGCCGAGGTTGTCCGGACCTTCCGGCTCGCAGGCGCATGTCTTTGCGGTTTATCAACGGCTGTCGGCTATCACCGGTAGCCATCACTGGCGTTTGGTTTCGTTGCACCAGACCTCGCGCGGCGCCTGGCGCGCGCAGCTGGGGGACGGTTTGCGCTTGCGTTTGGGGCAACGTCATCTAACCAAGCGCATGCACCGCTTTGTCGACTACGCCGACGCATCCAGCGGGGTTCGTGCACAGCTCGCACATGCGGGCTATGTCGACCTGCGCTACGCCAACGGATTCGCCGTCGGTGGCTCACGCGCGCCGCAATCAAGCAAGGAGCAAACCGGATGACCAAACGGCCTGAACAGGAACTGATCGTCGGGCTGGATATCGGCACCTCGAAAGTGGCCGCTATCGTGGCCGAAAACACCGAGCACGGGCTTGAGATCATTGGCATCGGCACATCGCGGTCGAACGGCCTGAAAAAAGGTGTCGTGGTGAACATCGAATCCACCACCGAATCGATTCGCCAAGCGGTCGAGGAAGCCGAACTGATGGCCGGCTGCCGGATCCAATCGGTTTACTGCGGTATCTCGGGGGCCCATGTGTCGTCCTTCAATTCGCCCGGCATCGTGGCCGTGCGCAATCGCGAGGTGACCGAATCCGACATCGAGCGCGTCGAGGATGCGGCTTGTGCAGTTCCGATACCCAACGACCAGAAAATCCTTCACCGGCTGCCGCACCACTATACAGTCGATGACATCGAAGGTATCCAGAAACCCATCGGTATGTCCGGGGTGCGACTGGAGACCAAGCTGCACATCGTCACCGGGTCGGTCAGCGCCGTACAGAATATTCAAAAATGCGTCGAACGTTGTGGCCTCGACGTCATTGACTTGTCGCTCGAACAATTGGCCTCGAGCTACGCCGTGCTATCGGCCGATGAGAAGGCCCTTGGCGTGGCGCTGGTGGATATTGGCGGCGGCACCTCGGACATCGCCGTATTCGTCAACGGCGCAATTCGTCATACCGCGGTGATTCCCATTGCCGGTGACCAGGTCACCAACGATATTGCCGTGGCTTTGCGCACGCCAACCGACCAGGCAGAACAGATTAAGACACGCTACGGCTGTGCCATCCCCGACCTGATCACCACCGATGACGCCATCGAAGTGCCGAGCGTGGGTGATCGGCCATCGCGACGGCTATCGCGCTACACGTTGGCTGAGGTCATCCGGCCGCGCTACGCCGAGTTGTTCGGGCTCATCCACAAGGAGCTTGTGCGTTCTGGGTTTGCCGATCAACTGGCCGGCGGCGTGGTGCTGACCGGGGGGTCATCGAAGATGGAAGGCTTGGCCGAACTGGCCGAGGAGGTGTTTCACATGTCGGTGCGCCAGGGGGCTCCCCTGGCAGTGAAGGGGCTGTCCGATGTGGCCCGCAACCCGATTCATGCCACTGGCGTGGGTTTGTTGCATTTCGGGCTACAGGCAAGCCAGAAAAATAGTAAATCGGGGCGCGAAAGCGCGTCGTTCATTGATATCTGGAACCGGATGAAAGCCTGGTTTCAGAATAATTTTTAGGCCCCATCGGGGATTATCTTTTTATAACGAGCATTAATGAGTCATAGGAGGTGCGACATGTCCGAAGTATTTGAATTTACCGAAGAGCGAAATGAACAAGCCGTCATCAAGGTTATCGGTGTTGGTGGCGGCGGCGCTAATACCGTGAACCAGATGGTCAAGAGTGGTATTGCGGGGGTGGATTTCATCTGCGCAAATACCGATGCCCAGCATCTGGAAGGCTGTGAAGCCGACACGCTGGTGCAACTTGGCGTTAATGTCACCCGCGGTCTGGGGGCTGGCGCCAACCCCGACGTGGGCCGTCAGGCTGCTGAAGAAGATCGTGACCGCATTCGCGAGGCGATTGAAGGTGCCGACATGTTGTTTGTTACCTGCGGCATGGGCGGTGGCACGGGCACCGGGGCATCGCCGGTGGTGGCCGAAGTGGCCCGCGAAATGGGCATCCTTACGCTTGCGGTGGTCACCAAGCCATTTCCATTCGAGCGCGGCAAGCGCATGGAGACCGCTAAACACGGTATCGAGGAACTCGGCCGCAACGTCGATTCGCTGATCGTCATTCCCAATGAAAAATTGCTCACCGCGCTCGGCAAGTCCATTACCCTGAAAAATGCATTCGAGGCAGCCAACAATGTGTTGCACAACGCCGTGCAGGGTATTTCCGATTTGATTACCCGCCCAGGTATCATCAACGTCGACTTTGCCGACGTGCGGCGGGTAATGTCGGTTCAGGGTATGGCAATGATGGGCCGAGCCCAGGCCGGGGGCGAAGATCGGGCACGTCACGCAGCCGAGGCCGCGCTGGCGAGTCCGTTGCTCGACGATCTGAGCCTCCACGGCGCGCAAGGTCTACTCGTAAACGTCTCCGGCGACGAAAATCTAGGCATCCACGAGTTCCAAGTCGTCAACGAGGTTGTCGCGGAAATGGGCGGCGAGAATGCCGAAGTCATCGTGGGCATGGCGGATGATCCGGACCTCGGCGACGATATCTGTGTCACGGTCGTGGCTACCGGACTCGGCGGCCAGTTGCGCGAGGAGGCCACCCGGCCAGCCGCCAAGTCGGATGAAAACACCGAACAGGTAGCGGCCGACCAGATGCGCTATTCGGATCTTGACCGCCCCACGGTTATCCGACGTCAGCCGCAACAGCGGTCCGACGAGAATGCCGCCATGGATATGGATTATTTCGACGTTCCGGCATTCTTGCGCAACCAGGCCGACTAAAAGAGGGGCGACCAATCGATAGGACCGGCCCTGCCAGCGCAGTGAATGCGGGGCTAGCCGCTATCGTTGGCCGTCGATATTATGGCGAATAGCGCGCGGCTCGACCGCGCGCCATGCCTATCGACTTTGCGCGTTCGACAATGATCCAACAGCGAACTCTCAAAAACCCGATATCTGCAAGCGGCATCGGGCTGCATTCGGGCTGCTTGGTGGACCTTACCCTGCGGCCGGCGCCGGTCGATCACGGGATCGTGTTTCGTCGCATCGATTTGGCCGAGCCGGTTGATTTAGTGGCGCGGGCCGAGTGTGTGGGCGACACTCGGCTGGCGACAACGTTGGTCGTCGGCGATGTGTCGGTCAAGACGGTCGAGCATTTGTTGGCGGCGCTGGCAGGGCTGGGCATCGACAATGCGCGAGTTGAAGTCACGGCACCCGAGGTGCCCATCATGGACGGCAGCGCGGGACCATTCGTGTTTTTGATCCAGTCCGCCGGCATTCAGGCCCAGAATCAAGCCAAACAGTTTATTCGCATTCGCGAGACCGTCACCGTTACCGAGGGCGACAAGTGGGCAAGACTCGAGCCGGCTGACGGGTTTCAAGTCGACTGTTCACTGGACTATGATCACCCTGTTTTTGCCGCGGCTTCGCAGGCCGCGCGACACGATTTCTCGGTTTCCTCGTTCATCCGAGAAATCAGCCGGGCGCGTACGTTCGGTTTTTTAAGTGACCTTGAGAGCATGCGCGCCGCCGATCTGGCCCGCGGCGGCGGGACGCATAATGCGGTCGTGCTTGACGATGCCGCCGTCGTCAATCAAGAAGGCCTGCGCTACACCAACGAATTTGTGCGCCACAAGATCCTCGACGCCGTGGGCGACTTGTACCTGCTCGGGCATGGGGTAATTGGCGGCTACACTGCTTTCAAATCGGGACACGGGTTGAATAACCGGTTGCTGCGGGAACTTTTGGCCCGTCCTCGAGCCTGGGAGACCGTCAGTCTCGATACCAGTACGAAGTCGCCGATGAATTACGGGCAGACACCCGCTTCGGAAGTTGCAGCCTAGTCGACGCGGTCTCGCGGTTGTTTCTGCCTGCGCACTGCCCGTAACGCCTGCCAGAAAATGGGCCAGCCAAAAATCAGTGGGTGGCGCCTTACACGCTCGTTTATTTGAGGATAATAGCCGGTATGGCGTGCCAACTTCCATGCACCGTAGTCGATGGCACCTTCAGAAGTAAAACACGATTTGACAAGTCGCAATCCCGAAACAATACGGCCATGCACTACGCGAACAAGCCAGCTTAGGCGCGACATACATGTCTTGATTTGACTGATTTCAGCGATCATTTCCCCATCGCCGTTGTCGATTATCTGATACGACACGAGACTTCGGGCAGCTTGGAAGCGCCGGGCATACTCGTCAGCGCGGGTGCCGATAAATTCGCGCGGTCGATGACTGGGTTCTACCCGGATCTCGCTAGAGAAACTCAACGCCAGGGCGCGCTCAAACCACCGCTCTGGCGTTGCTCGACCTGTGCCCAGTGCCGGGAGCGCGCGATTCAGCAGTGTGACAACAGCCTGCCCACAGGCGGTGTGAATTTGATTCCATGCCTCGGCATCGCGAGCGTGAACGATCGCAAGGGGTTGTGCGAACCGACCCCAGATGTTCGACGAAAACCAGGTACTGACCCCTTGCTTTAGTTGTAAGGCTGTAATCAAGGCATATTTGCAGGATAGTGGCCCATTCGGGCCGTCGACTGTCAGATAATAGACGTTGGGTGGCAAGAGCAAACCGGCTATTGAGGCCGCACGTCCGATGCCAGCGGCGCGAAAACTGTCCACCACCACGTAGAAATCCACGAGTCCGTTGGTCGGATCGGAGTGTCGGAAGCACGACCCGTAATACACAATGCCGACGACGGGTGAATTGCCGCTCGCCCATTCATGACGTGCCAAAATGCTGTCGATAAGAGGTCGAAGTTGTGCCTGGTCGGGGGCATGGCAATCACCTGCAATTGCCTTCAACCTATCTAAATTGTGCGCTGCCATCCGGACAACTCTTAAGAGAACCAAGTCAAAAAGATACGAAATCCAATGTCCCGGCTACTGACAACTCGACCGGGCCGCGCTCTCGTTCAGCAATATAGCGCTCACCGTCAACGACAAAGCCGCCGTCGAATTCCAGCGTCACCGAATCCGCGCGTGCACTTGTAAAACCGTTAGCCGCAGTGGTTCCCCGGCCGGGGCGCCCCCAAGCCGCGCCGGGCAAGCGCCGAAGTAGGCCCTTCGCATTGCATGCTACGACACTCCAGCTCATCGCACCGTTCCCTGTGCCCCAGAAAGGACGAAAACGAAGAAGAAGTCGCTCGAGTGTTGTGGCTACAAATACTAAAGCGTTAACGTCGACACACAGGCCATGGTTATCTTGCACCAGCATTTGGACTGGTTTGAAATGTCGATAGTCCTTGACCGCTAATGCTTTTAGGAATCTGGTAAAGGCAATCGCCGGACCAATGTTGCCACGCAGGCCTACGTTATGCAGATGCGACTGGGTGTAGCTCACCGCATGATCAATCGCGCCAACGCCTATCACCATACCGCAAAAGGCCTCTGTGTCGGGGTTTGGTCGCACCCTCAAGATTGGTCGGCGAGCCCGGTGGACACAGCTATTTTGGGGCTGCTCAGCGAATATCAGCAACGGGGTCCAGCCCTTTCGAGCGATATTTACCATACCGGTATCGTGGCCGGTCATGTTGGTGCTTCCGCTCGGAATAATGGCTATTATTGGTTGAACTTTAAATACTTTTCTGATCAGTATATGTGTCAGCACGTTCCGAACGGTGCCGTCGCCACCCGCGATTACGAGCAGAGTAACGTCGTCATCAGCGAGTATTTCTAGCGCGTGACCGATTTCCTCGAATGTTTGGGCCGATTGCATTGGCACACCATCCGGCGGCGGGTGGCGTCCGAGTGTTCGTTGATGTCGGCCGCTAGCCGGATTAACCACCACGCCTAATCGATATTGTGACTGAAAATTTGAATTGGCGGAGGGCAACGGCAGCGTAGCTCAAAACAGCAAAGCCCGGTCGGGCACAAAGGCAATCCTACTATAAAAAAGAATGTGCATGCCGCACCCGGCTCCTAGATTGAACCTAAGTATTAATAAACAAGTCACCTTTGCAAGGTAGGATGTGAATATGCAAAGGGAAGGTGATATTACGTGCGAAAAATCTTCATATACACTTTCACCCGATGATTTATAAACTGAATAACAATAAGTGTTATCTGGCTAAGGTGTATGCCACACAATTTCAAAACTAAAACCACTCAATGTGGCCATTCAAATTACCTTTTGCCGAACGGCCCAAAGACGCCATACCTAATACGGTTTTTGCTCTCATCTTTCAATCGCAGCAAAAGTCTGTCGTTCGAAGAGCGTCGAAAACTCTATGGCAGTGACTTTACGCTCAAACTTCCGATGTTCGGCAAGTGCCTGGTGGTCAGCGAGCCAGACGAAGTCCGCCAGCTGTTCAAGGCCGATCCCAATGAGATCGGCAACCCCGAACCCAACCTGGGACGCTTGCTCGGAGGGGGGTCGCTATTCGCAATGTCCGGTGAGGCGCATCGTCGTCAACGTAAACTGCTCACCCCGGCCTTCCACGGCAACCGCTTGGCCGAATATCGTGACTTGATGGCCGAGGAAGCGCGTGTAGGCATGGCGGCTTGGCCGGAGGGCGAGACGGTCGCCAGCCAGACGGCGATGAGCACAATCACACTCAACATCATTCTGCGCACAGTGTTCGGCGTCGAGGGCCGCGATCTACACGCGCTACGTGATTTGTTGCCCCGATTGGTCAAAGCCGGTTCATTGCTAGCGGCTATACCGATGCCGGAATGGCATCTGTTCGGCTATGCCCCTTGGGGGAGATTCAATCGGTTGCGGGCTGAGTACGATTCAATTGTTACTCGGTTGATTCAAAATGCACGCGCTGATCCTGCGATTGATCAACGAGCGGATATTTTGGCCATGCTGATTGGGGCCAAATATGACGACGGCAGGTTTATGAGCGACAGCGAAATCGCCGACGAATTGGCTACCCTGTTAGTTGCGGGCCATGAAACTACGGCATCGACTCTAGCCTGGGCGATAGAGCGGTTGCGACGCCATCCCGAGTTCATGGATAAGCTTGTTGCCGCGGTCGATGCTGGCGAGGACGAATTGTTGGACGCTTTCATACAGGAAATCCAGCGCACCCGCCCGACGATCGCCATGCCCGCCCGGAGGGTCCTTGTCGACGGTTACGAGCTCGGTCCATGGCGCTTGCCGAGGGGTATGACCATCATGATTTCCATACCACTCGTGCACACTGACTCAAGGTTGTTTGAACAACCCTATATGTTTAGCCCCGAGCGCTTTATAGACAATCGGGCCGATCCCTACCAACTGATCCCCTTTGGAGGCGGCGTACGCCGTTGCATTGGGGCTGCTTTCGCCCATATGGAATTCAAGGTTGTTTTACGGACGCTCTTAACCGAGCATACTTTAGAGCCTACTAGCGAAAGCGGTGAGGCCTGGCATTCACGGGGCATCGCGTTTGGCCCGGCGGACGGCGGGCAAATTGTTCGGTATGCGCGCTAAATCGCGCGAGACCCGTTTGTGTGCCTGATTCAGGCAATCGCGGGGTTGGGCCGCTAAGTTGGTCAGTCGCTTGGCGACAACAGACCCTCAGCCAGAGCAAGATCGGCGGCCGAATCGACGTCGATCGCGGCCTCGGCGTCATCGATCAGGCTGATACCGAGATCCATGCCCAGCCGCTGAGAGAGGCGCTGGCGAGCGCTGTTCAATGTCAGTCGTCCGAGCAGATAAGCAAGCGTGCCGACCGGACCAAGCAGTCGCCCCATGTAGCGTGCCGGATGCTTGCGTTCGGCCTCGAACTGCCGCCATCGGGCGATTAGATCACGGCCTTTACTCCCTTGGACAGTGAATAGATTGGCGGTACAAAAACCGGCCCCAGGCCCGAGTCGAATGGTGGTCGGCCGGGCATCGGGGTAGGCTGATGCCAGTGCCTCGCGCGCTACAACAGCGGCCGTGAAGTCGAATGTGCTGGCTTCGGCTATGACTTGTTCGACCCACGCCACGCGCAGCAGGGCGTGGTCGACGCTGGTCAGCAGAATTCGTTGATCGACGGGAATTGCCTTGAGTGCCTGGGCGGCACTGGTTGCGGGGGATGTGCCGGGCTCGATCCAGGTTGCGCCGGTGGCTTTGATGCTGGCCCAGCCGTCAGGCGACTTGTCGAGCACGGCGCGCGTCGGGCCCACGAGATACAGCGCATCAATCGAGGGGGCTTGCGACAAGACCTGCGTGACACGTTCGACCAGACGTTGTCCGGCAACCGGTGCAAGAGCCTTGCACGGCGCGCCGGTCGCTGCTGCCACTGGGTCATGCGGACCACGATCTCCGGCCAGGATAATCGCCGTGACAGCAGATGAGTCGCTCATGGACGCCGGTGCAGGATCACTCGGTGAGTTGTTTTTCGTAGATGCGATACGTCTTGTAGGCCGTGCCGCCCAAGCCTTCGATGATGTCCCGCATGCCGCGGTTGTCGTCGAGTATCCAGGAGAGTTCACAGCCGGTCGCGCCATGCTTCAATAAGCTTTGTTGCATCGCGGCAATCACGGAAAAAGCCAGTGCAGCGCCTAGTGGGCCGCGCTGAAACGGGCGCCGGACACCCATAAGCGGCACTCGGGATGTGCTCGGGAATCGGACTTTGAGCCGCCAGATCAGTTTCAGTGCTCCCGTGGGCAGCAGCTTGCCGTTGATATCGCGCGCGGCTTCATTGAGGTTGGGCAGCCCGACGATGAAAGCCGCCGGTTGACCGTCCAGTTCTGCAATTTGCACCAGATCGTCGGCGATTAGGTACTTCAGAGTATTGCCGAGATCGCGGAATTCAGCCTGGGTGAACGGGACTGCCCCCCAGTTGTTGGCCCATCCATCGTTAAAGATGTCGCGTAGCAGGTCGAATTCGTCGGTAAAACGCTTGCGGTCAATGCACCGCACTCGGATGCGGTCGGCGTAGCGAGACACTAGGCGCTGCATTGGCGCTGGATGCTCAAAGTTCAGATCAATCCAGTAAGCCAGCAAGTCCTTGGCCCCGTAATAGCCGGCTTGTTCAAGGTACTCGGCGTAGTACGGCCGGGCGTGGCCCATCATTACGGCAGGTGGGGTGTGGAAACCATCCACCAATAAACCGCACTCATCGTTGATTGTCAGATTGAAGGGGCCCTGAACCTTGTCGACACCGCGCTTGGCCAGCCACGATTCGGCGGCCTCCGTTAAAAGTTTGAAGACAGCGGGATCGTCGGGCGCTTCCAGCATTCCGAAGTAGCCGACCGAATCGGGCTGAACACGTTCACGAATCGTGTCGATCTGTGCGGTAATGCGCCCGATGGGATGACCATCCCGCCAAGCCAGCCAAGCCGCCAGATCAAGGTGTTCGAATGCTGGATTTGTTTTGGCCCCTAGATGTAAATAGCGCTCCATGCGGATTGGCGGCCGCCACGCCGGATCTGTCGAATACAGCGGCCACGGAACATTGATGAACTGTTTTCGCGCTGTCCGGTTGGCAAAATCGATTGTCTCGAGTGTGACGTCATTCATGAGTCACTCATATGCCTATTTGAGGTGTGGATTATGAGTCATAAAATCGAACTCTAGCACTTGGCGTCCGAACGTTTTTTCACCCATAGTGTCTATCGACGCTGGCTAGGCTGATTGGCCCGACCCGGGTGCTGGTAAGGATAACGTGGGTCGAATCCGGTGTAGTGCATGGTTTGCAAGATTAAAGTAAAATGAAATCCAAAATAACTGCCGTAAACCACGGGTCGATGTTTTGTCGTCGACTTTTTCGGTTTTGGGCGCGAAAAACGAGGCTATCGTTACGATATGACGGCACCAATAATCCCCTGGAGTATGTCGTAATCGTGGCCGGATCGCATCCGATCCGTGGCTTTAGATCTATCGTCCAGATTGCAGTTTTTTTATACGATTTCATGATACCGTCCAGATGTTTTAATGCTTGGCGATCGGGGGTATCGTTGACACAGGGCTGCCTGATATGACGCAAACGCCCACCCAGCATCGGCTGCCACTTCGGTATGCCGACTTCGTGACGTTGGCCGAAGCACTCGACTACGCCGCTGGCGGTGAAACAGGGTTCAATTTTTACGACGGTCGCGGCGGTCTCAAGACGAGTTTGCCGTATGCCGAGCTGTGCGAGCGTTCTGTCGCCACAGCGCGGCGCTTTCAGGCCATGGGGCTTGAGCCCGGTGCGCGTGTTGCACTTGTGGCCGACACTGTCGCGGGCTTCGCTGAATGTTTTTTTGCGTGTCAGTACGCCGGTTTGGTGCCGGTGCCTCTGCCCGTGACCGTGGGGCTGGGCAGCCGCGATGCATACGTGGCTCAGTTGCGTGGACTGCTCGATAGCTGCCGTGCTTCGATTGCGTTGGCGCCCGAAGAGTTCATGCCGTTTTTGATGCAGGCGGCGGATCAGATGTCGCTGGCCTATATCGGGGCTTTTGAAACCCTCGACCAGTTGCCAAAGGCTGATGCACTGGAGCGGCGCGATGGCGCGGACGTTACTGCTTATCTGCAATATACTTCCGGCAGTACGAAATTCCCGCGCGGCGTCGTGATTTCACAACGCCAGGTCATGCAGAACCTGTCCAGTATCGTGACGCGCGGCGTGCAAATCAGGTCAGATGATCGGCTGGCTTCCTGGTTGCCGCTTTATCATGACATGGGCCTGGTGGGATGCATGTTGGCAGCGCTCACCTCGCAGCGTTCGGTAGACTATCTGGCAACTCGCCACTTCGCGATGCGGCCTAGGCTTTGGCTCGGCTTGATCTCGCGTAATCGCGCGACAATTTCGTTCAGTCCCTCGTTTGGTTACGAACTCTGCGCGCGCCGTATTCGCCATAACGCCACCGACTTTGATCTGTCGTGCTGGCGCATTGCCGGGGCGGGGGCTGAAACGATTCGGCCTGCGTCGTTGCAGCGATTCGCTGAGACGTTGGCGCCTGCCAAATTCGACGATTCGGCATTTTTGGCCTGTTATGGCATGGCCGAGTGTTCGTTGGCCATCAGTTTTGCACCAGTTGGCGAGGGGTTGTCGGTTGATACCGTAGATGCCGAAACCGTGGCAAACGACCACCGCGCTGTACCCGTGACAGGCCACGATGCGAATCGCACCACGGAGTTCGTGGACTGTGGCGATGTGCTGCCGGAGTATGAGTTCGAAATCCGCGATGACAGCGGGTCGCCGCTCGGTGACCGTGAGATCGGCCATATCTTCGTTCGCGGTCCGAGTGTGATGTCGGGGTATTTCAATGACCCGGATGCTTCCAAGGCCTCGCTGTCTTCGGATAATTGGTTGGACACGGGGGATCTCGGATATCGCATTGGCCGTCGAGTCGTGATCACGGGCCGTGCCAAGGATCTGATTATCGTCAATGGGCGCAATATCTGGCCTCAAGACCTCGAATGGTTGGCCGAATCCCAGGATGAATTACGTCCAGGTGACGCGCTGGCATTCGCGGCACCGTCGATGACCGGCCGCGATGCCGCTGTGCTGGTCATTCAGTGTCGACTGCGTGAAACCGGTGCCCGTAATGAATTGACCCGCCGGCTGGAAGGTTTGGTGCGCCGGGAATATGGTATCGAATGCCTAGTCGAGGCCGTGGCGCCCCACACATTGCCCCGCACATCGTCGGGCAAGCTGTCCCGGAGCGGCGCACGGCGTGATTATGTCGCCCGCTTGCAGCGCCAGGCACGCGCTCGCAGCGACTCTGAAGAAGCGGAAACCTTGGCTGCCAGCAATGCGCGAAGCCAATATGCCGGATAACCGCTGGCGATTGATCCCAGCAGTTATGTATCGGTGACCCAGCGATCCGATTCCATCGTGGCGGTCACAGGCGGGTCGGGTTTTATCGGCCGGGCTGTGGTTGACGGTCTTCTGGAATCCGGTTTCGGTGTGCGCGCCCTGAGCAGGCGTGATGACGCGTCCGCGTCGCTCCGGAAGCAAGGCGTCGGTGTCGTGCGCGGCGGGCTCGACGATCCCCTTGCGCTGGCCGCACTGGTTGAAGGTGTTGATGCCGTCGTGCATATGGCGGGGGCGGTCAAGGGCGCGCGGTATAAAGATTTTGAAACGACCAACGTTGACGGCAGCCGTACCTTGCTGCAGGCGATGGCAGGGTCGTCAACGCCGCTGCTCGCGCTCTCATCATTGGCTGCGAGAAAACCTGGCCTGTCTTTTTATGCGCAAAGCAAGGCCACCATGGAAGCTTTGTTCCATAATCATACCGAACGCGTTGTGGCCATTTTGCGGCCGCCGCCGGTTTATGGTCCAGGTGATCGGGCGCTAGCCCCTTTGTTTGCGGCAATGGCCTGGGGGGTCGCGCCAATGCCGGTCGATCCGGAATCTCGTGTGTCATTGCTTTATGTCGATGACCTGGCAGCGGCCGTACGTGCTTGGCTGCGCACCGCAGGCCGCGTTGGCGGTACCTATACGCTGCACGATGGCACTCCGAACGGCTACAGTTGGGAGGACATAATTCGGATCATTGAAACTAAGCGCCGCGGGCCCATTCGGCGGTTGCGCGTACCGTCGCCGCTACTTACGGGCAGTGCCTGGATCAACCAGTGGCTGGGGCGCCGATTGGGTTTTGCGCCCATGCTCACGCCCGGAAAAGTCCGTGAGCTGCGTCACCCGGACTGGGTCTGCGATAATATTAATTGGTGCAGGGCTGTCGATTGGCAGCCTGCAGTCGATCTTGCCGAGGGTTTTGCCCGGTTGCGCGGACATTGACCTTTTCGGCTTTAACAGGTTCCTGATATGAGTCGTCGTGACGACATTGCCGCGCATCTGCGCGAGATATTGCAGCCGTATCTACCGCCCGATCGCGTAATCGAACCCGACACGCGTTTGGTTGATGACGTCGGCCTGTCTTCCATGCAGATCATGGAGGTCATGATGGAACTCGAAGACGCGCTCGATGCGTCGATTCCGCAAAATATTCTTCCCGAGGTCGAGACATTCGAGCAACTCGTAGCCGCTATCGACGCCAGAATTTGAGGTCAAGGCTGAATGACTCTTTTCGATAAATTCGACAAAATCACTGAGAAACGTCGCGATCTGGAAGCTGCTGGGGTTGATCCGCTGGGCGTGCCCATGGAGCGGATACTGTCGGCCACCGAGGCCATCATCGGAGGGCGTCGCACGATTCTGGCCGGTAGCAACAACTATCTCGGCCTGACCTTCGACCCGGCCTGTGTTCATGCCGCCGCCATGGCAACACGCTTTGAAGGCACCGGCACGACCGGCTCCCGCATGGCCAACGGCTCCTACAGCGCGCATCTGCAAATCGAGGCCGAGCTCGCCGATTTCTACGGAATGGCCAAGGGCATGGTGTTTTCCACCGGCTATCAGGCCAATCTCGGGACCTTGTCGGGGCTTTGCACCGGCGGTGATGTCCTCATGCTGGATGCCGATTGCCACGCCAGCATCTTTGACGGGGCTAAATTGAGTGGCGCCGACGTAGTGTGTTTCCGGCACAACGATGCGTCTGATCTCGATAAACGGCTCCGGCGGCTCGGCGATAGGGTGGCTCGCACGCTGGTTGTAGTTGAGGGCATTTACAGCATGCTGGGCGACCAGGCGCCTTTGACCGATATAGTATCGGTGGCGCGGAAACACGGCGCCTACATCTTGGTGGATGAAGCCCACTCACTGGGCATAGCGGGTGTAACGGGCTGCGGTGTGGCCGAAAGCCAAGGTGTGCAGCATCAAGTCGATTTCATCGTGGGGACCTTCAGCAAGAGCTTGGGGGCGACTGGTGGGTTCTGCGTGAGTCCGCACGAAGAACTGGACTATCTGCGTTATACCAGTCGGCCTTATATATTCACCGCATCCCCACCGCCGGCGATCATCGCCTCAGTGCGTGCCGCGCTCGCCGATGTTCGGTCCCGCCCGGATCGCCGTGACGCGCTTTGGCAGTCTGCCGAGCGCCTACACGCCGCGCTGACTTCGCAAGGGTTCAAACTTGGGGCGCCGCCCGGCCCTGTAGTTGCCGCGATGTTCGCCGATCAAAAACGCGCGCTGGCGTGCTGGCAGGCACTGCTCGACAACGGCGTATATGTAAATCTCATGTTGCCGCCGGCAACACCCGGTGGCCACACGCTGATCCGCATCAGTCTAAGTGCGGCCCATACAAGAGCCCAAATCAATCACATCATCGCCGTGTTTAGCCAGTTGCAGGATGACTTCGCACAAGCCAGCTGACTTTTACCAGTACCGATGCTGCAAGCTGTTACGCTGATCACCGGTGCGTCGTCGGGTATTGGACGAGCGCTCGCCCTGCGACTGGCCAGCCGAGACATCCGTCTAGCCCTTCTGGCGCGACGTTCCGACGCGTTGGCCGATACAGCCGAAGCAGTTCGCCAGGCAGGTGGTTTCGCTATCACTAAAGTGGCGGATGTTACCGATCGTCAGGCCATGGCCACCGCCGTGGCCGAAATCGAAGCTGAAGCCGGGCCAGTTGAATGCTTCATAGCCAATGCCGGCGGTGGCCAGCGCATGGCGGCCGATGAGTTCGATGCTGATGTTTTTGGCGATATCATTGCGGTTAATCTGCAAGGCTTTGCCAACGGCATCGCGGCGGTGTTGCCGTCCATGCGGGAACGGGGTAAGGGCCATATCGTAGCGATCGGTAGTTTGGCGGCGCGTCTGGGGTTGCCGCGGGCCGGAGCTTATTCGGCCGCAAAAGCTGGTGTAGCCCGGCTTGCGGGCAGTATGCGGATCGAGCTGGCCAGAGAACATATTGCCGTGACGTTGATCGAACCTGGGTTTGTTGACACCCGCGGGCGCTCAAAGACTGGCACGCGGCGTAAACCGTTTCGCATGCCCCTAGACGAGGCCACTGCACGCATTGAACGCGCAATAGACAGGCGGGCGACCGTTGCCGCTTTCCCCGCAATACTCGTTATCTTGATAGCGGCTCTACGGATTCTGCCGTCGCCGGTTTACAATCGTGTCATCAGGCGGATGGCGGGTTAGTTCCCCGCGACAGTCAAGTGAATCCAAAACCAGTGAATCCATAAAAGAGCAGCCATGGTAACCAAAGCCGCTGAGCCATCGAACTTCCGGCGCCGAGTCGTCAAAAAAGCGGGCAAAAAACTCTTTCGCGGCGGGCTCCTGCGTTTTCTGTCCAGTCAATCCAAGATACCGGACGAACCAGTGATCGACAACAGTCACTTCCCCTGGGCGGAAGACCTGCGTGCCAAATGGCCGACAATACAGGCCGAGTTGGACACGTTGCTGGCGCGCCGTGATGCCTTACCCAGTTTCCAGGAAATCAGCCCCGATCAGGCCAAGATATCGACTGACAATCGCTGGAAGACATTCATGTTGTTTGCCTTTGGCAAACAGCTGGAGTTCGGTGCTGAAATGTGTCCTGAAACTTCGGCCGCACTTGCCGCTATCCCCAATATCTCCAACGCTTTCTTCTCGGTTCTGGGGCCGGGCAAGCACATTCCCCGTCACCGCGGGGTGACTAAGGGGCTGGTCCGCTGCCACCTCGGCCTCAGGATTCCCGAAACCAGTGATCAGCGCTGTCGTATCGAAGTCGATGGCAAGCCGTGTGTCTGGCGCGAAGGCGAAATGTTTTTCTTTGATGATACCTACAAACACGAAGTCTGGAATGAGACCGACAGCGAGCGGGCCATTTTGCTGTTTGATATTGAGCGACCGATGGGAATTGCCGGTCGTGCGGTCTCACGAACTATGATCGCGGCGCTCCGTCGCACGGCGTATTACAAGGACGCATTGGCCAACCAGGCCGAGTGGGAAAAACGCTACCGACAAGCGATTGCCGAGGATAACGGTTAAAGGTGGCCCCCGTCCGGTCTAGCCCCACCCCACGCGCCACTGGCTTCCAGTGATTGCGACGCCGATGAGTGATTTCTATTTCGTCCCAGCCGAACGGCTGAACTTATCAGACGCGGCCAAACGCCGCATCTGGCGTTTTGAAGCTGCGTTAATCGGCGCTGGTCTCTGGGTGTTCCGTCTTCTGCCGTTGCGCATGGGGCGCTGGCTGGCTGAAAAGTCGTTTGCCACGCTGGGGGGTTGGAATCGTCGCGCCCAAATTGTCTACGAGAACCTTTGCGTGGCGTTTCCTGACGCATCGCCAGCAGAAATGCGACGCTATGTGCGAGGGACTTTCGGCCATTTGGGACAAGCGATGGCCGAGTTAGCCCAGCTCGACAAAATCTGGGATGCCGGGTGCGTTGGTTTCGAGTTGGCCCCAGGGGCAAAACAGCCAAGTCCAGATCGACCGACTGTCTTTGTCACGGCGCACGTCAGTGCCTGGGAGTTTACACCGCTGGTGGCCCGCCGGTTTGGGTTTGATATCCCCATCATCTATGCACCGGAACGCAATCCCTATGTTGACACTCGGCTGAACAAGATGCGGCGTGCCTACCAAAGCCAACTTATATCTAGCGAGGGCGGGCTTTTTTCGTTCATGCGGGCCCTGAAAAGGGGACAATCGGTAGGGATGACCGTCGATACAAAATTGAAGGGCGCACCGGATCTACCGTTTTTCGGGCTTGATACGCCAACAAATACCGGCCCGGCATCACTGGCCGAACGCTTTCAAATCGATCTGGTCCCAGTGTTGGGCGAACGCCTGGCCGGTGGGCGCTATCGTGTAGTCATTCAGGCGCCCATCAAGGCGCGCAATCCGGAAGCTACGCAACAGGAACGGATTCACGACATGACCCAACAGATCAACCACGTTTTTGAAGGCTGGATACGTGCACGGCCGGGTGAATGGCTGTGTCTCAGGCGACGCTGGCCCAAGCAAACATATCAACAGCTTGGTATCAGATAGCAGTGCAGTGGTGGCAAAGGGCGCAGTCGTTCGTTCGCGTACTCGTTGTTTCGTATCATATTTTTCTCGGATCAAGGCCTTGAGCCCGTATGGCAATACGATCACTACGCGTGCTTTCTGCTTATCTTGGCCGTGGTGCCGCACGCCGGCCCGCGGCCAACATCAATCAGACGCTTATTATCACTCTGGACCCCAAAGCCGGCGTCCCCCCCAGTAACAATCCGCCGGTTCGGA
The DNA here is from genome assembly GCA_002403445.1 of Salinisphaeraceae bacterium UBA4764. Classification (GTDB taxonomy): domain Bacteria; phylum Pseudomonadota; class Gammaproteobacteria; order Nevskiales; family Salinisphaeraceae; genus Salifodinibacter. The sequence continues at coordinate 94,488 of DHHU01000048.1, read as the reverse complement.
TATATCTCGGCACCGAGTCCGCCCAGTTTCGCGCCGAGCGCGCGTTTGTTTGGTCGATCGAACGCGTACGCGATCCGGCACGCCGCTACGAAATCCATCTCATGAAAGATCTCGCTGGTTTCGAGCGTCGGCTATGGTTGACCGGATTCACAAACTACCGTTTTGCCATACCCGACCTGGCCGGGCGACAAGGCCGCGCGATCTATAATGATGCTGATCAGATTTATCTTCGCGATCCGGCCGAGTTGTTTGATTTGCCCATGGGCGACAAGGGGGTGCTGTCGATCAACGATCACGATACGTCGGTGATGCTCATCGACTGCGCGCGTATGGCCGAGCTCTGGAACAATGACACGGCGCGCCACACCAAGAATCGGGAACTCGAAGCCCAGATGCGCGCCGCCGGGTTGTGGGGGCCGCTCGACAGTGCATGGAATGCGCGCGATGCCGAATATGAGCCCGAGCATTCGCATCTCATTCACTACACCACGATCCATACTCAGCCGTGGCGGCCGCAGCCGCGCGATTATGTGTACGGCGCCAACCCCGCCAGTGACATCTGGAACCGCATTGAAGCCGAGGCTGATGCCGCAGGGTTTCAATTATTCGATGCCACAAGACCGACGCCGGATTTTGCCGCTATCCATGCAGATGGGCTTGAAACACCGGCCCGCCCGAAGCAACACGAGGTCTGGCGTGCCTTGATCGCCGACGTCCGCGCAGCTTCGGGCGTCGAACAATGCGCCTACGTAGGTCTGGAATCGATCGACGGTTTGACGGCGGCACTCGGCCGCCCCCAAGTGCAATGGACGGCACTACGTCCAACGGATTTAAGCGGCATGGCTGTCAATGGCGCCGTAGACCTCGTGTTGGCCGATAGCCTTGCTGGGCTGCCCGATTTGGACATGCCTTGGCTATTGGATGAGCTTTTTCGGCGTGCCCGCTTCGCCGTGGCGGTGAGTATTCACCTGGACGAGCGCGCCGATCGCAGCGCGCCCGCCGATCCCGACTGGTGGTTTCAACAACTGTCGGCGGCCGGTCGACGTTTCACCGATCGTCACTGGCGACTTGTCGTGGTTCAATATAATCGGTTACGCCCGGATACGGTCTATCATTGGAGTGGTGGCCGATTGCTGCGGGATCGCCCCGAAGTCTGGGTGATGCGCCATGTCAAGACTGGCCACAACAGCCAGGCCGGTGGTTTGGCCGATGCCCTCGGATGGCCCACTGAGTGGCAATCTGCTGGTCGTTCCACAACGTCGACACTGGCCGCGCTGACCGCTTCCCAGCTTCGACTTGGCGCGCACGGGGCGTTGCAAGAACTCACCGCTTCCTGGCCGGACGTCGTGATTGCCTCTGGTTGGGCGTCGGCCCTGGTGGCACGCTGGGTCCAGCGCCGCAGCCGGGGCGCGACTCGGCTTATCCTGCTTGGGCGCCGGAGCGGCCGTACAGGCGAAACCGAAGACTTGGCCGTGGTGTGCCGCCATTTCAACCTGCCGCCGCATCCACGCCAGATCGAAACTATCCTGCCGCCTTGCAAGGCGCTCGATGCGCGCCTAGCCGAAGCGCGTGAACGCTGGCCCGATCGCTATGCAGAGACGAGTGGCCCGAATGTCGCTTTTCTGGTTGGCGGCAACAGCGCCGTCCACGCACTCAACGCCGAAACGGCCCGATCACTGGGCACCCAATTGCAGAGTCAGGCCGATGCGGCAAACGCCAGTCTGGCCGTACTCACCAGTCGGCGAACCCCAAGCGCCGCTGCTACCGCCCTGCAACAAAGTGTGGCACCGGAGACACAATTCGTCGCCTGGAACGATACGAGCCGTCAAGAGAATCCGTATCTGGGCTATCTGGCAGGCGCGGATATTCTGGTGGTGACCGGCGAGAGTGAATCCATGCTCGCCGAGGCGATTGCCACTGGCAAGCCGGTGTATATCGCACCGCTACCTCTGGGCCGAGCGGGCCTGCGGCGGCGTCTGGCCGATTGGGTGGTGCACCAGGCCAACACCAATCGCTACAACGCCCGGGGCTCAAAGCGGCCACAACAGGGCCTGCAATATCTTTGCGCGCGCATCGTCGAGCGGCGCTGGCTGTTACCCCGTCGCAACACGCCGGAACTCCACAATGCCTTGATCGAGGCCGGGGTGGCTCGGTTTTTGGATACGCAACTGGTTATGTGGCGACCGCCAGCCTGGCACGAAACAGAGTGGCTGGCCGACCGGATCAAAACGCTGTTAACAGCCCCGGGATTCGATCATAAAACGCCGGCCCTCCGGGCCACCGGGAATGACTGAGAGTTTTGGCCAGGGGCCGCGCGTTTGGGTGTTGCTGGGGTACGGTGCCGGCGGAAATGCCCAGATGCATGCGTTGGCGCGTGCGCTCGGTTGGCCATACGAAGCCAAAACGCTTGTTTATAACTGGTTTAACCGACTGCCCAATCCGGTTCTCGGGCCGTCGCTCATATCGGTTGACACTCGACACTCCGATCCGATCGAGCCTCCCTGGCCCGATCTGGTGATCGCGGCTTCGCGCCGGGCCGCACCGGTAGCCCGCTGGATCAAACAGGCGTCGGGTGGCCGTACACGTTTGGTGCACCTGTTGCATACCCAAGCGCGTTTCGAGTATTTCGATCTGGTGGTCACCCTGCCGCAGTATCGCTTGCCGGAGGCCTCCAACGTGTTACTTAATACCCTGCCGTTAAATCGCCCCGATCCCGCTGAGATCGAAGCAGCGCGGCAGCGCTGGGCCGAGACGCTCGAGCCGCTGCCCCGACCGCGGATCGGAGTTCTTGTGGGCGGTAACAGCTCCAGTTATCGACTGACGCCACGCACCGCCGTACGTCTTGGCAAGGCCATCAATGACCAGGCGCTCAACGCGGGCGGCAGCCTGCTAGTATCCACTAGCCGACGAACGCCGGTTAAGGCCGCTCGCGCCCTCTGGGAGACAATAAGGGCACCGGCCTACTGCTATAATTGGCAACCTGATGATCCGAACAATCCGTATCTTGGCATACTGGCGCTCGCAGACAAGTTTGTGGTGACACCCGATAGTGCATCCATGCCGGCTGAAGCCTGCCAGATGGGGCGACCGGTTTCGATATTCGATCGCTCGCTTACTGACAGCGACCGCAGGCAACGGTCAGCCGGCCGCTTGGGTCAATGGCTTATCAAGACCGGTTGGCGCAAGCCCAAACGCGACTTTGATGCCTTTCATGCCGGTCTTTTTGCGCGCGGACTGGTTGATCATGATCCGCCGCTGGCGCCGCCTGACGACTTGGGACACACTGCAGCGCGTGTCCGGGCGCTGGTGCAGTCGCGCTAAACGGCCAAATTAGACCGGAAAACAAATCACTAGAGATGACTATGCAGTATCTGGATTATGACCGTCTCGCGGAGCTTAGTGAAACTGAATTCCAGCAGACGCATCCATTTCCCTGGATGAATCCGGCGGGCTTGCTGACGGAGGCCGGATATGAGCGTTTGATGAATAACCTGCCGCGTGTCGATCAGATGACGCCGAGTTTTGGTAAAAAGCGCTCGCATGGGCAGCAGCCTCACGATCGCTATGCACTTGAATACAACGAAGCCCTTGATGTTGCCCAACCGTGGCACGACTTCGTTGCCGAACTCAAAAGCGATGCCTATTACGAATTCATCAAGCGCATGTTTGGCCGCGGCCGGTTCAAATTCAACTTCCACTGGCACTACGCGCCCAATGGTGCCTCGGTATCCCCGCACTGTGACGCCACGCGCAAGCTTGGCTCGCACATTTTCTATCTGAGTTCGCCCGAGACCTGGCAACCGGAGTGGGGCGGAGACACAGTCATTTTGGATGACGGCGGCCGGTTTCCGCGCAAATCGGCCCCGAAATTCGAAGATTTCGACCGCGCCTACGCGGGTGAGAGCATCGGTAATTACAGCTTATTGTTCCAGCGTCAGGAGCGGTCATGGCACGGCGTACGCGAGATCAACTGCCCTGAAGGCCGCTATCGCAAGGTGTTCATCGTGGTGATCAACGACCGGCTGCGAGCCGGCCTGCGGACTTTCGCCGGCAAGCTGAAAGGCGAAGCCCGGCGTGACACATGAACCACGGGCGTCCTATAGTCAAGCGTCGGGAGCAAATCAGGCCACGGCGGTGGTTGTGCTGGGTGCCGGTCGCAGCGGCACCAGCGCCCTGACACGTGGACTCACAGCGCTGGGCGTCGACCTGGGTGACAAACAACGCGCAGCTGGCGGCAAAAATCCCACTGGATTTTTCGAGGACCGCGACGTATTGGCCATCGCCCAGAAACTCAAGCGCGCGCTCGGTATCCGGGGCCACAGCCTGAGCCTGCTCGGCGATGAGGTTTGGCAGCGCTCGGATATTCAAAAGTTGGCGGCCGACGGGGCCCAAATCCTGAGCAAACGCTTCGGCGCGGCGCGTCTTTGGGGATTCAAGTACGGCCGAACGCTGCGAACGTTGCCGTTCTGGCAAGATCTGCTGGCCCGGATGCAGTTCGATGTGCGTTACGTCGTGGCGCTACGCAATCCGCTTAGCGTGGCTCGCTCGCGTGCCCGTCTGAACCCCGAACGCGGGCATCAGGCATGGAGTGATCTCGAATGGCTTGTCAACGTTGTGCCGTATTTCGACCGAGTAATTGGTGCGCCTGTGTCGGTTGTCGACTTTGACCGCTTGATCCGCAACCCGGCATCGCAACTGCAACGCGTGGCCCGTGATCTGGCGTTACCTTTAGGCGATGCCGAATCAGCGGCTATTGCGGAATACGAACAAGGCTTCGTTCAGCCTGATCGACCCCGGTCGCAGTTTACCCGCGACGATCTTACGGCCGATCCAGCGGTCAATCGCTGGGTGGCCGAAGGCTATGCCATGCTCGATGCCGTGGCGGACGACGAACGCCGCCTCGACGCGGATTTTCGCGCCGAATGGAGGCGTCTGAATTCGGCGGTACATGATCTGGCCCCGGTCCTGGCCGAGCTCGATGCGGTCAATCAACAACGCCTACGCGCGCAATGGAATCCGCTCTCGCCGGCGGTGAGCCTGCGACAACTCATCCGCGACTGGCGGAGTCGATAATCTTGCCGGGCATGTGGGCCTCCCCACAGGCAAGCCTATGAGCATGTTACCCGATCGCTACCGGCGTGGCAGTATAGTGGCTGCTACAGCAGTCCTACCGGCGTCGATGCGGGTGCCCTTGAGGCGGCGATTGCTGGCCGGCCACTACGCTGCACTTACCCGCCGCGCCGACGTGGTGACCGCCGTGCATCCGAAATGCGGTGGTACTTGGCTGCGCGCCATGATTTTCCGCGTCTATCAGCAACACTATGGTCTGGGCACACGTCGAGTGGTCAAGTCCGACGAATTTGCACGCCTGGATGGGCGGCTACCGCGTTTTGTATTCAGCAATGGCCACTATAGCTACGAGTCGGCCGTGGCCGATACGCTGGACAATCTGATCGCCGATCAACAGCCGCGCGCTCTCATGCTGATGGCGCGTCATCCCGGCGATATCGCGGTATCGTGGTATCACCAGTTCACCCGGCGCATCACGCCGCGAAAACGCGAGTTGATCCTGGCCGAGATGAATGAACCGATTGACTATCGGTCGATCACGCGCGCAGCGTTTCTCGCAAACGAAGAGATCGGGCTCCCAGCACTTATCAACTATCACAACCGATGGGCTGCGCGTATCCGGGCGCACGCGAATGGGCTGATCGTGCGCTATGAAGACTTGCGCTCCAGACCAATCGAGACCTTGCGACAAGTCATGAACCATCTGGGCGAAGATGTAGACGACACTCGGATTGCCGAGGCCGTGGAATTTGCCGGTGTCGACAATCTGCGAAAACTCGAGTCCGAGCGCTATTTCAAAAACTCCGGCCTGCGCCAGAAAAAACGTGGTGATCCGGATACCGTGAAAGTCCGTCGGGCGCGGGTTGGCGGATTCAGAACCGATCTGGAACCGGAACAGGCCGCGTGGGTGGACCAATTGATCGCTGAACGGCTCGATCCGGTGTTTGGTTATTCAAAAGCCGAATGATGGAATCGGGTCATCTGCGCGCAACACTGCTAGACCCAATTTTCTGACGATGTACCCGACCGAGTTGAACCAGCATGTGGCTTTGTGCTGCGCCCCGTTACGCAGCCAAGAAGACACGGAGTGACGGCGCGAGTTCCGGCACACTGCACCAAGAGCAGCCAGCCTGTCTCAGGCTGCGTATCAGCGCGAAACACATGTCCGATTCAGGGCTTTCCAATGCAAACATGCCGATTAATCTGCCGCATCAATTAGTTTATATTATTTAATAACAAAGCAATTTATTTAAAAAGCTGGTTTCAGGGATCAGATTCAATAAATTTTGCATAGTGGACTTTCATATCGGATTCATTTGATATGAACAACGCGGCAGGATAGTTTCTAGCCGAGTGACTTGTGGGGTTGGGTATTTGTCGCCATGCGATGGCGTCGAGTTCGTAGTGTGTAGGTCGACAAATTCGCGCCTTTCGGCAGGTACTGTCCGTATCTGGCTGTTGGTGTTTTCATCGCATCCGCGCTGCCACGTCCTGTGTGAATCGGCGAAATGCACGTCGAGTCCGGTATGGCGCCAGCGTCTCGTTCTGCGCCATTTCCGAGCTTTGACCGTAAGTCAGGCTCCGGAGTTGTTGACTGTCGATGTGGTCCAACACGGTTGAAAACCGGTTATGGCCTCGGCGGCGTGCTTGGCATTGATTTGCGCCAAGCTCACGAACAACGTTGTGCGCTTGATCCGCGTATTGACCGCTGAGGCGGGGTACGCGCCCTTCAACAAGGTCCCTTCCCAGGCCCGGGATCACGCGCTGGTCGACTTCGGACGGCCGCATCTGGATCGATGGCTGGTTGGGGACTTGACCACGTCGCTCGGGTTTCGCGCGAGCGCGGTCCCTGCGCTTGGGGCATTTGCGAAGAAAGTCGATCAACTCGTGACGTAATGTACCGCGGGCCGACGCGTACAACGCGGTGTCGATCGTTTCGTGCGAGATCTTTGCTTGGGGCGCATCCGGAGCCTTACGCGCCAGAATAGCCACGACCTGTTCGGGGGCGTGACTGGCGCGCGGTAGCTGAACGTTGCGCTCCCAAAGCCAAGTGCTCTTGGTCAGCCTGTGGGTATGTCGCGGCATAGGCGCTAAGCGCCGCGCTTATCGCCGAGCGGTCGGGGCGCGATACTCGCTCGCTATCGGCAGTCGGACCTGTCGTCAAGGCGAATGCCGCGGAGTGCACCAACTATTACGCGTCAACTCGCGACTGACGAGGGCTCGGCGTCCCCGGAGTTCATATGACATCGCCCGCAAGCTCACGATTTGACCCAAGCCGACCTAGATGAAGTAACGTTCTTCACGGCCAAGTTGGCTATACATCGCTTCCATGCCATACATGACTTCTCGTACGGTGTTGCATTTCAAGAGTGAAAGTGAAAGGGATCTCAAAAAAATATCCCTTCAGCACATTAATCATAGCCAATGCCACGAGGTTGCATCATGACCACACCTGTACTGATCGTAACTGGCGGCAGCCGCGGTATCGGAGCCGCGACTTGCGCGCTGGCCGCCGAACGCGGTTTTGACGTAGTCGTGAATTATCGCAGCAATCGTCAGGCGGCTGATGAGGTCGTGTCACGTGTCGAAGCCAGCGGTCGCCGTGGGCTCGCTGTTCAGGCTGACGCGTCGATTGAGTCGGACGTGGCAGGCCTGTTTCAAGCCGTGTTCGATAGGTTTGAGCGTCTGGACGGGCTGGTCAACAACGCCGGCATCGTCGATGTCCCATCCCCGCTAAAAGACATCTCGGCCGAGCGCATGATGCGAATGATGACCGTCAACGTGGTCGGCCCAATGTTGTGCGCCCGCGAAGCGATCACGCACATGAGTACCGATGCCCGCGCTGGCGGTTCGATCGTCAACGTGTCGTCGGGTGCCAGCCACGCCGCTGGCAGGGGAGGCGCCGATACCTACGTTGACTACGGTGCATCCAAGGGTGCAATCGACACCCTCACTGAAGGTCTGGCGCGTGAACTTGCGCCATCCGGTATTCGCGTGAATGCGGTTCGACCGGGGGTGATCGACACCGAAATACACGCCAGCGGTGGCCAGCCGGACAAGCCCGACCAAGCGCCGGCCAAAATCCCCCTGGGGCGTGTCGGTCGGCCGAACGATGTTGCTGAGGCCATCCTTTATCTGCTTGAGGCACCATTCACGACCGGCGCTCTACTCGACGTGGACGGCGGTGTCTGAAGGGGGATGGATAAAATTTCTAGCGAACAACTCCGGCGTTAAGGTGTTGTTTGATTTGCAAAATCGCCCCAAAATAACGACTCGTGCCCATGAAGTCGGCCCCGAGCAGTACGGCTCCCGTTGCGATTTTCGGGGCGACACATCACTTACCTTGGTTACGAGGATGTCGCGCCGTAAATCAACGGGCCGAGCACACCGCTCATGCTTCAGCCGATTGAAGCTAGACCAATAGCGCGCACGGCCCGGTCGGAATCGTGCTAGCGATGATCTGACTTAAGAATCCGTTCCAGCCTGGCCGTCGGCAAAGGCAACGCCTAGTCTCGGCAGTCATTCAACTGGCAGGGTTTTCAGCCTTAAGCGCTGTAACACCTTAGACGGCCACGCGTTCAGTGCGCATGCACAGGATGCCTGTCCTGTGCGACCCGTGATCGCGGACGGCGCCCGCGTCTACGGCCACACGGGCGAGTCCGGCGATGACGCCGGTGACGGACAGCAGACTAGCATTGCCGTGAATCGGCCGGCTGCCGCGCCTCGTCGGGGTTAATTCGGGCACAGCAGCCACAGCGCGGCGACATAAAACCCGCGCCTGCGGCCTGATTTGTTGTTCAATGTCATGGTTGTTTGCGCGCTTGCTAACAGACAGCTTGGCCGCACACTTGGGCTGTCGGTCACTGATGGTCAAAAATTGCGGCTTTGTTGCTTTGTCAGTTGACTGTCTCAAGCCGCTGTCATCGAAAGAGTGGGACAGCGGCCTAAATAATCTGAGTTGGCCCCCATGTCGCGACTACAGTGGCTTCTGGCCCCCAGCGCCGAAAATCTGTCGTTTGCCTTGCGAACGTGTATTTCGGTAGCGATCGCGTTGTATCTGGCGTTCTGGCTACGGCTGGACAACGCGTACTGGGCGTTTATCAATCTGGCTATTCTTATCCAGCCGATGCCCGGTTTCCTTGTGGTACGGGGTGTAGCCCGTCTACTCGGTACCGCGGTAGCCGGCGTTACGTCGATCGTCCTGATCGCTTTGTTCGCGCAGAGCTACATGCTTTTTTCTATCGCGTTGATCGTCTGGGTAGGGGCCATGGTGTTCATGGCGAGCCTGTTTCGAAACAACATGTCGTATGGCTTTGTGTTGGCAGGATACGTCACGACCATCGTCGCGGTACGCGCCATGGCCGACCCCAACACCGTCTTTCATGTCGCTGTCGCGCGAACGGCCGAGACTGCGCTGGCGGCTGTCGTGGCGGCGACGGTCAGTGTATTGCTGGCGCCGGCTACCACGGCACGTAAATATCTGCGCGGTCGGATCGAAGCGATGCAGGCTCTCGGCGGTTATCTGGCCGAACGCGCGCGAAGCGCAGCGACTGCAAGCGATATCGAGGCCGAAACCCATGACCGCACTCAAAGCGGGCGTGTCGAGACAACGAGCTGGTTCGAATTGGTGGCTAAAACTATTTCACTGGAGCATACACGGCGCTATGCACGTTATGATGCCCCCGGTTTTAATCAATTCGACCGTCTGGCACGGCGGCTGAATTACGAGTTGCTGTCGCTAGTGAGCAGCATTGCTTCTCTAGAGACATATATTGCGCGGAGTGACACCTCGGTCAATCGGCGTCCGCTGGCCGAATTGGCAAAAGCCGCCGCGCACGTCCAAAACGACCCGAACAATACGCTTGAAAGCAAATCTGCGTTTGATCAGGCTTATAGACGTGTCCGGTTATCGGTTCGCGAGACCGGGCAACAGCCACGTTCCATAGGCGACTGGGTGATTGTCATTCGGACACTGGACTTGGCCAACCGGATGCGCGCGGCCATCGTCAAACACGACATCCTGCTGAATGAGCGCGGCGGTGGCCACACGCGATCTCGTCGGTCGGAATTCGACAGACCGATCGATCTGCGCGGCAGTATTCGAACCACGATTCGAGCCGTTGTGGCGATGGCGGTGGGCGCGTTGATCTGGTCGACTCACCCCGATCCGGCCCTGGCGGCCACTATGGTCTTGCTTTCCGTGCTGACGACACTTTTCGCGCTGGGCGATAATCCGGTAGCTGGAGCGCGCGGTTTCGGCATCGCGACGTGTATTGCGGGGGGCGTTGCTTTTATAGTGAATTTTTTACTGCTGCCATTAGCGACCGGCTTCGCAACCCTCATGTTGATTGTTCTGCCGGTGGTTTTCGTGGGGGCTCTGGCAATGGCCACACCATCGTATGCGTTGATCGGCCGGGTTGCGCTGGTCATTTTTGCACTGCTGGTGCATCCCGCGAACGGCGAGTTGCAGACATTTACCAGTTTTGCCGAGGCGTTCATGGGGGCTTGCCTGGCGGTATTGCTGGCCCTTGCGGCATTCACGATTGTGCTGCCGGTTTCGCCCCGCCAATTGCTGCGCGAGCGTACGGCCATGATTCTCCGAGAATTGGCCCATGGGTTCAGCGAGCGGCGCGAACATTTTGAAACTCGGGTCTACGACCGGATTCAGCAACTGCCGATTGCGGCCGACCGAGGCGCGATTCATTCGGACGCGCGCCAAGCTGCCTTCGCGGCTGCCAATATTGGTGTGGAAGCCCGCACGCTTGATCTGTTCGCGAAGCGTGCGTGTTTTTGTCAGCACTCGCGACAATTTGTCCATAACACGCTGGTGGAACTGGAACGTCTGTTCGAGCACGGTTATCCATCACCCACCGACATCAAGCAAGTCCGTGCCGATATCGACACATTGGCTGATACGCTACTTGCTGAGGCATTGGTTTTCCGGCGCTATCGCCGCCGTCTCTACGGTATACGCGCAGCCGTTGGGGCCGCCTTGCTGGCTTGTGCGCTTGCCGACTATGCCGATACCCGCGACGACATGAACATTTCATCGGCAGACATCGAAACGGAACGAGCGCATGCAACTTGAACAAATTCAAATCAGCGGCGTGTATCTCCCGGTGTTGCTCGTCTGTTTAGGCGGCGCGGGGATCGTCTATTTCGTGATTCGCTGCCTGTTCGCTGGTGTCGGGGTGTATCGCTTTTTCTGGCATCCGGCTCTTGCCGGCGCGGCCGTTTATACACTGATCGCATCGCTTTTCGTGTTATGGCTGGTCCCGTAGAGGTCGTTGTGTCGAAGCCGCAATCTGTGACGCTTCCCTACATGGCGGACTGATGACCCGAACAATCCAAAAGCTGATACTCCGCTTCAGCCGTGTGCTAGCCACCTTGGTAATCGTGTCGGTCTCCGGCTGGGCAGCCTGGTTAGCTTGGCAGCACTATGTCTATGCGCCGTGGACACGCGATGCGCGGGTTCAGGCCAATGTAGTGAACGTGGCACCCAATGTGGGGGGCGAGGTGCAGAACGTAGCCGTGAGTAACAATAGCTATGTTCACAAGGGGCATCTGTTGTTCAAGATCGACCCAACGCGTTTCAAGCATGCCGTGGCCGAACGCAAGGCGCAGTTGGCCAAGGCCAAGGCACAAGCGGCCTACGATCAGAAACACGCTAATCGTCTGGCGCATTTGCCCAAAGGGGCTGTATCCACACAGAAAGTGCAGTTGGCGCGTTCCAAGGTGAGTACAGCCCGGGCCTCCATACAGACCGCAAAGGCTCACTTGGCCCAGGCCAGACAAAATCTGGCGTGGGCTACAGTGCGTTCACCGATTAGTGGCTACGTTACGCATTTATTGCTGAGCCCCGGTGATTATGTAAAAAAAGGGGGTCGCTCGATCACCATCGTGCAAGCGCGATCATTTCATGTGACCGCTTACTTCGAGGAGACCAAGCTCGCCCATCTGTCGATAGGCGATCCGGCGACCATCAAACTGATGGCGCGCAGCGGCCGGTTTAAAGGCCACGTCAGTAATATTGCCTACGGCATCGCGGTAGCCAACAACGCTAAGGGCGAGCGCAACTTGCCGAACGTGGCGCCCAAGTTTCAATGGGTGCGCTTAGCCCAGCGTATTCCGGTCAAGATCGTCTTTGATCATCCGAAAAAAGTCGGTCGGCTGAGCGTTGGCATGACCGCGACCGTCCACATAAATAAGAGTGGCCGGGCAAAAACCACACATCAGAGGTCTTCGTCGTAAGCCACGTTGTCAATCAGGAATTCGCGGCGTTCCCCCGGTACGTCGACCACGACGTCATCGCCCACGGAACGGCCAAGTAAGGCGCGCGCGACTGGCGAATGCATACTGATGGCGCCCGTTGCCGGATCGGTTTCGTCAGACCCCACAATTCGATAGCGACGGGGCGTGTCGTTGTCATCAATGACGTCGACGGTCGCACCGAAATAAACTCGATCCCTTGAACAATGGCCCGGATCGACGACAGTGAGAGTATCGAGCCGACGGCGCAGATAGCGTACCCGGCTGTCGATTTCGCGCAATTCCTTCTTGCGGTAGATATATTCGGCGTTTTCAGATCGATCGCCCTCGGCGGCGGCAGCCGAAAGTTCGCGCACGACGTGTGGACGCTTTTCACGCCACAGATAATCCAGCTCATCGGCCAGCTTTTGCCAGCCGATACGGGTAATGTAGTCACGTGAAGTCAACTAAACACGGACCCTTGATGTGTGCCTCAGAGCCTAGAGAATGCCGAGTTCTTCGGCCACAAATGCCTCGAATTGGCTACGGCTGCCTAGAAACCTGATCATTAATTGGGTGTTTTCGCCGACGTATTTGGAAAATGAATGACGGTCGGCCAATGCCTCGTGCGGGATCTCGATATCCATCGGCTCGTCCAGCCACATCGATTCCACATGGACCGTGACATTTTGATCGGCTGTCGCGCTGGTGGGTGTCAAGGTACCTTCCAACACCAGTTTTTCGAAGCTGTCGGTCTGGAAGTAGGTCTTGCCCGCCCGATGGACGAACTGCGCGGTTTGCATTGTCATGACCCTCTGTTCGTTTGGTTGGCAATGTCCAATCTTTCAGTATAAATCACACTGAACCCGGCAGCGCGGTATCGTTGTCGGGCACGAAGAGATCACGCCAGAGGTCTGCGCCCGGTTCTACGGCGTAGGCCTCGAAGTCGCGGACCCCAGCATCGAACAAAATATGGTCGTCGATACAAAAATGGCCGCTGAACGCTCTGGCGTCCCGGGTGAAGATTTCGTAGGCCGCATCGGCCACGATCTCCGGTTTTCGGCAGGCCTTGCGCATTTGTTCCCCCCCGATCAGATCGATGGCCGCGGTGGCAATGCCGGTACGTGGCCAGAGCGCGTTGAACGCGATGCCGGCATCCGCGAATTCGGCGGCCATGCCCAAAACGCAAAGACTCATGCCATATTTCGCCATGCTGTAGGCCACATGGGGGGCGAACCATTCGGGCTGTAAATCCAGCGGCGGGGCCATGGTCAGTACATGTGGGTTGTTCGCTTGTTTCAGATGCCCAACGCATTTCTGACTCATCAAAAACGTGCCGCGCTGATTGATCGAATGCATCAAGTCGAAACGCTTGATCGGCGTATTTTCGGTGTCGGTTAGTGAAATAGCGCTGGCGTTGTTCACCAATATGTCGATGCCGCCAAACTGATCCACAACGCGTGCCACGGCCGCGTCCACCTGGTCCTCGTTGCGTATGTCGCAGACTACCCCCAAACCTTGGCCCCCGGCATCTTCAACTGCCTTAGCAGCAGTATGGACCGTACCGGGTAGCTTTGGATTGGGCTGGTCAGTTTTGGCTAGCACGGCGACATTGGCGCCGTTGACAGCGATACGTTTGGCAATGGCGAGTCCAATGCCGCGGGAAGCGCCGGTAATTATTGCGGTCTTGTTGGCAAGATGCCTCATGGTCCGCTTCTTACCCGCATGACTCGTCGCATGGCGCGGTCGGTGAGACGCGCGATGTATCGCTCCGGGATCAGCCGCCGTGCGGCGGCTATGATTTTGTTCGACACACCGGGTACCACGACCGACGTGCGGCCAAGCCCGTCAAGCGCAGCCTGAGCGACATCCGACGGCCGCGACATCTGCTGACGTGCTGCTTTCGGCCAACGGCTGGGCTGGAATTCGCCGTCGCCGAAGAACTCGGTGTCGGTCGGGCCGGGGCAGACGGACAACACGTCGACACCTTCATGGCGCAGCTCAGCGTGGAGGGTCTGGGCCATGAAGTGATCCCAGGCTTTGGTAGCACTGTAGTGGGCGAGCTGCGCCGTGGCCATCAATCCGGACAGCGAACTGGTAAAGATGATCCCGCCGTGGCCGCGTCTGGCCATGGGGGGGGCGAGCCAGTGCGCCAGCAATAGCGGCGCGCGGCAGTTTAAATCCAGCATGCGCGCGTGGTCATTGGCGCGTTGGTCAATAAAGCGCCCGGATCGGCCCAACCCCGCGTTGTTCACGAGCAGGCCAATCTCACGTTCGCCAACGCCCCCAGCTACACGGGTGTCGGCGCCATCCAAGGTCAGGTCGATATCAATGACCTGTGTGTCGACGCCGTGGCGGTTCTGGATCTCGTTCGCCAGGGTTGTCAGGCGCTCGGTGCGGCGCGCAATCAGCACTACGTTGACGCCGCGTCCGGCGATCTGGCGTGCGAATTCGGCACCGATACCGGATGAGGCACCGGTAACCAGGGCCCAAGGCCCGTACCGCGCGGCGAAATCGCGCCTGGTGGAATCAGTCAATTCAAAAGCGCCAGGCCGATTGCCAGATAGGCCGCGTACGTGGACCAGGCGAGATAGGGCCAGAGCAGCAGGCTGGCGACTCGGTTAGCGAACCAGAACTCGACGATGGTAGCGGCAAGCGCCAGCCAGATCGCGATTATCAAGACCACCGAACCGACAAGCAGATGGGCACCGAACGAAATCGGTGTCCAGGCTGCATTCAACACGAGCTGAAGCGTGAATAGTTTCAACGCCTTGCCAAAGCCAACGCTGCGCCAGACCAGCCAGGCGGCCACAGCCATGGCGATATACAGCAGTGTCCAGGCAATGGGAAAGGCGATGTCGGGCGGTGTGCCCAGTGGTTGATTGAGCTGGGCATACCACTGGCCGGGCGGAAACAACGAACCGGTGACGGACGCCAGCGCCACCCCAAAGGCGCAAATAGCGGCCGCGCGGACGCTTGAGACGCTGCCTAGGGGTAAGGTTTCTGAAGCGGTGCCCTTCATGCGGCCGGCTCGGAGTCCGGCGAGGGGATCATATCGGCCAGCAGTTGAGGCATGGCCTCGGCGGTGCCTATATACGGCAAGAGCTCGATCGCGACCGAAGGGTGCTCGGCGATCTTGGTATTGACCTCGGCCGGGATGTCTTCGGCGACGTGGCGGCCGGCAGCCAGAAAATAAGGCAGTACCGCCACCCGATCAGCGCCTTGCTGGATGAGTCGCTCGATGCCGTCGCCGATCGACGGGTCGGCGAGTTCCAGAAACGCGCAGTCGATCAGGGTGTAGCCGTCGGAGCTGAACTCGCGCACGCGCTCGGTCATGGCCCGGATCTCGTCGTTGGAGCGGGTCATGCGGCTGCCGTGGGCGACCAGTAAAAGTGCACGGACCATGGTTTCAAACTCGTCGGGTTGTGATTAGTTGGTAAAATAAACCTTATTAATGTCGACAGGTCAATTGCGATGCAGATGCCGTCCAACGAAGCCGTTACATTCAACCGTGACTGTGAAGCCGTTCTGATCCCGGCCGGCGATACGGTCGAAATCCCCGTTGGCACCCAAGGCAACATCACCCAGGCACTGGGCGGATCGTTCACGGTATATATCGCGGGGAACCTGATCCGCGTTGCGGGCAGTGACGCCGATGCGATTGGTCAACCCGAGCCCGAGCCGCTGACGTTGCCCGAAGGCGCGGGCAACGACGATGTCGAGGCGCTGGCCTGGGAACAGATGCGGACCGTGTACGATCCGGAGATTCCCATCAATGTGGTGGATCTGGGACTTATTTACCGCTGCGATTTCGATCATAGCGACCCCAGCGCGCGTAAGGTCGACATCGACATGACGCTGACTGCACCGGGCTGTGGCATGGGCGATATTCTGGTCGACGACGTCCGTAGCAAGATTGCGATGATTCCTACCATCGAAACCATCAATATTGAATTTGTCTTCGATCCACCCTGGAACATGGAAATGATGACGGATGCAGCCAAGCTCCAGGTCGGTATGCTTTAGCCCACGTGACCGATGCCGCGCGGGTCCTGCTTGTTTCCGATACCCATGGATTTCTCGATCCACGGGTCGAGAAACTCATAGACGCGGTGGATCAGGTAGTTCATGTCGGCGATATCGGTTCCGGCGTGGCCGAAACGATCGCCGATCAAGCTAAATCCGCGCTGTTCATTGCCGGTAACGCTGAGCCGGCATCAACCCCCTGGCCGCTACGGGAAACGCTGGCCTTGCCCGGCGGGATTCTGGGGGTTGCCCATGGCCATCGGTGGGCGTCACGGCGGCGCCACGCCCGGCTTCGTGGCGTATTTCCCGATGCGCGGCTCGTGGTTTGCGGGCATAGTCATCGCCGGGCCGATGACACCTCTGACATGCCGCGCGTCATCAATCCTGGTGCGGCCGGTAAGAACCGCGCCTACGGTGGTCCGAGTGCCGCAATGTTGATTGCCCGCGTCGACGAATGGCGGATCGAATGGCATATCTTCGAGCCGCTGTCGGCACGCAAGCGCCGGCGCTAAGCGGTCGCCTCGTCTATTACAGTGACGCCCAGCTCGGTGAGAATAAACCCGTAAATCAGCGCCACTTCGTCGAGAGCGGCGAAACGCCCTGGCAGGCCGGCGTGGCCGGCGCCCATATGTGTCTTAAGCAACAGGCGATTGGAATCGGTCTTAAAGGCGCGCAGTTTGGCCACCCATTTGGCCGGCTCCCAGTAAGTGACGCGCGGATCGGATACTCCGGCAATCGCCAGAATCGGCGGATAGGCCTGGGCACAAACGTTCTGGTAGGGGCAGTAGCCGCGAATAGTCTCGAACGCTTCGGCGTCATCACGCGGGTTACCCCATTCCGGCCATTCGGGCGGCGTCAGCGGGAGACTTTCATCGAGCATGGTGTTGAGCACATCCACGAACGGAACGTCCGCCACCGCGGCCCCGAACAAATCCGGACGTTTGTTGACAACCGCACCCACCAACATGCCGCCAGCACTGCCGCCTAAAGCCGCAATACGGCCGCGCCGGGTGAACCCCGAGTCGGCCAGATGTTCGGCGACGGTAATAAAGTCGTCGAAGGTGTTGGTTTTATTCGCCAGTTTACCGGCGTCGTACCAGGCTTGGCCGCGTTCACGGCCGCCCCGGACATGGGCCGTGGCCACAACAACACCGCGCTCGATCAGCGACAGCCGGTGACTGGAAAATGCCGCAGGCTCGGAAATGCCGTAGGCTCCATAACCCTGAAGCACACAGGCGGCGCTGGCGTCCAGGGGGGTGTCGACATGGGCCGAGATCGTAATCGGGATCCGCGCACCATCGGCGGCCGTGGCTTCAATACGCCAGACGCGGACTTTATCGGGGTCGTATCCTGAAGGAATGTCACGCTGTTTGCGTAGCGTGCGACGGCCGGTTGTTAAATCAAAATCATAGGTCTCGTCCGGTGTGTCAGGGGCGCTATAGACAAAGCGCAGATTCGTTGTCTTGAACTCAAGACCGGGCTGGATGCCGAGGCTGAACGCCGCGGCCTCGAAGTCGATGGTGTGCTCAGCATCGGTTCGTTTATCCGTGTAGACGATGCGAGGCAATGCATCGACACGTTCTAGACGCACCCGGTAGTCCGCGAACTCGACCAGATCGAGCAGTAATCGCCCCGGTTCATGTTCGACAAGCGGCTGCCAGTGCTCGGCGCCCGGTGTGGCGGTCGGGGCCTGCACCAGCTTGTAGTCGGCGGCTCCGTCAGCGTTGGTGATAATGGTGAAGGTGTCCCCCGCGTGTTCGACGTCGTACTCGCGTCCCGTCTGGCGCGGTGCAATCACACGGGGCGCGGTCTTAGGGGCATCGGCCGGGATCACCCAGACCTCACTGGTTTCGTGGTCGTGTGCATTGATGAGGATGAAAGCACCGCTCTGGGTGGTCTCCAAGCCGACGAAAAACCCCGGATCGGTTTCTTCAAAGACACAAACGGCTGTCTCAGGTTCGGCGCCCACTGCTTGACGCCAAACCCTGTTGGGCCGGTGATCGGCATCAAGCGTGACGTAAAACAACACATCGCTGGCCGCTGACCATTCGATGCTCCCGGTGGTGTTCGGGATCGCCGGCTCAAGGTCGTCGCCGGTCTCAATCCGCCGCACGTGGATATCGAAAGCTTCGGCGCCGCGCGTATCTATCGCGTAAGCCAGAAGGGTGTGATCCGGGCTATGGGACACGCCACCTAGGCTAAAGTAAGCCAGACCTTCGGCTTCGGCGTCGCCATCCAGCAACACCTGTTCGCGCGTGCTGGTCTCATGGCCGTCGTCCGCGCGTGGCGCGCGGCAGAAAATCGGATGCTGTCCGCCTTCGCGAAAACGCGTGGTGTAGATCCACGGCCCGTCCGGCACTGGCACGCTGGACTCGCGTTCCGGAATGCGGCCGCGCATTTCGCGTACCAGTTTCTCGGTCAGCGGTTTGAGGCTTGCCTCGTGGGCTTCGGTGTAGGCATTTTCGGCTTCAAGATACTCCCGGATTTGCGGGTGCAGACGGCGACTGTCCTGCATGGCCTCACGCCAGTTTTCATCACGCAGCCAGGCATAGGGATCCTCGAGCGTGACACCGTGGTGGGTGCTGTAGTTTGGGCGCCGCGTGGCGATCGGTGGCAGCGTCGATTGAGTTGTCATGACTAGAGACGATAGAAAATTACAATTATATTGCGTTCGCCTCTGGCCGGTTCAAGCGGAAGAGTCGATTTCTTGATAATGGGTGTAGTGAAATGTGCCGCTTTAAAAGGAGAATGTTCGACGCAGCGCGACATCAATGGTCTAGCCACTGAATGCGCCCGGGGCATTATTACTGAGCGACCACTCATCGCGGGGCTTGCCCACACCGCAAACTCGCATTTTAAAGGCGGTAGCGGCGGCGACGGTACCATCAACCGCGTCGCCGGCCCGGTACGGGTGAGCGCCAAACGGGCTCTGGGCCGGATCGAGGCAGATTAGGGCGGGACAACACTGGCGTTCGAGTTGCCCAATGACTGAACTGGGGTGTTCACTGCTTTGAGCCGGCTTGTTCTGGACGTACGGGCGTGGCTGATGTGTTGGCTGCCTGGAACCGCAATGTGCTGGCATTGGCCCAAGGCAAGTAGACCGAATCGGTCATGTTGCCGGCGATTTTGGCCGGTATCTAGGGCTACCCGCTGAATGAGGCGGCCGATATCGCAGTGACTCAGGCCGTCATGCGCAGCGCATACTATGTCAGCGGAAATCTAATTCAGGTCATCCTGTTTGACGGCAAGGCGAACACTGGCTTCGCGTGATCACTGGCTGCCGCCGACGCCTAGTGCCAGTATATTCATGGCCATGACGGTGTTGTTCATGACCCAGCCTTAACCGAATGGTTTGTTATTGCGGCCCTCGATGGCCAGGCCCCGTCTTCGATAGGCCGTAATGGCGCCAGCATTTCCGCAGTTGACGCGCAGTCTGAGGGGCCCTGCGCCTGAGTGGATACGTGTCGACCACAGTCTGTGCAAATAGATACCGGCCCAGCTCCGAGCCGCAGGTGCCGACGTGTACCAAGCGCATGTGGGCCAGAAAACCGTTCCGGCCTGTTGTTCGGTCGCCAACCACGTCAAGTCGTTACCATCGGCCCGCATCAAGTTGATCTGGCCGGTTGGAAGCAGATCGGCATAACACTCGCGCCCGATGACGTCGGCCAAGGCGGCGAGTTCGACTGCTATTACGAATGGTCGGCTGTCCCCGGTGGCGCGGTGGTCAGCCGATCGCGAAGTTGCGCACCGTATTCGCGATCCGCCAAAAGCGCTCGGCCGCGCGAACTTTCGGCTAGCCGCAGCTCCAGCCATTGACGACGTTTGAAAAGGCGTCTGGATTCGGCATCATCCGACGTGGCGGCCCTCAGGAGTTGGTCGATTGAGTCGATCTCGCGACGCGTCTGGATTTCCGGCGGCACAAACCCGGCATTCTTCAGCAGCCGGTAGCCGGCGCGAAGTGACTCCGGCACCCCGTTATCTTCGTCGAGATTTTGCGGTTGTCCGGCGCCGGCTAAATTATCGAAAACGCCGCGTTTGCTGGCGGCATTGATGTTGGCTTCCACCAGCCGATCCAATAAATCCATAACCATAGGCTAACGCATCAAATTAACGAATGGGATTTGTGGCCTAAGGGCAATGGCCTCGGCGTCGATTGCGCGCTGTGCAAAGTCGTTGATAAGAGGGGATCGGCTGACCTAAGTCAGGCGCGCAGATCGCGGATGGGAGATCGTCCGCGAGTCCGTGAACGTGGCCAGCTTATGGGAATAGGTTTTAACCACCCTGAAAAAAGGCGTTTTTAAAGTCATCAATTGGGCTTTCGAAGCGTTGGGGCCCCCGAGCACAGCGACTCAACCCGACTAGACGGGGTAAGCCTGAGGCACAACTTTATGGCCAACGTAACTACACCGGCCGCTATGGCCCGACACGCCTCAAGCTCCCGGGCGTAATCGCCTGGTAGTTGAGGCATTCGCCTTGGCGTGGTGCGCACTGCATCGACGCCTGCATGGGAATGCCCTACGGCGCCGGGGCCAGCCGCCTGAAGCCCGCGCTGGTACTGATGGCGACCTTAACCTTCGTCGGCGCGCCCTTCCTGAGGCATGCGGTGCGCGCCTATATCCACCGTCTAGATTCTCGTATTCGCAATGGGGCGCGTCGGGGTTGCCCTCGGCCTTTCCGTCCACTGGACCTTTATCGCCCGGCTGGTGTAGTGATGGGCCACGTCACCGTTGGTGGTTCCCGGGGCTCGAATTCTCTTATACCTATCTTTTTCACCCAGCTATCCGGGCCTTGGATCGACCTCCAGCAGGGTGTCGCTCGCGGCCTGGTGATTGTTGGCGCGTTCGCCTCGCTGACCTTGGGGCCAACGACGTCTCCAATTCCAGCGTCATGTTTCTTAGCCTCATTTATTTGGTGTATTTACTGCAGTCCAGGGCGGTCCAGTACTGGTGGCCGGCGCGCTCGGCTCCCTCATATCGAAGATTTAGGCAGTAATTGGTGCCGTGGCCGGCGCCGGCATCGCCCGCGGCCAAAGCGTCGTGCAGTGGCTGGATTCAAAATCATCATCAAGAGAAGGGGCTGATTGGGGTCCGGGGTCGGATTTGTGCTGGGCTATGCGGTCGTATTCGCTGCCGTCTAGCTGAGCAACCCCACCAGTTCGGTCACGCTCAGGCCAAATAGGTGGATGATTGGCTGTTCATTCAGGCTGACATGGGACCGGCGCCATTTCGTTAGACCTTTTCAAACCTGGNNCCCAGTGTGGAAATTACCCCGGCCGCGAACTGTGCCTGGTCCGTCAGTTCAACCCTGCGCGCGTTGATGAGGGGGCCACTTGTACGCGATACACCGACTCACGCCTATCGCCTGGACTGCTTCGATCGGCCGTAGCACGGGTTCGAGGTAACGTCGTACAAGGCGGGCTCGACCGTGCTCAATCAGACGTGCCTTCTAGTGGGGTTCAACCAGAGTGCTCCTTTTGAGCCCACAAATCGGGTTGATCGAAATGAAATATTTAAACGGGTGGAAAGCAGCTTTGGACGGTTTGACCACCCAAGTAATTATGGGTTTTACAGGGTCGTTCTAGCGCTCGGCCAGACATTTATTCGCAAAACCCGTGGTTTGGATACGCCCCGCCGCGGGCTCTGATCACTAAAAACGCTGGCCTTCAACTGCCCGGATTGGACCGGAGCTGGTGGTTTAGAGTTGATCCAATTCGGCCGGGTCAATCGGTTCACTCAAAAATCCAGGCCCAGTTCGTATTGATCGCCTGTCGCCGGTGGGGGCGCGAATGCGCTGGTGTTTAAATCAAAGGCTTCGCTCGTATTGCAGTGGTTGCGTCGGCACGCTAACCGAAATCGATTGGCTACAAGTCGCGCGAATTCGCCGGTCCCTGTCATGCGCGTACCCCAGCTCGAATCGTAGTCGCGGCCACCGTGCAGTTGATTAATTACACTCATGACGTGCTCGGCGCGATCGGGAAACACCTCTGCCAGCCATTCCCGGAACAGATCCTTGACCCCGTGCGGCAAGCGAAGCATGACGTAGCCTGCGCGACTTGCGCCGGCTGTGGCGGCCCGTTCGATCAGTGTCTCGATCTCGTAGTCGGTAAGCGCCGGGATCACGGGTGCAATCAGCACGCCGGTTGGTACCCCGGCAGTGGCCAGCGACCGGATTACACCCAGCCGGCGTGTCGGCGCTGCGGCGCGGGGCTCCAGGCTGCGCTTGATCTCTGGGTCGAGGCTGGTAAGACTGATGTAGACGCTGACCAGTCCACGCTTGGCCAGCGATTGGAGATAGTCCAGATCACGCATGATCAGTCCGGACTTGGTGACGATGGAAACCGGTTGACCAAAGCGTTCAGCAACGGAGAGCAAGCTGCGTGTAATGCCCAGTTCCCGTTCGTCCGGCTGGTACGGATCAGTGTTGGCACCGAGCGTGATCGGCCGGCAGACGTAGTGGGGATCGCGCAGTTCGGCTTCGAGTGTTGCCGCCGCGTCCGGCTTGTAATAAATTTCGGTTTCGAAATCCAGGCCTGGCGAGTGGTCGAGATATTCGTGGGTGGGCCGCGCGAAACAATAAACACACCCGTGGCTGCAGCCCTTGTAAGGGTTGATGGAATAGTCGAAACCGATATCAGGGGTCTCGTTTCGCATTAAAACCCGGCGTGCGGGATCACTATGTAACCGGGTGGCGGGTGCCCGCTCTTCTAGGGCGTCGACATCCAGCGTGCCCCAACCATCGTCGAAATCGACCGCATGTGTTGCGGCAAAACGCGAACCTGGGTTGCTAAGTGCACCGCGAGTCGTGTGGTTTGTCGGACGGTGGCTCATAAAATGAACTCGCTTGCCCTGGCTTTCAGTTGGCCGCTTCTATGGCTCGATTGGCTTGCCAGCCCAGTCGAAAACCCGACCGGTATCGTCGGGCGTCAGGTTGTCGATCACTGACAGCAGATGCTTGGCTGCGGTCGCCGGGGCCTGCAGCTGGGTCGGCGGCACATGGTTTTGAAAGGGCTCCGACAAGCCGGTATCGACTGTGCCGGGATGCAGGCCAACGCAGATATGATGGCCTTTCGAGCGCCTTCTGAGCTCAATAGAGGCCGTTTGGGTGATCTGGTTCTGTGCGGCCTTGGACGCTCGGTAGGCATACCACCCGCCCAAACCATTATCGCTAATAGAACCGACGCGGGCCGAAAGACTGGCAATTACACCCCGCTCGGACTTGGGCAACAGGTCGTGAAAATAGCGGATCATCAACGCCGGGCCGATGGCGTTGACCGCAAAGCTTTGCGCCAGGTTGTCGGCTTTGATGTCGCCGAGTTTCTTTTCGGGCCAGATGCCGCGTTGTTCGTCATGCAACAGGCCGGCACAGGTGATGACGACATCAAGCTGGTCGCACATGTCCCCGACGATCCGGCGGGCATGTTCAACACTTCGTTGGCTCGTTATATCGAGGGCGACGTGTTCAAGGTGCGGGGAGCCCCAGCGCTTTTGCAATTCGGCAAGTCCATCGGACCGGTCTGGATCCCGAGCTGTGGCAATGACGCGGATGCTGGATTCGGTTTCCAGAACGGCTTGGCACAACGCCAGTCCAAGTCCGCGTCCGGCGCCCTGTATTAGGAATGTGGGCATAGCTTTGCTCGTTAGTTTGCGTTTGGTTTAGCGATACGCTGGCGGCTTGAGCGTGGGATGCGTTGCGACTAGGTGCCGCTGGATGAGGCGTTGCCAGAGTTGACGTCGCCGTCGATATTGATATTGACTTCCACCATCATACCTGGGCTGAGTTTGGCTTTCGGCCCATGGGAGATGGCCACCCGAACGGGAATCCGCTGGGTGATCTTGGTGAAGTTTCCGGACGGGTTCGGTGGGGGCAGTAGGTTGAACTGATCCGTGGCGGCCTTGCCAATGGCTTTGACGTGGCCGGAATACTGCGTGTTGGGTCGGGCATCGACGTTGATGTTGACCGGTTGGCCGATTTTGAGCGATCTGATTTTGGTTTCCTTGATCTTGGCCTCGATCCAGACTTTTTTGGGGGCATGCATCATCACGATGGGTTGCCCGGCCGAGACATATTCGCTTGGGTTAATGAACCGTTTATCGACCACGCCGTTAATTGGGCTGACAACAGTTAAGTCGTGCACCCGGTTTTGTTCGTGCTTGACGGCGGCGCGGGCGGCAGCTAACTGATCGCGCAGTGTTTTGAGGCGTTTCTTGGCAATTTTGGCGTTGGTCAGATGCATTGGCGGCCGGGAGAGCTGGCCGGTTTTGGCGTTGGCAACGGCAACCTTGTCGAATTGGACTTGTTTCTTGGCCGCATTAACGGCTCTTGCACGCGCGCGCGCCGTGTATCGTGTGGTATTGCGTTGTTGCTTGGAAGCGCTGTTGGTTTTGTACAAGCGTTGCGTGCGTTGGGCTTTGTCACGAGCCTGAGCCAGTTTGGCCTTGGCCACTTTGAGCTTGGCCTGATCGGTTGCCAGAGTGGCCTTGGCCTGTTTGACTCCGGACGCTGTTTGTTTCCTTGCCACCTGTAAGTGCATTTTTTCGGTGTCGACTCGTGCACTGGCGGCCGCCTGTTTCGCTTCCAGTTGCCGAAGCTTCAGACGCTCCGGTTTGCTGTAGAGCTTGGCAACGGTCTGGTTTTTGTTCAGATGGTCGCCGCGCCGCAATGAAAAATGCGTCACGCGACCGGCAATCCGGCTGGATACCGTAATCTCATGGGTTGAGACTCGCGCGTCGTCGCTCGACACATGCCCGAGTCGATGCAAAAGCCAGTGCCCCGCCCAGATCAAAATCATGATCACCACGACGAGCAGTGCCATCATCTTGATCAATGTATTGCGCTGTGGTCGACGGCTGCCCGCGCTTGATGACTTGGTCGTCTTGTCTTGGGTTGCTTCTGTCATCGCAATTGCTTGTAACGGTAGGTTGGCGTCAGCTGTTTGCTGCCTGGCCCCAGCGGCTCAATAGAAAAGCCGGCGGCATGATTGCCAGAAGGGCGACTACAACCATCAAAAAGCCGTCTTGGTAAGCCAGTATTGTGGCCCAGGCAGTATCCACACGTCCCATCAGATAGCGTGCGACTGGGCCACGATAGACGGCACTTACACCCAGATGCGACGCAGCATGGGAAAAATAAGTCATGGCACTTCGTGTAGCCGTGTTGCCGGCTGTTTGCGCGTGGACGATGGCCGTGCCGTGTGCCAGCGTGCGACGGTCGAGCATGGCAACCAGACTCACCGTCCCAAAGGCGCCGCCGAGCTGCAGTGCGAAGTTGATGGCGCCGGAGCCGTAGCCAATCAGACGAGCCGGCAGTGCGCTGATCGAGCGGGACAGCGTGGGGGGTGGCACGGACGCCATGGCGACACTCAGCGTTGCCATTGACAGTGCAAGACTGTCGAACGAGACGTGCCAGTCAGCCAGGCTCATTCGATATACGCCGATAGCCGCACACGTCAAGCCGGGTATTGTGAGCCAATAGGATGAAATCCGGTCACTTAGCCGCCCGACCAGTGGCACCAGTACACCCAGTACCAGCGTTGATGGCGTGAACAACAAGCCCGATGTGATGGGGCTGTACCCGAGCACTTGATCCATGAACTGAGGCAGCAGATACATCACGCCGTAGAAGGCGCCGCCGAATAAAAACAATACAATCGATCCGGCCAGAAACCCCTTGCTTTTGAAAATTTCGAGATCGAGGATTGGTGCTGGATGTAGCCGTACCCAGGCAACAAAGAAAACCGCAAGCGCTCCTGAAATAACGACGAGCGTCACAACATCACTGCTATACCAGCCCCAGCGCTGTCCGTTGGCTATTGCCGCCAGAATGGCAAAAATCGACGTGAATAACGTTGCCGCGCCAACCCAGTCTAGCCTGGGTACAGGCCCGCTGTTTTCGCGGTCGGGAAGAAATAGCCAGCCCATGACCATGGCCACACCGCAAATGGGCAGCACGATATAAAACACATAGCGCCAGTTGTAATGTTCGATCAAGTAGCCGCCGACCACACTGGCCAGTGTCAACGGCAACCCCAGACTCATGCCATACATGGCTGTCGCCATGCCGCGCGAGCCGGGCGGGAAGACGTTGAACAATGCTTCCAACGCTACCGGGCGGATCACGCCGGTCATGGCACCCTGAATGATGCGTGCCATGATGATGGTCGTCATGCCGGTCGACAGCCCGCCGAGCAACGAGGCGAAGACGAAAACCGTTAATAGGCCGACATAGGTATAGCGCTGGCCAAAGCGGCGGACGAGCCAGGGTGCGATCAGCAGCGAGACTGTAGTCGCCGCCAGAAAACCTGTCGACAGCCACTGCACCTGTGACGCGCTCATGCCGAACTGACCTTTGATATAGGGCGTTGCGACGTTGACGATCGTGATGGACATGCCGAGGGCCACCAATCCCAGCAAGACCGTAAGCGTGACGAGCCAACGATACTTGGGGCCATAGCGCTCGAACATGCGTTCGACTTCAGTCATGGGAATAGGCCGTGAGCGCGGCGCTTCATAATAGTTGTAATGTGCAACCATCTCAATCGGGTCGCATTTTGATCACGCCCGGCGGGGTGATTGCCCAGACCATCGCCATTGGCCTATGTGCCGTCCTGCTACGAGGTGCGCCGCGCATGGATTTGACCTGATCCACACAGATTTCGGTCTTTACAAGTTATCGCTATGCGGTCGCGATTCGCTATTCCTCGCGTACTTGGCAAGACACAGCGTTGGTGGTGAGTCGCCTATACCGCAGTATTGCACTCCGGTGGTATCGGCTCAGCCGGGCCTTCTGTACAAATGATTGCCTGAATCAAATCACGAACAATGTGTCGTAACCTTCTGCTCCCAGCGATAGCACCCGAGCCGTGGCACGGTTTGGGCGATTTCAATCCACTGACGAACTCGTTACCAACGCTTACCAGCACGGCTTCGTGTCGGTTGCTTTTGTGTCGGGCGGTGCCCCGGCTTGAGGGCTCCCGTCGCGTGATGTCGTTTCAAGGATCGTGTTAATCACGAGCCGGCAAAACTCGGTTTTTTAGAATTCGTCGCAGCACAAAACTGGTGTGTACGCCGTCTACGCCAGGAATGCGCGTGATGTGATGTAACAGCAGGCGTTGGTAGTCGTCCATGTCGGCAACCCAGATCCGTAGTTGGTAATCGGCTTCCTGGCCAGTAATGAGTAGACATTCTTGGACTTCGGGCAGCTCGGCCACGCGCGCCTCGAATTCGGCAAAACGCTCTGGCGTGTGCTGATCCATCGAGATGTGGAGCACTGCGTTCAGGCTATAGCCCAGACGTTCGGGGGCGATTTGGGCCTGGTAACCGGTGATGAAGCCGGCCGTTTCCAGTGCCCGGACGCGACGCAGGCAGGGTGAAGGTGAAAGATTTACTTGCTCCGCCAAAGCTTGGTTGCTGATACGGCCTTGGGTTTGAAGAATCTCCAAGATGTCGCGGTCGAAACGATCAAGAGAAGGACTGTTTTCATTGATGGCCATGGTGCGCAATTAAATAATGGTTAATATATATATACTGCAATAAAATGCCAAAAATAGTGCTAAGAAGACATCATTTGGCAATTTAATGCCTGGCTGTTCGGCGTATCATAAAGTTATCTCAGGTAACGAGTGTCGACGCCTCGTCATTTCAGGCGTGTGTCAAGTCAATATCAGGAGTTCGAGGCCATGACTCGCTTTGACCATCGCAAATACAAACCCGCTGCCCGCGTGACCGATTTCAACCGGATGTGGCCCGAGCGCGAGATCACCCGTGCCCCGATTTGGGTCAGCGAAGATCTCCGCGATGGCAACCAAGCGCTGCTTGAGCCAATGAGCGTCGAGCAGAAGAAGAAAATGTGGCATCTGCTTGTGAAAATCGGCATCAAGGAGATCATGGTGGGGTTTCCCTCGGCCAGTCAGCCGGACTATGAGTTCGTGCGCTGGCTGATCGACGAAGATCAGATTCCCGAAGACGTCACCATTGCAGCGCTCACCCAGGCGCGTGACCACCTAATCGACAAGACATTCGAGTCGCTGGACGGGGTGCCGAAGGCCATCATTCATCTCTACAACTCCACCTCGACCGTACAGCGCGAGCGTGTGTTCGAGTTGAGTCAGGAGGGTATTGTCAATATTGCCGTGGGCGGCGCCGAACGCGTCAAGGCCAACGCTCAGGCACGGCCCGAAACGCACTGGCGGCTGGAATATTCACCCGAGAGTTTCTCGACGACCGAAGTCGAGTTTTCAGTGCGGATCTGCGAAGCCGTCATGGACGTGTGGCAGCCGACGCCGGATGACCGGATGATCCTCAACCTGCCGAATACCGTGGAAGAAATCGGTCCCCATCATCACGCCGACCAGATTGAATACTTCTGTCAGCACATCAAAAATCGCGAGTCGGTAATCATCTCGGTTCACACACACAACGACCGCGGCGGCGCACTGGCTGCTGCGGAACTGGCCATGCTGGCCGGCGCCGAACGCGTCGAAGGTACACTCCTGGGCAACGGTGAGCGCACCGGCAACATGGATATCGTCGTGTTGGCCATGAACTTATACAGCATGGGTGTCGATCCCGAACTGGATTTGTCCAATCCAGACGAAATTATCAAGGTCGTGCACGAATGCACGGGGATTCCACTCCACCCGCGCCATCCATGGGTCGGCGAGCTGGTCTACACGGCATTTTCCGGCAGCCATCAGGATGCCATTCGTAAGTCCTTGCGCAAGCAGGGCGACGACGAGCCTTGGCAGGTAGCGTATCTGGCCATCGATCCACGTGATATCGGCCGCGACTATCAGGCCGTGATCCGTGTCAATAGCCAATCGGGCAAAGGCGGCATGGCGTTTTTGCTGGAGCGCGACTATGGCATCAATCTGCCGCGCTGGATGATGCTGGCACTCGCTCCGCATGTGCAGGCGGCAAGCGAGCAAGTCAACGGCGAGCTGGGCGCGCCCGAAATTCGCGCGCAACTTTTCGAGCACTTTGACCGCCAAAGCCCATTGGCGCTGGTGGACTATGATGTGCGGCGGGCCGGCGAAGGCCAGCGGGCATCGATCACTTTGGCAGAAAACGAGCAACAGTTCACGCTGGAGGGGCAGGGCAACGGTCCGCTGTCTGCGTTTGTGAACGCTTGGAACGAACGTACCGGCAACTCTATCGCTATCGCGGACTATACCGAACAAGCCGTTTCTGCGGGTTCTGACGCTAACGCGATTGCCTTCGTCCAGCTTAAATCCGGCAGTGTTCGTGTTCCCGCTGTCGCCGAGGACGCCGACACGCTCAGCGCCTCGATCAAGGCCATTGTCAGCGCCATCAACTTGTCACGCGAAGCTGACGAAACCGGCCAGCGGGGCGGGTTGACAGCGCTTGCGAGCTGATATGATTCTACGCAGCCCCAATACGGGCGGTAATGGAGCCTTGTCAAAACAAGACATCCGGGGTGTGTAATGCCCGATTATAGGCTCGGACCATCAAGGAGTGCCGACTTGCCAAGTCGTTGATGCCGCCCATGAATGGCCCGAAGCCGGCGGCGTCTGCTGGCCAATACGGTGCCAATGCCGGATTGGCCGGTGGATTGACTCCAGCGTTTGAGTAGCTTTAGATTCAGGCGCTCCGCGGGCGGGCCGTTTTGCGCTGTCGTTCGCGCCCAACATTGGCCAGAGAACGACGGCCTGACCGCGACAGGCCGGCATGTTGCCATTATCATGCCGAAGCTGTATATCCGACCGGGGAAGGGCCGTGCTGCGTAGTTTTACAATCAACAATGGACGCATTGTAGAGGATCGCTCGGAAGAAACGCCGCTGGCTGAACGTCTGTCGCGCGCCCATTGGATCGACGCTGTCGATGCCGATTCGAGCGAACGAGCGAAACTGTCCAATTTTCTGACTGCCGAGTTGCCTGAAGACGAAGACGTCGAGGAAATTGAGTCCTCGGCGCGTTATTTCGTCGACGTTGACGGCACCCACGTTCATTCCCTGTTTCTGGCCCAGAGCGAAGGCCGCCATCAGACCCAGACCGTCGCATTTATCCTCCAGCCGCACCGGTTGATCACGCTGCATGATGAGGATCTGGCCGATTTCCGGCTACTGCGTATGCGAGCCCGCGTAGGGCGCGTTGAAGCGGGCACGCCGGAATCCCTTCTGGTGACTTTGTTCGATCAGAAAGTCGAAAACCTGGCCGACAATATCGAAGACATTCACCTGGAGCTGGAAAAGATCGGCCAGAACGTGCTCGAGACGGATGATGCCGATTACGAGTCAGCGATCGATTCGCTGGCCAAACTGGAAGATTCCTGCGGCAAGATCCGGCTCTGCTTGATGGACACGCAGCGTTCGATTGCGTTTGCGCTGCGCCGTTTGTCGTCTAACGCCGATGAGCGCGAAACGGCGCGCCAGATTTTGTCCGACGTGGACGCATTGACCAGCCACACCAC
Organism: Salinisphaeraceae bacterium UBA4764; assembly: GCA_002403445.1. Lineage (GTDB taxonomy): Bacteria > Pseudomonadota > Gammaproteobacteria > Nevskiales > Salinisphaeraceae > Salifodinibacter. The sequence goes on along the minus strand of DHHU01000048.1, from coordinate 63,719 downwards.
ATTCCTGACGGATAAGATCAACTTCCTTATGGATTCCACGGTCAGTTTCATCAATATCGATCAGTCCCAGATCATCAAGATTTTCTCCATTGCGTCGGTAGTTTTTCTGCCGCCGACGATGGTGGCCAGTATCTATGGCATGAACTTTGAGCACATGCCGGCGCTGTCGTGGCAGTACGGCTACCCCATGGCCCTTGGCATCATGGTCATCTTTGGCGTGGCGCCGCTGCTGTTTTTCAAGTACAAAAAATGGTTGTAATGCACTGGATCATAGATAAAAGGTCATCAAAATACCGATTCGGTGATCGGCCGGCCGACAGTTTCTAGAAACCACACACCGCTCTCAGACATTGTGCGGGGCCGATTGATTGCAACTGACTGAGCTGTTGGTCGTTTGCAACGAGCAGGCCACCGGCGAAACCCAGCGCGTTGATCTCGATCGTCTGGACTCGTGGCATGCTTCGGGGTACGGCCCAGAGCCAGTCCCGGGTGACCAGCAGATTGTAGGCTCCGGACTGCGTGCGTCCGTTCGGTCGTCGCCCGATTCCATCCAGCAGTTTGTGGTAAATGATCTCGACCGCTCGGGAACCTGCGCGCGGTTCAACGAGTGCGTTAGCCGGCATTCGGGCGATGGCGTGCGGAAAGTCCAGGCTTGGACTCTGACCGATATCGCCGTCGAAAGCCGTGGCTGACAGCGCGTCTGCGATGGGGAGATATGGGCTTTCCGGTGCCAGTGGGAGATCAACCATCTGCAGATGGCGATGCGGCTGACTGGCGCCGGCCTCAGGCCCGCCGTTGTAGAACGCAAGGCCGTTCCAGTCCGCAAGCACCCGCAAAAGAGCCTCGAAATCCTTGGCGTGGAGAATACCCGTCTGCGGCTCGAATTCCCGGGTCACGATCAGCAGATGCGTGTCAAGAACTGGAAACTTGTTCAATAGCCCGACATGTAATGGCGCCAGATCGCCTACGTATAGCGACGGTTCGTAGGGCGGTGCAAACGGATCCGTTGTCTTTTCATCCTGGCTTTGGGGTTTGGCTGCCAGGCCTTCAATCTGGCGAACAACGTAATTGATCCCGTTATCAGGGGTGCAATGTATCTTGGTTCTGATGGGCGCCAGTCCACCGTTTCGATGCGCGGTCTTAATCTGGGCTTTGACGGCGTCGAACCAGTTCATTAGGCCCGAATGTCCTTCGTCGGTCGTTTATGTTTCGGCATGGGCGATTTGCTTGCGAAGTGGGGAGATTGGGCCGAGTTATGTTGCTGTGCCCAGCTACAATGCGGCAATTATGGCTCCGACAACAACCCGATATATTTCATGGTTTTCGAATCGATTGCGCCGCGCGGCCACGAACAGGTGCTGTTCCACCACGACCGCCCAACCGGCCTGCGCGCCATTATTGCCTTGCATTCGACCGCGCTTGGCCCCGGGCTGGGCGGCGTTCGGATCCGCCATTACGAGAACGAAACAGCCGCATTGGCCGATGTCTTGGATCTGTCGGAGGCCATGTCCTACAAGGCGGCTTGTGCCGGGCTCGACTTCGGCGGCGGCAAGGCTGTGGTGTTGGCCCCGTTTCCGGCTGATCGGGCTGCAGGTATGCGCGCACTAGCCAAGGCCATCGCCAGTCTCGCCGGCCGCTATGTCGCGACCGAGGATATGGGCATGGCAGAGTCCGACATAGCCCGTTTAAACGAATATACCCGTTTTGCAGTCGGTCGCGCGATGAGCGTTGGTGGTAGTGGCAACCCATCACCGCATACGGCCGAAGGTGTATTGGCTGGCATGGGGGCTGCCCTTGAAGCCGCCGGAATGAACCATGCTCTTGGGACGCATTCGATTGCTGTACAAGGCTGTGGAAGCGTGGGTATGGCCCTCATCGAGCGCTTGCTGGTGGCCGGAGCTGAGGTTGTGGCGGCCGATCCGGACGCGAAGGCGATCGAACGCGCGCGTGATGCCGGAGCCCGTGTCGTGGATAATGACGTTATCCTGCAGCAATCGGTGGATATTGTTGCGCCGTGTGGGGTGGGTGGTGTGTTGGATCGCGAGGCGGTTGAAGCACTGGATTGCCGAATCGTCGCCGGTGCCGCTAACAATCCGCTGGCAGAGCCCGACCTGGCCGATAGGCTGTCCGCGCGCGGCATCGTCTACGCACCGGATTTCGTGATTAATGCCGGCGGTCTGATCAACGTGGCCGACGAACTGGCGCCGGACGGATACCGGGCCGACCGAGTTCGAAAGCGTGTGGCGGCAATTGGGGATACCTTGGCCGAACTGTTTGCGCAAGCTCGGATTCAGAACACAACGCCCTTGGCCGTAGCCCATGCAAAAGCGCTTGCACGCATAGAAGCTGCCGGCCACGACTAACGACTATTTGTAGCGATCTGGCATGCGGCGTGAGTAATCGCTTGATGACAAAGCCGCGACGACGGCGGCTCTAAACAATAGCCGTTGTGTCCATTGGGCCGGGGCCCATCTGTAAGCGTGTGCCCGCGATGGATGTGGCACACTTTGTTGCCATCGCTTCGTTTTAGTAAGTGGCATGGATGCGCCATGAAAAAGTGAAAGCTGACTCGTACGGTCAGTTCAGGCGCTGGATGGCCGGCGTCGTCTGTGTTGGATTAGCACTACTGCTGGCCGGCTGTAGCGGTCAAAACGGTACCACGACTCACGGTGTCCATCTGGTCAAAAAAGGCCGCCTGACCGTGTGTACGCATTTGCCCTACAAGCCATTCGAATTCACGAATAAAAAACGCAAGGTCACTGGCTTCGATGTCGACATGATGCGCCTGCTGGCCAAGAAACTGGACGTTAAAGAGAAGGTCATCAGTGTAGCCTGGAGCAAGGTGACCTCCGGTGCGGTATTCAAGGCCAACGAATGCGACATGGCCATGGGGGGCGCTACGATCACACCCAAACGGGCTCAGAGCGTGCAGTTCACAAAGCCTTATTTTGATTCCACTCAAGCCGTAATCACCCAAACCGATAGTCCGGTGCATAACCTGGCCGACCTGAAGGGCAAACGACTCGGTGTGCAGACCGAGACTACGGGCAAACGCTATGCCGAGTCACATCAGACCAAGTTCGGGTACAAGATCATTATCTTTGACGATATTTCGCTGGAAACCGCCGCCGTCAGATCCGGGCGGGTGGCGGCAGGTTTGAGCGACAACAGTGCCCTCGGGCCGTATGTGAAAAACCATCCGAAAACCCATATCGTAGAGCGCCTCGATACCGGCGAACACTACGGTTTCATTGCCGCCAAAAACAGCGCCAACGCCAACAAATTGATCAAAATGATGAATCAAGTCATTACCCAAGCCCAAAAAGACGGTACATACAAGAAACTCTTCAAGAAATGGTTCGGGCAGGCCCCTGGACGCGTCGGTTCCTGAACGAGCGCGACGGCTTGTATTGGTTGCGCATCGGGTCGACATGCGGCTGAGTCGGCGACGCCGGGCCCGGATCGTGCGGGCAGTTCAATATCTGGTGCTGGCTGCAGTGGCGTGTGTGGCCGGTTTGCTGGCTGACTGGCCTACCATCGGGCATACATTCTTTGATCCGGCGCTCATCCGACAGACACTCGTTCATGGGCTCGGCTTGGCACTCTGGCATACGGTCGCCTATACCGTCGGGGCATTCGTGCTGGGCATGGTCGCCGGAACACTACTGGCTTTGATGCGGTTATCGAGTATTGGCCCGTATCGCTGGTTGGCGACGGCCTATATCGAGTTTTTCCGAGGGTTGCCGGCCCTGGTTGTCTTCATTGCCTTTTCGCTGCTGCCGCTGGCGTTTCCGTCACTGTCCATTCCTTTCGATCCCTATGGCACGGTCTGGCTGGCGCTTGGCATTGTGGGCAGTGCCTATATGGCCGAGACCATTCGCGCTGGTATCCAGGCCGTGCCCAAAGGCCAGATCGAGGCCGCGCGCTCGCTCGGCATGACACCGGCTCAGACCATGCGTCACGTAGCTTTGCCGCAGGCATTTCGCATTATGATTCCGCCGTTGACCAACGAATTGATCATGTTGATCAAGGACTCGTCGCTGGTGTTCATCGTAGGCCTGTCGGCCTCCGATTTCGACTTGACCAAGTTCGGTCGTGCTTCGGCCAATGCCAACGTTAATATCACGCCGCTGGTGGTAGCCGGGCTGGGCTACCTGGCGATTACCTTGCCTTTGTCGATTCTGGTGCGGCGCATGGAAGCACGCACGGCGAGAACACGATGACAGCCTGTTCGACGCAAGTGGTTGAACTTCGGGGGGTAGGCAAGTCGTTTGCCGGCACGCCGGTGTTGGCAGATATCGATTTTGCGGTCGAGCGCAGTGAGGTGGTCTGTGTTATCGGGCCGTCCGGATCGGGAAAGTCTACGCTGCTGCGCTGTATTAATCTGCTAGAGCAGCCCGATCAGGGCACGGTAGCGGTCCTTGACCAAGAATTGACCGATCCGGATTGCGACATCGACAGTGCTCGGCGCCGGATCGGCATGGTGTTCCAGCAGTTCAATCTGTTTCCTCTCCATACGGCGCTCGAAAACTGTGCATTGGCGCCCCGCACCGTGCTCGGCATGAACCGGCGCGAAGCTCGCGAGCGAGCGCGCGCGGAATTGGATCGCGTTGGCCTCGGCGATCAAATTGCAAGTTATCCAGCACATCTGTCCGGGGGGCAACAACAGCGCGTCGCCATCGCCCGAGCGCTGGCGATGGCTCCCGAATTGATGCTCTTCGACGAGCCAACGTCGGCGCTCGATCCGGAGCTGGTCGGCGATGTATTGGCCTCCATACGGCAACTGGCCGTCGCCGGAATGACGCTGATAATCGTCACCCACGAAATGGCGTTCGCGCGGGAAATCGCGGATCGTGTCATTTTCATGGACGGCGGCCGTATTGTGGAGTCGGGACCGCCGGAAGCGGTCATCGATGCCCCGCGGCAATCGCGTACACAAACGTTCTTGCAACGCATCACCGACCGCGCGCCTAGTCCCGGATAAGCTGCTCATTGGTAAATCTACGCCACGATCCTGCCGCNNGGCGCGGGAAACAGCCGATCGAGCTCGGCGTGATCGTCGGGGTCTAGGCGCACGTCGAGCGCGCCGGCGTTGTCGGCAGTGCGCTCGGGATGCGAGGCCTTGGGGATTGGGATCACCCGGTCCTGGTCGAGTAGCCAGGCCAGCGCAGTCTGGGCCGGGGTAATATGCCGTGCTCGGGCGAAGGCAATCAGCCCCTCGTTGCGGATCACGGCCTGCCGGTCGAACGGCGAATAGGCCATCATGCCGATGCCGCGTTCTTGTAGCCATGGCAGCAGATCCCACGCAATACCCCGTTGGTTGAGGTTATAGAGCAACTGATTGACCTGCACAGAGTCGCCGCCCGGCGCGTCGACGAAGTTCTGAATCTCGCTAAGATCAAGATTACTTACGCCAAAGCGGGCAATTTTGCCGTCGTCGCGTAGTTGCTCGAAAGCTTCGATGGTTTCGGAATAGGGCGCACTGCCCGGTACATGCAGCAGATACATGTCCAGATGATCGGTACCCAGTCGCTGCAGACTGTTCTCGCAGGATTTGATGAGTCGTTGCTTGCTGGTGTTGCCTGGCGAGACCTTGCTCACCAGAAAAACATCGTCGCGACAGTCGACGATGGCTTGGCCTACCAAGCGCTCCGAGCGGCCACCGCCGTACATTTCGGCGGTGTCGATCAGCGTCATGCCGCAACGTATGCCCTCGCGAAGCGCCTCTATTTCGGCGTCGCGAGTTTCGGGATTGTCGCCCAAGCACCAGGTCCCTTGCCCGAGTGCGGGAATCTTGGCGCCGTCCGGGAGAGTGACTGTTTTCATGCGGCTGGCTCCGAGCGACCTGTAAATGCGGGGCAAAGAGTCCGGTTCAATGCATTAGACCAGTGCATCGACGACGCCGCCGTCCACGCGCAGCGCAGCCCCAGTAGTGGCCGACGCTTGCGGCGATGCAGTATAGACCACCATATTGGCAACTTCCTCGACCGTGGCGGGGCGCTGGATGATCGAACTGGGCCGCGCGCTTTGCACGAATTGCTTGCCGGCCTCGGCCACCGACTGTCCGTCTTCGGTAAGGTCGGCCAAGATAGCGCCTACGCCTTCGGACAGGGTCGGCCCTGGCAGCACGGCATTAACGGTCACACCTGTGCCCGCCAATCGCTTGGCCAACCCGCGCGAAACCGACAGATTGGCTGTCTTGGTCATGCCGTAGTGGATCATCTCGGTAGGGATATTCTGGGCTGACTCGGATGAAATGAATATTACTCGGCCCCAGCCGGCCTGCTCCATGGCCGGCGTGTAGGCCCGTGACAGGCGCACGCCGGACATGACGTTAACGTCGAACAGCTTTTGCCAGTTCTCGTCGGGAATGTCGTAGAAGTCGATAAGTTCGAAGATGCCGGCGTTGTTGACCAAGATGTCGGTATGGGGCTCGGCTTCGACCAGTGCTTGGCATCCGGACTCGGTTCCTACATCGGCGGCTACGCCGCGAATTCTGGCTGCGGGAGCCTGTTTCTGAACCTGGTCGACGGCCTCGTTGACGCGCGATTGTGTCCGTCCGTTGACGATGACATCGGCGCCGGCGTTTGCCAATCCAACGGCGATGGCCTGACCAATACCGGCGGTCGATCCGGTCACAAGTGCGGTTTTGCCGCTCAAATCAATGTCCATGGCTGTTGGTGTTCCAGGTTGGTTTGATTGGGTTATAAGTATTCATCGAATCGTCGAGTTGTTATTTCAACCCGTTGCACCCGGTTTATGTCAGTTTCGAATTGGCGTTCAGGTATACGCCTGATGACCAAGGCGGCGTATGGCATCGATTTAAAGGATCAGCGCGTATTAACTAAGCAATTCTGAAAACTCATCGCAGTTATACTCCGCATTTTGAAACTGGGCACGAAGCAGCTGATTTGAATCTACCAGCCATCGATATCCAAGGTCTCGAGAAGACCTTCGACAACGGTTTGCGGGCACTTGATGCGGTGGATCTGAGCATTGGTCGCGGCGAGATCTTTGCTCTGCTCGGCCCCAACGGCGCCGGCAAGACCACCCTGATCAAGGTCATCTGTGGTCTGACCGAAGCGTCGGCCGGCGATGCCTGGGTTGCCGGGCATCACTTTCGGCGCGAGTTCCGTCAGGCCCGAATGCGTATTGGTCTGGTGCCGCAGGAGCTCACCACCGATGCCTTCGAGACAGTCTGGGCGACAACGCGATTTTCGCGCGGTTTGTTCGGGCGCCGTCGCGACCCGGCACATCTTGAAAAAGTACTCAAGGACCTGTCGCTCTGGGACAAACGCAACAGCATGTTGATGACACTGTCCGGCGGCATGAAGCGTCGCGTGATGATTGCCAAGGCACTCGCGCACGAGCCGGACATATTGTTTCTGGATGAGCCCACAGCCGGGGTTGATGTGGAACTTCGGCGCGGCATGTGGCAAGTCATCAACCGGCTGCGCGAGCAAGGCGTAACTATCGTATTGACAACTCATTATCTGGAAGAAGCCGAACAGATGGCCGACCGCGTCGGTGTCATTAATAATGGACAGATCATGCGCGTCGAGTCGACCGAGTCATTGATGCAAAGCCTGGGTCAAAAGCGCCTCACGCTGGAACTGGCTGCGCCTCTCGATGCCGTTCCGGATACGCTGGAGGGCTACAACCTGACGCTGACGGACGACGGCTGTGCATTGAATTACCACTACAATCACTGCGAAGGCGCCGAGGCCGTTCAGGGTTTGTTGCGCGCTGTCGATTCGGCAGGCATCCGGCTTCACGACGTCGATACTCACGAAAGTTCCCTGGAAGAGATTTTCGTCAGCATGGTGGGAGGCTCGACGTGAACTGGCCTGCGATTCGCGCTATTTATGTGTTCGAGATCGCGCGCACCTGGCGTACGATCTTTCAGAGTGTGCTGTCGCCGATTATTTCCACCGCGCTTTATTTCGTGGTCTTCGGCTCGGCGATCGGTTCGCGCATTTCCGAGGTCGACGGCGTGAGCTACGGCGCCTTCATCGTACCCGGGCTGATTATGCTCTCGCTCATGACACAGAGCATCAGCAACGCCTCGTTTGCGATCTATTTCCCGAAATTCATCGGTACTATCTATGAATTGTTGTCGGCGCCGGTCTCATATGTCGAGATCGTGATCAGCTACGTCGGTGCGGCCGCGACCAAATCGGTGGTTCTGGGGCTTATCATCCTGGCGACAGCGTCGGTGTTCGTGCCTTTGCGGATCGAGCACCCGGCTTGGATGCTGCTGTTTCTGGTGCTAACTGGGATCACGTTCAGCCTATTCGGCTTCATTATTGGCATCTGGGCTGATAATTTTGAAAAACTCACGATCATCCCGCTACTCATCGTCACACCGCTGACGTTTCTGGGCGGTACGTTCTATTCACTTAAAATGCTGCCGCCGATCTGGCAAAAGATTACGCTCGTCAATCCCGTGGTTTATCTGGTCAGCGGCTTTCGCTGGAGTTTCTACAGCGTGGCCGACGTTAATGTTTACATCAGTCTGGCCATGATTACGGGATTTCTGGTCGCTTGTTTGGCGATCGTGGCGTGGATATTCAAAACCGGTTATCGATTGAAATCCTGAACCGTTTTAAGTTCATAGAGTAATAAAACAGGATCCATCTAATCGATCGCTTTGAAAGATGGTCGGGGTAGCAGGATTTGAACCTACGACTTCCACCTCCCGAAGGTGGCGCTCTACCAAACTGAGCTATACCCCGGTGCCCGAGTTCTGCAACCCTAGTTCCGACGATCTACGAGAGAATCGGCCAGAGCCACCAGCCGAGCCCGCTCCGCACTGTCGGGAAACACATCCAGTGCACGGACAGCGGCGTCCGAATACTGCTGTGCCAAATTCGAAGTGTAGGGGATCGCGTCGGTTGATTCAATCGCCGCGGTCACATCGGCCAGCGCTGATTTATCACCATTTTCTACAGCGGCGCGAAGACGCGCACCCGTCTCACCGTCTACCGCGCTCAGGGCATGGATCAGGGGCAGTGTCGTTTGGCCTTCGGCCAGGTCGTCGCCGAGGTTCTTGCCGTAGTCGGCGTCGCCCTGTCCGTAATCGAGACAGTCATCAACGATCTGGAACGCCATGCCCAGTTTCTGGCCATAAGTGCGCATGGCACGACAACGATTTTCATCGCAGCCGGCCATATGCGCCGACAGTTCGCAGCCGGCGCTGAACAGGCTGGCCGTCTTACGGTCGATCAATTCCAGATAGCGCGCTTCGGTGAGTTCCGAATCGTAGGCCGACAACAACTGCATAACCTCGCCTTCGGCAATGCGGTTGGTGGCCGCTGCCATGACTTCCATGACGGTCTGCGATTGCAGTTGCGTCATCATCTGGAACGCGCGTGAATAGAGAAAATCGCCGGTCAGAACCGATGCTTCATTGCCCCACACCATGTTGGCAGTCTGCTGGCCACGGCGTAGCGTGGATTGATCCACCACATCGTCATGCAAAAGGGTGGCGGTGTGAATGAACTCGATGATGGCAGCCAGCAGTTGCTGTTGGTCAGAGTCGTCACCGCATAACCGGGCAGTCATCAAAACTAGCGAAGGCCGGAGCCGTTTGCCCCCACTGGCAATGATATATTCGCCAAGCGCGTTGATAAGCGCCACGTCCGAGTTCAGCCGCTGGCGGATAAGGCTGTCGACGCGGCGTAAATCGTCGTCGACGGGTTCGAGAAGCGACTGTTGGGTCATTGATGCGTATTCTTCAAAGGAGCGCGAAATCTGTATGGCGCTGTGTTGATTGTCAATGCTTGCAAAGCCGCCGTCCATAACCTTGACCGGAAAAGACAGCAACGCTATACTAATGGGCTAACCAAGTTTTTTTGATCAACCCGGCGCGGATGGCGCAGTTTTTATGTATGCGGTAATTGCAACCGGCGGTAAACAATACCGAATTGCCCAAGGCGATACGGTTCGCGTCGAAAAAATGGATGCGGAACCCGGCACCTCGGTGAATCTGGATAACGTGCTGATGATTTCTGGCGAAAATGGAACGGCGCTAGGTCAGCCGACGCTCGAAGGCAAAACGGTGACGGCTGAAGTTGTCGCCCAAGAGCGCGATCGGAAGGTTAACGTTATCAAGTTCAAACGACGCAAGAAATATCATCGCAAGTACGGTCATCGGCAAGCCTATACGGAATTGCGGATTACGGACATACCGGCAGTCTGATTAGGTTACTAGCTTCATTAGTAAAACAGCGAGAAAGATATGGCACATAAAAAGGCAGGTGGTTCCACCAAGAACGGGCGCGATTCCGAATCGAAACGCCTAGGCGTCAAGCGCTTCGGTGGCGAGCACGTCAGCGCTGGCAGCATCATCGTGCGACAGCGCGGTAACAGTTTCCACGCCGGTGAGTATGTCGGCACTGGACGTGATTATACGTTGTTTGCCGATCGCGAAGGCGTTGTCAACTTTTCAGTTAAAGGCCCAAAAAAGCGCCGATACGTGTCGATAGAGCCGGCTCAATAGGGTCCTGACCACGTGGCGTTGGCCAAAGACCCCGCCGAGGCGGGGTTTTTTGTGTATAAACGCCGAGCGAGCAAGAGACACCGAACTCTCGTATGAAATTCGTCGATGAAGCCAAGCTGCGCGTTGAAGCCGGTGACGGCGGCAACGGGTGCCTGAGCTTCAGGCGCGAAAAGTATGTGCCCCACGGCGGGCCAGATGGCGGTGACGGGGGCAATGGCGGCAGCGTGTATTTCCAGGCTGATCACAACCTGAACACGCTTTTCGATTACCGGCATCAACATCTGTTCAAGGCCGAGCGGGGTCGCGATGGCGCGGGGGGGAACCGATCTGGCCGTGCGGGGAATGATCTTGTGCTGCGCGTGCCGCCGGGCACGATATGCCGCGACCTCGAGACCGATGAAATCGTCGGCGAGTTGACGCGGCACGGCGAGACACTTTGTGTGGTGCGCGGCGGTTGGCACGGACTGGGGAATGCGCGATTCAAGTCCAGCGTCAATCAGGCGCCTCGACGCACTACCGACGGCTCGCCCGGCGAGATGCGCGAATTGGCAATCGAGTTAAACCTGATCGCCGATGTCGGACTGGTGGGCCAGCCGAACGCCGGCAAGTCCACCATTCTGGCCAGCATGTCTGCCGCGCGGCCGCGGATCGCCGACTATCCATTCACGACAATCGAGCCGCAGGTTGGTGTGGTGTCGGTAGATTCGTTGCGCCGGCTCACGCTGGTCGACGTCCCCGGTCTCATTGCCGGTGCGGCTGACGGTGCGGGGTTGGGGGATCGGTTTTTGCGGCATCTCGGGCGCACCCGGCTGTTGCTGCACGTTGTCGACGTGCTCGAGGCCGATCAGGATAGCCTGGTTGAGCATGTCGCGATTGTGGCTCGAGAACTGTCGGCTTTCAGCCCAGCACTGGCCGAACGCCCGCAGTGGATTTTGCTGAATAAAACCGAGCTCGTCGATGCCGAAACCCTGGCCGCGATCGAAGCCGACCTGTCGGCGTCACTTGGGCCAGAGATGCCGATTTACCCGGTATCGGGCATCGTGCCAGAAACACTGCGCCCCGTTATGGGGGCGGTTGCTGATTTTCTCGGCATCGGCATGGCCTCCGGTGATGATTCCGAGGCCTCGGATTGCGGTGCGGCATCATGAATGCCCGGAAGCGGCTTGCCGGCGCGCACCGCTGGGTGATCAAGATTGGTAGCTCGCTGATTACGTCCGACGGCCAAGGGCTTGACCAGACAAGCCTGCAAACATGGGTGGACCAGATCGCCTGTTTGGTCAAAGCGGGACGCGAGGTTGCGCTCGTGTCGTCCGGCGCTGTTGCCGCCGGTACAGCGCGTTTGGGCTGGAGCCAGCGACCGCGGACCCTAACGCAGCTTCAAGCTGCCGCGTCCATCGGGCAGGCAGGGCTGGTCGAAGCCTACGGCCGTTGTTTTCGCAAATATTGCTTGCAGGTGGGCCAAGTGTTGTTGACCCACGACGATGTATCGGATCGTCGACGTTACCTAAACGCCCGTAGCACGCTTAGCGCTTTGCTCTCGATGCGGGTCGTGCCGGTCATCAACGAGAACGACGCCATCGCAACCGATGAGTTTCGTGTCGGTGATAACGACAGCATTGCTGCACTTACGGCCAATCTTTTGGGCGCCGATGCTGTGATGCTGCTCACCGATCAACCTGGCCTGTATGACGCTGATCCTCGCCAGTCGCCGAGTGCCCGCCTGATTGCCGAATGCGATGCAGATGATCCTAAGCTTGACGCCATGGCGGGGCCGACAGGCGGCGCACTGGGCCGGGGCGGTATGCGTACCAAACTGGAAAGTGCGCGTCAGTCAGCTCGCGCCGGCGCCGTTACAGTGATTGCCGATGGTCGTGGACGGAATGTGATCGGTCGCATCGCGGCGGGTGCCGATGAAGGCAGCGTATTAACACCTGGGCGCCTGAAGCGCGCGGCGCGCGAGAATTGGATCGCCGGTCAGCGTATCGTGCGCGGCCGGGTCGAACTGGACGCGGGCGCAGTTCGAGTCATTCGTACCGATGGACGAAGCCTTTTACCCATTGGCATACGCAATGTCAGCGGAACATTCTCACGTGGTGATCTTGTGGCCTGTGTTAGCCCGGATGGGGTCGAAGTAGCCCGGGGGCTGGCGAACTATGATGCGTCTGAAGTAGCGCGCTTGACGGGCCAGCCGAGCCACCTGATCAGTTCGATTTTGGGCTATGCAGGCGATCCCGAGTTCATACACCGTGATAATCTCGCGTTGACTTGAACTGATTCAAACCGGCCCGCGCGAATAGTCCAATGGGCGGGATTTACGACATAGCTTTGATCTGGGCATTCAAGCGAGATTTGTGGCGTGCTGCCTTATTGTGGTGAATCTGGCCTTTGCCCGCCATGCGGTCGATGATCGGAACCGCATCCGCATAGGCCGCCCTTGCGGTCTCCACGTCGTTGGCCGCGATGGCTTTTCGAACGTTTTTGATTTTGGTTCGCACGAGCGTTCGTTGGCTCTTGTTGCGTTCGCGAGCAATTGCTGCCTGTTTAACGCGCTTGCGTGATTGCGGCGTATTTGCCAATGTCTTATCTCCGTCGATACCGAAGTCTGATTAGCCGCATATTGTTGGCTTTTGAAGAGCGTGTGTCAACGGGTTACAACAGTTCGCATGGTCCGCGGCCGCATACTGGTTATTCGTTGGCCCCGTATGCGCGGATCGAAAGTGCGTGAATATCAGTTTGCATCATAGAACCCAACGCATCGTAGATCATCCGATGACGCTCGATTGGGCTTGTGCCGTCGAAAAATGGCGAACGGATATGCAAGGAGAAATGCCCAAGCCCAGTTTTAGCGCCTTCGTGACCCACGTGGCGGTGGCTGTCATCGCGTATCTGAATGTCGTCGGTGGCCAGCGCTTCGGCCAGCGCGTGGTAGATCCTTGTGACTCTGTCTTCACTCATTGGGAATAGATTTTGAATTGTATTTTCTTAGAGGTTGTATTGCACGGCGCTGATTCAAGTACTTCAATACATTAAAGTATGAAAAGTATGATCGCTTATATTGCAACCCTATTGCTGAATACCCACCGGCTTCGGAGCGTTCACTAGGGTGGAGAGCGCTCAGGCTCATACAGACTCGGATTTAAACTGAACAACTGTACTGCGATATGGCTGCGCTGCTACCGATCCACCGACAGACACCACAACCCCGCCGACTCCAGCGGGCTGCTGACGCCATGCAGGCCGGGCAAGTTGTGGCCTACCCAACGGATTCGAGCTATGCGCTAGGTTGTACGCTCGGGGATCGGGCTGCCAAAGAGCGGATACAGCAAGTGCGCGGGCTCAAGGCCGATCACCTATTTACGCTCATTTGCCGCGATCTGTCAGAAATAGCCAACTACGCCAAGGTCGAAAATCGCAACTTCCGGCTCTTGAAGGCAGCCACGCCGGGTGCCTACACATTCATTCTTCCGGCTACCAAAAACGTGCCCAACTGGCTCGCTCAGCCTAAGCGCAAGACCATCGGCATTCGGGTACCGGACGATCAAGTAGCGCGCGGGTTGGCCGACGCGCTGGGCACATCGTTCATGTCGGTAAGCGCCGAGTGGCGAAACGGTAACGGCCCCATAGCCAGCGCCGATGACGTTCGAGCAGCGTTGGGCTCGGGCGTTGACCTGATTCTTGATGGCGGCCCGGCGCACATTGAAGGCACGACAATTGTCGATCTCACCGGCGAGGTCCCGCGTATTGAGCGAAATGGCATCGGACCGGTGGAGCCGCTCGGACTGGATTAATCGCAGGCTGTATCAGGTGGGCTCGCGTATACTTATCAATGTTATAACTTATTAGAACGGAGACATTGGCGGTGTCGGACAAACCGGTCGTGCTATCCGGAATCCAGCCTTCGGGATCGCTCACGCTAGGTAATTACGTCGGTGCTATCAAGAACTGGGTGGCCTTGCAGAACAGCCATGATTGCCTGTTTGCACTCGTGGACATGCATGCGATTACCGTACGCCAAGATCCGGCCGCGCTGCGCGAGCGTTGTCACGAGTTTCTCTGCCTATATCTGGCTTTGGGGCTCGATCCCGATCGAGCCACGCTGTTTGTACAGTCGCATGTATCCGGCCATGCCCAACTCGCCTGGCTACTGAACTGTCATACTTCGATGGGTGAATTGAGGCGCATGACACAGTTCAAGGAAAAAGCCGGAACCCACACCGATAATGTCAACGCCGGTCTGTTCGATTACCCGGTATTGATGGCGGCCGATATCCTGCTTTATCAAGCCGACGCCGTGCCGGTCGGCGACGATCAGAAACAGCATCTGGAGCTTGCCCGCAACTTGGCTGAACGTGTCAATGCCCGCACCGGCGAGCGCGTGTTTACAGTGCCTGAACCTTTTATCCCCGAAGTGGGGGCACGTGTCATGCGACTGGGGGATCCGACCGCCAAGATGTCGAAGTCCGACGATGTGCCGGCCAACTCCATCTATCTGTTAGATGAGCCCAAGACCGTGACCAAGAAAATCAAGCGCGCCGTAACCGACTCCGACGGCGAGATACGCTACGACGAGGCACAGAAACCCGGCTTATCCAACCTGCTCTCGATCTATTCGGCAGTCGCTGACCGGCCGATTGCCGATCTGGAGCGCGACTATGCTGGTTTTGGATATGGCCGCCTGAAAGGCGATCTGGCCGAGGCAGTCGTGGCGTTTCTGGAACCATTGCAGAAACGCTATGCGGAGTTCAGCGCCGATCGCGCGGGCCTGGCCGACATACTGGCGCGCGGTGCAAAGGCCGCAAGCCAGCGCGCAGAGCCGACGATCGAACACGTCTACCGATTGACTGGGTTTGTCCCCGGCGGCTGAAATGATCCCTCTTGCCGGCACCTGGCACTGGCCATGGCTGAGCGTGTGACCGCAGATTCACCGCCGGCTGTGGTTGCCGGCGAACCGCTGACCGACTTGCCGGATGATCTGTACGTGCCGCCCGATGCACTGCGCGTGTTTCTGGAAACATTCGAAGGTCCGCTGGATTTTTTGCTGTATCTGATCCGGCGACATAACCTCGACATCGTGGCGATCAGTATTGACGCTGTGGCCAGCCAATACATTGCCTATATCGAGATGATGGAAAATATTGCCATCGAACTGGCCGGCGAATATTTGCTCATGGCCGCCACGTTGGCCGAGATCAAGTCGCGCAGCCTGTTGCCGGACCTATCCGAACCGGACGACGAAGACGACGCACAAGATCCACGCATAGCCCTGATCGAGCGCCTGCGCGAATACGATCAGTTCAAGCGTGCCGCCGAGAACATCGACGCCCTGCCGCGTGCTGGACGTGATGTGTTCCCCGTCTGCAAGCAGCCGGCCAGCCTGGACATTCCTGTGCCGCAGCCGCAGGCCGATTTGTCGCGGGTACTGGGCGCGCTGGCCGATATTGCCCGCCGCAATGCAGCGTTGCGTGACCATCACGTTGAGCGTGAAAGTCTGTCAGTCCGCGACCATATGCGCACGGTACTCTCTAGCGTCTCGGACTCAGGCCCGACGGCCTTCAGCGCCCTTATCGACGTCAATTACGGCCGCCCCGGTGTAGTGGTCGTTTTCTTGGCCATTCTGGAACTGTTGCGCGACCAGCTCGTGCAGGTCAGTGAACATAACGGCGACTGGATCGTAGCCGAACGTGCGTCCAGCACCCGGTGCAAAACCCCGGCATGAACTGCGACGGGCGAACCGAAATGGACCGTGGAGTCCGCGAATCGCTGGTCAAGAGCCTTGAGGCCGTACTGATGGCCGCCGACGACGGGTTGACTCGGGATCGCTTGATCGAGTTGATGGCCGAATTCGGCCTGCCCTCGGCCGAGGACGTGGACTCTGCACTGGCCGTTCTTGTGGCACGCTACGCCGACTCGGCGGTGCAACTGTTGGAGTTGGCCGAGGGCTGGCAATTCCAGGTCCGCGCCGACTATAGTCAGGTGGTCGCCGGACTGTGGGAGCAAAAGCAGCCCAAACCCTCGCGTGCCATGCTCGAGACGTTGGCTCTGATCTGTTATCGTCAACCGGTTACTCGTAGCGAAATCGAACGGGTTCGCGGGGTAACGGTCTCCAGCAACATTGTCCGACAACTCGAACAATACGATTGGATTTGCGTAGTTGGTCACCGCGAATTACCAGGCCGGCCTGCGCTGTACGCCACGACCCAGCGATTTCTGTCCGATCATGGTATGACCAGCCTCGATGAATTACCGTCGCTGCCGGCCCTGAGTGAGGCGGAAGCGCTAGACACTGCTATTGCCGGCCTGTCCTCGATTGCCGGAAAATCCGGTGAATAACCGACCGACCGTTCTAGTTATCAGAGCCGGACCCATTGCGACGTGGGGCTTGGATTAGCTCCGTTATCGCCCCACGTTAAATCCCAAGACATTTGAACGGCTGGCTTCATCGCACATACAACGGAACCACTCAAGATGTCCACGTACAATACTGAACGCGTTCTGAGCGTACGACACTGGAACGATTCGCTTTTCTCGTTTACCACCACGCGTGACCGTGCGCTTCGCTTTGAAAATGGCCAGTTCGTGATGATTGGCTTGCCGGGCGATAACAAACCCGTCATGCGGGCTTACAGCATTGTGTCGGCCAATTACGAAGATCACTTGGAGTTTTTCAGCATCAAGGTGCCAAACGGCCCGCTCACCTCACGCTTGCAGCACCTAGCCGAAGGCGACGATATACTTGTGAGCCGCAAGCCCACCGGCACGCTGCTCATCTCCGATGTCCATCCGGGGCGCAATCTGTATCTGCTGTCCACCGGTACCGGACTGGCGCCGTTTCTAGCTATCGTGCGCGATCCCGACACCTACGAGCGTTTCGACAACATCATCGTCGTACACGGCGTGCGCTATACCGAAGATCTGGCCTATGCCGACCTGTTTCAGCATGAATTGCCCAACGACGAAATCTTCGGTGACATGGTTCGGGAGCAACTCCACTATTATCCGATCGTCAGCCGCGAGCCATTTCGGCATCAGGGCCGGCTTACGACCTTCTTGGACGAAGGCCAAATTCAGGCCGATCTGGAGCTTGAGCCACTCGATCCAGAACACGACCGCGCCATGATTTGCGGCAGCCCGGCCATGCTAGAAGATACCGCTGCGCTGCTCGATCGCCGCGGTTTTCAGATTTCACCCCATATTGGCGCCCCCGGGGACTACGTCATCGAGCGTGCTTTCGTTGAGAAATAGTCATGCCTGAACGTTTGCAGAAACTGCTTGCAGGCAGCGGCCTGGGGTCGCGTCGCGAGATCGAGCGCCAGATTGAAGCCGGGCGCATCCGCGTCAACGGAAGGCCCGCGACGCTCGGCCTCAAGGCGGATACCAACGACCGGATCGAGCGCGACGGCCGGCTTTTGAACGTCGCCGGCCGTGCTCACGCGCCGACGCGCGTGCTGATGTACAAAAAACACGTCGATCAAGTGGTCACGCGTCACGATCCGGAAGGCCGCAAGACCGTATTTCATGGCCTGCCACGACTCAGCGGCGGGCGCTGGCTCGCTGTCGGACGGCTCGACGTGAACACCTCGGGCTTGCTGCTTATGACAACCGATGGTGAGTTGAAGCGGCGTCTGGAACACCCGAGTTACGAACTGGTGCGAAGCTACGCGGTACGCATTCGCGGCCATGTAGACGAGGCCATGCTCGACCGATTGCTAGCCGGGGTCGAACTCGATGATGGCGTGGCCCGCTTTGAATCCATCCGTGTTGGTGACGATTCTGGCCGCGCCAATCGTTGGTTCGAGGTCGATGTCTGTCAGGGGCGCAACCGCATCGTACGCCGACTGTTTGAATCCCAGGGTGTGACGGTGTCACGACTGATCCGGATTGGCTTTGGTCCGGTGATGCTGCCTGGTGGCATCAAGGCCGGGCGTTATCAAGAACTCACTAGAGCACAGGTCCGCGCGCTCGCTGCCTGCGTCGACCTGGCGCGCTGACGTTTGACTGTCTCTTTGGATGCGCGACAACTCGACGGCCTATACGCTCGCTTATGGCGCGCTTACGGGCCCCAGAACTGGTGGCCGACAACCGACGTCGACAATCCGCGCTTCGAGATATTGATCGGCGCCGTGCTCACCCAGCACACCGCCTGGACGCAAGTCGAAAAAGCTATCGCCACGTTGCGTGCCGCCGGTCCGATGACGCCTGATGCGTTGCTTGCCTATGGCCAACAACTTCCGGAACTTATCCGCGAGGCCGGTCCGCACAACATCAAGGCCAAGCGACTGCAGACACTGTGTCGATGGTTTGTCGACAACGGTGGTTTCGAGGTGTTGGACGCCCGAGCTACCGGTGACTTGCGGGCGGCGCTCAAATCGTGTCGCGGTATCGGCCCTGAAACCGCCGACGCCATACTGGTTTATGCCTTCGACCGGCCGCAGTTCATCGCCGACGCCTACGCCTTCCGCATCTTTGAGAGGCTGGGCTTGTGGAGTGCTCCGCGACATTACGAAAGTCTGCGTGAATGTGTTGAACAGGCTGCCGGGCCCCGTGATAGCCAACACTTCAACGAATTGCACGCACTGCTGGTTGCGCACGCCAAACGGTGCTGCCGCAAACGGGTGCCGGCATGCCTCGAATGTTGTCTTTATGACCGCTGCGCTTTTGCTGCCAGCCAGCACGCGCCCCGTCCGGGTCGGGCAACCTGATCAAGTATTGAAGCAATACAGGATCAGGAGCTTGGGTATCGATAGCCGATTCACGTCGAAGCCTTGCAGCAGATCACAACCTAGATCATCCGCGGAATTGGCTTCAGCCGACGTCTTGACGTCTAAAGTCAGTACGTTGCAGGTGGACTAGTGCAGTGGGCGGGCGCTCAAGTTGATTGCTGAAGATTCCAATGGTGGTGGAGATGCAGCGAAAAGCTTGTTTGGGGCTTCAGCTAGAGGCCTCGCTGTTATTGACGGCATCGCGGCTGAAAGCATCAATAGCGTTGCGGAGTTCGGCCACCGTATCCACGATTTGCTCGGCCGGCCATCCATGGGCTGATTCGCCTTCGGGGATATAGCCATACGATACGCCGATGGTATGCAAACCGGCGGCGCGGCCAGCGGCCATGTCGCGGGAGGAGTCGCCAACGTAGACCGAACCGTTAGCTTGGGCACCGGCGCGTTCCAGGCCCAGCTTGATTGGCGCCGGGTCGGGTTTGGGGACTCCGGCCGTGTCGCCGCCAATGACGCAGGCCGGGGCGGGGTCGAATGCCATTGCCTGCATTAGGGGTAAGGCGAGTGATTCGGCCTTGTTGGTTACAACGCCCCAGATCCAGCCGTCGGCGGCAAGCCTACCCACGAGGTCACGGATGCCGGGATAGGGCGTTGTCGCGCAAGTCAGCCGTTCTGCGTAACAGTCGACGAACTGCTGATAAGTGGGAGCGTAGTCGGCGTCGCCCGGATATAGATTCAGGCCGCGCTGCAGCATGCCACGGCCACCAAATGAACACATGGGAGCGAGCTCTGCTAGCGGCAGTGGGGCCAGCCCATGTGCGACCCGGATCTCGTTCACGGCCCCCGCGAGATCGGGCGCGGTGTCGAGCAGGGTTCCGTCGAGATCGAACAGAACGGCACTAAAACTCATGCTCAGACACCGCGCCGGCCGGCATGGAGAAAGTAGTTGACGCGCGGCCGGCCGCCGAAATGTACCCCGCGTGTCAGCGGATTGTAGTGCATGGCGGTAAGTTCGAGGGGTTCGAAACCGGCCTCGCGCACCCACCGCGCCAATTCGCTCGGGCGGATCAACTTGGCATATTCGTGCGTGCCGCGCGGCAATAGTCCCAGCAGATATTCGGCGCCACCTATGGCTACTGCCCAGGCCAGCGGACTGCGATTGATGGTGGAGAAGAACAAATGCCCATTCAGGTCGCAGAGTGCCGCGCAGTCATCGATGACATAGCCGGGCTCGTCGACGTGTTCCAGCATCTCATAGCATACGACAATATCGTATGCGCCCTTGGCCTCGGGAACCAGGTCGCGCGTCTGAATACAACGATAGTCGATGGCCAGCCCGGAATCGGCGGCGTGAGCGCGCGCGGCATCGATCATTGCCTGTGAGCCGTCGATACCAGTAACGTGCGCCCCGCGTCGGGCCAGTTCCTCGGCCAAAAGGCCGCCCCCGCAGCCGACATCAAGTATTTGCTTGCCGGCAACACGTGCGCGTTGGTCGATATAGTCGGTTCGGGGCCCGTTGATGTCGTGGAGGGGGCGCATGGCACCGTCTTTATGCCACCAGCTCTCGGCGTGAGCGGCGAACTTATTGAATTCGGCGTTTTGATTGCTGACGGTCATTGGGGAACTCGATTGGGGCAGGCGATGGCAGCCTGTTGTTGTGGAAGGGTCTACGTTGCCATCTAGCGCGCGTAGTGCGCCAGTTTTTCTTGCCAGCCGTGGGCGCGGAACAAAATCTCGGCTTCGTTCAGCGTAGTCAGCCGTCGATCAGCCAAAAGGTGTTGTCCGTCCACCCAAGTATCGGTGACTTGTTCGCGGCTGGCGCTGTAGACCAGCGCGGCGACTGGGTCATAGACCGGGATGGTTTCGATCCGCTCAAGATCGATTGCACATAGATCGGCGGCTTTGCCGGGTTCGATACTGCCGGTTCGGGAGTCCAGGTCGAGTGCGCGGGCCCCGCCGAGCGTAGCCATTTCCAGTATATCGTCGGCGTTGGCAGCGACGGCATTGTCGGCGGCAACCTTGCCACTGAGAGCTGCGCTGCGCATTTCGCCGATCATGTCCAGATCATTGTTGGACGCCGCGCCGTCGGTGCCGAGCCCGAGCGAGACGCCGGCATTCTTGAGCGCTTGACTCGGGCACAGGCCGCTGGCGAGTTTAAGATTGGATTCCGGTGAATGCACGACGTGGATGCCACATTCGCTGGCCCGAGCGATTTCCGCGTCAGTCAGTTGGGTCATGTGAACTGCCACGAGATTCGGATTGACCAAGCCCAGTGTATCCAGACGGGCGAACGGGCGCTGACCATGTTGTTCGAGACTTTCGCTTATTTCACCGGCCGTTTCGTGCACATGCATATGGATGTGCAGATCCAGCTCGTCGGCGTAGGTGCGAATCTTTTCAAGCGGCGCATCGGAGACGGTGTAGGGCGCATGCGGGGCGAGCATGGTCTGGATACGGGATTGGCTTTTGAATTGATCGTGGACGGCGAGCCCCTTGTCCAGATACTCATCGGCGTGGGCTGCCCAGACAGTGGGGAAATCGATCACGATCAGGCCGATGGAGGCGCGAATGCCGGCCGCAACCGCACGTTCGGCCGCGATATCCGGGAAGTAATACATGTCGTTGAAACAAGTAGTGCCGCCGCGCAGCATTTCGGCAATCGCCAAATCGGTACCGTCAGCCACGAAAGCGGCCGACACCTGTTCCGACTCCAGTGGCCAGATATTTTCCGTCAGCCATGGCTTCAGCGGTTTGTCGTTGGCGATGCCGCGCATAAGATTCATGGCGGCATGGGTATGGGCGTTGACAAAACCGGGCACAAGCAGGTGATGGTCACGATGTAGCGTGCTTTTGGGTGTGTAGCGCGACTCGACTTCAGCGCTGGGCAGGACATCGATGATGCGGCCCTGATCGATGGCTACGGCGTGGTTGTGCAGTCGCCCGCCCGCAGGTCGAACGGGCGCGATCCATCGGGCGTGCACGACACGGTCAATTTGCTGCATACTTTGTTTTAGTTTCGTCCCTGCGCGCGCTCACGTGTGCGCGGTTGGAAGGTAGCTTGAAGTGTAGCGTCCTTAGGCCCTGATAACGACCGGGGGCCNNAATCGTCAAAGCATCGCAGGATTGATTTTAAGCCTCTAATACGCCCTAACAATGTTGCGGGCCGGCAATTCCTGTCTACCCTTGTATCGAAGACATTGGATGCATTTGCGATCCGTTTCGGCTGGCTCAGATGCCTTTTTTCGTGGCCATGAATTTTGGATGTCAGGACCGCGCATGGCAATTTGTGTGCGCCAGCTGTGGTAGAGTTATGGCTTTATTTCGGGTGCTACGCGCCCGATTCCAGCGGGTTCCCGGAGGCTTGGGGCTTTCGGTTGATCTGACCGGAAAAATACTGGAATCATGAGCGACATCGCCAAGGAAATTCTGCCGATCAATCTCGAGGATGAGATGCGGCAGTCGTATCTCGATTACGCCATGAGCGTGATCGTCGGCCGTGCGTTGCCGGATGTGCGCGACGGTCTGAAGCCCGTGCATCGGCGCGTACTCTACGCCATGCACGAACTCGGCAATG
The DNA here is from genome assembly GCA_002403445.1 of Salinisphaeraceae bacterium UBA4764. GTDB lineage: Bacteria > Pseudomonadota > Gammaproteobacteria > Nevskiales > Salinisphaeraceae > Salifodinibacter. Next base: position 40,930 of record DHHU01000048.1, on the reverse strand, counting down.
ATTACAACAAGTCATACAAAAAGTCGGCCCGCGTGGTCGGCGACGTCATCGGCAAGTATCACCCGCACGGCGATTCCGCAGTCTACGATACTATCGTTCGCATGGCGCAGGATTTTTCCATGCGCTATGTGTTGGTCGACGGCCAAGGCAACTTCGGTTCGGTTGACGGCGATGCGCCGGCTGCAATGCGCTATACCGAAGTGCGCATGGCCAAGCTTGCGCACGAGATTCTGGCCGATATCGGCAAGGAAACGGTCGATTTTCAGCCCAACTACGACGAATCCGAGCATGAACCGCAAGTTCTGCCCACGCGCCTGCCGAATCTGCTGGTCAACGGCGGCACCGGCATTGCCGTGGGTATGGCAACCAATATCCCGCCGCACAATATTGGCGAACTCGCCGAGGCATGCTTGGCGTTGATCGACGACGAAAATACGTCCATCGATGACCTGATGACCCACCTTCCGGGGCCGGATTTCCCGACCGCCGGTTTTATCAACGGTGCCGAGGGTATCCGCGAAGCCTACGCAACCGGCCGTGGCCGGATCTTTATCCGGGCGCGCAGTCACTTTGAGACCATCGACAAGCAGGGTAAGCAGGCGATAGTAGTCACCGAGTTGCCGTATCAGGTCAACAAGGCACGGTTGCTGGAAAAGATGGCCGAACTGGTCAAGGACCGGCGCATCGAAGGCATTACCGAGCTGCGCGACGAGTCCGACAAGGACGGCATGCGTATGGTCATCGAACTGCGCCGGGGCGAAACACCTGAGGTGGTTTTGAACAACCTCTACCGCCAGTCTCAGATGCAGACCGTTTTCGGCATCAACATGGTGGCGCTGGAGGAAGGCCAGCCGAAAACGCTGAATCTCAAGCAGATGCTGGAAGCCTTTATCCGGCATCGTCGCGAGGTCGTTACCCGGCGTACGCAGTATGAGTTGAAAAAAGCCCGCGCTCGGGCACATGTGCTTGAAGGCCTGACGATCGCGCTTGCCAACATCGAGGACGTGATCGACGTGATACGCCATGCTGCCAATCCGGCTGCGGCCAGGGCGGCATTGGTCGGACGTCGCTGGGCGCCTGGTCAGGTGTTGTCGATGGTTGAGCGTGCCGGGGCCAAGGAGTCGCGTCCGGCCGATTTGTCGGCCACCGACGGGATGCAGGACGATGGCCAGGGCCACTTCGAGTATCAGCTTACCCACACTCAGGCCCAGGCCATTCTCGACTTGCGTCTGCACCGGCTTACCGGCTTGGAGCAGGACAAAATTGTCGAGGAGTTCGAGCAATTGCTCGAGCGCATCGCCGATTATCTTGAAATCTTGTCCAGCGAAGTCCGGCTTTTTGAAGTCATTCGGGGTGAAATCGAAGCGATACGCGACGAATATGCTGATGCACGCCGCACCGAGATTATTCAGTCGCACCGCGACCTGACCACGGCTGACCTGATCGAGCCCGAAGATGTGGTTGTGACTCTGACCCACGCCGGCTATATCAAATCGCAGCCGCTTTCGGCTTACCATGCCCAGCGACGCGGCGGCCGTGGCAAGTCGGCGACCCGGACCAAGGACGAGGATTTCATCGACAAGCTGTGGGTGGCCCATAGTCACGACACGCTGCTTTGTTTTTCCTCAGCCGGCAAGGTGTACTGGCTCAAGGTTTACGACGTGCCGAGTGCGGGGCGCGGCGCTCGCGGCAAGCCGATTGTCAACATGCTGGATCTCGACCACGATGAGCGCATCTCGCAAGTGTTGCCGATCAAGGATTTCGCTACGGGCGAGAACGTGTTCTTCGCGACCCGCAACGGCGTGGTCAAGAAGACTGCGCTGGAACAGTTCTCTCGGCCACGCGCAGCGGGCATTCGCGCTATCGACTTGCGCGGCGACGACGCGCTGGTGGGTGTCGACCGCACCAGCGGACGCGATGAGGTAATGTTGTTCTCACGGGCCGGTAACGGTATCCGTTTCACCGAGGCCGACGTCCGCTCCATGGGGCGTGATGCGGCTGGCGTTCGGGGCATTCGACTCGTTGGCAAGGGCGTGGGACCGGCCAATGGGGATGCCGACGATGCCGTGATATCGCTGATCGTAGTGCGTGACGGTGATGTCCTGACGCTGAGCGAGCATGGTTACGGCAAGCGCACGCCAGCCACTGATTTTCCGTTGCGTGGTCGTGGCGGGCAGGGCGTGCGTGCCCTGAAATGCTCGGATAAGACGGGTGCCGTGGTCGGTGCCACGCAAGTGCTGGCCAGTGATGAGGTCATGTTGATATCCAACACCGGCACATTGATCCGAACGGCGGTCAGCGAAATTTCGCTGCTGGGTCGCAATACCCAAGGCGTGCGGGTAATTCGCTTGGACGCCGAGCAGCGTTTGGTCGGCATTGATCGCGTGGCCACAGAATCCGATAACCACGCCGATTCTCGAGATGAATCCACGACCGTTGGCGACGGTTGACCTTTGCCTAACCAACCGGCCCAACCGCCGGTAATCCCGGCTTGGTCCGGATGCACGGCACCAGACATTTGAAGTAGGAAGTAAATTTTTATGTCACGTTTGTATAACTTCAGCGCAGGCCCTGCGACGTTGCCGCGCGAAGTCCTGGAACAAGCCCAGAGCGATCTACTCGACTGGCAGGGTCGAGGTATGTCGGTCATGGAAATGAGCCATCGCGGCGAGGCTTTCATGTCGATTGCTCAACAGGCCGAGGCCGATCTGCGGGCTCTGCTCAAGATCCCCGACAACTATAGCGTGCTCTTTTTTCAGGGGGGTGCCGCAGGCCAGTTCTCGGCTGTGCCGCAGAACCTTATGGGCCATCGAGCCGTGGCCGACCATGTCATCACCGGTAACTGGGGCAAGAAGGCGATCAAGGAAGCCGGAAAATATGGCGAAGCGCGTATCGCGGCCTCGAGCGAAGACGGTGGTTTTACCGATCTGCCGCCGCGCGATAGTTGGCAGCTCAGTGATGATGCAGCCTATGTCCATTACACCCCGAACGAGACGATCCAGGGGGTCGCTTTCCCGGAAACACCAGACACCGGGGATGTCCCACTGGTCGCTGATTTATCCTCAGCGTTTTTGGCTGAACCGCTGGATGTGTCGAAATACGGCGTGATCTACGCCGGGGCCCAGAAAAACGCCGGGCCGGCGGGTGTCACGATGGTGATCGTGCGTCATGATCTGATGGAACAGGCCCAGCCGGGTGTGCCGATGATCTGGGACTATGCCCAGCAGGCCCAGGCGAATTCCATGTTGAACACACCGCCATGTTTCGCCTGGTACATTTGCGGACTGACGTTCCGGTGGCTGCTTGATCAGGGCGGGCTGGAGTCGATCGCGGCCGTCAACCACCGCAAGGCCAGCAAACTGTATGATGCGATTGATAAATCGGATTTCTACCACAATCCGGTGGCTGAAAACGCGCGTTCAATCATGAATGTGCCGTTCTTGCTGGCCGATGACGGCTTGAACAAGACCTTTCTTTCCGAAGCCGAAGAGGCTGGTTTGCACGCTTTGAAAGGCCACCGATCGGTCGGCGGGATGCGGGCATCCATCTACAACGCTATGCCGGAAGCTGGCGTCGACGCACTGATAGATTTCATGCGCGATTTCGAGGCGCGGAACGGGTGAACCGGTCGCGTATCGTAGTTTTCACTTGAAACCAGGAACTATATGAGCCAAGAGAAGCAGATTTTCAAGATCCAGACGTTGAACAACATTTCTGCGCGCGGCTTGGAGCGCTTGCCGCGGGAGCGCTATGAAGTCGCCTCTGAAATCAGTGAACCGGATGCCATCATCGTGCGCTCGGCCAATATGCACGAGATGACATTGGGCGATTCGGTGCGCGCGATCGGCCGCGCTGGAGCAGGGACCAACAATATACCGGTCGAGACCCTGACACAGCGCGGCGTACCGGTGTTCAACGCGCCCGGAGCCAACGCCAACGCCGTCAAGGAGCTTGTCCTCACGGGGATGTTCGCGGTATCGCGGCACCTAATCGACGCCTGGTGCTATGTTGAAAATCTCACCGAGACTGGCGACGCGCTGAAAAAGAAAGTCGAAGCCGGCAAAAAAGAGTTCAAGGGCTCGGAGCTGCCTGGCCGGGTTCTTGGCATCGTGGGGCTTGGTGCCGTGGGCGTGAATGTCGCCAATGCCTCGCATGCCCTGGGCATGAAAGTCCAAGGCTATGATCCGGGCATCACGATCAGCAATGCCTGGCGCATGCACGCCGACGTGCATCAGGCCCTGTCAGTCGACGACGTGTTTTCCAAATCGAACTTTGTCACGGTGCACGTGCCGCTGGTCGAGCAAACCGAGGGTTTGGTCAACGCCGAGCGCTTGGCGCTAATGCAGGAAAATTCCGTATTACTTAACTTTGCGCGTGCTGAAATTGTCGACGAAGACGCGGTGTTAGATGCGCTGGACAACGGCAAGCTCCGGTACTACGTATGCGATTTTCCGTCGGAGAAACTGCGCGGCCACGGCAAAGTGATCGCCCTGCCGCACCTCGGAGCCTCGACCGACGAAGCTGAGGAGAACAGCGCCATAATGGTGGCCGATGAACTGAGCGAGTATCTGGAATACGGCCATATTCGCAATTCAGTAAACTTTCCCGAGGCGATCATGCCGCCCAACGCGAATTCGCATCGCGTGGCGGTCGTAAACAACAATGTGCCGAACATGGTTGGCCAGATCACCTCGATACTGGCCCGGCACGGCTACAATATTGCGGATCTTCTAAATAAATCTCGGGGCGACATAGCCTATACGCTGGTTGATATCGATCCAGAGATCGAAAATGACGCGCTGAAAGAGCTTGAGGCTATTGAAGGTGTGTTGCGCGTGAGCTATCTCGGTGCTTTCGGCGACCGTGTGTGACGTGTGCGTCGCCGGGTAAAAGACCGGTGACCAGCCCATGACCGACGAACGAGACGACGCGCTTGCCCAGGCTCGGCAGGAGATCGATGCGATCGACCGGCAGTTGCAGGCGTTGATCGCGGAGCGTGCTGCCTGGGCCCAGAAAGTCGGTCGTATCAAACAGGCCGAAGGCCGGGCCGATTTTTATCGGCCCGGCCGAGAGGCTGAAATATTGCGCGAGGTCGCAGCGGGCCGCCATACGCCCTTGACGGCCGCAACCATGAGGCGATTGATGCGCGAGATCATGGCCGCTTGTCGTGCCCTGGAGCAACCGTTGGCCGTTGCCTATCTCGGCCCCGAAGGCACATACACGGAAGCAGCGGTTTATGATCATTTCGGTCGCAGCATCGCAGCGCGTCCGCAGCCATCGATCGAGCAGATTTTCCGCGAAGTGGCGGCAGGCAACGCCGACTTCGGAGTGGCGCCAATCGAGAACTCCAGCCAGGGCATTGTGAGTTCCACGCTGGATCAGATGGTTGACAGCCGGTTATCGATCTGCGGCGAAATACAGCTTGGCATCCACCATCAACTTATGTCGGCAACAACCTCACTGGACGCTATCCGGGAAATCCAGGCTCATGGACAAGCGCTGGGTCAGTGTCGCAATTGGTTGGACGTGCATTTGCCCGATGTGCCACGCAAATCGGTCGCGAGCAACGGCGTGGCTGCGCGGGCGGCCGCCGAAGACGAGAGTGTGGCGGCCATAGCCGGGCATTTCGCGGCGTCGAGCTATGGCCTCAACGTGCTCGCCAACAATATCGAAAACGACCCCGACAACACCACGCGTTTTTTGGTGCTTGGCAAACAGCAGGTCGCGCGTACTGGCTGCGATACTACGACGATTATGGTGGCCATTAAAAATCATCCGGGGGCGTTGTATCGCCTGTTGGCCCCGGCCGCCGAGGCTGGTGTGGATTTGGCGCGTATCGAATCACGTCCGTCACACCGGGGGGCCTGGGATTACAACTTCTTCATCGACTTGCACGGGCATATTGATGACGAACCCATCCAACAGACCTTGGCTTTGATCGAGGCCAACGCAATTCTGCTCAAGGTACTCGGGGCGTATCCGCGCCCTATTGACGGCCCCGACGGCTAAGGTTGATGGCGGACTGGCCGCGCTTTTACAGGTAAAATCAACCAATAGGCCGTCGACTAAGTACCGCTTGGTTCGGTCACCCCCTTGCACCCATCAATCTGTTTTGGCCATGAACGACGCGATCTGGAACAATGCCCATGCTGGCATACATGAACTCCATACCTACGTGCCGGGCAAACCGATCGAGGACTTGGAGCGCGAGCTTGGGCTGAACTCGATCCTCAAGCTGGCGTCCAATGAAAATCCGCTCGGTATGGCACCCGGTGCTCAAACCGCTCTGTCGGAACACGCCGGGGATCTGCGGTTCTATCCGGACGGCAACGCCACGCCATTAAAACAAAAACTCGCCGCACTGCATCATATCGAGCCCGCACGTATCACGCTCGGCAACGGTTCAAACGATATCCTCGAGCTCGCAGCACGTGTGTTTCTGGGGCCGGCCAAAAACGCCGTTTTCTCGCAGTATGCGTTTGCGGTCTACCCGATCGTCAGTCGGGCAGTCAATGCCGAAACGCGTGTTGTGCCAGCCATGCCTTATAATTCGGCGATGCCGCTTGGCCACGATCTGGATGCCATGTACCAGGCCATCGACAGCAATACGGGTGTGGTATTCGTGGCCAGCCCCAATAATCCTACTGGGACCTGGGCTGACCGTACGGCTTTGGAAGACTTTATCGCTGCCGTGCCCGCATCTGTTCTGGTTGTGCTGGACGAGGCCTATGTCGAATATCAGGCAGCCGAGACACGGCTCGACAGTCGCGCCTTGCTCGAGCATCACGATAACCTGTTGGTGACTCGAACGTTTTCGAAGATTTACGGCTTGGCCGGTATGCGGGTAGGGTACGGCCTTTCCTCGACTGTCGTGGCTGATTTGCTCAACCGCGTGCGTCAGCCGTTCAACGTCCATACGCTCGGCCAGCTTGGTGCGACGGCGGCACTGGATGACCACGCGTTTGTTGAGCAGTCCATCGCCACAAACACCGCCGAACGGCCGCGAGTCGAACAGGCGCTTCGTGAGCGCGGTTTCAAAACATTACCCAGCGCGGCAAATTTCGTGACATTCGACTGTGGCCAGCCCTCTGATCCCATCTACCAAGCCATGTTGCGGCAGGGTGTGATCGTTCGGCCGTTGGCCAGCTACGACTTGCCAAACCATATTCGTGTGACGGTCGGCCGACCGGCCGATAGCGATCGTTTTCTGGCGGCACTGGATGCCGCAATACAATGACTAACGAGCGGGCGCTTGAGCGAATCACGATCGTCGGCCTCGGACTCATCGGCGGGTCCATTGCCCGCGGGCTCAAGCGCGCCGGCTTTGCCGGTGAATGTGTGGGTGTGGTGGCCGATGAAAGCCAGCGCCTGAAGGGCCAGCACTTGGGGATTGTCGATCGCGTCGAGCTCGATGTTGGGCAGGCTGCCGATAGCGCCGATCTAGTGATTGTCGCTGTCCCGATCGGGGCGATCGATGGGGTTTTGGCGCAGCTCAGCCACAGCATCGGTCCGACCACCGTCATCACAGATGTCGGCAGCGCCAAATATTGCGTTATGGCCAGCGCCCGCCTTCACTTGGGCGATGCCTACGCACGGTTTGTTCCAGGGCATCCGATTGCCGGCACCGAGCAGAATGGGCTCGAAGCTGGATTTGCAAGTTTGTTCGACGATCGATGCGTCGTGCTGACCCCGGACGAGGCGACGGCTGATACGGCCATAGCCCGTGTGACCGCGCTATGGGAATCACTTGGGGCCCGGGTTGACCACCTGTCAGCGAACGTTCACGACCGCCTGCTGGCTGCCACCAGCCATCTGCCGCACGCTTTGGCTTTTACACTGGTGGATATGCTGGCGTCTGGCTGTGATGCGGAGGCTGTTTTTGATTATGCGGCCGGTGGTTTCGCTGACTTCACGCGTATCGCGGCCAGTGATCCGATTGTATGGCGCGATATATTCGCCGCTAATCGCGACGCGTTGGTGGCCACGCTAGACGATTACATGCAAGCGCTGGGCGAAACCCGTCGTGCCATTGCCCAAAACGATACCTACGCCATGTTTGAACGCATCTCTCGTGCTAAGCAGGTCCGCGATCAACTGCCGACAGCGAGGGCCAAGTGAATTTTGTACAGTTCCAAGTCGCTCCGGGCGGGTGCCTGACCGGCCAGCTTCGTGTGCCCGGTGACAAATCGATATCGCATCGGGCGCTTTTGTTTGGAGCGATTGCGAGCGGCCAGACTACGGTCACCGGGTTTCTGGAATCCCAGGATTGTCTGGCCACCCTGGCTGCGGTGCGCGCCCTGGGTGCCCGGGTGGTCCATGACAACGCGCGCTGGCTAATCGACGGGGTGGGGGCCGCTGGCTTGAAGGAGCCCGCAAAAGCGCTTGATCTCGGCAATTCCGGCACCTCCATGCGATTGCTGGCCGGTCTGGTTGCCGGGCAATCGTTCACGACCCGGCTGACCGGCGATGAGAGTCTGTGCCGGCGGCCCATGAGCCGAGTGATTGATCCGCTGACGCTTATGGGCGCGAGCGTGGCATCGAAACACGGCCGCGCACCGCTGGAGATCCAAGGCCGTCGACCGTTGGTTGCGATTGACTACACGCCGCCGGTGGCCAGCGCCCAGATCAAATCCTGTATCTTGCTGGCCGGCTTGTTTGCCCAGGGTACGACGACAGTACACGAACCGGGCGTCAGCCGGGACCATACCGAGCGCATGTTGGCAGGTTTTGGCGTGCCGGTCGAGCGCGAGGGCGCCCAAGTGTCCGTGATCGGCGGGGCGACCCTGAATGCCATCGACGTATCAGTACCGGCTGATTTATCGTCGGCCGCCTTCTTTCTGGTCGGCGCAGCGATCGCGGACGGGAGCGATCTCTGGCTGACCGATGTCGGAACCAATCCGACTCGTCGCGGTGTACTGGATTGTCTGACGCGGATGGGCGCGGCGATCACATGCCACAATGCACGCGAGGTTGCCGGTGAGCCGGTCGCTGATCTTCGGGTTGGTGCCAGCACGCTGACCGCGATCGAAATCGGCGCCGCCGATGTGGAATTGGCAATCGACGAGTTGCCGGCGCTGTGTATCGCGGCAGCTTGTGCGCAAGGCACTACGCGCATCTCCGGTGCAGCCGAGTTGCGAGTGAAGGAATCAGACCGAATTGCGGTCATGGCGGATGGACTCGCGGCACTCGGCGTTCATGCCGAGGTTTATGACGACGGCATGGCAATCACGGGTGGAACGACCGGCCAAGTTTTTACGGGCGGCCGGATCGCCAGTCATGGTGATCACCGCATCGCTATGGCGTTTGCCATGGCCGGGCTTCGCGCCTCGGGGTCCATTGTGATCGATGACTGCGCGCCAGTGGCGACATCCTTCCCCGATTTCGAGGCACTGGCTGCTAAGGCCGGTTTGGCGATTACGCGACAATGACAGCGCCCTCCAGCGCGCCCGTAATCACCCTCGACGGCCCAGGTGGTGCAGGCAAGGGCACCTTGGCGTTGGCACTCGCTGAGCGTCTCGGATGGCACGTACTGGACAGCGGCGCGCTCTATCGCGCCATGGGGCTGATGGCTGAACGCGCCGGCTGGTCGCCGGAACGATCCGATCATCGTGCGGCAGCGGCCCAGGCCGCGACCGAGCTCAATGTGGGGTTTGTCACCGCCTCGGACGGGGTGCGTGTGTATCTGGCCGGCGAAGACATCACTCAGGCCATTCGTACGGCGCAGGTTGCCGAGAGTGCATCGCGCTGGGCCTCCGTTACCGAAATGCGCGACGCCCTTCTAGCTTGTCAGCGGGCGTTTGCCACGCGCCCCGGTCTGGTTGCCGATGGGCGGGACATGGGCACCGTGGTGTTCCCGTCGGCTCAAGCCAAGTTTTTTATCACGGCATCGGCAAAGGCTCGCGCCCGGCGCCGTCTAGCGCAGTTGTCGATGCCCGAAACCACTGGTAATATCGGTAGGCTATACAACGAGATTAAAGCACGCGATACACGCGACCGTGAGCGCAATACAGCGCCGCTGGTGCCAGCCGTCGACGCGTTTGTCCTCGACACTACCGATGAAAACCCGGCAAAATCGCTGGATCGGCTCATGGTAGAGGTGGCGCGGCGCGGCCTAGGCTGATGTGTTGCGTAATCGCATGTTTTGTTCTTTAGTCTGTCGAACCGGCGACCGCCGTGCGGCGTCGGCCATTTCACAACCGATGTGGCGTGTTTTTCATCGTCATGGGATTGACCTCAAATATGTCCGAAAGTTTCGCTGAATTATTCGAAGAGAGCCTCCAAGGGCGCACCATGGAGCCCGGGTCGCTTATCCACGCGACTGTACTGGAGATCAAGTCGGAAGTCGTCATTGTCGATGCCGGCCTGAAATCCGAAGGCGTGATCTCGATCGATGAATTTAGGAACGAGGACGGGGAACCCCAAGTCGAGAAGGGTCAAGACGTCGAAGTCGCGCTCGAGGCCGTCGAAGACGGCATGGGCGCTACGCGTGTTTCCAAGGAGCGGGCCCAGCGCATTCGCACTTGGGACTTTCTCAATAATGCCTATGAAAACAGTGAGTCGGTCATAGGCCAGATCAGTGGCAAGGTTAAGGGCGGCTACACGGTTGATATAGGCAATATTCGCGCATTTCTGCCAGGTTCGCTTGTGGACGTGCGCCCGGTGCGCGACACCACTTATCTCGAAGGCAAGCCACTGGAGTTTCGCGTCATCAAGCTGGATCGCGCGCGTAACAACGTGGTGGTTTCGCGCCGTGACGTGCTCAAGGAAGAATACAGCGAGGAGCGCAAGCAACTGCTGGATACCCTGCAGGAAGGTCTGGTGCTCAAGGGCGTGGTCAAGAATCTGGTCGATTACGGCGCGTTCGTGGATCTCGGCGGCATCGACGGTCTGTTGCACATCACTGATATGTCCTGGCGCCGGGTCAAGGATCCGAGCGAAGTTGTGACCGTTGGCGAGGAAATCGAGGTCAAGATTCTCAAATTCGACCGCGAACGTACGCGCGTGTCACTAGGGTTGAAACAACTCGGGGAAGACCCCTGGGTCGACATCGCTCGCCGCTACCCGGAAAACACCCGATTGTTCGGAAACGTGACCAACATCACGGATTACGGCGCGTTCGTCGAAATCGAATCCGGTGTCGAAGGACTGGTGCATGTGTCCGAAATGGATTGGACGAACAAGAACGTTAATCCGAGCCAGCTGCTGTCGGTGGGCGATGAAGTCGAGGTCATGGTCCTGGAAATCGACGAGGAGCGCCGGCGTATTTCGCTCGGTATGAAACAGTGCCAGACGAATCCGTGGGAAGACTTTGCCAATAACCATCAACGCGGTGATCATGTCACCGGGCAAATCAAATCGATAACCGATTTCGGAATCTTCATCGGGCTGCCCGGTAATATCGACGGTCTTGTGCACTTGTCGGATCTATCCTGGGATGAACCCGGCGAAGAAGCCGTACGGCAATATAAGAAAGGCCAAGAGATTGAAGCCGTGGTCCTTTCGATCGACCCGGATCGGGAGCGAATTTCGCTCGGTGTCAAGCAGTTGTCCGATGATCCGGTCGAAAGCTTTATGAACGATTACCCGAAAGGCAGCGACGTCACTGGAACGATTCAGAGCGTCGAAAAAAGCGGTGCGAGTGTGGATTTGGGCAATGGTGTAGTGGGGCATATTCGTGCTTCAGACATCGCCCGTGAACGTGTCGATGATGCTCGCTCGGAACTGACCGAGGGCAACACGGTGGAAGCACGCGTTGTCGGTGTTGACCGGCGATCGCACACTGTGACGCTGTCGATCCGGGCGATGATGGAACAGGAAGAAAAACAGGCCATGCGCGACTACGGCAGCGATACTGACGCCTCTCAGGGCACCACTAGCCTAGGCGATTTGTTGAAGGAACAAATCGATGCGGGCGATGATCATCGCTCGTAGGGTTTGCTGTCGGCGGGCGACCTGCAGTGGTATAAATACGATATCCGGGCGTGCACGCACTTAAAGCCAAGACCCTAACGCTAACCTATGACCAAGTCGGATTTGATACAGGAGCTAACCCAGCGCCAGACGCACATGACGCAACGCGACGTTGAGTTGGCGGTTTCGCTGGTGCAACAACGGATTGTCAGCGAGCTCGCCAACGGCGGCCGCGTTGAAATACGGGGCTTTGGCAGTTTCTCGGTCAACCATCGGCCCGCGCGCCGGGGCCGTAACCCCAAGACCGGGGCTGCGGTCGAGATCCCCGATAAATACGTGCCTCATTTCAAGCCTGGCAAGGCCTTGGCCGAGCGCGTTGATTGTGACTAGTCGCCGATCATGTTGATGCTGATTCGAGCCGTTATAGTAGTCGTTGCGGTAGCAGCGGGTGCCGCGTTCGCCAGCACCAATTTTCAGGTCATCACGGTCAATGTATTGTTCACTACCGTGCAGGCCCCACTAGTTTTGTTCATCGCCAGTGCGTTCATTGTCGGGTTGTTGCTTGGCCTGCTAGCCAGTGGCATTCGTATACTTCGGCTGCGCGAACAACTCCGCCGCAGCCGTCGCGATAATGCTGTCTCGGAGACGCTGGAAAAACCCCGTTCAACCGCTCCCAAACTGCGTTAGCGGCGCCTCAAAAGGACGTAGACTGCGCCCGTTCCGCCGTCGTTCGGAGGGGTTGACACAAACGCCAAGACTTCGTTGCGCTGGCGCAACCAACCCGCGACTTTCGATTTCAGCACCGGGCCGCGATTACCCGACCTGTTGCCTTTGCCGTGGACGATACGCACACAGCCGAACCCGGCGTCACAGGCGTCGCGCATGAATTCGATAAACGCTTGGCGAGCAGCTCCAACCACCATGCCGTGCAAGTCAAGCTGTGCCTGACAACGATAGCGCCCACGCCGAAGCTTTTGAATCACGCGATGCTGAATGCCGTCGCGTGCAAAAAAAAGTTCGTCGCCGGTCTCGACATCCGGTGGTGGAGGCGTGTCGAGCAGTTCGTCGAGTACCGCGCGTTCATCGGCTTCCTGCATACGCGGCTGGGTTGATGGCTGGCGACGAGCAGGTGTCTTGCGCGGGTTGGGAACGGCCGACACTGCGCCCACGGCGGCGCGGAACAGGGCTTGTTCGTTGGCATCCGCACCGTATTGGTTAACCGGCGTGTCGAGGTCATTGGCCCGGGTTTTTGGGGGTTGCTCGGACTCGTGGGTCATAACACACTCTGTTGGACTCTAAGTCGGCCGATTGTCTCGCCACTGCGCTATCCTAAGATACTTGATCGCCACGTGGCGATACGCTGATTTTCGGGAGTTGTATGCGGATTTTATTGTCGAATGATGACGGCTATCATGCCAGTGGCCTAGTGGTATTACGCGAGCGCCTGCAGCAGCGATTCGGTCCGCCTGCGGACGACATTATCACTGTAGCCCCCGATCGTAATCGGAGTGGGGCCAGCAACTCTCTAACGCTTGAACGGCCGCTGCGGGCGCGGGCTGTCGGACCGGATGCATTTGCCGTGGACGGCACTCCGACTGACTGTGTTCATCTCGCGACAACCGGTTTTTTTGAACACCCGCCGGACGTTGTGATCTCCGGTATCAACGCGGGCTCCAATCTGGGTGACGATGTCTTATATTCCGGGACCGTCGCGGCAGCTACCGAAGGCCGTTCACTCGGGCTCCCGGCTATCGCCGTATCACTGGCGGGTGAGACGCTCGACTATTATGATACCGCTGCGCAAGTCGTGGATGAGCTATTGACCCGACTCCTCCACGAGCCGTTGCCGGTTGACACGGTGCTTAATGTCAATGTGCCCGATGTGCCCTATTCGGCATTGACGGGTTTTAAAGCCTCGCGGCTTGGCAATCGGCATCGCGGTGAACGCCTGACTGTGGACACTGATCCAAGGGGGCGCACGATATACTGGATTGGTCAAGCCGGCGACGGAGCTGAATGCGGCCCCGGCACCGATTTCCACGCTGTTGCCAATAACGCGGTCTCGATTACCCCGTTGCAGGTTGATCGAACCCGCTACCCTGCAATCCATGATCTGGATGCGTGGTTGACCGCGCTTTAAGCGACCGGATCACGTCGGCGAGCTAAAACAAGGTACGCTAGGCAACAGCACTATAAAACAGCAGATGCTAAGGCGAAAATTCAAAAAATTGAGCATGGGCTCGATCAGCGAATGCAGGCACTGGATGGAGGCTCGTCAGCCTAAAGCGCCCGACCTAGAAGCATTCTTATTGGCGTGCATAGATGCCCATGGATTGAGGAGGGNNCGCAGCCGGCAACGGCTGGTGGATCGGTTGGCTGCAACCGGACGATTCGATGCGCGCGTGCTTGCGGCCATGAAGGCCGTACCGCGTCACGACTTCGTTGATGAGGCCATGGCCAGCCGGGCCTACGACGACATCGCTCTCCCGATAGGTCACGGCCAGACGATTTCTCAGCCGACAATCGTGGCCGAGATGACTACATTACTTGTCGCCGATGTGTCGTCCGAAGCCGACATCCACGACACGCTTGGCCCGATATTGGAAATTGGCACCGGCAGCGGCTATCAGGCAGCGGTTCTGGCTGAAATGGGCGCCACAGTAGTGACCGTTGAACGCGTGGAGCCGCTCTATCGCCTGTCGCGAGCACGTCTGAGCAAGCTTGGTTATACGCGAGTCGATGTGCGCCTGGCCCGCGACAAATCCATCGGTCTGCCGTATCGGGCACCGTTTGCTCGCATTTTAGTCACAGCCGGGGCCGATCGCTTTCCCGTCGAATTGTTTGAGCAACTCGCTGATGACGGGCGCATGATCGTGCCGATCGCCAGCGACGTTGGGCAACGCCTGTACTCTATTCGCCGCCAAGGCGATCAAGCACAAAGCCAGGCGTTTGACGCGGTTTCGTTTGTGCCCTTAATTCAGCCGAATTTACCGTCCGATTAATATTACGAAGGCATACTGGTCGCGAGGCCGCCCTGGCTGGCTATCAGCACGCCGCGTGTTGGCGAGCCATGCTGGCGTTTGTCGAAGTCTGTGTTTCTCGGTTCCGCCTGATGTGAAGCTGGCACCGATAGTCATGGTTTGCCCGTACCGCGGTAGACGCTAGGCGCTGATCATACCCGTAGCCTGGGCTATTGGCGGCTTTATTTATGCGCTCGGTGCTTGTTTTACCAATCTTGCGAAGCTCGTTCTGGAGCAATTCAGCCACCCTCGCAACGTATCGTCATGTGAAGGATTGGATTACACAGCGCAGTTTCGCGGCTGTTGTGCGAGCTGGAGTTATACCAATTGTCTAACGATCTTCACGATCGCGGCTGGCATGCGGGTCGCTCCATTTAGGATGGCCTCGTTTTTGGGGTTCGGCCCGCGGTTTTATCAGGTCACCGGTCTGGTAATCTAGTAGGGGCCGGTTTTTGAAGCCTTCGCGCTCAAATATATCAACTGGATCGTATAGATTTGTCTCGTTGCCTTGTGCCTATCGCTAATGGGCTTCGTTTTGGCCTGATCCTCACGCTGATCTTGATGCTGTCGGCTTGTTCGGTCAGCCAGGCGTTGCGTCCTGATTACTATACGGTCAAGCGCGGTGACTCNNGTCGTGCGTCCGCCACAGAAAAGTCAGCAACAACAACGCACCATTGATAACTCGATTAAACGGTTGAATGAGAAAAGTTCGAATTCGAGCGAAAATCCAAGCGTCAAAGCTTCGGGTGCCGATCAAGCAGATCAGGAAGCGGGGCACAAAACTGCCGCCGAAACAAAGCACAATGTTAAGCAGTCTGAACAGCGAGCAAAACAAAAACAAACCAAGACAAAACCTTCTGTTGTTAAATCCTCTGCCCAGTCGTCTGCAACGCCAAAAGCCAGCTCGCCTACGCCCGGACACGAATTGGCCCAGAGCCCCGGTCCTGGCAACAGCCACTGGCAGTGGCCTGCCAGCGGGGCGGTGATACAAAACTTTTCCAAAGGCGGCCATGATCAGGGCGTCGAAATTGGTGGTAAAAACGGCGAGCCGATATACGCAGCCTCCAGTGGCATCGTGGTCTACAACGGGCCTGGATTGAAAGGTTTTGGGCGATTGATCATCATCAAACATCCTCGCCACTATTTGTCAGCTTATGGTTTTGTGCGCCAAAGCCGAGTCAGCAAGGGTGAACACGTCAGCGTCGGGCAACGCATTGCAAGTATGGGCCTAGGGCCCGGTCAGACGGCCATGTTGCATTTCGAAATTCGGCATGACGGTGATCCGATCAATCCCGCCCGTTTATTGCCGGATCGGTAAAATTTTGTTCTAGCCTAGGGGCCGCGCATCTGGCAGAATTGTTAATTTATTCTTATCCACAGAACAAGCGGATTTCTGTCCCCGGTCATGGCCAATCCTTCGTCAAAATCCGAGTTTGCGCGCATTGAACGGCTGCCGCCGTATGTGTTTTCGATCGTCAATGAGTTGAAGCAAGCCGCGCGAGCGCGTGGTGAAGACATTATCGATTTCGGGATGGGTAATCCGGATCAGCCGACGCCAGATCACATCATCAACAAGTTGGTGGAAGTCGCCAAGCGGCCGGGGACCCATCGCTATTCCAGCTCCAAGGGCGTGCCGCGCCTGCGTCAGGCTATAGCTGCCTGGTACAAGCGCAACTTCGATGTTGATATCGATTACGAGACTGAGGCCATTGTCACCATGGGGTCGAAGGAAGGGCTGGCACACTTGATGCTGGCGACTCTGGAGCAGGGCGACCAGGTGCTTGTGCCCAATCCGGCATATCCCATCCATCCATATGGTGCAATTATCGCCGGCGCCGATGTCCGGCATGTGCGGCTGATGCCGGATACCGACTTTTTCGAAGAACTCAAGCGGGCGATAACCGAATCCTGGCCGCGGCCTAAGATGCTGCTCCTCAACTTCCCCGCCAACCCGACTACCGAATGCGTCGACTACGCATTTTTCGAACGCATGGTGGAAATGGCGCGCGAGTACGATTTCTGGATCGTGCAGGACCTTGCGTATGCCGATATAGTATTCGATGGATATAAAGCTCCCTCGATACTCGAAGTACCCGGCGCCAACGATGTAGCCGTCGAGTGTTTCTCGATGTCTAAAAGTTACAGCATGCCAGGGTGGCGGATCGGTTTTATGTGTGGCAATAAGACGCTGATTGCCGCGCTTGCCCGTATGAAATCCTATCTCGACTACGGCATGTACACCCCTGTTCAGGTGGCAGCGATCGCGGCACTCAATGGGCCGCAGGACTGTGTCGACAGAATCCGTGATGTCTATCGGGAGCGCCGAGATCTGGTCTGCGATGGCCTCAACGCCATTGGCTGGTCGGTAACTAAGCCCAAAGCCACGATGTTTGTATGGGCCCGGATCCCGGAAGTGTATCAGCACCTGGGGTCCCTAGAATTCACCAAGAAACTGCTGGCCGACGCCGGTGTTGCCGTATCGCCGGGCGTGGGTTTTGGTGCCTACGGCGATACCCATGTGCGCATCAGCTTGATCGAAAATGATCAACGCACGCGCCAGGCTATCCGCAATATCAAACGCATGTTCCGACACGAAGGCGTTTTGGAAACGGCTACACCTTAGGAGGTATGAAGCAAGTGAAACCAGTCAACGTCGGGCTGCTCGGCCTCGGCACGGTGGGGGCCGGCGTCGTCAACCTGCTGACCGAAAACCGCGACGAAATCGTGCGCCGCGCCGGCCGGGATATCCACATCACGCGCGCCGCTGTTCGCAATCCCGACAAAGCGCGCGAGTGTGCTGTCGACGGCATGCAGATTGGCAGCGATTGTCAGGTCATCGTGGATGATCCTGAGATCGACGTGGTGCTGGAATTGATCGGCGGCGACGGCTTGGCGTTTGATTTGACGATGGCGGCGATCGAGCGTGGCAAGCACGTCATTACTGCCAACAAGCATTTGATCGCATTGCATGGCAACGCGATTTTCGCCGCCGCCGAGCGCAATAACGTGGTGGTGTCGTTCGAAGCAGCCGTTGCGGGCGGTATCCCGATCATCAAGGCTATGCGCGAGTCGCTCGCGGCCAACCGCATCGAATGGGTGGCCGGCATCATCAACGGCACCGGTAACTTCATCCTCACCCAGATGCGGTTCGAAGGCGTCAGCTTTGAATACGCGCTTGCCGATGCCCAGCGCCGTGGTTTTGCCGAGGCCGATCCGACGTTTGACATTGAAGGCATCGATGCCGCGCACAAGCTGGCTATTATCGGCAGTATCGCGTTCGGCATCCCGCTATCGTTCGAGCGGGTTTATACCGAAGGGATTCGGTATCTGGCCAGTGCCGACATCGCCTATGCGGCGAGGCTCGGTTACCGCATCAAGCCGCTGGGCATCGCCAAGCGTACCCCGGAGGGGGTTGAGTTGCGCGTGCATCCGACGCTGGTGCCTGAAAAAGCCCTGCTGGCGAGTGTCGAAGGCGAGAAGAATGCCGTCATGGTTTACGGTGACGCCGTGGGACCGACAGTGTATTACGGCGCCGGCGCTGGTGCTGGGCCTACCGCATCGGCCGTGGTTGCTGATCTGACCGACACGATTCGTGTTCTAAGCACCGACCCATCCGGGCGGGTACCGCATCTGGCGTTCCAGCCGGACCAGATATCGGATGCCCCGGTCCTTGATCGGGCCGATTTCGAGTGCGGCCACTATCTGCGTGTTCAGGTTGCCGACCAGACTGGGGTCATGGCGGCCATGACCCGGGTGCTTGCCGACTTGGAGATCGGCATCGACGCCATCCTTCAGGAAGATCCGCCGACCACTGAAGATGATGCGCACGTAATCGTGGTAACCAAATCTGCGCGCGAAGGCCGCGTTCTCGAGGCTATTGCTCGCATCGAGGCCTTCGACTTCGCGCGCAAGAGTCTGGTCCATATTCGCGTCGCGCATTTCGAAGACTGACGCCCGTTCGAGCCCTGACCGACAAACTTTTAAATTACGGAGCCAAGCCTATGGCGACGCGCTATACGGGCCTGATCGACCGCTACCACGAGCGCCTGCCGCTTGCCGACGGCGTACCGGCCGTAGCGCTGGGCGAGGGTGATACACCGCTAATTCGACTGGATAATCTTGTCCGGGACATCGGTTTCGATGGTGAGCTCTACGTCAAGTACGAGGGCCTCAATCCTTCGAGTTCATTCAAGGATCGCGGCATGACGCTAGCCGTGACACGCGCGGTCGGTGACGGAGCCGAAGCCATCATCTGCGCCTCAACCGGCAACACATCGGCCTCTGCTGCGGCCTACGCCGCGCGTGCCGGCATTACGGCATTCGTGCTGATTCCGGATGGCAAGATCGCTACGGGTAAACTGGCCCAGGCCATGATCCAGGGCGCGCGTATCGTGCAAATACGCGGCAACTTCGACGATGGTATGCGACTGGTTAAGCAGGTGGCCGAAACGGCCCCTGTCACGGTCGTCAACTCAGTCAATCCGTTTCGCCTGCAGGGTCAAAAGACCGCCGCATTCGAGATTTGCGATGAACTCGGGCGAGTGCCGGACTATCACGCATTGCCGGTGGGCAACGCGGGCAACATTACCGCGCACTGGATTGGTTACAGTGAACTTGCGAGCAACGCCGGTGCTTTCACAACGGGGGCGTGCAGCTTTTGTGAGGGGGACTGTCGGTATGCCACGGCGGAATACAGCAAACGGCCGCAAATGCTGGGATTTCAGGCCAATGGCTCAGCCCCGTTCTTGCGTGGTCATGATGTAGACAATCCCGATACGGTGGCCACCGCAATCCGGATCGGCCACCCGCAAAGCTGGGATCGTGCATGGGCCACGCATACCGAGTCCGGCGGCTGGTTTGATGAACTAAGTGATCACGAAATATTGGCTATGCAAAAACAGCTGGCCTCACGCGAAGGTATATTCTGCGAGCCCGCATCGGCGGCATCGGTTGCAGGTGTGGCGCGTGATATCGGTGCCGGGCGCATTAAGCCGGGTTCCACTATTGTCTGCACCCTGACAGGTCACGGCTTGAAAGACGCGGATCGCGCTATCGAGCTAGGTGGCGGTCTGGGCGGTATAGAAACATTGGATGCCACTGAAGACGCCGTGCGGCGCCGTATCGAAAGCGGGTTGTAATCGTCCTAAGCCGGATGCCAAATGCGTTAACGGCGTCGTCTGGTGAGGGTATTGGCGAGGCGGCCCAAACTTTGATCAGCCAGTCGCACAGTCCGATTAAGCGACGTTCGGTGGATGGTCCGCTGCCCGATGTGGCTTCGCCGCTGCTGGCGCGTGTTTACGCCGCTCGCGGCGCCACCAGTTCCGAAGCGCTGGATTATCAGCTGAAGCACTTGCCACATTTTTCTGTGCTCGCCGAAATCGACGCCGCAGTTGACCTCCTGAGCGACGCGGTCGTTCACGATCATCGCATAGCCGTGGTCGGGGATTTCGACGCTGATGGTGCAACAAGCACGGCTCTCGCCCGGCATGCCCTCGGCGCAATGGGGGCGTCTCGCGTCGCCTATCGACTGCCGCACCGAGTTCATGATGGCTACGGGTTGTCAGCGGGCATTGTCGACGCTCTCGGCGACGCTGGCCCGGGCGATATGATCGTAACCGTCGACAACGGCATCAGCAGTTTTGCCGGTGTACGTGCGGCCAAGGCGCGGGGGTGGCGCGTGGTGGTCCTCGATCATCATCTGCCCGGTCCAGAGCGCCCGGCCGCCGATGCCATCGTCAATCCCAACCAACCGCACGGCGGTGGTCAACTCGGTGAGTTGGCCGGTGTAGGAGTGACGTTCTATGTAATGCTGGCCCTTCGTTCCAGACTGGCGAAGCGCGGTCGAGGCGCCTGCTTACCGCGCATGAGTGATTATCTCGATCTAGTCGCAATCGGCACGGTGGCCGATTGTGTCCCTATGCGTCGCGTTAATCGTGCTTTGGTGGCCCAGGGTATTCGTCGGATTCGCGCCGGGCGCAACCGACCGGGTGTGACCGCACTTCTCGCAGCCGCTGGACGGCCTCCCAAAACACTGGCCGCCTCGGATATCGGCTTCGGCATTGCCCCGCGTATCAACGCAGCGGGACGACTCGACGACATGACGGTTGGGGTAGGCTGTCTGCTGGCCACCTCACCCAGTGTGGCCCGCGAGCGGGCCAATCAACTGGACACACTCAACGCGCAGCGTCGGCAGACACAGAACAAGATGCAAGCCCAGGCCGATGAGGCCGCACTCGATAGCCCGCCGGCTCCGGGCGAGGATCGGCCCGCCACGCAGGTGGTCTATCGCCGCGACTGGCACGAGGGCGTCGTGGGCCTCGTTGCTGGCCGTTTGGCGCGCGAGTGGCACCGCCCGGCAGTCGCGTTTGCCCCGAGCGCCAGCGGCATGGCCAAGGGGTCAGCACGTTCGATCGCCGGCATCAACGTGCGCGATGCACTCGCGGCCGTTGATGCCAATCAGCCTGATCTGATCGACCGTTTCGGTGGCCATGCCGGCGCAGCCGGGCTGACGGTGGCGATAGATCGAATCGAGCAGTTCAGAGAAGCATTTGACGATGTCATAAAAGCTGCTCTCACCCCAGCAATCGCGACGCCAGCCTGGATCACTGACGGTGAGCTCGGCCCCAACGAATTGAGCCTGGAATCGGCAATCGAGCTGCGTGATGGGGGTCCCTGGGGCCCGGGTTTCGAAGCGCCTGTTTTCGATGGTGTGTTCGAATGTCTGGACGCCCGAATCGTAGGGGATCGACACATCAAATTACGACTGGCGAATCCGCACAGCATGGCACGGCTCGACGCCATCTGGTTCAACGGCAACCCCGATATCATGAATGCATCCCGTCTGACACTGGTCTATCAACCCGATGTCAATCACTACAACAATCGCCAGCAGCTGCAGCTTGTGGTCTTGGATGCTTGGGGGCAAGGCACCGGTATCCGGAAGGAATAGCACTCGGGTTCAACAGGCCATTGGGCAGCTTATCGAGTGCAGCTTGTATGCAGCGTGATTCAGGCTGACCGTGTTGCGCCCGACGAATATGCCGGGTTTAGATTGGTACTTTGACTCAACAAGTGGATCAGACGATTGGGCTCACTACAGGTTTTCGGCCTCGCTCAGCCCATGACCGACGCCACAGGCTCAATGGATTAGCACCCAGAATCGCCGGAGTAGACGCCTCGGCTTGCCATGGGGGCCATAGATGATAACGGTCCGAGCGGTTGCATGGGACGCATTATTAATCTATTGGCAGCATAGATCAGGGCCAATGATCACAACGCAGTCGTTGATGCCGTCTAGTGACGAACGCATCCCCGTTGCATTACTGCCGCCCGTCGGATCGATCAGTCGAACCGGTCGTCACAGACCTGAACAGTGCCGTTATCGACCCGCACGGGAAAGCAGTGGACGTCCTCGTAAGCGGGTGCAGTCAATGCTTTGCCGTTTCGAATACAGAACCGGGCTCCGTGGCGGGGGCAGATGATTTCGTCCCCTTCGAGTTCACCGCTGGCGAGTTCACCGCCGTCGTGGGTGCAGACGTCTTCTATGGCGTAATATTCACCACCGTAATTGAAGACGGCGATCATGACGTCGTCCACATCGACCACGCGGCGCTGACCGTCGGCGAGTTCACGTTCAGTGGCGACATTCACCCAATCACTCATGATTTCCTCTCAGGTTTTGCGGTGTGGGAGCTAGCCGAAAATTCGCTGGATACTGTGCAGTCCGGCAATCAAGGCATCGACGTCGGACTGATCGTTATAGGCGGCAAAGGAGGCACGTGCAGTGGCGGCGATACCAAAACGGGTCATCAGCGGCATGGCGCAATGGTGGCCGGTCCGAATGGCGACGCCAGACTCGTCCAGCAACGTGCCGATGTCGTGAGCGTGTACGCCGTCCATGACCATGGAAATGATCGCCGCCTTGTCTGGCGCGGTACCGATGATGTGCAGCCCTTCGATCTCGTTAATGGCGGCGGTCGCCGAACGTAAAAGATCGTCTTCGTGAGCCGAAACGGCTGCGAGATCCAGCCCAGCGGCATAGTCAACCGCCGTACCAAACGCAGCAACCCCAGCAATATTGGGTGTGCCCGCCTCAAACTTGTACGGCACGTCATTATAGGTCGTACCCTCGAATGACACGGTGTCGATCATATCGCCACCGCCTTGGTACGGTTCGGCAGCTTCCAGATTTTCAACTTTTCCAATCAGCGCCCCGACGCCGGTTGGACCGAAAATTTTGTGGGCGGAAAAGACATAGAATTCAGCGCCGAGCGCCTGAAAATCCACCGGCTGATGAGCAATGGCTTGCGCGCCGTCGATCAAGACCGGCACGTTGCGTGCGTGAGCTGATGCCACCATCGCCTCGACTGGCAGGCGCGTGCCCAGTGCGTTCGAAATATGCGAAAACGCGGCAAACTTCGTGCGCTTGCTCAGATGGGCCTCGAATTCGGCAGCATCGACACGGCCGTCATCGGTGACCGGNNTCGCGGTCGAACATAGGCCTGTGCAACCAGATTGATGCCATCAGTGGTGCCCTTGGTGAACACGACATTGTCTCGTGAAGGGGCGTTGACAAAGGAGGCGATCGTATCTCGTGCGCTTTCGTATCGCCGCGTGGCACGCTGCGAGAGCGTGTGGATAGCCCGATGGACATTGGCATTGGCGTGGCGATAGTAGTCGTCGCTTGCTTCCAACACTGCGGTCGGCTTCTGGGTCGTGGCCGCATTGTCCAGATAGGCAAGCCGTTGGCCGCTCGGCAGGGATTCATTAAGGATCGGGAAGTCGGCCCGTAAGTGAGCGACGTCCAACGGTATGTTTTTAACGCTTGTAACTGCCATGACAATCAGGCCAGATCGGCGTAGCTGGCGCCGCCAGGGAGCTTGGCTAACAGTGCAGACTCAACGAAGCGCTCAATCGGCTGCAGTCCGATCATCTGCACCAGAGCGTTGGCAAAACTATAGGTCAGAATTGCCCGCGCACCGTCTTCGCTCACACCCCGGCTTTTGAGATAGAACACGGCGGCTTCGTCGAGCTGACCTACGGTGGAACCGTGACCGCAAACCACGTCATCTGCGTAGATTTCCAGCTCTGGTTTGGCGTCGACTTCCGCCTTGTCGGATAGGAGTAGGGCGTTGGCCGCTTGGTCAGAATCGGTTTTTTGCGCGTGCGGGTGAACGATAATCTTGCCGTTGAACACCCCACGTCCGTGATCGTCGAGTACGCCCTTGTATATTTCGCGGCTGATGCCGTGCTCGGTGGCGTGATCGACCCGCGTGTGGTTATCGATGTGCTGACGGCCAGTGGGTGCATAGACGCCGTAGAGATGAACTTCGGCATTGTCTTCAGCCAAGCGTGTATTGGTGCCCGTCCGTGCCAAACGCGCACCGTAATCGAAGGCGTGGTCGATAATCCGGCTGTCGCGCGACTGATGGGCGTAGAAGCTGCCGATGTGATATCCGCGTTTACCTTCTTGCTGGATGCGACAGCGTGTCAGCTTGGAATTGGCGCTGGCAACGACTTCGGTGACGACGTTGGTGAAGTAGGCGGACTCGCCCAAGCCGACATAGTGTTCAATCACGGTCGCTTCCGCACTGGTTGCCAGCTCGAAACGGTGTCGGACCTGGTTCATCTGGTCGGCCTGATCAGCGGTGGCGATCGTCAGTACATGGATCGGCTTGTCGAGTGCCACGTTGTTGGCAAGACGTACATACGCACCGTCGGTGACCAACGCGGCGTTCAAATCGGTGAGGCTGCCCGGTTCATCCTTAATAACAGGCGACTGGATCGTGCCCTCGTTGCTGCCCAGGTAGTTGGCAAAAGAATCCACGGTCGCGCCACTCGGCAGACCGTCGATCAATGAATGTTCGGGCACATAATGGCCATCAATTATGACCACCCGATAGGCATCAAGCGAGTCCGGGATCAGCGCCTTGACATGGGCCGGGTCCAGGTTGCCGGCTGCGTCAGCCAACTTGAACTCGCGTTTTTCAATCGGTTGAAGGCTGGTGTATTTCCAATCTTCGGCGCGCGGATGGGGAAATCCCGTTTCCATGAACCGCGCTAGATGGTGCTGGCGTTCACCGGCCGGACCGGGGCCACCGGGCAGGCGGGCGAAAACCCGGTCATATTCGTTGCGATAACGGTTGGTGACAGTATCCGGGATCATCACGATACCGCGCTTGCCTGTTGGGCTTCGTCTTCGAGTCCGGCATAGCCGTAGCGTTCAAGTTCGTCAGCTAGTTCCGGACCGCCGCTACGTACCATGCGGCCGCCGGCCAGGACATGGATCCGATCCGGTACCACATGTTCGAGCAGGCGCTTGTAGTGGGTCACCAGTACGGTCGAGCGGTCAGGCGAACGTAAGTGGTTAATGCCCTTGGCGACGGTCTTGAGGGCATCGATGTCGAGGCCCGAATCAGTTTCATCCAGGATGGCCAGTCGCGGCTCGAGCAGCAGCATCTGGAAAATTTCGTTGCGTTTTTTCTCGCCGCCCGAAAATCCCTCGTTGACACCGCGCTTAGCCATTTCCATGCTCATCCCGACTTGTTCGACCGTAGTCTGAACCTGCTTCATGAAATCCATAGCGTCGATTTCTGATTCACCGCGATAGGCGCGCCGCGCGTTGACCGCGGCCCGCAACAGGTAAAGATTGGATACACCAGGAATCTCGACCGGATATTGGAATCCCAGGAAAATGCCTTCGCAGGCTCGCTCGCTAGCGTCGAGATCAAGCAGTGACTTCCCGCTGTAATCCACGCTGCCGGCGGTTATTTCGTAGTCTTCGCGGCCCGCCAGAATACTGGCCAGCGTTGACTTGCCCGAGCCGTTCGGTCCCATGATGGCATGAACCTCTCCGGTTGGAATTTGCAGGTCAATGCCTTTGAGTATGGGCTGCCCCTCGACTTCGGCGTGCAGGTTTTTGATATCCAGCATAAATGTGTTGTCTTGATTGGCGTAGGCTGCGCTTTTGCTTTTACGCAGCCTACGCGGTGAGAATGACGCTAGAACGGCTTGATGTTAGCCGACAGCGTTTTCAAGCGTGACGTTGAGTAGTTTCTGGGCCTCGACGGCGAATTCCATTGGCAATTCGTTGAACACTTCCTTGCAGAAACCGTTGACGATCATGTTCACAGCGTCTTCTTCGGAGAGCCCGCGTTGCTGGCAATAGAACATCTGGTCTTCGCCGATTTTCGAGGTCGTTGCTTCATGTTCGAGTTTGGCTGTTGAATTTTTCGATTCAACATAGGGGAAGGTATGCGCACCGCAGCGATCGCCAATCAATAGCGAATCGCACTGGGTGAAGTTGCGGGCGTTGGACGCGCTGGGCACAACCTTGACCAGCCCACGGTACGACTGCTCGCCTTGGGCCGCAGAAATGCCCTTGGCAATGATGGTCGACTTGGTGTTTTTGCCGACGTGAATCATCTTGGTACCGGTATCGGCCTGCTGCATGCCGCGCGTAACGGCCACCGAGTAGAACTCGCCAACCGAGTTGTCGCCGTTGAGCACGCAGCTGGGGTATTTCCAGGTCACTGCCGAGCCAGTCTCGACTTGGGTCCAGGAGATCTTGGAGCGATCGCCTCGGCAGTCCCCGCGTTTTGTCACGAAGTTGTAGATGCCACCCTTGCCGTTTTCATCGCCCGGATACCAGTTTTGGACCGTGGAATATTTGATTTCGGCATCCTCTTCGGCGATCAACTCGACCACGGCGGCGTGCAGCTGGTTTTCGTCGCGCTGGGGCGCGGTGCAGCCTTCCAGATAGCTGACGTGGCTGCCTTTTTCAGCAATGATAAGAGTCCGCTCGAACTGGCCCGTGTTCTCTGCGTTGATCCGGAAGTAGGTCGACAGTTCCATCGGGCAGGTCACACCCTCGGGGATGTACACGAATGAGCCATCCGTAAAAACCGCCGAGTTCAGCGAGGCAAAATAATTGTCGCCTCGGGGCACCACGCTACCGATATGTTTCTTAACGATTTCCGGGTATTCCTGAATAGCCTCGGAAATCGAGCAGAAAATCACCCCGGCTTCGGCGAGTTTATCCTTGAACGTGGTCGCCACGGACACGCTGTCGAACACCGCGTCCACTGCGACATTCTCGGAACCCTTAACACCGGCCAACACTTCCTGCTCTTTCAGTGGGATGCCCAGTTTTTCGTAGGTTTCGAGCAGTTTGGGATCGACGTCATCCAGGCTATCGGGTTTGTCCTCGTGGGATTTGGGCGCTGAATAATAAGAAATCGCCTGGTAGTCAATCGGCTCGTGATGGATGTGTGGCCACGTCGGGTGTGTCATCGTCATCCACTGGCGGTACGCTTCCAGACGCCAGTCCAGCATCCACTGGGGTTCGTTTTTTTTGTTTGAGATGAACCGGATGACATCCTCATTCAGGCCGGGCGGAACCGTATCCTGCTCGAGATCGGTGACAAATCCAGCCGCATAGCCTCGATCCGCAACCAGTGTTTCAACGTCTTCGGTAGTCGCTGCCATAAAAATGACTCGTAATCTTGATCTAGATCATTAGTATAACGCGTCTGACTCTCTAATTTGGGATGATTTGAACATCGGCAAGAGACGGCAGGGCGTTTGTATATGTACCTATACTTACGTTGAACCCAGCTTTAAGATGCGCTCAGTCCAGGTTGCGCCACCCCCATAAGTCATGATGTATACGGCTCTATCCCGACGCATCGCAATACACTATTGCCCACGCTGCGGCTGGCTGACGCGCGCGGCCTGGATGGCTCAGGAGATTGGCAAGACGTTTGAGGCCGATCTTGCTGAAATCGCCCTGGTACCGTCAGCGGCCGGGGTGTTCGACGTGTGGCTGGGTGATGAACGCCTGTTTTGTCGCCAAGAGGCCGGTGATTTCCCAACGCCCAAAGGCATCAAGCAACAGATACGTGATCGGCTAGAGCCCGGACGTAATCTTGGCCACAGTGACTACGATCAGTGATGGGGCATAAGCCAGATCAGTCGCGTGCGTCTTCCGATCGCGACCCACACAATCGCGGCCTGATCAAACCTTAAACCCAGACGGCGCGCCGTTGTCGGGCCCAGCCCGCCGACCAACAAGCCCGGCTCATCCGGCCAGCAGCCGAATGGGTCAACGCCGCGCGTATCCAGAGCGGGGGGCCCGAGCCGGGATATTGCGCGACATAGAGCGTCGTGACGTCGCCGGTTGTGTTCAGGCCGAACCAGCTGTCCGCCCGGGTTGTGCGCGGTAATAATCCAGCCGTGGCGACAGTTGCTTTGCCTGAGCCAGTCTGTCAGTGCAGGCGGGCAGCGCTGGCCGATGTGGACGGTCACCCGCCGGTGGTTCAGTTTGACCCGATAATCGGCGCCGATGAACGCCGGTTCGAGTTGCGCTGGGGTGGTCAAGCGACCCGGGATTCGGTTCGGGTGTCGATGTGGCCGTGGTTTTGCGGATCGCTGAGATATGCCGACTTGAAAGCGTCGGTCAGCACGGCATCAAACCGGAGTGTGTCGTATTCGCGCACCGACTGTGCCTCGGTTTCCGTCAGAATGCCCTTGCTTACCGCGGAATCCAGTCGCTCGCTTAGGTTCCAGCCGCTGACGGCGCCATCGGCGATCGCACGGGTAAACTTGTCGTATATGGGCTCCACTTCGACGAGTTTGTTGAACGCTTTTTCCATGCGCACGGTCGGGTGGTGCTCGCCGTGGCCAATATAAGTTTGTGCGGTCAAGCGGTCGCGGAACGCCGATGGCTCCATGATCGCGGTACCGAGTTTATTTTTCAGCCGGTCACTCGGACCATGATGATGTTGCCCAGTAGGCATGGTCATGATCCGCATCATGACCCCGAGGCCCTTGACCGGGAAATTGCGTAAGAAACCGTCGAATGCTTGTTCGATGTTGTGGAGGCAGTCAGCCATCACATAGTGCAGGTGATCGACGTCATCTTCCAAGGCGCCTTCGTCGTGGAAAAATTTCAGTGTGGCTGAGCCGAAGTAAAGTTCCGACAATACGTCACCCAGTCGGCCGGACAGCATCTCTTTTTTCTTTAACCCGCCGCCCAGCGTGCCGAGCGTAATGTCGGAACAAATCGCCAGCGCTGCCGAAAAGCGCGTCAACTGCCGATAATAAGGTGCGGCTACACCATCGACCG
Organism: Salinisphaeraceae bacterium UBA4764; assembly: GCA_002403445.1. Classification (GTDB taxonomy): domain Bacteria; phylum Pseudomonadota; class Gammaproteobacteria; order Nevskiales; family Salinisphaeraceae; genus Salifodinibacter. The sequence continues at coordinate 11,875 of DHHU01000048.1, read as the reverse complement.
GTGAATGCGCACTCCAGGCATTGGTGAGGCCGTGGGTCAGTGCCCGCACGCCACGCGCCACTGAATGCCGTAGGTGGCTAAACAACAAGGTGTCGAATTCGTTTAAGTCGTCGCGGGCAGCGGCCTCCATTTCCTTGACAACGAAGGGGTGACACCGGATTGCGCCTTGGCCGAAGATCATCAGACTGCGGGTGAGAATGTTGGCGCCTTCAACCGTGATTCCGATGGGAATGGCTTCGTAAGACGGCAGGACATAGTTACGCGGGCCGCGCTGCACGGCCCGGCCGCCGTGGACGTCCATGCAGTCATTGATGGCGGTGCGCATCCATTCAGTCAAATGGTATTTGGTCATGGCCGTAGCCACGGCCGGCGTGCAGTGATCCACGGCACTGGCAGTCAGCAATCGGGCGGCCTCGATCTTGTAGTTGTAGCCGGAGATGCGCGCGGTTTTCTCCTGGACGCCTTCGAACTTGCCGATGGGCAGCTTGAACTGGCGGCGTATACGCGCGAACGCGCCGGTCATTCGGTAGGCGTTTTTGGATGCCGCCGAGGCCAGCGCCGGCAGTGAAATACCACGTCCAGCCGACAGGCATTCGGTCAACATGCGCCAGCCGCCGCCGGCTTTGTCTCGACCACCGATGATCGCGTCAAGCGGCACGAACACATCCTTGCCTTCGACGGGGCCGTTCATGAAGGCGCCGGGATAGTGTCGCTCGCCCACGGTCACGCCTGGTTCGTTGGCGGCGATCAGCGCGCAGGTAATGCCGTAGTCCGTTTTGTTGGCGTCGCCAAGCAGACCGTCGGGATCATAAAGTCTAAAGGCCAGACCGATGACTGTGGCCACCGGCGCTAGAGTGATCCATCGCTTGGAAAATGTCAGTTGCATTCCCAGCACGTGCTCGCCGTGGTAATCGCCTTCGCAGACGATACCGCGATCGGGCAGTGCGCCGGCATCGGAGCCGACTTCCGGGCCCGTCAGACCAAAGCAGGGAATTTCACTGCCGTCGGCCAGACCGGGCAGCCAGCGCTTTTGTTGTTCCGGGGTGCCGTAGCGAATCAGCAATTCGCCCGGCCCGAGCGAATTCGGCACCATAACGGTGGTCGCGACGGTGAGCGAACCGGTGGCGATTTTGGCGACGACGGTCGACTGTGCGACCGAAGAAAAACCGAGCCCGCCGTGCTCTTTGGGAATCAGCATGGCAAAGAACTTATTCTCACGCAGGTATCGCCAGACTTCTGGCGGCATATCTTTGAGTTCGTGCGAGATCTGCCATTCGTCTGCCATGTCGCAGAGTTTTTCGGTCTCGTTGTCGAGAAAGGCCTGTTCTTCGTCAGTGAGCTTGGTTATCTGGAAGTTCAGCAGATATTGCCAGTCTGGCGCACCTGAAAACATTTCGGCCTCCCACCACGGGCTGCCGGCTTCCAGTGCCTCGCGCTCGGTTTCCGACATCGGCGGCAAGACCACCTTGAACCAGTCGAACAGGCGTGCGGAAAGCAGTTGGCGTCTGAAACCTGGCGTACCCAGCCCAGCCAGAATCGGTGTAAAGAGCACGAAAGCGACCATGAAACCCAGCCATCCGATTGCGCCGACAAGCCATGCGGCAGCGAAAAATCCGAGGATACCGAGGCTCCACCCGACGATCCCGACGCCTAAATAAGCCAGTGTCCAAGCGCCGGCTAGCGCAATGATGAAAGCAATGATTCCAATCATGACGAATCTCCGGCGGTTATGGTGTAGCGGCCGAGGCAGACCGGCTAAGGGGGTATGATTCTTCGATGTCGGTGGTTACAGGGATCAGGCTATCTATGAGGAACCCGACATAGCGTTTAAAGTGACGGCTGTCGGCGGCCGGCCACTGGTCGGGAATGTCGTGGCGAGCCTGGAGTGTTCCGAGAAAGACTGAAAACGTCATTAACGCCCAATCGTGGGCAGACTCGGGGTCGTGTTCCAGTTCCAGATAGCAGGCATGTAGAAATTCGAAGCGCCGCTTAGCGACGCGTTCGACGTAGTTTCGCACCAGTGTCGGTTTGTTTGCGTTCGACAACGCCAGATAGAGTCGGCTGGCACGACGCGAGGCATTGACCTCCCCGATCAAGCGTCGAATGCGACTGGCCGGATCGGGTTCGGTGGCTGCGCGTTCCAGCAATGCGTCGGTCTCGCGTCGCTCCCACTCGGCCAAAGCAGCGCTGATCAATTCGTTCCGGTTGGCGAAATGCCAGTAGAAGCTGCCTTTGGTCACGCCGAGGGAGCGGGCCAGCGACTCCACGGCCACGGCATCCACGCCTCGGTCGGCCATCTCGTCCAAGGCTGCAATCGCCCAATCTTCAATAGTTAGCGTGCGGCCGGCGTGGAGGTCTGATTTATTGCGCTTCCGGGCCACGTGATTTCCTTGGCTTCTTTACTCGAGCTTCGGTGAAATTGTGGACGCTGTCAATACGCTTGCGTATGGTGACAGCAATTAAACTGATCTCTTCGTTACAGCCGATCATGCAAGACCCCACCCGCTCTGATTTTTCTTCCCTNNGAAGACGGCCGTATCGACTATTTTCACCGGCTAGTCGATACCGAGCATGGCGGCTGGTCCGTGGGACCGATTCTGGCCGATTTGCGCTGCAACTTTCGGCGTCAGCTTCGCTATCCGGCCAAAGTCGCCATGGGCACGCGCATCGCGCGCGTGGGCGGGTCGAGCATGACGCTGGTTCAGGCACTTTTCGGTGCCGAAGACGATAGCCTGTTCGCGATTTTCGAAACCATTGTGGTCTGGTTCGATTTCAAAGCGCAGAAAAGTGTTCCTATCGACAATGCGGCCCGCCAACGGATCGAAGACGTTGAAGTGATTCCGCCACAGATGTAAGCGGTGGACTGAGGCAGGTCAGACGTCGGGGAACGTGTCGCGCACGAAGACTTCTTCGTTGGCTACCGGGCCGCTCCGCGGATAGGGCGGGTTCAGGGCCTTGCCTACGGTCACGATCAGGCTGATTCGATGATCCGGCGGCAGGTTAATGAGATGGCCGACGCGCTTGAAATCGAAGCCGTCCATGGCGCACGAGTCATAGCCCAAGCCTTTTGCGGCCAGCATGGCGGTCTGGGCGGCGATGCCGCACGAACGCATGCCTTCGTCACGCTGTAGTTGTTCATCGTCACGGTAGAAGTGCTCGATGCGGCGAACCATCGACTCGGCGACGGCCTGTGGAGCATGGCGCCAGTAATATTGCGGCGACTTGGCCCAGCTTTTCAAATCAAGGCAGAAGACCAGTACGAGTGAGGCTTCGGTAATCTGCGGTTGATCCCAGGCAGCCTGGCGGATTTCAGCGCGCAGTTCGGCGTCCTGTACGGCCACAAACCGCCAGTTCTGGATATTGAACGCGGTCGGGGCGCAGCGAATGTAGTACATGAGTGTGTCGATCTCGGCGTCGCTCATGCGGTGGTTGGGATCGAAATGGCGCGTCGAGCGTCGGGTCTCGATGGCTTCAAGGACATCCATAGTTAGTGGCTGATTTCTTGTGTGCGGTTGTCGTGGCTAAAGGCACGTGCCTGTTCGGGGGCATTGCCCACGTAGTCGGCCGGGCGAATAGCAGTCAGCCTTTGCTTGTCGGAGTCGGGAATGTCGAGCGTGGCAATGAACTGGTGTACCACATCGGCGTCGATAACGCGGCCGCGCGTCAATGTCTTGAGTTGCTCGTAGGCGCCAGGCACACCCCGGGCGCGCATGACGGTCTGGATGGCCTCGGCCAGCACCATCCAGTTAGAACCCAGATCGGTGGCAATTCGGTCAGCATCCGGTTCAATTTTTGACATACCGCGCAGCAACGACCCATAGGCCAATTCGCCGTGGCTGATCGCCACACCCAGGTTGCGTAGTACCGTGGAATCAGTGAGATCGCGTTGAAAGCGCGAGATTGGCAGCTTATGCGCAAAGTGCTCGAACAAGGCATTGGCGATGCCGAGATTGCCTTCGGCGTTTTCAAAGTCGATTGGATTGACCTTGTGCGGCATGGTTGAAGAGCCGACTTCGCCGGCTAAGCTGGCTTGGCGGAAATAGCCGAGGGAGATATATCCCCATAGGTCTCGGGCAAAATCGGTAAGTACCGTATTCAAACGCGTAATGGCGTGAGCGTATTCGGCAATGAAGTCGTGCGGTTCGATCTGGGTGGTGATAGGGCTTGCGTGCAGGCCCAGCCGCTCTATCAATCGGTGGGCAATGCCCGGCCAGTCGGCATCGGGATAAGCTGCCAAGTGCGCGTTATAGTTGCCTACAGCGCCATTCATCTTCCCCAATATAGCCACGCTGGCCAGTTGTTCACGTTGGCGTTCGATTCGCCCCGCGAAGACCGCCATCTCCTTGCCGAGCGTTGTGGGTGAAGCCGGCTGGCCGTGGGTACGCGCCAACATGGCAAGGCCAGCACTGTTGCGCGCTAAATGGCGGATAGAGTTCAAGACATCGTCCACACGCGGCAGAATGTGCTCGTCGCGTGCTTGAGACAGCATTATCGAATACGCCAGATTATTGATGTCCTCGGAGGTAGCTGCAAAGTGAATGAACTCGCTGACGCCCGCCAGTTCGGCATGGTTGGCCACGCATTCGCGTAAATAATATTCCACAGCCTTGACATCGTGATTGGTCTTGGCCTCGAGGGCCTTAACGCGTTCGGCTTGGGCCACGTCGAAGTTGTCGATGATGGCGTCTAGCTGGATTTCGGCACTGGGAGACAACTCGTCGATGTCGGCCACGGCCGGTTCGGCAGCCAGAATTTTCAGCCATGTTATTTCGACGATCACGCGATAGCGTATAAGCGCGTATTCACTGGCAACGGCGCGCAGTGGAGCCGTCTTGCGACCATAGCGGCCGTCAATCGGCGAAACCGCCGTGAGTGCATTTAAGTCAAGGGACATTGATCGGGATGTTGAAAAATCTGGACCTGGTCAATTCTAAAGGATTCCCTTGATCCGAGTTACACCATGGCCGCCGTGGGCTATTTGTGCATTAGGCCAAACTGAGTCCCCCATTAAGCCGGGTCCTTGATCGGCAGCGTTGCGAATGCAAAAGCAGGCTGCGTTATATTAGATGAGTTTCGGCACGCCTGACGATGATGAGGGAGCCTCGATGGCCAACGCACAATCCGGTAACCAAAGTACCCGCACGGAAAAAGACAGTCTCGGTGAGCTGGAAGTCCCGGCCGATGCTTTCTGGGGCGCCCAGACTCAGCGAGCGGTCGAAAATTTTCCGGTATCAAACCTGCGCGCACCGCGGGCTCAGATCAACGCCTTGGGTTTGATCAAGAGCAGCGCGGCAAGAGTCAATCGGGACCTCAAGCTGCTCGAAACCGACGTAGCTGAAGCCATCATCCATGCCGCTAACGCGGTGGCCCGCGGTGATCACGATGATCAATTCCCGGTGGATATTTTTCAGACCGGCTCGGGTACCTCCACTAACATGAATGCCAACGAGGTGATCGCCCATCTCGCAACTAGTGTGGCCGGCGAGATCGTGCACCCAAACGACCACGTCAACATGGGGCAGTCGTCGAACGACGTTATACCTACGTCAATCCACGTAGCAGCAGTCGTCGAGTGTGAAAAACAACTCTTGCCGGCACTGACGCATATGCGTGACACGCTGACCCGGAAAGGTCAGGATTTGGCCGACGTGGTCAAGACTGGGCGGACGCATCTGATGGATGCCATGCCCGTGCGTTTCGATCAGGAACTCGGCGGCTGGGCCGCGCAGATGGACTCCAATCGTCAGCGCGTCGAGTCCACACTCAATCGGCTGCGTGAACTGGCTCAGGGCGGTACTGCCGTGGGCACCGGTATTAACGCGCATCCCGAGTTCGGCAAGCGTATCGCCGACGCGCTCACCGATACGACCGGCTGCCAGTTCCATGCGGCCGATAACTACTTTGAAAGCCTGTCGTCGCAGGACGCGGCAGTCGAGTTGTCCGGCCAGCTCAAGACCACGGCCGTTTCGATCATGAAGATCGCCAATGACCTGCGCTGGATGAATTCCGGCCCGCTGGCGGGCCTGGGCGAAATACAACTGCCCACGCTGCAGCCGGGGTCTAGCATCATGCCGGGCAAGGTTAATCCGGTGATTCCGGAATCCGCCGCGATGGTTGCCGCGCAAGTGATGGGCAATGACAGCACCATCTCTATTGCTGGCCAGTCGGGCAATTTCCAGCTCAACGTTATGTTGCCGGTGGTGGCCTACAATCTTTTGCAATCCATCGAATTGCTCACCCATACCTGCAACGTGTTGGCCGACAAGGCGATCGCTGGGTTCAGCGTCAATCAGAACAAACTCGATAACGCGTTAGCGAAAAACCCGATTCTGGTTACCGCACTCAACGCGGTCATCGGCTACGACAAGGGCGCGGCCATCGCCAAGCAAGCCTACAAGGAAGGCCGCCCAATCAAGGAGCTGGCCAAGGAGCAAACCGATTTAAGCGAAGATGATCTCGCTCGTCTGCTTGATCCGAAAGCCCTGACCCAGGGCGGCATTCAACAATAGGCCGCCCGACCTATGGCGGGTGCGTTCGCGTGTCGCGGCGCGCGAACAGCCCCACGTGTTTCTTAATGGTGTAGCGAACCGACCCTTCCAACACATTTTATGGCGAACAGCACTAACCCATCGACGCCGAGGCAGGTCATTTGGGCGCTGGGGCTTTTCTGGCTCACAATCGGGCTGGCAGTGGCGAAACTCGTTATTTCCTTGGCCACGCCCGCTGCAGGCCATCACCACGGCGTCGTCATCGTTTCGTTTTTGATTATCTACGGGCTTATGGCGTTGGCGATCGTCTATATACAACAGGGAACCGGCTGGGCGCGTGGCGTCATGCTCACTCTGTTTCTTCTGGGTATTGCGCCTTCGCTGCCCATCGCCTTCGAACATTTTGGACGCTTTCCGGTGGCGGCCACACTGACACTTGCTCAGGGAGTGGCACAACTGGGAGGTTTCTATCTCGTCTACGGTAACCCTGGCAATGCCTGGTTCCGCAGGCCGGCGACAGGGTAAAGCCGTTGGCACAGGTCAAGCGGCGGACATTGCCCCCTTGCCTGCTTCTGACAAGTCAATGGAGAGGGGTCATGGCCATTATTAAGTCGTTGCGGCCAACTCAAACGATTTTGGCACTGTTGTGATGTGGGCCCCTTACCGATGAGCGAACATTCGAGCGATGTTCCAATCCGCTTTACTGTGCCAGCTTCCGATGTCGATAAGCCTTATACGACTACCCACGAGAGCAAAAGAAGCCGTTTTATCGGCTGGTGTGCCGGTATTGACGGAATCGAGGATGCATACCGATTGCGCGAACGGTCACGTCAGCACCATCCCGACGCGTCCCATCACTGTTCAGCATGGATCGCCGGGCCGCCCGGCGACAACCGGTTCATCGGCTTCGACGACGACGGTGAACCCGGGGGAACGGCCGGACGACCGATGTTCCATGTGCTGGAAGGCAGCGGCCTTGGATGTATCGCCTGTGTCGTCATTCGCTATTTCGGTGGCCACAAACTCGGCACGGGCGGCCTCGCGCGAGCCTACGCACAGACCGTTAGTGAAACGCTTGCAGCGCTGTCGACTCAAACCTTTGTGCCAAGACGGCGCGTAACACTCGGCCTGACCTTCGCTGACGAACAACCGGCTCGCGCTTGGCTTGCCACGCACGAAGCCCGGATCGTCGAGGCCACTTACCATGCAAACGGCGTCACACTCGACGTGGACTGGCCGCTTGATGCTCGAACAGAACTGGGTGAACTGGATGTCCACTTGCATGGGCGCGCGTCATTCGACGATAGCGTTTCGTAATCGGTCAAANNTTACACGATTATGCAATTAGTTGTATATTACATAGAATAGCCAAATGGGTTTTGGACGCTGGCGGTTATTGGCAGACTGGTCGTGGCCGCACAGCCTTATCAGTGGGCACCGACATCTAGACTCGGTTACAGCGCGATGCCACTACGAGCGGCGCGAATGGCGCCTTTTGACCCCTTCGGTACCGGCGCGGTTTCATTGGCATACCGTGCTACGACGGTTTTTGTTTGTCCTGGCTTTGATTACCGGATTGGGGTGGAGCCTTGCAGTGCTGGCGGCTCCATCGAACAATCCGGTCACTTGGACGTTCTCGTTTCAGAACGACAAGCTTTTTCTTCATGACAACCAATACACTGGCGGTGGTGGCATCAGCATGCATTCCGCCGTCACGTCACGGCTGAGCCAAACCCATGGCACACCAGCCTTTGGGAAAGCGCTGGCCCGGTTTGTGCTGCCCCACGGACCCGCGCTTACCTATCGCGAGGGCTGGTCATTCTGGCAGATCGAGGAGACCCCTACGCATCTTCACAAGCATCGGCTGATCACCAACGACTATCCCTATATGGGAATGCTGGGGTGGGCCAATACCTTTACCGCGTTTAACGATCGCAATCTGTATAGTGCCGAGCTGATGCTCGGGCTGGTGGGCCCGGCAGCGGGGGGCAAACAGGTCCAGACGGCCATCCACAGTATCTTGAGCACGCCGCCGCGCGGCTGGCACAACCAGCTCGCCACCGAACCCGTGATCAACTTGTACTACACGTTCCAGCACAAGCTCTGGCGCACGCCGCACTTTGATATCGCCTCGAGCCTTGGCGCTGCACTGGGCAACTATTTTGCGTATGGCCAGGCAGGTCTGATTACCCGTATCGGGGAATTGCCTGCCGGTTTTGCCACCATTCCCAGTCCACTCGGTCGCGGCGTCAACTACGACGCCACTGTAACCCCGACTACCGATCGCGGCTATTTTTATCTCACCGTTGCCATACAGGGCACTGGTATCGCCCGGTCCATGGCGCGTCAGGGCAACCTGATTCGCAGCGGCAATGCGTGGACTCGGGACAACACGCTGCACATGACCCCAGTTGTCGGCCAGTTGATCGCGGCCCTTAATTACGTCCGGCCGAGCTGGGGCGTGCATTTCGGCATGTGGATGACGACCCATACGGTCGACACGCGGCATCTCGCACCCGCCAGCGATGCCCACAATAACTTTGGCGCCTTCTGGTTCGATTATCGCTTTGGATGACTGCGGACGAACCGTGATGAGTTTGCAGGATCAAATCCTGCCGCTGTCGTCGATATAATCGACTTTGTAGGGTGACAGAGGGGACTTAAGCGCACACAATCTAATTAGCTTTCTGTCGGTAAGCCAAATCAACGGGCTGCATCGAATCAGGTACGATCCCATGCCTCAAATTCCGGTAGTGGAGCATTGGATTATCAGATTTGTCTCAAATTCAAACCCTCTGCGTTTCTTAGCTAGTCGACCAAACACATTACACTGGAATGACCGTCAATGAACGCACACCCTGAGCGCCCCGCACGAGTACGCCTTCGATATCTGCGGTGGCCGAAGGGCCGCTATGGAAAACAGTATACTTGGCGTTTTGGTAGTCTTTGCGTCTATACGCCCGCATAACGTTTGTTTCGATAGTTAACGGATCAAGTAATACAACCAAATGCTGGGCCAGATAAGCGATGGCATTGACGGTCAGTTCCTGTTCAGTGAAACAGACACTTCCGGTTTCAGCTATACCGAAGCGGGCGCGAAGTACGGCGATGTCGATATCGTGCAGCGACGCCGGGGTGTCGTCAGATCCGACAGAGCGGTTGCCATTGATTTCACTTACGTTTGAGGCGATTAGGCTGTCTTTAGAGAGCTTGTCCGCTAAGAAACGACGCATCGTTTGTTGAATTTCCTCGCCAGCTCGAGGCTGGGCCCAGACCCCGCCCATTGTTGCCAGGGCTTGGGCAAAGCGGTCCTGTAGCTCCGCCACATCACTCGGGTAGTCCTCGTCGTGGTTCACCAGAGTTGGAGCCGAAACTTTGGAAGCCGGCTTGTTGGCACGAATTTTGGCCAGTATCTCGTTGCGGCTTGTCATTCGATGGGTCTATTCGCATCAGCTTGCTGGATGCGATTTTTCGAATACCAGTTGTAGAAGGTCCCGTGGTCTGGCAGTTCTGGCGTGTCGCGACCTTTGGTCCAGGCGTTTCGTTTGTTGTAANNCGGATAAGGCCAGCGAGGTTTGCTTGGCCCACGGCGCCTGCCTTTTGGCGACCAGCAATCGGCGGCATTCAGAGATCTGTCCATAGCTGTTGTCCTTGGCGGGACAGACAGCGTGGCAACTGCCGTTCAAGTTGCTGGCGAATGACAAATTGGTATAGGACCGAGCATTGAGACTCGGGTCGAGAATGCGCTCCAGCGGGCCGGTATGGTTTGCGTCGTAAGAAAGACCCTCCCTAGAGCNNCGCGGAAATGCGACGTGTACCGCGAGATGGGGCCGTCTATCGCGGAGTGTGACCACAGCCGGATAAGTACGACCAGTTTCGACTGGATCGGAATGAACTTTTCGATGTTGATGCTGGCCAAGTGCAAGTTCGGCACTATGGCCGGCAGATCGGCGTTACCTTCGTTGGTGCAGAAGACGAATCCACCGGTCTCGGCCACCGCGAAGTTCGCGCCAGTCATGCTGGTATCAGTGTCGATTATCTGGGGATGCGTCACTTGCTGCAGGGTCTTGGTCAGATGATGGGCGTCGTTATTGTCGACGTCTGATCCGAGTTTTTCCGAGAATACGCGTGACACATCGCCCCGCATCTTGTGCACCGCTGGCACAACAAACTGGCTTGGGTCACTAAATCCCAGTTGGNNTGCACTATCCGATTATGTTCGTCTGTGTCCGTCGCCCAGTGGATGTGTACTCCATTGACTTCGGCGTTGTCAGCGCACTGTTCGAGATCGTCTTCGAGATGGAGCAGCGCAAGAGTTTTGATGCGGCTGCCGTGCTTGCGCAATTCCTCCCATTCAGGCGTTGTATCG
>DHHU01000048.1:0-989 GCA_002403445.1 Salinisphaeraceae bacterium UBA4764 | reverse complement strand
CGATCAACAAATATGTTGCGCTCCATGCGCACCGAGACTTCATGTTCGGTGAGCTGAAACGTACCGCCAAAGCCACAACATCCGTCGGGCCCGTCGGGTGAAATAAGCACCATGCCGTTGATTTTGTGTAGCCAAGATCGCGGTTTGGACAAATCCGGCCCGCGGTCTTCACTCAGTGTGCCGTGATCGATATGGCCCAATGTATCGCAGGCCTCGTGTTAGCCGAATAGAGGCGAATTATGGGCCCAGTAAAAGGTTTTGACCGCGAGCCCGTGGTGTATATATTCGACCAGTCCGTAAGTGTTGTTACACACGGGTTGAACGCTCGGGATCGGCTCTATAGCTGTTCGATTGTCGAGCACATTGGTGTACATAAGAGCCTGATGGCGCAGCGATTGCCTCGTAATTGGCGCAATTGTCGATCACTAATTGCAGGATGGCTACACCATTGGCGTTTTCGCCGGCATTGACCAGACGGTAGCTCCAAGACTTCCGGTCCAATGGATGATCCACGTCACAACCCAGGCGCCCCAAAAGTTTTAGCGTTGCGGTATCGGTTTCGGGTTAAAAAGCTTCGATCAAGCATGGGTACCAACACTTTGATGCGTAGTCCCTTGAGTGAGCTAGTCGAATTCCCTGGATGCGATGTTGGATCGGAATTCATGGCTGGCATGTTGGCAAAAAGGGTTCCGGGATCGGCCGGTGTCAGTCATGCCCAATTTTAGTCCCGATCCAGCGCTACAAGCCTTCGGGGTTGGCCATCGCCGAATCGAGGCAGTCGCTTGCCTGGGCCAAATTGCAACAGACGGTGTAACAAATAGCCAACTTTGGTTAGATGTCGACGGTGATCGGGCCGGGAATCAGTAGTGTGCTTTTTGGATATTCGGCCCGTGCCACCGCCAGTGGAACTTTACCCGATAGAGCCTGGGCATCGGTTCGGCCTTCGCCTGTTATGACGCCCCCGGCGCTATCCAACGCCGACGCCAATC
>DHHU01000060.1 GCA_002403445.1 Salinisphaeraceae bacterium UBA4764 | reverse complement strand
GCGACAGTCGCGGTGAATATCCGCAGCTTGGGACCGACTCGCCTGATTGAATCAGCCGGTCGTGACAGCGTGTCGTTTGCGAGCCCACCGAGGCTTTGACCGTTAGCCAAGTCGCTCGTCATCGTCCAATGAATATCTCAACCGGCGTGGATGACAAAACCCGGGCAACTACGCTGGGTGCAGCGCTTAATCTGCCTCTGGCCGCGCTCAAGATACTGGCTGGTATTTTCGGACATTCCCAGGCGCTGCTGGCCGACGGTATTCATTCGGCCGCTGATTTGATCAGTGACACCCTGGTATTTACTTCGGTTCGCGCGGCTAGCCAAAATGCGGACGCCGACCACCCCTACGGACACGCCCGCATCGAAACGGCCGCAACCGGGGGTGTCGCGCTGTTTCTATTGCTCACAGCGGCTGTATTGGTTTATGACGGCGGCCTTGATGTGCTCCATGCCGAGGCAACCGCGGTGCCGCCCACGATGCTGGCGCTTGGGGTTGCGCTCGCATCGTTGGCATTCAAGGAAGTACTTTTCTGGTACACACTGGCAGTGGCGCGTCGCACGCATTCGCCACTGTTACGCGCGAATGCTTGGCATCATCGCAGCGATGCGTTGTCGTCGATCGCTGCCATTGCCGGCATCATCGGCTCAATGGCGGGATTTCCGATCAGCGATGGGATCGCAACTATTGCCATTGCTGTAATGCTCGCCGTCATCGGCGCACGTTATGGTTGGGAGAGTTTCCGTGAGTTGACGGATGCGGGTCTTACGCCCGATCGGGTTCGTGCGGTTCGCGAGCGGATATTTTCTGTGCCGGGTGTACGCCGCGTACGGCGGCTGCGAACGCGTGTCATGGGAGGGCACGACGCGTTTGCCGACGTGGGCGTGCTAGTCGATCCGTATCTCAGCCTCACCGAAGCACATCGCATCAGCGAGCGAATCAGCAGTGAGTTGATTGGTCTGATCGACGAAATCGCCGACGTTTGTGTTCACATCGAGCCGGAAGGCCAGGCTGATAAGCCGGCGGCCCATTCGCTGCCGCTTCGGGAGGAAATTCTTCCCACACTTCGCGCTCGCTGGGCAACGATCCGTGCCGCAGCTTCTATCCAGCGCGTGGCATTGCACTACATAGAAGATGCGATATGGATCGACCTGGTGTTACCCGTGTGGTTGGCTAGCGAAGATGAAAACAGCCAGCGGCAGTTCGACCGCGCACTCGACGGTTTGTCGATAGTGGCAGGTGTCCGGCTTTACTATGTACGTGTCGACTCCGTAAGAGCGCCAGATGAATGACCTCAGGCGATTGCTCACACCTTACGCTCCTCAAACTTACCGAGAGTTGTAATTGACTTTTCACCGCTCAATAAGCGTACTCAGTAAACACAGGGTCGACCGATTCATGCCAGCGTCCGTGGTATAGCGACAAAAGCTCGTCGGCCGCAGTAGTTTCTGTCTCGGCGATGATCTCTAACTGTTCAAGAAACTGCGTCTCGTCGCGCTCAAAGGCATCTAGCCGGGCGCGCCGCGCGAGTCCACGCCGGGCGATTGCCAATATTTCGCGCGCAAGGGCTCCGAGCGTTTGCCCTCGAAAACGGGCCGCCAAGCCTTCGACAGCAGCCCGCTCGCGCAGATAATGGCGATCAGCGCGCGAAAAATCCCGACATAACTGCCAAGCTTCGTCAAGCGATTGACTGTCGTAGAAAAGCCCGGCCCAGAGTGCGGGCAGTGCGCAAAGCCGGCGCCACGGCCCCCCATCCGCGCCACGCATTTCCATGAAGCGTTTCAATCGCGCTTCGGGGAATATGGTCGTTAGGTGATCGTCCCAGTCGGAAAGCGTCGGGAATTCGCCAGGAAGGGCCGGTAGTTTGCCGGCGAGAAAGTCCCGAAAAGACTGGCCGGCGGCGTCGATATAACGGCCTTCGCGATACACAAAATACAGGGGGACATCAAGTGCGAAGTCAACATAGCGCTCGAAGCCCATGTCGGCTTCGAAGACCCAGTCGAGTAGGCCGCAACGGTCGGGATCGGTGTCGGTCCAGATATGGCTGCGATAACTCTTATAGCCGTTCGGTCGGCCTTCGGTAAACGGCGAGTTGGCAAAAAGCGCTGTGGCAATGGGTTGTAGGGCCAAGCCGACACGAAGTTTTTGCACCATGTCGGTTTCCGATCCATAGTCGACGTTGACCTGGACGGTGGAAGTCCGAAGCATCATATCCAACCCCAGATTGCCGACTTTTGGCATATAGGCGCGCATTATGTCGTAGCGTTCACGCGGCATCCAAGGGCAGTCCTCGCGCGCCCATTTGGGTTGAAAGCCCAGGCCGATCAGCCCCGCGCCGATTTCGTAGCCAACAGCCTTGACTTGCTCAAGGTGTGCGTTGATTTCGGCACAGGTGTCGTGAATTGAGTCCAGTGGCGCGCCGGCTAGTTCCAGTTGCCCACCGGGCTCGAGCGTTATGTGACATTCGTCTGCTTCCAGCGCCACGATATCGTTGCCCTCGAATATCGGTTCCCAGCCGTGTTCTGTTAGGCGCTGCAGGAATGCGCTGATGCTGTGCCGGCCATAAAATGGCAGTGGTCGCAAATCATCGCGATTGAACACGAATTTCTCGTGTTCAGTGCCAATTCGCCAGCGGCTAGGCGGTTTGCAGCCGGCTTCGAAGTATTCGATCAACTGACGCCGGTCGCCGATCGGCTGACCGCCGGATTTAGAAGGCGCGGACATAACGATCTCTATTTTTGCAGCGACAACGGCTCATGTGGTGCAAGTGCAGATTTAAATTCTTTTAAATGGTATCGCGCCTAGGTGTTTCAAGCGCAGTTTCACAATGGATCACGCGCAGTGCTTAGGTCACAATAGGCTCATGTTATCGACTGCTCCGATCGTGGGTCGTTACCTGCGACTAACCCGTCTGAACAAGCCGATTGGCATTTTGTTGGTTGGCTGGCCCATGCTTTGGGGCCTCTGGCTGGCCGCCGACGGTGTACCCAATGTCTGGACACTGGCGGTTTTCGTTCTAGGTGCCATTCTGATGCGCTCAGCCGGATGTGTGGTCAATGACTTTGCCGATCGCAACATCGACGGTGGAGTCAAACGCACCCGGGAGCGCCCGATTGCCACCGGTGAAGTCGCACCATTCGAGGCGCTCGCCCTGTGTTTTGGCCTTTGTGCCATGTCGTTTCTACTTGTTTTGACCTTGAATACTGTCACCGTGGCAATGTCTTTCGTCGCAATCGGGCTAGCGGTGCTCTATCCATTTACAAAACGCGTGACTTTCTGGCCGCAGGCGTTTCTGGGGGCGGCGTTCGGCTGGGCAGTGCCGATGGCGTTTACGGCCGTGACCGGCACGGTGCCGTTAGTCGGTTGGCTCTTGTTTGCTGCCACGTTGATTTGGGCTCTGGTCTACGACAGTTTTTATGCCATGGTGGATCGCGACGATGACCTTCACCTCGGTGTAAAGTCCACGGCGGTTTTGTGGGGGCGTTATGAGCTGACGTTCATCGCCGTGTTTCAGCTGCTTTTTTTTGGGTTGCTAGTGGGCGTTGGACTGCTGGCCAACCTCGGTTTGGCTTACTACGTAGGTTTAGGTGCGGCGGTTGTCATGGCCGTTTATCATCACTGGTTGACACGTGATCGGGATCGAACGGCTTGTTTTCGTGCCTTTATGCAGCACAACGTGATGGGTGGCCTCATTTTTATAGGCATCGTTGTTGGACTGATGTAATTAGCCGATGCGTCTTTTCACAAGCTCGACCGCGACAGCGTCCTTTTGCTATTCTCTCCGGCTATTCAATACGATGCGAACCGTCCCAATCGGGCGGTTTTTTTAATTGCAGCTTTTTTATGGAAAAGACACCTCTTACCGAATCCGGCGCTGAGGCGCTACGCGCTGAATTGAAGCGGCTCAAGCAAACCGAGCGCCCTCGTATTGTGGCAGCGATTGAGGAAGCGCGTGCCCACGGTGATCTCAAGGAAAACGCTGAGTACCATGCCGCCAAGGAAGAGCAAGGCTTCAACGAGGATCGCATCGCCGAAATAGAAAAAAAACTCGCCTCTGCCCAAGTCATTAACGTTGCCGAAGCCGGACGTCAGGCCGGCGAGAAGATAGTCTTCGGCGCCACCGTGGATTTAGCTGATGAAAACACAGGCGATGAATTTACCTATCAAATAGTTGGCGAGGACGAGGCTGATATTAAATCCGGTCTGTTGTCGTTTGCCTCCCCTATCGCGCGCGCATTGATCGGCAAATCGGAAGGTGACGTTGTGGACGTCAACGTCCCGGGTGGTCAGCGGACGTTGGAAATCCTGGCAGTAAAATACGTCTGAATTAGGATAGACCGTGCGCCGTTTATTGGCTTACCGGCGGCTCGATCTCGGACGTTTCCGGATTCGAGCGATAGAGCGTGGCCGTGTGGCCGATCTGCTGTACGCATTCGGCCGCAACATTTTCGCATGCTCTAGCGATCATGGTGGCGCGGCTTTGACGGTCGGGTGCATCCAGCCGAATCTTGACCAGCTTGTGCGCGATAAGTGCTTGATCCAGTTCCGCGAGTACAGCTGTAGTCAGACCGGCTGCGCCGATGCGTACGATCGGCTTAAGATGATGCGCCTTGCGCTTGAGGGTACGGTGATCAGATTTGGGCTGCGAGTCCATTGGCTTTCCTGTGCGGTCTTTCGGGAATGGCGCTTTTGCTATTGTAGCGATTGTGGTTAAACGTCGTGGCGCCAATGCCTGGCAGAATCGCCAGCGTTCCGATCCATATGTTGCACGGGCTCGACGGGATCACTACCGAGCACGATCGGCCTATAAACTGGCACAACTCGACGACCGAGATGGGCTACTCGAAGGCGCACAATGTATTGTTGATCTCGGGGCTGCGCCAGGCTCTTGGAGTCAATATTGCCGACGCCAAAACCCAGATGCCCGCGTTTTGGCTCTCGATCGGCTTTCGATCGATCCGATAGCTGGCGTGGAAATCCTGAACTGTGATTTCAGTGAACCGGACGGATTAAGTCAGCTTTTGACCACCCTTGGTCAAGACAGCCCCACGCTTGTTCTTTCGGATATGGCCCCCAACTTATCTGGTGTGAAATCAGCCGATCAGGCATCCGTGATGCTACTGGCCGAGCTGACGCTAGATCTCTGCGATCAGGTACTTGCCGTCGGGGGGCGAAGTGTCATCAAGCTATTTCAGGGTGAAGGCTTTGATGCTTTGGTCGCGTCGGCACGGCAGCGATTCGAATGGGTTGCCGTGCGCAAACCCGATGCCTCGCGAGATGCTAGCGCCGAGGTGTATCTGGTTGGGCGTGGATGGCGTAATGTAAGAGTGTAGTCGGTTAATACGCTGCGATTGCAGGCCGGTTACAATGGAATTAAGGAAAATTTGTATCGGTCGCTAAGGTGGCCGGGGAAAATTAGATTGAACGAACTTGCCAAGAATCTGCTGCTGTGGGTGGTTATCGCGCTTGTGTTGATGACCGTCTTTTCGAGCTTTGCGCCGTCGAGCTCGAGTAATAATCAGATTGCCTACTCGAGTTTTCTGACCAAGGTTAAGAATAACGACGTCTCCAAGGTCAAGATCAGCGGCAACCACATCAAGGGCGCCTATAGCTCGGGGCGGTCGTTTTCCACGATCAGTCCCGAGACCAATAATGAGGCCATGATCGGCACGCTGATGAAACACAACGTTGAAATCATCGGCCAGCCAGCCAATAACGGCTCGTTTCTCAAACAGATCCTCATTTCCTGGTTCCCGTTTTTGCTCTTGATCGGCGTCTGGGTCTACTTCATGCGTCAGATGCAAGGCGGCGGTGGAGGCCGTGGCGCCATGTCATTCGGCAAATCCAAGGCCAAGCAAGCAGCCGCCGAAGACGTGAAGATGCGTTTTTCCGACGTTGCTGGCGTCGAGGAAGCCAAGGCCGAGGTTCAGGAACTTGTGGAGTTTCTGTCGGATCCCTCTAAATTCCAGCGTGTCGGCGGCAAGATCCCGCGTGGGGTGTTGATGGTGGGGTCACCGGGCACTGGTAAGACTATGTTGGCCCGTGCGATCGCTGGCGAAGCCGGTGTGCCGTTTTTCTCCATTTCCGGTTCCGATTTCGTCGAGATGTTTGTGGGGGTAGGCGCTTCACGCGTCCGCGATATGTTTGAGCAGGCCAAGAAACAAGCACCCTGCATTATCTTTATAGACGAGCTTGACGCAGTTGGCCGGCAGCGTGGGGCCGGCATGGGTGGCGGACACGACGAACGCGAGCAAACGCTCAATCAAATGCTGGTTGAAATGGATGGTTTTGAAGGCAACGAGGGTGTAATCGTCATTGCCGCCACCAACCGTCCGGATGTGCTCGATCCAGCACTGCTGCGACCGGGTCGTTTTGATCGCCAAGTGGTGGTGCCGTTGCCTGACGTCCGTGGTCGCGAACAAGTGCTCAACGTCCACATGAAGGATGTGCCAGTCCGCGACGGTGTCAACACCTCGATTCTGGCGCGGGGTACTCCAGGTTTCTCCGGTGCGGATCTGGCCAATCTGGTCAACGAGGCCGCACTGTTCGCAGCGCGCGCAGATCACGACAAGGTGTCACAGGAAGACTTCGAGCGCGCCAAGGACAAGATCATGATGGGCGCTGAGCGCAAATCTATGGTCATGACCCAGGATGAAAAGAAACTCACCGCCTATCACGAATCAGGTCACGCGATTATCGGCTTGCTGGTACCCCAGCACGATCCGGTGCATAAGGTAACGATTATGCCGCGCGGTCGGGCGCTGGGTGTCACCATGTTTCTTCCTGAGGAAGATCGCTACAGTTATTCCCGTCAACGTCTGATCAGCCAGATTTGCTCGCTCTACGGCGGCAGGCTGGCCGAGGAGTTGATCTTTGGTAAGGATGCAGTAACCACTGGCGCCTCTAATGATATCGAGCGTGTCACCGAAATCGCCAATAATATGGTGACCAAGTGGGGGCTGTCGGAGCGCATGGGCCCGATCACCTACCACAACGATGACGATCAGCCATTCCTTGGCAAGGCAGCGGCTCAGTCTAGTGTGGTATCCGATGAAACGACCCACGCGATCGACGTGGAAGTGCGACGCATCATTGACGAGTGTTATGAGAAAGCGCGGGAAATATTGGAAAACAATATGAACAAACTTCATCTCATGGCCGATGCATTAATGAAGTATGAAACCATCGATCGCAAACAAATTGACCGGATCATGAAAGAACAGGATCCCGGCCCGCCGCAGGATTGGATCGACAATCCAGATCAGGGCAACGGCGGCAGTGGCAGTGCTGGTGCTGGTGTGGAATCCGGCAATCATTCAGACGATTCGGGACGCGGCACATCCGATGTGCCGAGCCCAGCACAAAACCGGTACCGACTGTAGTCACCGGAGGCCTCGTTCTGAAACGTAGCGAACTCACTGGCTAGATGCGTGGCGCTGCTGAAAATGTCCCCCTTGTCCCTTCTTTATTGAAGGGGCCGGGGGATCGCCGGCTTGCGTTGCAACCGACTGTTGTTATGGGCGTACTGAACGTTACGCCCGATTCGTTTTCTGATGGGGGCGTCCACAATCGACCATCTGACGCCATAAAGCACGGAGTGTCTCTGATTGAGGCGGGTGCTCGGATTTTGGACGTGGGCGCTGAATCAACTCGTCCAGGATCCAAGCCGGTCTCAGCAGCCACTCAGATCGAGCGTCTATCGCCGGTTTTGCGCGAGTTGCGTGCGTTCAGCGACTGCTTTCTCTCGGTTGATACCAGCGATCCAGTAGTGATGGAAGCTGCCGCCGATTACGGCATTGACATGATTAACGACGTACGCGGACTGCACGAAGCCGGCGCAGTCGAAGTCGTTACGAAATATGGTTTGTCCGCCTGCATAGGCCACATGCAGGGCGAGCCGGCTACAATGCAGCACGATCCTCACTACAATGATGTTGTGGGTGAGGTTGAAGCCTATCTTGCGAGTCGTGTTAGAGACTGTCGGCTTGCCGGAATGTCTACCGATCGGCTTTGTGTGGACCCCGGGTTTGGTTTTGGCAAGACCCTTGTCCACAATATGTCCATGCTGCAATCCATTGAGCGATTTGCCGTGTCCGGTAGGCCGGTAGTGCTGGGAGTGTCGCGTAAATCTATGTTTGCGAAGCTTTTTGACGACGATTCGCTCGACGCTCGTCTGAACGGCAGTTTAGCGAGTGCAGTATGGGGCGTGTCTCGTGGTGTGTCGATTGTACGTGCGCATGATGTCCTAGCGACCGCGCAGGTTTGTCAACTCGCCGATTTGCTTAACGGGCGGCGTGCTATAGCCTGATGACTGAATCAGTTTTTGGCACTGATGGTATTCGCGGGCGTGTTGGCCAATCGCCGATGACCCCCGATTTTGCGCTTCGGCTTGGTTATGCGGCTGGCCGCGTTCTAGCTTCAGATCAACCTGCAACGGGGGATTTGGTACGGCCACGCGTTTTGATCGGTAAAGACACACGGCTGTCCGGTTACATGTATGAATCGGCACTGGAATCGGGTTTTGCCGCGGCTGGTGTCGACGTGTTGCTGGTTGGCCCATTGCCAACGCCGGGTATCGCCTATCTCACGCGCACATTTCGAGCGGCATCCGGTGTGGTTATCAGCGCTTCGCACAATCCCCACTTCGACAACGGCTTCAAGTTCTTTTCACCATACGGTCAAAAACTTTCAGACGCCATTGAGGCTCGTATCGAAGACCAGTTGAGTGAACCTCTGATCTGCGTTACATCAGGTCAACTCGGCCGGGCTAGCCGTGTTGATAGTGCGGCCGGACGCTATGTGGAATTCTGCAAATCGACCGCTCGCATGGATCTAGGGGGGCTGCGCGGTCTGAAGCTTGTTGTCGACTGTGCCAACGGGTCAACCTATCATGTGGCGCCCTCGGTTTTTAGCGAGTTGAACGCTGAGGTTGTGACCATGGCTGCAGAACCCGACGGCCAGAACATCAACGCGGCTTGCGGCTCCACAGATCCGCATCAACTTGCTAAAAGAGTCACGGCTGAAAATGCTGACGTCGGTATTGCATTCGATGGGGATGGCGATCGCTGCATCATGGTCGACCATACAGGCCGGGTTGTCGATGGTGATGAAATCCTTTACGTGATTGCCTTGGCCCGTCATCAGAAAAACGAGTTGTCCGGTCCCGTGGTGGGGACATTGATGACCAATCTGGGCTTGGTACGGGCTTTTGAACAATCCGGCATCCGCTTCGAGCGTGCCGCCGTTGGGGATCGTTACGTGTTCGAGCGGCTGCAGGCCATTGGGGGTCGGATTGGTGGTGAAACTTCGGGCCACATCCTTTGTCTTGACCGCGCCACGACAGGCGACGGCGCAGTTACCGCTCTCCAAGTGCTGGCGGTCATGATCGAATCCGGTCGCAGTTTGGCCGAGTTGACTAACAGTCTTATGCACTATCCTCATTCGTTGATCAACGTCGAACTGGCACCGGGTCAGGCGGAGCTGCTGATGCGTAATGGAGAAATCCGTTCGGAAATCAACCAGGCCGAAGCCGCGATGGGGGCAGATGGGCGTGTCGTACTGCGAGCTTCAGGAACTGAACCCAAGTTACGAGTGATGGTGGAAGGCGCCGATCGTGATCAGGTAAACTATTGGGCCAATCACTTGGCTGAAAACGTGCGCGCCCAAGCTGCGGTAACTGCCTGAGTGGCGGCAAGTGCATGTTCGGCCGCTTTTTTGTTTCCAATTTAATCCGAAGGTGTATTGAATGGAGCGTACTCCGCTGGTAATAGGTAACTGGAAAATGAATGGGAGTGCCTCGCAGGTCGATGAGTTCGCGGCGGAGTTCAATCGCTCCGACGAACACCCCTGTGAATTGGGTATTTGTGTTCCGTTTGTTTACGTTGAGCGCATGGCGCGAGCAGTCTCTGGTAGCCATGTGCGGGTCGGCGCACAGAATGTGGCTGCAACCATAGAGCCTGGNNAAGATTAGTGCGGCCATCGATGCCGGATTGCGTCCCATCCTTTGCGTCGGTGAAACCAAGCAGGAGCGCGACGCTGGGCGGTTTCAACAAGTTATCG
This sequence comes from Salinisphaeraceae bacterium UBA4764, assembly GCA_002403445.1. Taxonomy (GTDB): domain Bacteria; phylum Pseudomonadota; class Gammaproteobacteria; order Nevskiales; family Salinisphaeraceae; genus Salifodinibacter. Next base: position 24,921 of record DHHU01000060.1, on the reverse strand, counting down.
ACGGTCAACTGCACTCTGTACTTTCGAATTTCGAGAGTGATCAGCTCGCTTCGATGGTCATCGCCTATGAGCCTGTTTGGGCCATTGGAACTGGCGATACTGCGTCAGCAGACCAGGCCGAAGAAGCCCATCACTATATTCGCGGTCGCATTGCTGAAGTTGGCGCGGCGCTGGCAGACGGCTGTCGAATTATCTATGGTGGCAGCGTCAAGCCGAACAACGCCGGGGACATTTTCTCACAGCCGAATGTCGATGGTGCTCTGGTCGGAGGTGCCTCTCTGAAATTCGACGCTTTCGCAGCCATCGCGGCAGCGAGTGTTGATCCTCAGTTTCATCAAAATAATTCCGGATAAGTTACCGACGCATGTTGTATTCGATATTAGTCACGGTGCAGGTCGTAATCGCCTTGAGCTTGGTCGGGCTGATTCTGTTGCAGCATGGCAAAGGCGCTGATGCCGGCGCAGCTTTTGGCAGCGGTGCTTCGGGTACGGTGTTTGGCGCCAAGGGCAGTGCCAATTTCATGAGCCATGCAACTGCAGGACTCGCAGTGCTTTTTTTCGCCATGAGTTTGACCCTAGCCTATCTGGTTAATGCTGGTGGTAGTGGTGGCGGCAGTGTCACGAGCGAGTTGCCAGCGCAGACAGCCAAACCAGCTGCATCCTCTAAGTTAGCGCCTCGGCAGTCGTCCAAAAGTGGTACGTCAATGGCCAATGGTGGGGCGAACGCGAGTAACACAAAAGCCGCAAGTCCAGCAGGTAATAGTTCGAAATCATCGTCCTCCAGCGAGACTGGTAGTATCGAGGCGCCTCCATCAGCATCCAATGCCGGCGCGACAAACAAAGGCAATACAAACAGTTCATCGTCTACCGGTGCATCAAGCATAAGCTCCAGTAGTGGAAAATCAGGCAAAGCCAGTAGCGGGGGATCCTGAACAACTTTTCATGCCGACGTGGTGGAATAGGTAGACACGCTGTCTTGAGGGGGCAGTAGCGTAAGCTGTGCCGGTTCGAATCCGGCCGTCGGCACCACATTTCATTTCGGAATCTCCGAGATGGCTCTCAAAAAGCCCGCAGTTCATGAATGTGGGCTTTTTTTATCTTATAAAAGTTTCATTAAACGCTATTGTTTGTGTCCATTCGTGTAGGCTAAATTAGCGGATTACGGAAAATCATGAAGTTATATGGGAGCGATGAGTAGAGCGCCTTTTTTGACTGACGTATGCTCCTTAGCACATGTTCTGACGCCTGAGTAAAGCCGTAAGGACCTGCGAACCTTTGCTATTGTCTCGGTGCTAACGACCTGGACGGGGTTTTTATCCACCATCGGATGGCGTCAACCTAAGATGGAGTGTTTGGGTTCAACCTTGGCTTGCCTGTGAAGGCCGCGAGTTCCTGAGCGAAGTCACAGTGGTATATAGGTTTACTGCTAGGCAAAAAGGCCCATAAATGTGGGAACCATCCGAAGAATGACGGTACCGATCTACTTGCCCCACTGCTCGTGTGTGATCGCGCTAATTTTCTAGAGAATCTGCAGGCGCGCGCTTGTTTCCGGTTGATGAAGGCAAAACGTGGTTCGGTACGGATCGTTCCAAAATCTCCTTGGTTAATGGGATGCCCCTAACGCAATGGCTTAGAAATTCAGTGCCCACTAATGTAAGTTTGCATGGAAATTCGATGCAATATAATCTCTTAGGGGATAAAAAGATAACTGAATCAGGAAACTACAGCTTGAATGTCAGTAATGTCGTCGATATATCATGTTTTATGACAGCTTGTTGGTTGCTGCTTTTGTATTCACTTTGTTGTTGTCAGGCAAGCGCTTATCGGTTATCATATTTAGATCGGGTGCGGGGTGGAGCAGTCTGGCAGCTCGTCGGGCTCATAACCCGAAGGTCGCAGGTTCGAATCCTGCCCCCGCTACCAACTTTGAAGTTGATTAAGGCCCCGTTTTCGGGGCTTTTTTCGTTGCAAGCCGGGAATTATGGCGAGTAATTTGATTGAACAACTGACGCCGGTCGTGACCGAGATGGGCTACGAGCTCTGGCATCTGGAAACTGGTGCCGATGGTCAACCTGACTTGCTTAGGATATATATTGATTCTGATGACGGTATTGAAGTTGATGATTGCGCGGCAGTTAGCCGTGAAATTGATACGACATTGACTGTGGCTGGTTATAACTATGGGCTTGAAGTCTCTTCACCTGGCGTTGAGCGGCCTCTGGTCACTGCTGAACACTTCAGGCGCTTTATCGGTCATCGAACGCGTATAAAGTGTTTTTCGCCGGTAAGTGGAAAGCGCCGGTTCCTTGGCTGGATTCGTAAGGTTGATGAAGACACGCTGCATCTGACCGAAACCGGGCAAACGGTCGAAGTGGAATTCACTAACATTGCCAAGGCCAATCTGGCCCCGGAAAACTGGTCGGATGGTCCGGATCATTGAAGCCCGGCTCTGACAACCCAACGGTCTTTTTATGAATAAAAACGTTCTGCTGGTCGCTGAAGCTGTTTCCAACGAAAAAGGTGTTGATCAGTCGATTATATTCGAAGCGATTGAAGCAGCGCTTGAGTCGGCAACGCGCAAGCGCTATGACGAAGATGTCGGCGTGCGTGTCACCGTAGATCCGAAAACTGGTGATTACCGCACGTTTCGATTCTGGGAGGTGTTGGAGCCCGGCGAACAGGATCCGGAAACTGGTCAGCCGCGATTTGTTGAAGCGCCGGGCCGGGAAATTTCGGTCGAAAAAGCTCAGGAACATAATCCGGATTTGAAAGCTGGGGACGTGATCGAGGAAGAGATCGAGTCGGTTGATTTTGGACGCATTGGTGCCCAGGCCGCCAAGCAAGTTATCGTACAAAAGGTGCGTGAAGCCGAGCGAGCTCAAATAGTCGAGCAGTATCGCGATCGCGTGGGTGAGTTGATTACAGGCCTTGTCAAGCGAATGGACAAGGGGGCCGTCATACTTGATCTGGGGGCCAATGCCGAAGCGCTGATCCCCCGTGATCATCTGATTCCGCGTGAACCCATGCGTCCAGGAGATCGCGTTCGAGGTTATCTTTTCGATGTGCGGCCTGAGCAGCGTGGCCCGCAGCTGTTTGTATCACGAACACGGCCCGAGTTTTTGCTTGAGTTGTTCAAGCTGGAAGTGCCGGAAGTAGGTCAGGGTCTGATCGAATTGCGGGGCGCTGCTCGCGATCCGGGGCTGCGCGCCAAGATTTCTGTTCAGGCCAAGGATCGCCGTATCGATCCGGTCGGCGCTTGCGTGGGCATGCGCGGTTCGCGGGTCCAGAGTGTCTCTAACGAACTGGCGGGTGAACGCATCGACATTATCGTTTGGGACGAAAATCCGGCTCAGTTCGTCATTAATGCGTTGGCCCCAGCAGAAGTCGAATCTATTGTCATGGATGAAGATTCGGGCAGCATGGATTTGGCGGTAACAGAAGAATCACTGGCCAAAGCTATTGGCCGCGGGGGTCAAAACATTCGCCTGGCATCCGATCTGACGGGCTGGCGATTGAATGTGATGACGCTGGAAGACGCAGATGCTAAGAGCGAGGCCGAATCCCGTGAACTGCAAGAGCAGTTCCAGAATGAACTCGATGTCGACGCGGAAGTGGCGGCCATTCTGGTTCAGGAAGGTTTCACCACGACCGAGGAAGTGGCCTATGTGCCCACCTCAGAGTTGTTGTCGGTCGAGGAGTTTGACGAAGACGTAGTTGAAGAGTTGCGCAATCGTGCCCGTGACTATCTGTTGTCTCGGGCTATTTCCAATGCCGAAGGCGTGGGTGAAGACGAGCCGGAAGCTGACTTGCTGGAAGTTGATGGTGTTGACGAAGAATTGGCCAAGCATCTGGCCGCCCAAGGCATTCGCACTCGAGATGACCTAGCAGAACTCGACGTTGAAGAGTTGCAGGGATATACAGAAATCAATGATGAACAAGCTGCTGCCTTGATTATGGCGGCTCGCGCCCACTGGTTCGAGGCGACCGAGTCGTAGACAATTAGTCACGGCAAGCAAGATAAACGCATAGGCGTAAGCACGGTGGCCCGTTGCTCGGGCCGGCTGCGACGGAGTAACTAGAGATATGGCGGATACCACAGTCAACGATCTGGCGAGTGAAGTCGGGATACCCGTCGAACGATTGGTGGCCAGACTTGCCGACGCTGGCGTTGACGCCAGTCACGCAGAAGACGTTATAAGCGGTGAAGACAAACTGAAGCTTTTACGGCATCTGCGCGATTCCGGCAGCGGCGCTGGCGCTCGGAAATCTGGCGGAAAACTCGGAACCGCCGGGCGCGGTACCGTTTCGGTGCAACGGCGTTCCAGTTCTGAGATGAAGGTCAACACTGGGCGCGGTGGTGATCGAGGGCGAACTGTGAACGTTGAGGTGCGTAAACGCCGCACCTACGCCAGTCGAACTCAAGAGACCGATTCAGGCCCAGTATCGGAAGAGCAGCAGAGTGAATTGGCGCCGAATGCTCCTGCGCAGAGCGAGATGGAACCAAACCCGACCGACACAATCCAGCAGCCTGACACGGGCGCCTCTGCCTCTGGTTCAAGTGCGGCTGCTTCAGCGGCCGAACAGGGCGACGAGAAATCCACAGGAGCAGAAAAAACAGTGACCGAGGAGGAAACGGAGGAGGCCCCGGCCACTGATGTATCCGTGAGCGAAACTGCCTCAACATCCGATTCCGAGCCCGAGCCCGAGGCCGAGGCAGAAACCGAAACTCAAGAGTCGGCCGATGTCGAGCACGAGGCTTATGACGCAGCATCGGTTGCTGATGATCCGGCGCCGGAGGAGAGCGTGGATACCGACACCGTTGCGGCATCCGATCCTGCTAACACTAAAGCTGAGCCGAAGCCTGCCGAAGCGAGTGCTCAACATCCCCGGACTGCTGGCAGGGCATCGGACGGGGCCGAGCAATCGACACCACAACCGCCGGGAGGCGGGCGCCGCCGTGACGCGGCCCGGTCACGTGCACAGGAAAACTTGGAACGTGCAGCCAAGAATCATGGCCGCACCGCAGAGGACGATAAACGCGAGTCCGAGCGTAAACAGCGTCGTGAATTGCACGTTGCCGACGACAAGCGCGGCAAGCGCCGATCAAAGAGCGGTCGGCGCAGTGGTGGTGGCAATCGTGGCCGCCAAGTCAATGTCTCCAACGAACACGGTTTCGAGCGTCCAACTGCGCCGGTAGTACGCGATGTAGAGATCCCTGAAACAATAACTGTTGCTGACTTGGCGCAGCGCATGGCAGTCAAAGGAGCCGAGTTGTTGAAGCGCATGATGCGGCTTGGCGTTATGGCCACGATTAATCAGACCGTCGATCAGGATACCGCGACGATTTTGGTTGAGGAAATGGGACACAACCCCAAGCCGGTGGCCGCTGAATCGGCAGAGGACACCCTGCTCGAGGCCGTACGCTCTGAAGAGCAGAAGGTCGAGCAGCATCCGCGCCCGCCTGTAGTGACCATCATGGGCCATGTGGACCATGGTAAGACTTCGTTGTTGGACTATATTCGCCGCACGCGAGTAACGGCGGGTGAATCTGGTGGTATCACGCAGCACATTGGCGCGTATCACGTCGAACACGACAAGGGGGCGATCACATTCATTGACACGCCGGGTCATGCGGCTTTCACTAAGATGCGGGCTCGCGGTGCTGAGACCACCGACATCGCGGTTCTAATCGTGGCTGCCGATGATGGCGTTATGCCGCAAACGCGTGAGTCGATCGAACATGCGAGGGCGTCCGGGGTACCGATGGTGGTAGCCATTACCAAGTCCGATTTGCAAAACGCTGACCCAGATAAGGTCAAAAGCGGATTGTCTGTCGAGAACGTCATACCAGAAGATTGGGGTGGCGAGACACAGGTTGTCGAAGTCTCCTCAGAAACCGGAGAAGGCATTGATGACTTGCTCGATGCGATCGTGGTTCAGGCCGAGTTGGCTGAGTTGCAGGCGCCAGTCGATGCGCCCGCACGCGGCACTGTCATTGAATCCAGTCTGGAAAAAGGTCGCGGACCCGTGGCGACCATTCTCGTACAGGCGGGTACGCTTAATCGGGGCGACACGCTGTTAGCCGGTGCACACTATGGTCGTGTCCGGGCGCTGTTCAACGAGCGTGGCGAGCAGATAAAAAGCGCGCGACCCTCCATTCCGGTTGAGGTGCTAGGGTTGTCTGGCACGCCTGAAGCCGGTGACGATGCCTTCGTAGTCTCGAACGAGAAGCGTGCCCGCGAAATCGCAGAACAGCGTGAAGAATCGCGGCGCGAAAACAAACTCGCACGCCAGCAGGCGGCGCGTTTGGACGAGGTGTTTTCTGCCATCGGCGATGGCTCGGAGGAAACCAAGGATCTCAACTTGATCGTCAAAGGTGATGTTCAAGGCAGTGTCGAGGCCTTGATCGAGTCGCTTCAGAACATTCCGTCTCGCGAGGTCAAGATTCGCATCATCGGCAGTGGTGTCGGCGGCATCAGCGAGTCTGACGTCGAGTTGGCTAGCGCATCCAACGCGATCATTATCGGTTTCAATGTGCGTCCTGATGCCAGGGCCAAGCAGCTCCTACGTGACAATGAGATTGACGTGCGGTATTACAGCGTCATTTATGAAGCGATTGAAGACGTCACGGCGGCGATCAATGGCTTGCTGGGTACCGAGCTGCGCGAGGAAATCGTTGGCGTTGCAAGGGTTCGAGAAGTATTCCGATCCTCGAAACTCGGTGCCGTGGCTGGCTGCTTGGTCGAAGACGGCGCTGTCGTGCGCTCACAGCCGATTCGGGTTCTTCGGAACAACACTGTGATCTATGAAGGTGAACTGGAATCACTGCGGCGCCACAAGGACAACGTTAATCGCGTGGATGCCGGTACAGAGTGTGGCATTGGGGTTAAGAATTACAACGACATCCAGCCCGGCGATCAGATCGAAGTCTACGAACGCACTGAAATCCAGCGCACGGTTGACGCCACCGAGCCCGCATGATGTGCGGTGGTTTTCTGTCTCGTACGTCCAACATGCCCAGTAGCTTTGTAGAGGACGAATATGGCGCGTGAAGATGGCCGTCCGGCACGTGTTGCGACGGCCATCCGTCGCGAACTTGGTGATCTGATCACAACTGAGGTCAAGGATCCGCGCGTTTCGCTGGCTACGGTCACTGATGTTGAACTCAGCGATGATTTGGGTAGTGCACGCGTCTATGTTTCTAGCCTAGACATCGTTGCCGGGGTTGATCGTGGCCCAGAAATCGTGGCTGGACTGCAGACGGCATCAGGTTTTCTCAAGAAACGACTCAACGCCCGTTTGCGCCTGCGGGTGATCCCCCAATTAAGGTTTTATCATGACACCACCGAGCGCAATGCCCAGGCACTCGATCGACTGATTGACGACGCCGTAGCCGCTGATCGTCTGAACACGGACGCGTCCGATTCCCAAGACGAGAATTAAAGCAGTCTTATGGGGCGTCGCCGCTGCGGCCGAGATATTGACGGCGTATTACTGCTGGACAAAGATCGCGGGGTTTCTTCCAATAATGCCCTTCAGCAAGTCCGTCGAGCTTTCAATGCGCGCAAGGCAGGCCATACAGGGAGTCTTGATCCACTAGCGACCGGCCTGCTGCCCATCTGTTTCGGTGAGGCGACCAAAGTAGCGGGCTATCTGTTGAACGCGTCGAAGTCTTACCGTGTGACCGCCGAGATTGGTGCGGCAACCGATACCGGTGATGCAGATGGCCAAATCATGGCCTGCGGAGCTACGGATTTGCCTTCAGCCGAGACGATCAAGAATGTGCTCGCTCATTTCGAAGGCGACCAGCAACAGATTCCACCAATGTATTCGGCTCTCAAGTACAAGGGCAGACCACTCTACGAATATGCTCGTGCCGGGCAAACCATTCCCCGTGAGCCGCGTGCCATTTATATTGATTGTTTGACGTGTATTGCCACTGGGGACAAGACGCTGACATTTGATGCCGACGTCTCGGCGGGCACATATATACGCCGCTTGGTGGAAGATATAGCCGCTGCGATGGATCGTACCGCCCACGTGATTGAGCTTCGGCGGCTGAGGGTGGGCGCGCTGGGCGCCGATAAGTATCCGATGATTCCCATGGAAACCCTGTTCGACGCCGTTGAGGGAAATGATTATCCGCATCCGAAACTCATCGACCTGTCGGCTCTGTTGGCCGACTGGCCGGTTGCCAATCTGGATGATGCTGCCGCGCGTGCTTTCGTGCAGGGCCAAGTGGTTAAGGATTTCGCGCTGCCGGACAGCGTGTCCCAGGATGCTATTTACCGCGTTCATCGCTCGGATGGGCGAATGATTGCTATCGCAACATGTTCGTCCAACGGTGTGCTGCACCCAAAGCGTGTCTTCACGCGGCCCCTGTGAGCCTTGTTGAAAGACTTATAAACAGGCAAAATAGTTGATTAGCTACTAGACCGCATGTCTAACGTCGGGCTTTTTCACAAGTCGCTCATATCAGCGCTGAACGCCTCGCGAAAAAGCCGGTTCGGATCTCGAGGTGCGGTCGTAAATTACTGGCTCGATCTATTCCGGGATAATCGCGTATTCATCGCAGATTTAATCCGGTATCAAGGTAAAATACGGAGATACACATGGCGCTTACGAGCGAACAAAAAACAGCGGTGGTCGAAAAATACGGCCGCGACCGCAATGATACGGGCTCACCGGAAGTTCAGATTGCGTTACTGACGACGCGTATCATAGAACTTGGCGATCACTTCAATACCCACAGTGGTGATCATCATTCGCGACGCGGTCTCCTCAAAATGGTCAGCCAACGTCGCAAGCTGCTCGACTATGTCAAACGGCGCGATCAAAATCGCTATCGCAAGCTGATCAACGATCTTGGGTTGCGACGTTAAGGTCCGTTGATTTTCGCCGAAATGCTGCGTGTGCGTTTATCGAGCCCGACATCGGTATGCGCGCAAGCGATTTACAATTCAAGTGAATTCAAAGCGCCCCCGGGGCTTTCGCCGGGTGGCGCTTTTTTTAACCCAAGCAGGAATAGCAATTGAACGAGACAAGCAAGCAAAGTTTTGAGTATGGCGGGCAAACCGTCACACTAGAGACCGGTCGAATCGCCAAACAAGCCGACGCTGCCGTCATGGTTAGCATGGGCGATACCGTTGTGTTGGTCACGGCCGTGGGCAAGAAGCAGGCCGCGCCAAATGCTGCATTCTTTCCACTCACGGTCAACTATCAAGAACGCACTTATGCTGGCGGCAAGATTCCAGGTGGATTCTTTAAGCGTGAAGGTCGGCCAGGTGAAGCCGAGACACTGACTTGCCGTCTTATCGATCGCCCGATACGCCCGCTGTTTCCATCCGGTTTCTATAATGAAGTCCAAGTCATTGCCACGGTCGTGTCGCTGGATCCGGAGATCGAGGCCGATATTCCTGCAATGATTGGGGCGTCGGCGGCGCTGTCGCTGTCGGGTATGCCGTTTGCTGGTCCGATCGGTGGCGCGCGTGTGGGTTATATAAACGGCGACTACATTTTGAATCCATCGGCAACGCAGATTGCCGAAAGTGAGTTGAACCTGGTCGTGGCCGGAACTTCTGAAGCCGTTTTGATGGTTGAATCTGAAGCCGCTCAGTTGAGCGAAGAGGTCATGCTGGGCGCAGTGCTTTATGGCCACGAGCAGCTTCAAGCCGCAATTGATGCGATCAATAAACTCGCTGCCGAAGCCGGCAAGCCGTCTTGGGACTGGCAACCGCCGGCCAGGGACGAAAAGCTACACGAGCAGATCGCCGGCTACGTACGCGATGACATCCAAGCCGCTTATCAGATTCCCGACAAGCAAGAGCGCCAAGAACGACTGAGTGAAATAAAGGAGGACGCACTTGCGTATTTCGCTGGCGATGATGAAGATACCGCTTCGGCGGTCAAGGCCGCAGTCGGTGAAGTTGAGAAGACCACGGTTCGTTCCCGCATTCTCAGAGGTGAACCGCGCATTGATGGCCGTGACACACGTAGTGTGCGCCCCATTGAAGTGGAAACCGGCATGTTGCCGCGCGCTCACGGCTCGGCGCTTTTCACCCGTGGTGAGACCCAAGCTTTGGTGGTCACGACTCTGGGTACTGGGCGCGATGCTCAGATGATTGATGCTGTGAGCGGCAAGTATGACGAAGCCTTCATGCTGCATTACAACTTTCCGCCGTACTGTGTGGGCGAAGCCGGGTTTATGGGCGCGCCCAAACGCCGCGAGATCGGCCATGGCAAATTGGCCAAGCGTGGTATCGCCGGGGTGCTGCCCGATCTGGAAAAAGAATTTCCGTACGTGCTGCGCGTGGTTTCGGAAATCACTGAATCAAACGGTTCATCGTCAATGGCCTCGGTTTGTGGCACCAGCTTGGCGCTGATGGATGCAGGCGTGCCCACCAAGGCCCCAGTAGCCGGTGTGGCAATGGGCTTGATCAAAGAAAATGACAGGTTTGCGGTGCTCACGGATATTCTGGGCGACGAAGATCATCTAGGCGATATGGATTTCAAAGTGGCCGGTTCTGAAAGTGGAATCACGGCTTTGCAAATGGACATAAAGATCAGTGGCATTACTCGCGAGATCATGCAAGCTGCACTCGACCAGGCACGCGAAGGACGGTTGCATATCTTGGGCGAAATGGCACATGCCATCACACAGCCGCGACAGGAAGTATCCGAGTGGGCGCCTCGAATCACCGACATCAAGATAGACAGTGAAAAAATTCGCGACGTCATCGGCAAAGGCGGTGCCACGATTCGCAGCATAACCGAGGAAACCGGTGCCAACGTTGATATTGAGGACGACGGTACGATTCACATCTCGGCAGTTGACCGATCAGCTGCCGACGCAGCCATCAAGCGGATCGAGGACATTACCCGCGATATCGAACCTGGCCAGATCTACGAAGGCGAAGTCGTCCGAATCGTCGATTTCGGTGCCTTCGTGAATCTAGTGCCCGGCCGCGACGGGCTAGTGCACATCTCACAGATTGCTCAGCACCGGGTTGAGAACGTTGCCGATGAACTAAGCGAAGGCCAAACAGTGCGGGTCAAGGTGCTTGAAGTGGATCGCCAAGGCAAGGTTCGCCTGTCCATGAAGGCACTTGAAGAATCGGCCGAAGCCGAGTCGTAAGCAGTTTGAGGCGTTGGAAATAGCCGGCGACGTCTAGCTGTTGCGGTCGTCGGTTTTTTCGGCGTTGTCGGACTCGCGGCGCTGGCGCAGATTGGCCAAAACTTCGCGACGCACATTTTTCCAGATTGGCCGCTGGAGCGGCGTCAATTCCCGCAGTGCGGCGATCGGGTTGCTAACGTCCAGCATGGATCGCAAACGGTCGCGAAACTGTTGCTGTTGTTCGTTGAAAAACTCCAGCGAGAGTTCTAGATACGAACTCATAGCACCCTGCATGGAGTCACCGTAAAAGCGGATAATGTGGCGCAGCACCCGTGTCCTGAATATCGGGTTGCCGCCTTCTTCCTGCTCGCTGATGATTTGAAGCAGGATACTGCGCGTGATGTCTCCGCCAGTACGCTTGTCGAACACCACGAAATCTTCGCCTTCGATCACCAGCTGTCGAACATCTTCGAGCGTGATGTACCGGCTCGAACCAGTGTCGTAGAGACGCCGGTTGGGATATTTATTGATCAGCCGAGTTGTATCCATGCCGCGTCGCCATGCCGTCAGTCGATTTTAAAGGAGGCATTCTGTTCGTGAACCGGGGACTCGCTTCCGGCCCCGCCGACGCGATCAAGGTGCGATTTGACGTTCGCGGATTTCGTCGAGACTCTTGCAATCCACGCACAGCGTAGCTGTCGGCCGCGCTTCTAAGCGACGGATGCCGATCTCGGCGCCGCAACTGTCACAAAAACCGTATTCGTCGCGATCAACCCGAGCGATACTTTCATTGATCTTGTTCAGCAGTTTGCGCTCTCGATCCCGGGTTCGCAGCTCCAAGCTGAACTCCGACTCCTGACTCGCACGGTCGTTCGGGTCGGGGAAATTCGCTGCCTCGTCCTGCATGTGATGCATGGTGCGATCGACTTCGGTCATTAGCGCCTGTTTCCAGCCGTTAAGAATTTTGCGGAAATGCGCCCGCTGATCGGCATTCATGTACTCCTCGTCGGCGTCTGGCTCGTACGGCGTAAAAGCTGTCGGCGAGTCGAGTGCGGAATCTTTGTCTTCCACCATATTTTGGCGTTTTTGAAAAATTAACGGCATTCATAGCAGACCCCCGTTTTACGTGCAAGTTTCGGATCCGGCGTTGCGCTACGGGGGGCTACGGTCTAAAGTTATTTACAAGGGAATTAAAAACCAAATGCTTAACTGTGGCATTAGGCGCTTTATTATTTGACGTTGATGGGACTTTGGCCGACACTGAAGCTCAGGGCCACCGTCCAGCGTACAATCGAGCTTTTGCCGCTTACGGACTCGATTGGCATTGGACACCAGAAGTGTATACGAAGTTGCTGCCAATCTCTGGCGGCATGCAGCGGATTCGCTATTTCATCGATGCCTATCAACCATGGCTCGGTGACAATGAAACTGCTTTTCGCATAAATTCCAATGCGTGGATTAGGGCTCTCCATCAGTTAAAAGCGCATTTTTTTCGCCAACAACTTGCTAGTGGTTGGGTTCGGCTAAGGCCGGGTGTCTTGCGAGTGCTGGAACACGCTCTCGAGTCAGGGTTATGCTTCGGGCTGGTATCCAATGCCTCTCGCGCCACAGTCGAAGCTGTCTATCACTACTGTGTCAAGAATGTGCTCGGTGATGTGGCCTCTATCATCGTCACTGGCGACGATACGCCGCGCCCCAAACCAGACCCGGCATCGTATACGCTCGCGTGCCAACAGCTGAATATGAGGCCTGATAGGGCCCTAGCGATCGAGGATTCACCGATCGGCCTGCAAAGTGCACGGGCTGCCGGCGTGCCGACGCTTATTACCACCAGCGAAGAAACCCGTCAGCGCTCCTTTCCAGGTGCCCTGGCGGTGGTCGACAGTCTTGACGATCCTGGGCGACAGGTTGGGGATGGGATTCACATTGGGGCCTTTGAACGCGTCGATCTTGATACATTGCGCATGTTGCACGGTCGGAGACACTTTCAAAACAGACTGCCGAAAACCGCGAGCCAACAGCGACAAAACTTTCTGCCAATACAAAGTGATTAATATTTGTTTGTTCTCGGCATCAAGGTAAATCAACGGGTTCCGGTGGTTGCCAGCCTTCGGCACGATGTTCGGCGATGACACAGGTATCGATGCCGCCTCGGGTCCAGAACGCTGATTCCAGCCGCATGAAGCGCGGCTCGATGGTGGCCGCGAGAGTGTCGACGATGTCGTTGGTCACCGCTTCGTGGAACGCGCCGACGTCGCGAAACGAGGCGATGTAGAGTTTAATTGATTTGAGCTCCACACAGGCAGTGGCTGGCACATAGGCCAATGTTAGGGTTGCGAAATCCGGCTGACCAGTAATTGGGCACAAACAGGTAAATTCCGGTATCCGAAGGCGAATCGTGTAATCGCGTTCCGGTTTGGGGTTGGCAAAGGCCGCCAGCGGCGTATTAGTGTGTATTGTCATCGTATCCGAGATAGGTATTTGTCGAATAGGATACCGAATTTGCTCTCCGCAAAGGTACAAACGTCGTGCGTTTGACCGCAATCAAACTGGCCGGATTCAAGTCATTCGTCGAACCCACCACAATCGAACTTGAAGACAATCTGACCGGCGTTGTCGGTCCCAATGGCTGTGGCAAATCCAACGTCATTGACGCCGTTCGCTGGGTGATCGGTGAATCCAGTGCGCGGCAACTTCGGGGCCAATCGCTCGAAGACGTTATTTTTGCTGGCTCCAAAACACGCAAACCGGTAGGCCGAGCGGCGGTAGAACTGCTGTTCGACAACGCCGACGGCGAACTCGGAGGCCCGTACGCCGATTACGCCGAAATCTCCATCCAGCGCGAACATTCCCGACGAACTGGATCGAACTACCGTATTAACGGCACACGCGCTCGACGGCGCGACGTGCAGGATTTGTTTCTGGGCACTGGCCTTGGTGGACGTGCCAGCTATGCATTGATCGGCCAAGGCGCGGTCAATCGATTGATCGATGCCAAGCCCGATCAGATTCGCGATCTGCTGGAAGAGGCTGCCGGCATCTCCAAGTATAAGGAACGCCGCCGAGAGACCGAAAACCGCATCATCCACACTCGCGATAATCTTGATCGTTTGGCGGATCGCATCAGTGAGACCGGCGAACGCGTCGATGCCTTGGCTTTTCAGGCCCAGGCCGCTAAAGAATATCAGCAGTTGCAAGCTGAACAGCAGCGGCTTCGGCGTGGCCAATTGGTGCTGCGCTGGCGATATTGGCGCAATCGTGCCGAGACAGCACACAACGAACAAAAAGCACAGGCTGAGATATATGCCGCGCGACAAACTGATAAGACCCGTGCGGAGGCTTATCTCGAGGCCGCCGCGCGGGATCGACAAACAGCTTCGGAGGCCGTCGATAAGGCACAGACTGCCTATTACGACGCTCAGGCCGAAGCCCAGCGTATTGCTCAGGCTATAGAATACGCTCGCCAGTGGGCCTTGCAGCGCGATGCTGAGCGACGCCGGCTCGACACGCGCTGTGACACACTCGAAAAACAGCTTATTGCTGCCCGCGCCGAGCGTGATCAAAAAGCTAACGACCTGGAACAAATCAAGATCACTCAACCGGACGTGATCGACAGTGAACAACTTCGGGCAGGCGAACTCGAACAAGCCGAAGCCGGAGTGCGCAGCTCCGAGCGAGAGCTTGATGCATTGTACGATGCCGGCCCTAATCCCCAGACCGAACTCGAATCGGCCGAGCGGCGTTACAGCGAAGCAATTAATCGACGCCACAACGCCGAACAGCGATTAAGCGCACGCCAAGCTGAGCTGGACACTGTTCAAAGCATCGATCCAGACGTTCTGAGACAGCATCAGCACACTCTGGAATCAGCTCAGTGCGCGCTGGAAAACGAGGCGCGGTCGCGTACTGAATGCGCCGAGGCACTGGATGAGGCTGCCGAACATATCGAGGCATGCGAGCGAGACCTGCAATCGATACGTGATGACGTCGCCGCGTTGCGGGCTCGACATGCTGCCGAGAGACGCATGAAAAATGCTTTGACCGGCAGTGACAACCAAGCCATCAACGACTGGCTGCGCAACGCTGGTTGGGATGGCGATTTACTGCCGGTCGCCGAGCATGTGCGTGTTGAACCGAAATGGCAGCGAGCGGTCGAGCGAGTGCTGAATGAGCTGCTGCGAGCGCGGCTAGTGCCGGATTTCGTCGCTTTTAATACAGAAGAACAGCCGCCCTTTGCAGTGAGATTATTACGAGATCACGAGCACACGGGCGGCGGCGTCAACCCTGAATCATTGGCCGCAAAACTCAGCGGTCCGGCGCCGCTGGTTGCGGCAGCCGAGTTCCTCTTTCCGGTGCAAGATATAGCCACAGCCCTTAGTTGCTGCGATAAATTGGATGAGCCGCAACGCTTCATTACGACCGATGGCGAATTGGTTGGGCCCGGCTCGCTTTTTTTACCCGGCGCCGATGCAGAGACCGAGGGCGCTATCAGCCGGGAGCAGGACATTCAGGCCATTGAGCAACGCCAGAACGAGACCGAGACACGTCAGTCCGAAATTGAGTCAAAGCTTGCGTATTGGCAGCGTGTGAAGGACAGCAAACGCCGCACACTCCGCATACTCGATCAATCGCTCGATCAACGTCGTCAAGAATTGCAATATAGGCGTGATGATCTAGACGAACAAACTTATCGGTCACAGCGCGCCGAGGCACGCCGACGTGAGCTGCAAAATGAACTAGAACAAATTCGTCGGTTGATCCACGAAGCCGATGCGGAAGAACAACAAAGTGCCCAGCGCATAAGCGAACTGCGTGACGAAGTAGCCGATTTCGAGGCCAAGCGAAAACGTTGTCAAGAAGCTCTTACAAAGGCCCGTGAAATACGCGATAAAGCCCGACAGTCTTTGACCGAGGCGATAAACCGTCGACGCGAAATCGAGGCGCGCATGTCTCGGGCTGAAACCGAGTACTGTGCAGCGCTGGAACGAAGCGAGCAGACACGCCATTCGCTTGAGGAGGCGCGCACGCAACTGGCTGAACTCGACGAAAGTCGACAAGATGACAACTCGTCAATGCCTGAAGCCTCCGATGTCGAGCAAGCCGAAGCTACGCGTGATGCAGCTGCCAATAAATTGAGAGAGGCTCGCCACAAATTCGAAAACGCCGAATCGAGGCAAGCCGAGGCGCGGACAGATCTGGCTGCTATCGATAACGCATTAGGATCTGCCCGTGAAGCCGTATATGTAGCACGCACCGAGCTCGAGACGGCCGCCGCTCGTCGCGATGACTTTGCTGAGCAACTGGGTGAAACCGATCCGGACTGTGACATCGCCGAGCTGGAGGCTGACATGCCCGATAAAGAAGAGGCCGATACTTGGCAAAAAGCCCATAACCGGGTTACGCGGCAGATTGAGGGGTTAGGCAACGTCAACCTCGCCGCTATCGATGAACACGCCGAGGCCGTGGATCATCTGCACTATCTGCAAACACAGCATGACGATTTGAACCAGGCACTGAATACGCTCAATAGCGCTATCGAAAAAATCGATCGCGAGACCCGGACACGACTTAAATCCACCTTCGAACAGGTCAACGAACACTTCGCGGCGTTTTTCAGTGAACTATTCGGTGGGGGTCAGGCAACGCTCGAGCGCACCGAATCCGACTGGCTGGCAGCCGGTATGCAAGTCATTGCTTGCCCGCCCGGCAAACCCCGGGTGGCGTTGGCCATGTTATCCGGTGGCGAAAAGACACTGACAGCGCTAGCGTTGTTGTTCGCCTTATTCGAATTGAACCCGGCCCCGTTTTGTATGCTCGACGAAGTGGATGCGCCATTGGATGACACTAATGTTGAACGGTTTTGCGCACTTGTTGAACGCATGGCTGTACGCGTGCAGTTTGTTGTTATTACGCATAACAAGATCACCATGGAACGCCCGCGGCGTTTGCATGGCGTAACCATGGCCGAGTCCGGGGTATCCCGGCTTGTCAGTGTGGACCTCGATGACGCGTTAGCCATGACCGATTAATCATTGTCTAGAGGAACACTGATGTCCAATAGTGGAACTGGCACAACCGAAAGGCAAAAAAATTGCTATCGTGCAGTTATAAAGGGCCCAATGAGGGCCGCGAGTTTGTTTCTGATGATCGATAGCCCATGACGCTTTTGCAGTGGCTGATTCTTTTGGCAGTCGTTGTTGTGGTCGGAGCCGGTTACTGGTTTCTACGTGGGCGCGCGAGCACGGATCCTTGGCGCAACCTCGATCAAGGTGGGCCAGGTGTGCCTGATGCCGGTGTCGAGGCCGGTGACGATGCTGCGACGGATGCCGATTTCGAAGGGCGTGATCTCGGAGGGGATTCCTACATCGTTGCGGTGCGGACTCTGACCGCTGAGCCGCCGTCGCATAGCGAATCAGGTGGCGATGACGTGCCGGAACAATCGGTCTCCGATGAAGCCGCCGAAGCGAATTGGCAGGCCTACAAGCAAAATTATGCGTCACCGCGCCGCGATGATGAGCGATACGAGCCGCTACGCCGGTCAACTGCTCAGGTGCCGGGGGCTGGGCTCCATAGGAGCAAACACAGCGACTGGACAGACGCGCCTGAAGTGCCGCCAGAGCCCGGCCCGGTTTTTGATCCCAAGGCCGACCGCGCGCCGACTCGGCCGACGCCGGACGACGCCAACGGTGGGGCCGAGTCGGATCAGTCAAGTGCTCGAGTGGGAAATCTCACGTCGGAAACAGCGGGACCAGAGCCCGAGTCAGGCGAGCCACGGCATCGTCACGGGTCAAGGCATGTGCCTAGATCCGATGCGCAGGAAGTAGCTCATGAAAGCCAGCGAAAACCCCCATACCCGCGTCCCGATTCGGCCAGTACTTCTGCGCAAGTGCCCGGCCAACCCGAATCCCCTTCGGCCGAGCCGAGTGGGCCTGATTCCCTGCATGAGCATATCGAGCCGCAGCCGCGCCTGAGCGATGAACAAGAAATATTTGTTATTCACGTATTTGCCGGCCGCAACCAGAGTTATGCCGGCGTCGACATCCATCCCGCATTGGCTGAACAGGGACTACGCTTTGGATTCAAGAATCTCTATCATCGGGTCGTCGAACGCAATAGCCGTCTAATATCGGCCTTTGGTGTGGCGAATATGATCAATCCGGGGACACTTGATCCCGCGGATCAGTATGAGCTGATTACCCCCGGATTGACGCTGTTTATGGTCGCGCCTGGCACCGAGCCGGGGCCGGCGACACTGCGCGACATGATGGAAACTGCCAACGCATTGACAATCGCTTTGGGCGGCCAAGTGTTGGATGATCGACACGCAGTTTTGAAAGCGCAGACAGCGCAGTATATGCTTGATCGCGCTGCTGAACTCGATCGCCGCGCGACACTCGCCAAGCGTCGTTGACCGTTGGCTCGCCATCAGCCGCCGCCCGATGTCGTCAGATATGCGACAGATCTGGCCAGACGGATCGAAAGTCACAACCGGGCCTACTACGTGGATGATGATCCGGAGGTTAGCGACGCCGAGTTCGATAGGCTTTTTCGCGAACTTGAAGCTCTGGAGTCCGAGTATCCGGCGCTAAAATCGCCCGACTCGCCCACCCAGCGCGTGGGTGCGCCACCGTCAACAGCATTCGCATCGCTGGCGCACGGCGAGCCCATGTTGTCCTTATCCAATTGTTTTGATGACGACGAACTGGCGCGTTTCGATCAAAGTCTGCGAAGTGAGTTGAATGTTGAGAAGCTGACCTACAACGCCGAGCCCAAATTCGACGGCAGCGCTCTAAACCTCCGTTACGTCGGTGGGGTGCTGCAGTCGGCAGCAACCCGTGGAGACGGAATGGTAGGTGAGCAAATCACACCCAACGCCAGAACGATACGTAATCTGCCGCTGCGGCTTGAGGGGGCTTTCGGCGAAGAAAGCGTGCTTGAAGTCCGAGGCGAAGTCGTTATGCCGCGCAGCCGCTTCGAGCGCTTGAACGCGAGATTGATCGATGCGGGTAGTAAACCTTTCGCAAACCCGCGAAACGCTGCCGCTGGCAGCCTGCGCCAGCTCGACTCGAGCGTGACCGCGAAACGACCGCTGATGTTTTATGCTTATGGTATCGGCGAACACGGCGGCCGTGGCACTGAGATTGGCGTTGATGCACGTTTGAGTGTACAGCTTAACTGGCTGGCGAGCCTTGGTTTCTCGGTCAGTTCGTTGGTAGAGGTGGTCTACGGTCTGGCGGGCTGTATCGACTATTATCAGCGCATAGCCGAACGCCGCGCTGAGCTTGATACGGAAATCGACGGCTGTGTCTTCAAGCTGGATGACGCTGAGCAACGGCGTGAGGTTGGCTTTGTCGCACGGGCCCCACGCTGGGCGATCGCGCATAAATTTCCGGCGGAAGAAGTCGTCACCATCTTGAATGATGTCGATTTCCAAGTGGGGCGAACCGGTGCCGTAACGCCCGTTGCTAAATTGGCGCCGGTGTCAGTGGGCGGCGTGGTCGTATCCAGCGCTAGTCTGCACAACGCTGATGAAATAGCTCGCAAGAATGTCCGGATTGGCGATCGGGTGATCGTACGACGTGCCGGCGATGTGATACCCGAAATTGTCGGCCGAGCGTCCGGCCAGCGGCCCACCGATGCGCGCACTATTGTGATGCCGAAATTCTGCCCGGAGTGTGGCTCAGCGGTCGAACACATTGGAAATGACGCCGTTGCGCGCTGTACCGGCGGTCTGGTTTGCCCAGCACAACTTCGCGAATCCCTGAAACACTTTGCATCCAAACCAGCGATGGCCATCGATGGCTTAGGTGAGCGACAAATCGTAGCGTTTATCGCCGACGGTTTGCTTAAATCACCGGTCGATATATATCGGCTGCACGAACATCGATCCGAGATCGTGGCCCGCCCGGGTTATGGCGACCGGTCGGTCAACAATCTGCTGGCCTCGATCGAAGCTAGTAAACGAACCACTTTGGCGCGTTTTCTGTATGCGCTGGGTATCCGCGAAGTGGGGGAAGTTACTGCCCGCGCGCTGGCCGATCACTACAAATCGCTCGTAGCCGTGCGCCAAGCCGCTCAGACTTATCCCGAGCAGTTGGAAGCTGTCAGTGCCGTGGCAAAAACAAGCGCCGATTTTGAACGGCAAATCAGTAAGGCCGGGCTGCGTTCGTTGCCAGATATTGGTCCGCGGGTTGCCCAATGCATTGCCGATTTTTTTGCCGAGCCGCGCAATCAACGCGTTATCGATGAATTACTTGAAGTGGGGATTACATGGCCTGAATCCGATCAAGCCACTCGCCTGGCCGCGCTTTCTGGCACGACATTTGTCATCACCGGCCAGTGTCCGTCGATGACAAGAGACGAACTCAAAGCGCGCATCGAAGCCGCCGGGGGGCGTGTAACCGGCAACTTGTCGAAAAAAACCGATTATCTGGTGGTCGGCAGCCAGCCGGGGAGCAAGCGCGCCAAGGCCGATAGGCTGGGTGTAACCGAACTCAATGAAGCTGATGTACTAGCGCTGATTGACGGGGCTGAGGCAGCATCGTCGGATTAGTTAGTGGCAAAATAAATACCAGATTACAAGCTAACTGCGATTGCAAAATGTATAAGGAGTGCGTGTGGCCAGAAGTTGGTTGGGGGTGACATATGACGAAGTGGCAGCCAAACAGGGCGTAAAATCCAAATTGGACGCGCGTCGAGAGGCTATGGCCGAGCGTGCTTCTGCGCTGAAAACCGAAGTACTTGAACCGGCGTTGAAGGCAGCCGCGAACGCTACTGCGAATTTCGAATATATTGACGCAGGCGGGGACGAGAACGCAGTTGTACGAATTGGCCTGCGCTCAACCAGTGCTAAAGCCAATGATCCACGGGCCGCCTACGTGCGCGTGGAAATCGACGCTTATCAGCCACTGGTGGTCATGAGTCAACGAGTGGCCGGCGTCACTGCCCACGAAAAGAGCCAAACACTGGCACTCGACCATATCGACCGAAAAACCATTGACGGTTTTCTTAGCGCCATACTATCCGACCAAAACTGATTGCAGTATTCATGTAATAACTTAGGCCGGTTTTGTATTGAGATGCTGCGAGCCAGTGGTCGTATATCGGCCACACGTATAGCTCGGGCGTTGGCGTTTCACCAACCTCTATTGACAACGTTCTTTGTTCGGTGTGTTAGTGCTGGCTTAGATACCGAGGCAACGCTGGTGCCGTGCGCCGTCAACACTCACGCCATGCCAATAGTACGACACCGAAATCAGTGCGACCGTCACGCCGTGCGCTCATGGCATCGTATGCATAGATTAAACCGGTTTCTACATTATGATCAGGCGAGAGAGATACCAGCGAATCTATCGATAGTCCGTATGCCCGTGGCAATTACCGAACTGACTGCAGGCGAAAACATGTGACAGTTTTTTCAGTCAAACCTATATGGGTAATTCAGTCTTCAGAACTACAACGCCGTTATCACCTGCCTTGCCAAGGACGCCAGCCACAGCTGGTGAAAGGTGAATGTTTCGGATCCATCACATAGCGTAACTTGGCATAAACCCAGTCATTTAGATTTATTCTAGAACTACTCGACTCCTTGTGACATTTAGGATGAAAGCTTATTGAATGCAGAAATTGAATCTATAGTGTCCAGGCGTATAAAACTCGGGAAAGGTAACCGCTGACACAGTGACGTTATTGCTCAATCGTTGGTCCAACGCAAATCCGCGTGCAATAGTAACGGCGAACTGTTCTGCCACAGTTCCGGCGTCAGGGCGGCTATGTCGGAGGCAGAATACAGCTCGATACGCTGGGGCATATCGGGGGTTATGGTCATCGCCGTTGATCTAGTGCAGTCGACAGGTGGTGGTCAGACTTTGCAGGATACTGCCATTCTTTGTCTCCACGCGCTCCCGCCAAATAACTACGTGTTCCGCTCCATGGGTATCTTATCCAATATCTCGAGATGATTCGTGTCGATTCGTACGTCCGGCGCCATCAACCTCTTGTATGGCCCAGCCTGGTCCTCAGCGGATACAACGGCAACATTCGCCGATCCGCCACAGTTGGGTGTCAAGCCGCCCAAACAACGCCAGGATTATTCGCCGGGAATGATCTAGCCGCTAGCGTTTTGGGCCGAGCTGTTCAGTCCGGTCTTCTTGACCTCGGCTACGATTGCATAGAGCCGGCCGAACCAGTTACCGCCTGCACAACGGTNNACGGTTTCGGCCTGAATAGACTGGCGCCCGGTGTGGCACCAGCACTGCGCGTGGGTCATCCCCGCGGCTTTGACGTAGCAGGATAAGTACTATACCAGTCGCTGACCAGCATCCACTTGGCTAGGGATCCAGCGTGTCGATGACGTGCTGTTGACCGCGAGAGAGGGAAATATACCCAATCTCGGCGGCTTCGCCGTAAACCGGCCGGAAACTGTCGGTCTCCGGTTTGCCTTTGGCCTAGAGCTCGGCTTTGATCATCGTTTTTTTCGATAATAATCAAGCGCGGTGCACGGATCGAGCTTAGCTTGGCCTCGTGGATAGCTTTGAGCATGCCGACCGCCTGGATGAAAGATCTGAGTCAGTCACAGCTCCGAGATCTCGATTCCGGCCGCCGGCATGCGCTGATGCTGGCGGTACAGCGACAAGTGATGGCCTTTCTGGCAATCAAGCTGACATCAGTTCGCGGTGTGTTGTGCACGCCGTCCGGCTTTGGCGCGCACAACATATGGGTATTGTCCGGTACTTTTACCAGAGGCTAAAGATACTTGAGGACGATAGAGCTAGACGGGGGGTTGGATCAGCCGAGTGCTGAAATTATCGCTGACAATACGGGCCATTCTGTGGCTTCCGGCGCGGGTCAAAGGGCGCTTGTCGTGGGTCGAGCCGGAGATTGCGCCTAGGTTGAGCTGTCTCAGTGGTAACACACCGGCGTTTGGACTTCTGACCAAACAGTTGCCCCTGAACCAAGCCAGTTGATGTTCAAGTGTGGGCACACGTTCAACCAAAGGCCTAGCGTTCGGCGACCGCGGCTGCCATCGGATCGCGAGTTGGATCAGCGCTTTAGAGGCCCGAGTCATTTTCATTATATTTGCCAAATTCCGGTTGAACAGGACTTTTATCGCGACAGAATAGAAAGTTAATGCTTGGTTCGCTTCCATGAGCGTTTGGGGTCCATGTCCTAGAGCAACAGTTTTATTCCGTTGATGACCAGCGTCTGGTCAAGTGCTCCCCCAACCAAGCTTGAGTTGTTCGCTCATAGAGATGACCAGTCCGGTCGGTCCCAGTAGAAGCATTTGAGATAGTTGCCCCGATAGCTTTCCACGTTCTAAAAATGATGTTTTAGGATTTGCAGGCCAGCAAAACTTTGGTGCCTATCCACGGGCTGGATATGAACATAGACCTGAACCTTGCCTTCGGGAAAGAAAATGTGCAGCCCCGGCGCAGGTGTAGCATTTCGCGCCCCTCCAGGTCGCGTTCCGGGTCCGCAGTCCGGGTCGACAGTCGACGCCCTCCGCCAACGCCAACGTAATAAATCGGTCTCTCTGATTGATTCTTGCTTGCAAAACGCGAAGACGTTCATGGTGTTAGCAATAAAGCGTTGAAAAAGCGTTTTGCCCCTCTTGGGTGTCAGGCGTTAGCGCGCGATTCGATTCGAGGACTTGGATGCCACAATCTTCGACATGGCCGGGTTCTGGAGATAGTGTCCGCAACGAAAACTCAGCGATGAAACGCCGAGTCGGTACCGCTTACAGCGAAAGCAAGTCGCTTGGCTGAAACGATTATCTTGACTCTTTGCCCGTTTTGAGTTTGCGTCGGTTTTCCATTTGATAAGCCAGTCGCGAAGAGCGCGCGATGTCAGAGAGAGTCAGAACGCCTTCCACCTCGCGCGGATGGGTCATGGTGCCATCACGCGTTACTAGTGCCACTTCGCATTGACTGGACCGGAGTCGCCCGACAATGTCAAAGATCATATCGTTGGCTGCGACCACGATGTAGTCTGTAGCCTTGTGTTCGTCAGACCAGCTGCGAATACCGCGACGTCTGTCGAGACGATAGTGCCGCTTGGAAGAAAAAATCGATTCGATATTCTGATTCTGGTCCAGAACCAATACGTTCGGTGTTTGTTTTCCGAATCGGGTGAATCGGCGGCGGATCTCAGCCATACCCCGTTTGTTGCCCACCCGAACAACGCTTGGGTCATAGAAATCGGCTGCCCGGCCTAGCATGAATAGGTTGGTTTCTCGCGACGAAGGCACGGGGTGATTACGCTTGGTCAACTTGAAAGTGTAGATCGTGTCTTCAAGCAAATATTTACGAATGCGCGTGGCGATCGAAACAACGATAATGGTGGGAATGATGACGTGATAATCCCGCGTCATCTCGAAAAGCATTACGATTGCCGTCAATGCAGCACCCGTGGAACCGGCTACTACGCCGGCCATGCCGAGTACGGCCATGCTGCCAGCGCTAAGCGGGAAGCTTGGGTCGATAGTGTTCGCAATGATGGCACAAATGGCACCTGCAGTTGCCCCGAGATACAACGAAGGTGAAAAAATACCGCCCGAGGCGCCGGATCCGAGTGTCAAAGATGTCGCCAATAATTTTGCAGCAAGCAAAGCCAGCAGCAACCAAGGCGAAGTGAGCACATTTTGGAGGATGTCCTGAGCTGTGGCGTAGCCGACGCCCTGGATATAGTAATGGCCCGTACCCGCCATGAAAGCGTACATCAATACGCCGACCAGGGCCATGCCGCCCATATGGCGAATATAGTCGTTGACCGGGATGCGCTCAAAAGCATCTTCTGCCCAGTAGATGCTTC